>JADYYH010000012.1 GCA_020853775.1 Nitrospira sp.
AGCGCGCCACCACCGGCGTCAGGTTGTCATGGAATGCGAAGGTCACTTGCGGTATACCGTCTGTCGCCATCGGGTGCCTCCATCGCTGTACGTAGAAGCTGCTTGGTCGCCGCTCCTATAGCACAGGGAGGAGCCTCGATGGCTTTTTTTATGACGCGAGTCGTGAATTTTCCGGGTTAGTGGGTTGTTACCTCAGAATTTCTTTCTGCATGCCTCCTGCCTATGCGGCGATGGAGGTGGCATGGCGTCAATGAGAACCGTCTCTTGCCGTGTATGCCAATTGTGGCATACTATGAGGCATGGGTTTTTGAACGCATTCTATGGCGAGCCCTGAATGAAGCCGGTGCATTTCGTTGGATCATCGAGAGACGACCTCCGAGAGCTTCCAGAGGATGTGAGGGAGACGGCGGGTTACCAGCTTTTCAAGGTTCAACAAGGGAAGGAACCGGATGACTGGAAACCGTTGTCTATGGTGGGTACTGGTGTTCAGGAAATTCGCCTCTGGGAGGACAGCGGTACCTATCGTATTCTTTATGTGGCAAGGTTTGAGGAAGCCCTCTATGTGTTGCACGTTTTCGAAAAACGATCACAGAAAACGCCTCACCGCGATATCCAGCTCGCCAAAGAGCGATATGCCGATTTGGTGAGGTGGAGAAAGGAACAACGGCGATGACGCGTGCCACAGTGACCAAAAGCAGCGGAAATATATTTCGAGACTTGGCTTTTTCCGACGAAAAGTCTGCAGAGTTGATTCTGAAGAGCAATCTGCTGCAAGCCGTTCAGGATACCGTCAAAAGCCGAGGATGGAAGCAAGTGGAGGCGGCGATTCAGTTAGGGATTGATCAGGCCAAAATATCGAAGCTCATGGCCGGGCAGATGGCAGGATTTTCCATTGAGCGCCTGGTTCATTTTCTTTCGCTGTTAGGTCAGGATGTCGTCGTAACGGTCCGCCAGGCTCCTCGTGGGAGACGGCGTGGGACAGTGAGAACAAAGGCGATCAAGATTTCTGTATAGTATTCCCTCGATTCACTGGGGACCGAGGTGTTCCTGGCAACATGTCCCGATCCAAATTAAAGCCGACGATTGGGCATGATTAAGGGGAGTACGTCTGTCAGACTCCCTTCTCCGGAACCCTAATCTCATTTTCGGCTGTCAACCATTCTTCTCGATGTCCAACAAGAAGCCATAGCTCAGTTCGTCGAGGCGGCCAATACGTCGCGATTATTGGGTCATTGGATCGGATCGTTCCCCCTCCCTCGATTTCTGCTGCACGAGTTACTGCATACCACGGGGTAGTCACACACCAAGGCGGCTGACTGTCGAACCAGCGCTGCATGGTCAACGCATTCATAGGTTCGTCTTGCGTGCTACAGACTCCAAAGACTTCTTCGGTGAGGAAATGAACTTCCTCACCATCGATCCGTATCTCGACTACATAGTGCAGGGCTGCTCGACCATCGCTCTGCCGTTTCGCGAGACACACGAGGAAGTGTATCTGTTCAGCGCTCAGTAAAAAATCTTTTCCGAAGACGCTATCCATAGATCGGTTCTCTCACCTGCAAGGGTAAAGAAGATCGAAATCGCTCTGATTGCCGTGGCGGCAGCGTTCAGGAAGGTTCGCGGTAACTTCGGCTAGGCCACTTCGATTCAGCTTTGCGATACGGGCGTGACGGAGGTTTGCGTATCACGAGGCGCTTGAACAGAACTGCTAATGCAGCCAACGACAGCGTTGCGAATAGACGAGCAAGCATGTCTCACGATATCGCTCCACGACGAAAGTGTCAAACACGGGTTGGGTCCAGACGAGATTTAACTAGGCAGTTGGAACGAATGTGTGAGCCCTATTCATCTCCTTCGAGCACAGTGGCGGTATAATTCAGCACCTCACGGCCTTCTCGGCCAACTCCTGAATCTCCTGCGGAGACTGAGAGTCTTAGCACCTGAATGAGCACGTCTCTGGCTCAGACGCTGAAGAGCATCCGGAACTCGGGCGAGCCCGTGAAGGCGATTGCGATCACTATCGAGAAAGAACCACTAGCAATTCTGCTTTCGACCGTGCGTCGAAGGGATGATGCTCACTCCGCGGGCATTCACATACACCGTCTTCCCCATCTGCTGTGTGATGGCGGGGAGAATGGTGTCCTTCATCAGCCCTTGCAGCGTAGCGAGCGTGGTTTCGTCAAAATAATTCCTGGAAAATTCTAGTTCTGTGTGAAAGCAGCCGTCGCTAAACAGAAAACGTTTGGGGACGACTTTCAGCCTGATGTCTTGATAGCCGGCTGATTCGAGTGCCTCAATGATGGCCTCGTTCTTCGTCAGATCTGACATCGGACCTTTCCTCTCTCCGTCTATCTGTGATTTCAATAAGGGCTGGTCTGCTGATGCTTCGGTCGTCGAGCCTGTGAGCGCGGGCTTGGACTGCAGAGCGGGAGGTCTTCGTTCACATGTGATGAATTGAACGAGAGCAATCCCCTATGGAAGGCCGGAAATCAGTCATCTGTACAGCGACCATGGTGCGAGCCGCAATCTTCAGCTTATCGAATTCCGCGAAGAGCGTGTCTTCCTCTCGACGGATGCGTGTTTGCAACAGAAAGAGGATGTTCCCAATGTCCTGTGACGTGTGATGGTGCGTACCACCGATGTGGAACTGTTCAAAAAAGCTCATCACCTCTTTTGAGACGTCCGCCATGTCTTTCGCAAGGAAGTCCAACGTGTGCTTCAGCTCCACACTCCTTTCGGCGGCTTCGAACAAGGTGGGATACAAGAGCGTGTCTTCCAATTTGAGGTGGGCCAAGAGGTGTATTTTCGCCGCCCTCAGTTTCCTTTGCGCTTCCAGCTTTTCAACGCCAATCCACTGCGCTGCTTCCAACAAGTTCGAGATGAACACATGTTGCAATCTTAGTGTCGACGTTAAATTGGTCATGAGACTTCCTGCTCCTTCGTTCTGTCCATGGCTTAGCCGGCTCACGCTCAGCCGGAATCAGTGACGAATTGGGAGAACATCATTCCCTCTGATAACCGTAGCAGTGATTGAAGAAATGTCTGTAGGCGGGAATCGGGTAGAACGCGAGGGAAATTCATAGGGGGCGTGGTTTTTTTGTCAGGTTTCCTCCTACGCTATGTGTCTGCTGCGATTGATGAGGGATAGCTTGGAGCAACCGTGAACCGAGGATGTTGGAAGGCTAGAGCGACAGAGGCTTCTGAGGCGCGGGAACCCTGCGGGAGACGGCAGTGTCATGAGCGTCGAGCCGCGGCAGGGTAAATGGGCAAACCTACGGCTCGCTGATTAAAAGTCAGCAGTAGCTACGAATTCCCTTCTTCCCTCTTCTCCGCCACATCGAACTGCAGCCCGCTTGACCCTTCCCCTTTATCCGGTCCTTTGCGTCGGCCGATCCACAGATGCGTTGAGCCGTCGATCCAGCGCGCATATTGATAGGTCCGGGTGACGCGCGCGCCTTCGCGCGGGACTTCTTCGTCGAACAGCAACAGTTCACGGTTCGGTTCGAGTAATCGTCCCTTGGAACGTTGCGCACCCTGGATGCCGCCCTCGCCGAATGCCGGCAGTGCCCCACGCTTGAGTCGCAGGGTGGTGCCGTCTTTCACCGGCAGCAACGGAATCCAGTAGTCCGGCACCGTCGTCCCGAGCCTGTAGATCAATGGATCGCCTTCACCGCCGGCGGAGGGTGGGGGAGGCTGTGCGGCCAACGTCTCTTGATACGCTTCATGACGATCCAACGGCCGGCCGGCGGCGCTTTCAACGACACGCTCAACGGCCCAGGCGACGTTAGCCATTTCATCCCGCAACAACGACAGGTCTTCCACCGGTTGGCTTTCCAGCAGCGGGCCCAGCACCGGCGGTAGGAAGAACAACTTCTGAGTGTCGTTTGTCAGGCTGAACATGCGCCAGGGCGACGCGGGGCCATCCACTTCGCTGGCGTGCGGGACAAGGAAGCGTTCGCCAAAGGTGTTGGTGACGACAAGCGCGCGGATCTGGGAGAGGGTGCCCACCGCCAGTTCGAGTGGCAGCAGGAACCAGTCGTTACTGTATTCCAGGGCGAACTTTACGAGCAGCAGGCGAGCCAGGTCCTGCGGCGCCGCTTGGACACTCGCAAAGTTCACGGCGCCGTCTTCGAATTCCCATAAGCGCGCAGAAGGCATGCCGCGAAACGAGACCGGGGTTGGGAGGAACGCGTCGCTGATGGATGTCGGACTTTCGATGGCACCCAGGCCGTTTCCCGAACCCGTCGTGAACGAAAACCAGTCTAGCCGTCCATCGAGATATTCCGGCGCGGTCAGCACCACTTCGCTCGACGTCGTCTTGGCGGAGATACTCAGCGCATATTCCATCCGTTCAGGAATCCAGGCAGAAGAGGCGGCGCCCTGTTGAAAGAGACTATCCACCCAGGCCAGCCAGGTCTTGAGGATGCCGATGATCTTTGCTTGATCCCCTGCGGCAATCTGATCCAACGGCGCGCCGCGAAATACATCATTTAATGTGTTGCCGGCCTGCAGCACTCTGAGGCGTGCGGCAAACTGCAGTCCATCGATGGTGCGGCCAGCCAGCACGCGGAGGAACGACAGGCTCGCGGCGTCGATCTGCTTGGCCTGTTCAGGAGTGGGAGCGGCTAGTACGTAGGCGCTTGCCAACCATTGCGCGCGGGAGGGACCGAGACGAGCCGTCTCCAGCAAGCGGAGGAGATGCCGCCCGGATTCGGCCGCCAGTCGCCAATTGGGGCGCGAGTCGTCTGTCACCGGTTCCGCTTCCACCAACGTTTCCAATGCCAGGCTGTCGGCTGCGTAAGGTCTTGCCGGATGTGGCCCAGAGCGTGGCCCCGGTTGATAGCGGGTGATGGCAGCGGTGTCCACAATCACCTGCGCGGCAGCCGGTGATCCAGCATCGGCTCCGTTGAATTCGCCGAATTGCCATTGGCGTCCCAGCATCCAGAGCGGATCGTGGATGCGCGCCTGTAAACCATCCTGCAAGTCGGGGTTCTGGGTGCTGAGGTCGAGTCTGATTCGGGAGGCCATACCTATGCTCCTATTGCCGGATCGATCACGCTGGTGAAATCGAGGGTGCCGCCGGTAAACAGCAGCGCCGGGGCCGATGGGTCCTGCTCGCCGGAACCGACCGGCTGCAACGCGCACTTGCCGGCACGATCCCACGTGGCCATCCCATCGAATAGCGTAAAGGCCATGCCGCCCACGATCCGTCCTTCGAGTCCCACGGTTGCGGCCGGCACTTCGAGACGCACCCATCGGCCAGGCGGAGGCAATGGGCCCATGTACTGCCGGCTGACGGTGTTGTCGGTGCCCCACGGAATGAGGTTTTCGCCCCAATAGGCGCGATGCTCCCAAGTGCCGTCATGCCATTGCAACATGACTTGTCGGGGCATACGGGCGGGATCGAGGTAGATGTGTGCAAACAGGCGATCCCCCACATCGACGAACAGCGGACTCTTGGCGCCCTGAAAAAAATGTTGATGCATGCCGGCGGCGACAACCGATTGATGGGCGCGCCTGCCGGAGAGTGGTTCCGGTTTCATGCGGATCCAGGTCCAGGTCTCGCCGTCGCCCAGAGGAGCGGCTCCTTCCGGCAGTTGGTCCTCGACCCAAATCACTTCGTCCCCGCTGTCTGGCGCGACGGCGCGCAGTCTAGCCAAGTCCATCGTCTGCTGCAGGACGGCCTCCAGGCTGTTCAGGTCCCAGGTCGTTCGCCGGTCCGCAGGCACGGCAAGCAGCAGCGCCTGCGGGGGTGCGCTGTTCGGTTGATCGTAGTGAAAGCTGACGCCGGTCGTCTCGCGGGGGCTCGGGACCGTCTCCACCCATTCGTCGATCAAGAGGCCGGCGAAGGGCTGATCGAAGCGGAGCGGTTGCGCCGACGACATTTGCGCCACGAGTGACACACGCCCGCGTGGAAATGGCTGGTCCGGCTTGGGCGGTAGGGCCACCCAGCGATCCTGGGCCTGAAAGGGGAGTTGTCCGACGTGGAAACGGAGGGCGGCGCTGCCCACCGTTTCGCCATACAGCATCGCTTCGTTCAAGCGTGTGGCGCCAGGCCTGACGTAGGCGGCGCGCTGAAACCACGTGACGGCGGCCATGGGGTCTTGCCCTTGGAGCGAGAGACTCGCGGCGAACGTCTCATTCAGCTGCATAGCGTTGGTTGCGGTCATGCGAGGCAACGCCAGGAAATCCTGGCCGAAGATGATGCGGAATCGAGCCAGGTCGTGATCGCGCCGTTCTTCCGGTGTGGCATTCGCACGAACAAAGCCTTGGTCCGATTCGGTCACCCGGTTCAAGCGACGTTGTGCCTCAAGCAGGACGGACCGCGCCTGGGTCAGCAGCATCGAGCGTTCTTCCGATCCTGTCCCGCCGATGTCGGTCGGCACCGCGCTCGGTATGCCGAAGCTCGCCAAGGCGAACAGGGTGCGGCGAACGTCGTCGAGATTGGCGGTCATATCGTCCGACGGCGGCGCAGGGAGGAGGCCATTCAGGAGTCGATGCACATCAGTCAGGGCTTGCACCGCCCGCGTGACGCGGCCGGCAAACTCCTCATGGTCCAGGCCTGAGTCGGCTGGTGATTCGGGCAACGACAGATCGCGGCCGTCGAGAGACCGGGCATTGCTAAGCAATCGGCGCACCGTGGTAGCGACCTCGCACCATTCCGTGACGCTCACAATATCCGCTCCCCAACCATTGTCGCGGTCGAATTGCAGTCGAATGATCGCATGCGCTGGGACCGTCGCGGGACGGGTCTGCTGCAGCACAAACCGCCAGCGTTGTTCGAGTGCGGCTTGCTGTGCTCTGGTGTTGCCTTCCGCGAGGTAGATGGCATCCAGCGGCGCCAGTCCAAGCGATGTCAACGAACTCTCAACGGTCTGATAGATCTGTGCGCTCTGCTCATCGACGTAATCGGCCTTACAACGGACCTGGGCCGGATTGGGCAGGAGCGTTGCTACCCAGGCATTGAGTATCGGTTCGGCCTGGGCGCGTGCCGATGGTGCATTCGTCGGCCAGCTTGCCGGTGCTGTGCTGTCGGTTGCGGGGAAGAGGGTGCAGAGGCGATGCGTCAACCCGATACCGCTCCTCGGCGTGCGGATCACCTCCAGCTCTGGCGGCGGCACTTCACCCGCAGCGATGGCATCCAATGTCGCGCCGGAACGAAGAGGATTGCCTTGCACGAGTTGGTAGACGCTTTCGGCCACCACGCTGTCACCCACGGAGTCGACCAGATCGTCGAGTGTTTTGAGCACGTCCACGAGCGCCGTGAAATCCGCGCTGCCGGGAGGTGGAAATCCCAAGGTCGCGTTGCCGAACGGCACGGTGGTCACATCCCAGGAGGTCTGCGGCGCCTGGCGTTGCTGGCTTGCCGTCCACCGTCGATGCAGGGCCAGCCCATCGACCACGGCGGCAGCCGGCAGCGATTTCAGCGCGTCATTCCATTGCGCGGCGAGGCGGGTCGTAAGGGTCGCTCGCGCGGCGATGAGATCGGCCATGGCCTTGCCGCGTTGCCCCCCTTCTTTGGCGAGAGCCTGGCGGTCGAGCTCGGCGGCGAGCGTGTCTTGTCGTGTTGCCATCTGCTGTGCAGCGGGAATCGAATCCGGATCAGCGGCATTGAGCAGTTTTGCCTGAGCCCGTTCCGCGAGCAGACGTGAGCCGTCCTGAGCGCTGACGACCTGCTGTGCGGCGGCTGCCTGGGCCACGGCGGTGGCCTGCGCCTGAGTCAGCTGTTCCACGCGATTGTCCCAGTCATCGAGGTCCCGCGCTTCCAACAATTGGATGGCATAACGGCGCGCGGCAGGTTGGGTCACCTTGCCTTCCGGTTTCGCCGCCTGTTGTTGGGCCAGCACCTGAGCCGCCTGCGTCACCTGTGCTTGCGCGGCCTGCGCCTGTTGGGTCAGCGTGGCGATGGTGCCCAGTGCGGCGCGATAGGTTTGCGAGCGTCGCTCGCGTTCGGCCTGCAATCCCCGGGCGTCTTCGGCCCGGCGCAGGGCCTGGTCACGTTGCATCGTCAACAGCGTCACTTCTTGCGCCAGACGTTCGGTGCGCGTGATGGTGTCCCGGATGTCGGCGAAGCGGTCGGTGCCGGTGAAGCTGGTGAGTGCGCGGAAGCGTTGGATGTAGCGGTCCAGGCTGCGATCGTGGAGATGGCGTTCGAATCGATAGCCGAGCAGGGCGGTCAAGGACTGACCTTGGCGTACGCCGTCGAGCAGCCACTTGGCGCGATGGACCCGTTCAGACGAGAGGTCGACGGCAAAGGGGGAGGTGCCCGATGCGCGATTCGATTCCTGCGACAGGTAGCCGCTCCGCAGCACGGCGGCGGCTGCCGCATGTCCTAGCGACGGGGCATGGACGAAGCCCTTGTTCTGCGCCGAGCGCGAGATCGGCGCGGTAACGCCGGCGGGTGGTGCCGGGACCGGTTGGACCGGGGCCGCACGCCGGACCTGTTCGACCCAGCCATAGGCGCCGAGCCTGATGCCGGCGGGTGCTGCCTGTCGCATCGCGGCCAGCCGTCGAGTTGCCAGGGATGTGCCCCAGGCATCGAGGCGATAGGTGACGAGATCCATCGCCTCCGCGAGCAACTGTTGGCGAATCGGTTCGGGTAGGGTGCTCAATTCATCCATGGCCGGCTCGTGCGGGGTCGAAAGAGCGCGAGTCAGCAGGAGCGTGCGGAAAGCGTCAGTGAGCAGCCGTTGCGGCACCGGCGGTTGTCGGGTGGAGACGTCGGGAAATTCGCGCAACGTGTAGCGGCAGGTGTTGGCCTCCTGCGCCAGGAGCACGACGGGATTGGATTCCAGCGTGGTCTGGAGAGCCTGTGGGACTTGGCGACGGCGTGTCAGCCGTTGGGCTCGCCACCAAGCAGCCAGCACGTTATCCGGATCCTGATCCGTCGCCGAAACCCACCGGTCGAGTGCCGCTACCGGCAGCAGGCCGTAGGGCTGTTTGTCGACTCGCAGGACCGGCAGTGGTCCGCGGGCCCTGACATACTTCGAGAAATGGTCGCGTAGCACGTCGGCTCCCGTTGCGCCGACCAGTTGTCGCAGCAGGGGACTGTCAGAGATTGCGAGCAGGGCTGCCTGCATAACTGAGGATCGGTGTTGTTCCGCTCCGTCGGCTCCGCGGACATGGGCAAAGACAGATGCCGGCAGACCTAGCGCCTGTACCAAGATTTCTCCATCGGAGCCGGAGCGGATGAGCGAGGCGCCCAGCTCGACGCCCATGCTGCCGGCCGCGTCGCGCCCGGTCGAGCGATAGCCCGCCGGTGAGTCTGCTGTATTATTCGTCGGCGCCTGTTGCTCGACGAGGGCGAGGTTGCCGGTGTAATGGTGGGCATCGAACAATTCGACCAATCGGCCGGCCGTGGTCGGGGCATCCCATGACGCCTTCAGTCCCAACACCACGATGCGATCGAATCCTGCCTGTGCGTCCTCTTCGGTGATGGGGATACGTAAGCTCATGCCGATGGATTCAGCGCGGTCGAAATCCATGATCCACGTCATGCCGTCATCGACGGCCGGCAACCCATTGCTGCCGAGCGGGCCCGTGCTGCGTGGGTCAGGTCCGACCGCCACGGTCTCCGGGATTGCCTTGCCCCAGGCGGTGACACGCGCGGCATCGCTACGATAGCCGACGGCGACCCAGCGATCCGGCAGGACCTGGGTGTGGGGCGCGCGGGTCCAACTGTCGTTGCGACGTGAGACCGTTCGGCCTTGGGCGGGATCGAGGACGCGAGCGATCCAGGCGGCGCGGGTCGTGCCGAATTGTTCGGTGAGTCGTTGCCAGTCCTGCCTGATGTGCTCCTGCCGGTCCGTGCCTGTGGGCGCAGCGGCGACATGGGCCCAAAACTCCCTGCCCCGGCGTTCTTCTTCTTCCGTGAGAGCCGGTTCGTGGCTGTCGAGATGGATGTCGTCGGGATAGACGCGGAGCAGTAGATCGGTGCCTGGCCCTGTCCGTCTCGCGGCAAACCTGGTTTCCACGCGGACGGGAAACAGCAGCAGCGGATGGGTCGTGGTAACCGTGCCGCTGAGGCGATCCGTGCCCAGCAGTCGAGCCGTTGCGGCATCGCGGGCGGCTCGATGTTCGTCGACCTGCGCCGACAGCGCGGCGACTTCGGCTTTCTTCCGAGTCACCGTCTCCTGGGTGGCCGTGATTTGGGCGTTGACCCGAGCCAATTCGGCCTGGTGGAGCGCCCGTTGTCTGATGAGCAGGGCGGCTCGCCGCTGGGCAGCTTGAGCCCGCGCGACGGCCCGGTCGTGCGCCGCCTGTAATTGGCGCAGTTGAGTCGCCCAGGCTCGGAGGAGTGCCGGGGGCACCCGTTCGGGAATATCTGGTCCTTCAGCGATCGGTCTCACGCTGCTGATCCTTTCCTTAACTGAAACCTATGGCCCATCCCGTAAATGCGTGCTGACCTCGGCTTCGGCCGCCGTCAGCGCCTGCTGGGCTGCCGCCTGTTGCGCCTCCGCCTCAGGGATTTGTCTGGCGAGGTCGGCGAGCAGCGTCGTCAGTTCGTTACGCCTGGTGATCAAGCTTGCGAGGAGTGTCTCGGCGTCCTCCAGTTCGAACCGCGTGACTAGATGGGATTCTTCCAACGTTGTTGTGCGGGCCGAGAGTTCCGCGGCGATCTGCTGCAGGGCTTCCCTCGCCAGCGGGTCGCGTGTGATCTCTGCATTCATGCGCTCGATCTCGGCGAGCTTCGTGTGGAGTTCCTGCCGGCGGGGTTGCAGGGTGGCGATCGTGGCCTGGGTGGCTTGCACCGCGGCAGTCGCCGCCGCAATCTGGCGATCTACCGCCTGCACTTGCGCCTGGGCCTGCGCCACGCCCTGCTGCGCCTCGGTGACCTTCGCATGGGCTGCGGTTGCGGCGGTCTGGGCCTGGGTAAGTCTCTTTCGCAGTGCGGCGAGGCGTGCTCTCCAGGTGGCGGGGGGGATGCCTTGCGGTGGTTCGGAGGCATCGAGCAGGTCCTGTTGCGCCTCTGCGACTTGTGCGTCAGCCGCGGCGGCGGCGGCCTGTAACGGTGCGATGCGCGCCTGAGCCTGCGTGACACCGCTTTGCGCGTTGGTGCGCTGCGTCTGCGCCGCGGTCACCGCCTGTTGCTGGCTGGTGAGTTGGGTCGTCAACGTGGCCTGTTGCGCGGCCAAGGCTTGCAGGGCCGTTTGGAGTCTGGCGGTTTCTTGTTCCAAATAGGGCATGGTCTCGTCTCTTTCCGCCGCTACTGTCTGGCGGGCAGCCAGGTTCTGGCATGGACCGCCACGCGGAACGGTGGTTGTCTGGTGATGGTGGCCATCTGCGCCGAGTTCTTTCCCCACTGAATCTGATCCACGATGCGGTTGTTCAGCAGTCCGTCGATCGGTACGTAGACGATCTGTTTCAGGGCGGCTTCGTCCGGCGCCAGGTGACCCCACGTCAGGTCGCTCCAGTGAGCGGGCGTGCCGCCAAAGGTCGTGGCGACGTCCATGCCGAATCGCGGTTCCGTCGGTTGTTCTTGCAGCACGAAGAACCAGCCCGGGTGTCCTCCGGCCTTGTTGTCCGCTCCACGTACCTGATCTTCGGTGAGGGGAAAGCCCAGCATGGTGATGTCGGGTGACTGCGTGGCACGAAATATCGGATAGCGTTCCGTGGTGCCGAGCTCACGCCTGGTGCCGTCCGCAGACCAGACGCTTTCCAAGGCATAGACCATGGCGCGCGGATAACGCCGCAAGAGGTCGCCGCGAATGAGGAGCACCATCTGTCCCACCACCGCGCCACGCGCGCTGTGAGAACCCAGACGGCTATCCGCGGCCCAGGAGGTGATCCTGGTGATGTCGAAACGGGCTTCGCGTTCTGCATCGGTAGTCAGGAGTTCATCGCCGCCGGCGTCCCAGAATTGCCGGAAGTAGGTGCCGCGTTGATCGGTCGGAAATCCACGCCAGAGCAGTTCACGGCTCATCTCGTGGTTGAGCCCGACCAGGTAGGCTTCGATCAAAGCCGGATTGGTTTTTAAAAGCGCAATCGTATTTGAGGGCACCAGGTCCATACCGGGCAACAACAGATCCGGTGCATAGTCGCGGAGGGGTTCGTACATCGGCTGCGGGAAACTCGGCGAGAACGTCGTCAACTCGGTGCTTTCAACCGTAGGCATCGTTTGCTTCACCGCGGCCAATACCGCATCTTTCGGTGACAGGCGCCGCAGCACTTCCGCCTTCACCTCCGACCATTCGCGCAACGCCGGCACCTGCCGCTGCTTGGTCGCGACGGAAAATTGCATGAGCGGGCGAAAGGCCTGTCCTGCCGTGGAGGCGGGTGATGTGGCGGGGAGCCGAAGTGCGTCGAATGTGGCGGCGTGGGAGGCGATCGGTCCATTCATCCGGGTCAGGCGACGGAAGGCGCCAGTCACGGCCGGATGGCCATTGAGTAAGTTGCTGGTGGTGGCAGCCGGCGGCGTCGTGGGGGACGTGGCGATGCCCGCCAAAGCCTGCATCGCGGGTCCCGTGAGTTGCAGCAGCTTGGCCGGGTCGAGCGCTGCGAAGTGTTTCTTGGAGAGACTGACGCCTACGGATTCGGCTAACTGCGCCCGCTTGAGCCGCTGTCGATCCCGCCGTTGTTGTTCCAGCTGATCCCAGGCCGACGCCATCAGTGATTCCTGCTCCTTGCGGATCACCATCGTGCCGATGCCGGCGGCAATGCGGTGGCGCGGATCCAGATTGAGATCGCGGAACCAGTGCGGCGGCTGGTCTGCGGGCGGCAGGCTGTCCCGGTCTACGTACCACTGTCCATAGAGCGGCGGGCCGAGGAGCGTGGGCGATCCGCTCGTATTGGACATCGTTGCCGGCGCATTGAGGATGGCGCCGAGGGCCGATTGGAACGTTTTGCGTGGCTGATCAGGCCAAGGCCGCGGCTGCGTCTCAGGAGTCTGCAGGGCTCCACCGAGATCCAACAAGCTGCCGGGCGCACCCGGCGGCAATACCGGCATGCCCCAGCCTGGGGTGCGAATGTCCACCGGCCGCAGTCCCACGCTGGACGGCAGGGGCTGAGGTGTCAGGCGGCGCGCAAGTGATTCAAAGTCTCCTGCGATGCCGGTTCGGAACTCCCACTGGAAGAACACGGGTAGCGTGATTGAGCCCGGTGTCGCTGTTTTTACCCAGGCCGGTTTCAAAGCCTGTTCGTCCTCCGGTGTGATCGGCTCGCCGAGACCGGTTTTTCTTCCGACCTCGTAGGTTGGCACGAGGCAGGCATAGTACGCGGTATTGGGATCGAGGCGGCGCGGAGCCAGGAGCCGCGAGAGCGTGCGTTCCGGGTGGTTGTTGAGGATTTGTTGCAGCGTCGCACGTGGTGAAGGATCGGGCGTCGAGCGCTGTTCCCCCACAATTTGAGCGTGGGCCCAGGCCCACGACTGGTCGAGATCCGGCAACTCTTCACGAGAGCAGGTGATGGTCGGCAAGGGCTGCTGGTTGGTCTTGAGGATCGCCCGTTCCTTGGGGACCACGATCAAGCAGATCCATGGACGCAACCGCCGCGCGCCATCGGGCGTTGCCGGGCTGAAGAGCCATGGGAAGTCAGGCCGATCGAACTCGATGGTCGGAAAATAGTTCGGCTCGAAATCGGTCATGTGGGCATGCGGTTCTGTACGAATAATCTCTCGCGCGTCGAGGCCGGTGATATCGCCGGGGCCATAGAGTTGCACGTTGACGTCGATGGGCGCCCGGTCGTTCACTCGAAGACGAATGGGTAACGCGAGGCGGCCCGCCGTCGGCGGGCTTGAGGTACCAGGACCGGAGAGGCCCGCGAGAAGTCCTTGGCGAAGCCAGGAATAAAAGCGATAGGTGGCTGCGATTTGTTCAGGCATGTCTTGTCATTCCCGTTGAATTACATCGTGACAGCTGTGCGCATCTGCCGCCGTTTGCGTGCCGGGGCCTGCCCGGCGGCCCCGAAGCGGGCGACCCGGGTCAACACCGCCGCCGAGAGGACATAGCCCGCCTTCGGGCGTTCCGGCGGGCGCGTCGGATCAATCAACACCGTCTCGTAGGCGATGGGGGCGGTGAGTCCCGCCTCGTCATCCACGGCCACGTCATCGGCTGCCACCGTGAGCCCGCCGGCAAGCGGCACAAACGCCGGCTGTGACAACTGCTCATCCTCCCGCAGGTCTTCATACTGCGCCAACGCGAAGGGTTCCTGCACCGGCGTCGTCCGCCAGGGTGCGGCCCCGGCGCGATCCGTCACCGTGACCGTCACCGTCGTGGGCCCGCCCACGAGTGGGGCGGTGCCCACCTTCGTGAGCCGCCGATTCAACGGCGCAATGCGCTCGCGCAGCGTCAGCTCCGCCCAGGGATGGACACGCAGTCCACTGGCCGGGGGCGGCGTCTCGCGAATCGTCACCACGGGGCTGCTACTACGAGGCACGGTTCCACTCCAATTGCGCCGGTCGGCCAGGGCCGCGGCGATCAGACCGATCACATCCACCGCCGCCGGGAGCGGGGGCGGGACCTTGCTGCCGAACGTCCGTGAGAAGGACACGGATACCGAGAAGAACAGCAGCGAGATCTTCGCCTTGCCCTCCACCTGCCAGGGCGTGGGGCCGGCTAATCGGCCCTTGAACGAGATGCCCATCAACAAGCGCCCGTGATACCGCAAGGCCAATGCCGCGCCGACCTCCACCTCAAAGGCCAAGGGCGCTAATTGAAGGATGGCATCGAAGCCAAGCATGCCGTCGAAGCTGAAGCCACCGCCGGCGGCATGGAGATCCACCCGCGCGCCGAACTGCACCGTATTGGAGGTGACGGCCAGATAGGCCTGGCAGCGCAACTGGAGCGAATCGCCATCGGCGAGCTGCAACGCCAACCGCTTCAAGGCGGGCAGGCCCGGCGGAGGCGCAAACCGCGGATGGAAGCCGCCGATCGCGAGCACGAACTGCGGCTGACGGCCCCAGCCGGCGCGTAAGGCCATGTCACCCGTCAGCGTGAATTGCAGGATCTTCGAATCATAGAGCGTGGCATCAAGTGCGACCGTCTCGGCGCTCACGTCCAATACGCCCAAGGCATCCATGCGGATCTGCACGAGGGGATGGGACTGATCCGGCAACAAGACTTGCAAGCGACCTAACACGATCACCCGAATCGGCGCGGGGAGTTCGACGAGCAGGGCGAGATCGAGGGTGAGCAACGTCGGCGACCCCCAGCGGAGTTGCACCATGGGGCCAAACACATGGCGGCCCGCCGTCGGTGGAAAGATTCGCCGCAGGTCACTGAAGATCTGCGGGACGTTCCGCAACGGATCAGTTGGAAACAAAATAGAATTGAGCGTGCCGGTCTTGAGGCCGTCGCGGAGCACGTCGGTGCGGACAGTGCGATACAGCGCCACGAGGCCGCCGATGCCGGTGAGGGTGAAGCCTAAGCCGACGGGGATCGGCGCGAAGCCTTCGGCCGTCAGCAGAATCACGAGCGAGTAGCCCTTGCTGCCGTCGGGCAATTTCGTGGTGAGCAGGCCCAGGGCCTTGATGGCAATCGTCTCGGCCAGCTCCAGCTGCAACATCCCGCTGTATTCGGCCCGTTGCGGATCGAAGCCCAGGAAGCCGCCGCCGGTCACGCCCGCCGCTTCAATCGCCAGGCCCAGGCCCGTCGGCGGTCTGAAGCCGAGGGAGAGGTCGGCCACTCCAAGGTTGCCGCCTGATCTGGGAAAAGTAAATGCAGCCTGCAGGCCGAAGCGCTCAACCATGACGGACACGGGCCCGATTGTGACCTGCATCGTCGTCGCGATCACGGCGTGAATCGCACTGTCTTGCTGTGCAGGCCCTTCCCTTCCCTCCAGCGTGATCTGAAGCGAATCAATCTTGGCAACACCGGAGAGATTGATGTTGACCGGGATTGTCGCATCGAGGCCAGTCTCACCCTTAAAGTACAACCCTTGGCGAACTGACCATCCTCCCTCTAAGTCAAACGGTATAGTTGCGCCACCTGTAGGTAGGATTTGCGCAAGAAAGCCATCGGCCTGGGCCCCATCAATTACGACCTTACCCTGCTTCAGTTCGAACGCCGCACCTACTTCGACAAAAGGCGATGGCGTCCTGCTCGCGGCCATGAGTTTGAGTGGTAGCCGCAGTGCGAATCGTTGGAGTTCTATCCGGCTGCCTCCGACCCGGCCGAACAGGATCATCGGCGAATTATCAGGAGTTTCTGCCTTGAGGCCCATGGCCATATCAATCGATGCCGCGGAAGCGGGCGGGTCGATCTTCAGCCCCTGTGTTGGGTGCAACAACAGTTCGATGCCGCCTTCAAAACGCGCCGAGGAGATAACAGTGCCCAACCACGGCCCCGCAATAGGCTCACTGATATCGAGATCCTTCTGCGCGGGTACCCGGAGCCGAACTCGTAACGCCGGCGTTGCACCTGGCACAACCTCCAGACGAAATCGCCAGGCTTCCAGAATAGCGGGCAATCCCGGGGCTTCGATGATGAACGCTTCAGCATCAGGTCGATCGACCATCTGCTTGATTCTGCGGAACAACTCCAGACCATCGAATCCGGGATTGCCGAATCCATATAAGGTTTTCAAGTGTTGTATTGGATTTGAGAAGAGCTGAGGGATGCGATCGAACCGTACCTCCTTGCGGTGATGTACGGACAGGCTCGGATCAGTTGGATCAGTGTCGATCGGGGTGTCATCGAACAGTCCCGCAAGTTCCAGCGCACTCTTAACTGCAGGCTGCCTTTCTTCGATGTAACTGATCAATGCCAGATGCAGGAGCCGGTGAGGAAGTTTCTCGACTACACCATGTAGGTTCGCTTTCTGCCCTGGAGTTAAGCTGCCCGTGTTCTGGATGACTTCGTCGAGCGCGCGACTAAGCTCCGCGAATGTGGTGCCGGCATGAACAAGAGATTCACTGAGGTTCTTGAGCGCCGAGACCAGCGCATGGTCGTCGCCACTCTCACTCGCATCGATCACGGACGCCACTACGGCAGGTAGTTGGGAACAGGCTGCAGCTGCAGACTGCAGTCCCCTGGTAACGCCGCCGGCACTCAATGGTAATCGGAGGCCGAGCTGCTCCATTGTCAGCTCCGCCTGGTTACCGTGCAGCCGGGTGGCAAACGGCGACAACGCCTCACCGACAATTCTGGCCAAGGTGTCGAATGCGGAGGGGGTACTCACGGCTTTCCTCCGAGACGCACCGCCTCCGCATCGAGTCCATCAAGATCCGTCCCGGGCCAACGGTGGACGAATTCACGGTAATACTCGATGTCTCCCCTCAGATGCTCGCCCCCGAACCGGTGGAGTATGGAGAGAAAGCGGCCAATCAATGTCGTGATAGTGAGGCCTTTGACTGTCGCCGGGAGTAATGCCACCGGAGTCTGATGGTTGTGCAACAGATGGCGCACCAACAGCGGACCGCCATATCTGCGCCAGACCGCACCGACGCGAGCATTCTGATTGATGAGGCCTAGGACTTCGTCGACATGGCGACTGATCAGGGCGGCGGCCAACATCAGCCCAGGTCTGGGCCCGAAGCGGCGCTGCCAGTCGCCGAGGCGGGAGAAGATGGTATGTGGGGTGTAGCCCAGCCCAGCTTCGTCCATTGAGATCGTGGGCCGGCCCTGTCCCCCACCACCGGAGTTTGGCGCTGGCGGTGTCTCGGCCAGAGCGGCTTGCGCGTTCACCTTACCCGCTCCCCAGATGTTCCCCCAACGAATTCCTGTCGACGGGTCAATGACGGGCGGCGTTTCCACAGCGGGGATACCGTCGACTCGAGCCGAATGCTGCAAGTAGAGGCGTACTTGTTCGAAGGTCAGGTGGGGATTTGTTTCGAACATCAGCGCGACGAGCCCAGTCACGTGTGGCGCCGCCATACTGGTGCCGGTCTTGTCTACCACTTTCTGGTCGCAACACGATGACGGCTTATCCTTGTCATTGCGGCTGCGCGCCGCGACAACGTCGGAACCAACGGCGGCAACCGTTGGTTTGACTTCGCCTGATGCTGTGCCAAGGGGATACGTAACGGGTCCGCGTGACGAACTGCTCGTGATCGTATTGCTTGAGTAGTTGGCAACGGTGATCGCATTACGCGAAGCGCCAGGAGACGATATGGTGTTGTCACGGCGCCGCGCGGGCGGATCGCCTTTCTCCGAGGGCAAGCGGAAGAACGGATAGCCTTCATCATGATTGGACTGGAACCGGATATCCCAGTTTGCCGTGACGGAGGAGGTGTTGGTCAGTAGCAGTTGCCAGATGCCGGGTCGAATATTGAGCAAAGGCATACACTTCCAGACGACAGTGCCATCGGTTATGGTATCGCCTAACGTTAGAGGCCAAATTGGTTCCGTAGCCGCAGACGTTCCCGCAGTCACGCATTCATAGAGGTGACCTCCTGGCGTTTGCCGTGGCACGACAGACGCCTGTGGGGCGTAGGCTGTTGAGGCCTGCCACTGCGGCGGAGTTGCGGAGATGGTGATATCGATATTTTTCTGGTTGCCGTGCCGAGAATCTCCACTGACAGGTGAAGTGATCGAGATCTGCATTCTGCCGATGGTGAACGGGGATCCGGCACCACCCGGCGCAAACGGGCCGGTGGTATTGGTACTTGGAAATGCGGCACTGACTGGCGCGGTGAGCTGCACAGTGATCGAGGCGGCACCATCGTACCAGATGCTGATCGGGTCGGGACTAGTCGAATAGTCCGGCATGCGAAACGGCACCGTTGCGGAGCTTCCTGGTTGCCCAGCCGGCTGTAGGGTGCCACTCTCATGGGTGTCCCCATAACCCTCATTGCCGGCGGCAGCGACGACTGCGAGCCCGGATGGGATGGGGTTGCCGCTTGGTCGCAGGATCCGGTCCACCGAGACATCGTTGTAGTCTCGGCCATCATGTGCCCCAAGGTCCCAACCCCAGCTGCAGTTAATGACGACCGGCTTGTTGGAGCCGTTAGGATGTTTATGACGCTCGCCTGCCTGCGCGCACCAGCGCAGCGCGTCGCGCGTATTGCTTGAGCTATTTGCGGGCAGTGAGATGGCCTTGACGATGACGAGATCAGCGAGCGGTGCCACGCCGACGTAGTGACCGGGAAACGAGCATCGATCGTCCTGGTTGCCGTTACCAGCCGCAATCCCGGCGACATGGGTGCCGTGGCCGTTGTCGTCGATGCTCGCGAACGGTGGTTTGGCCTTAATTCCGGCATCGATGTCTTTGCTGTTATACACGCGGCCGATCTGTGCAAACCCGGTCGGCGGTGCGCTGCCCCCGGTCGTCGCCGACTGATCCCACAGCTCGAGGATCCGAGTCCCTGAGGGCGTCCGAAACGACTCATGAAAAATGTCTATACCCGTGTCAATCACCGCAACAATGACTCCGGCTCCTTTACCCGAGAAGCCGGGCGGGACTTTCCATGGGACACGCATCTCGGTAATTGTTTTGTCGAGTAGCGGACGCGAATTGGGCTGCATCGTCACACGCACGACGCCTGGAACCGCCAGCAACCGCTCCAGGTTGCGAAACTCAATCTGGCCGCTGACCTCACCATCGGAATTGTAACCCGTATTCAGCCCGGCACGTTGTAGTTCAGCAACATCGCCGGTGTATTCGACACTCACAGTCGCCTGACGGTCCCGGAGTTCCGGCGACTCTGTCGCGCGCGCGTGCCAGACTTCGAACGCGTGCCGTAATGCGGATGCAAGTTTGTCTAGATCTGACATACTGTCCTTCTTGCGCCCTCTATCGAAATGATGGCGGCTCGATTCCCTCTCCACTTTCTCCCGTCGTCTAACTAGTCTTGCTGGTTGAGCCTAATAATCGGCATAGTGGCTGTGACTGTGCGTGACGATCTCTGAATTGTGACGGAGTGAAAAAATATTTATTCGCCTTTGAGGTGGTCAAACAGGATGACAACGGTTCGTGAAGAACGAGCGAAAGGTACTCCGCTGGTGAAAGACTGTCAAACTCGTCTCTGCGGCAAATACGTGCATTGTCATGGTGTAGACGACACCGATGCATCTTATGCGACGGCGGTTGTAGGCCCTCGCCGCCGTTTACGCGCCGGGGCTTGGCCGGCGGCGCCGAAGCGGGCGACCCGGGCCAACACTGCGGCGGAGAGGACATAGCCCAGCTTCGGCCGCTCCGGGGGCCGCGTCGGATCAATCACCACGGTCTCATAGGCAATCGGCGCGGCGAGGCCTGCCGCGTCATCCACCGCCAGATCGTCGGCGGCGACCGTGAGCCCGCCGGCAAGCGGCACAAACGCCGGCTGTGACAACTGCTCATCCTCCCGCAGGTCTTCATACTGGGCCAATGCGAAGGGCTCGTGCACCGGCGTCGTGCGCCAGGGTGCCGCCCCGGCGCGATCCGTCACCGTGACCGTCACCGTCGTGGGCCCGCCGATAATCGGCGCCGTGCCCAGCTTCGTGAGCGGTCTGTTCAACGGCGCGATCCGCTCCCGCAGCGTCAGCTCTGCCCAGGGATGGACGCGCAGTCCGCTGGCCGGCGGCGGCGTCTCCCGGATCGTGACGACGGGGGCACTGCTTCGTGGCACGGTCCCGCTCCAATTGCGCCGGTCGGCCAGAGCGGCCGCCACCAGTCCCACCACATCCACCGCCGCCGGCAGTGGTGGCGCAGTCTTGCTGCCGAACGTCCGTGAGAAGGACACCGACACCGAGAAGAACAGCAGCGAGATCTTGGCCTTGCCCTCCACGTGCCAGGGCGTGGGGCCGGCTAATCGCCCCTTAAACGAGATGCCCATCAGTAGGCGGCCGTGATACCGCAGGGCCAGGGCCGCCCCCACGTCCACTTCAAAGGCCAAGGGGGTGAGCTGAATGAGCGCATCGAAGCCGAGCATGCCGTCGAAGCTGAACCCGCCGCCCGCCGCATGCAGATCCACCCGCGCGCCGAACTGCACTGTGTTGGAGGTGACCGCCAGATAGGCCTGGCAGCGCAACTGGAGCGAGTCGCCGTCGGCCAGCTGCAGGGCCAGCCGCTTCAAGGCGGGCAGGCCGGGCGGGGGTGCAAAACGTGGGTGGAACCCGCCGATGGCCAGCACGAATTGCGGTTGCCGACCCCAGCCGGCGCGCAAGGCCATGTCACCCGTCAGCGTGAATTGCAGGATCTTCGAATCATAGAGCGTCGCATCCAAGGCGACGGTCTCGGCGCTCACGTCCAGTACGCCCAAGGCATCCATCCGGATCTGGATGAGCGGATGGCTCTGGTTCGGCAACAGGACTTGCAGACGACCCAGCACGATCACCCGGATGGGACTGGGTAGTTCGACGAGCAGAGCGAGATCGAGTGTGAGCAAGGTCGGCGTGCCCCAGCGCAGTTGGACCATCGGACCAAAGACATGGCGGCCAGCGGCGGGGGGGAACACGCGGCGCAGGTCACTGAAGATCTGTGGGGCGTTCCGCAGGGGATCAGGCGGGAACAGCACAGAGTTGAGCGTGCCCGTTTTGAGCCCCTCGCGCAGCACGTCGGTGCGCACGGTGCGGTGCAGGGCCACGAGGCCGCCGATGCCGGTGAGGGTGAAGCCGAGCCCGATGGGAATGGGCGCGAAGCCCTCGGCGGTCAAGAGAATCACCAGCGAGTAGCCCTTGCTCCCGTCGGGCAGTCTGGTGGTGAGCAGGCCCAGCGCCTTGATGGCCACCGTCTCGGCCAGCTCCAGCTGCAGCATGCCGCTGTATTCGGCCCGCTGCGGATCGAAGCCCAGGAAGCCGCCGCCGGTCACGCCTGCCGTTGCGATCGCCAGGCCCAATCCTGAAGGAGGCTTGAAGCGTGGCGAAAGTCCGAAGAGGCCGAGGTTTCCTTCGTGAAAGGACAGGCCGACCGTGACGCCGATCCGTTCGACGGTGGCGGTTACAGGGCCAAGCGCCAAGCGGCCGCTCAGGCTGGTTTCCGTATCGAGTCCTTCTTCTCGCACGTCGATGCCGACATGGGCTGCGTCCAACCGCAAGGGGCCGATGGCCTGTTGCAACGAGAGCTGCACATGTAACCCGCCGCTGCCGGAGAACGAGAGTCCCGTCTTGCTGCTCCAACGGAGTGTGAGGTCGAACGGGGCCTGGACAGACTCACGCCCGACCGTGCCCTGAATAAAGCCGTCGGCATTCGCGAGTGAGAGATCGAACCGGAGCCCCAAGAGTGCAAGCTCCACAAATGCTTCCCTGCTGGTGGCTGAGGAGGCATCGAGTCCGCCTGCGACCGCGAACTGCTGATACCGCAGGGCTGACCCACCGGGCAGGCGCACCAGAGATTTGAGCTCGCCGGTCGGTTGACCATGCCGTAGTCCCAACGTGAGGCGGCCGTTGATCGCATCACCGAGTCCTGCCCCCTTGCGAAGTGTGAGGTCCCGATTGGGTTGCAGAATCACCGCGAGCCGCTTGAGCACCTCCACGTTGCCGGACCATTCGATGCGTGTGTCTTCCAATCGGTGAAACGGCACCGCTCCTTCCGCCCGGCCTTGGATCAGAGGCGCGAGGCCGAGGCCCGCATCGTTCGCGCCTGCCGACGTGGGGGCTGCGCCGAAGAGGGAGAGTCCAAGCCGTACGCCGAAGGCCGTGCCGCGCTCTTCATATAAAAAGGTGATCAACTGCGACGCCGGATCGACACCCGCTCCGGTACGTCCCACCCAGGCTTCTTCCGCCTGAGGACTCAACGGCTGGATGCGACTACGTATTCCGAGCGTCTGGAAGAGCTGGCTGACCCGGTTGAGAAAGAGAGTGGACTGGAAGTCCGGTGTATCCCAGCCATAGGCCTCGGTGAACAGTCGGTTTGGTTCCGTGACCAGCACTTTGAAGAGGTGATAGTGCACTGTGGCGCGCACGTGCTCCACCTGAAACGTCGCCGGATCGGCGGCGTAGTAGGGATAGTCGATGATGTTTACCAGGTGGAGGACGGCATAAGCGAGCGGCGAAGCCTGCGCCAGGTAATTGGCCACGAGGAAGTCGAACAGCCGCCTGGGAAGTTCCTTGTGAATCTGCGTGCGCTCTACGTAGTCGCCAAAAGATGCCAGTCTGGCGGGCAGGGTGTGAGCCAGATCGTGAATCTGAGCGACGAGCGCTTCGATCGCCAGGGCGAGGTCGGCGATGCGGCCCGCCATGGTCACCTCGTCGTTCCATTCGGCATCGGAGGCGCCGATGACCGCGTCGAGTTTCGTGAGGAAATCACCGAGATCGAGGGCGGCCAGACCGATGTCGTCGAGACCGGGCGGCAGATCCCAACCCAGCAACTTCAGAAACGCGCGCGCCTCCTCGATATCGCCGTGGACGACGTCGAGGTACGACAGGAGCCGCCCGATCCCGGCGGTGGCGTTCTGGACTAGATGATCGGCCATGGGAGCAGGTTTTTCTTATCGTCGACCTTGCAGGTGCTGAAGTCGAATTTCTGCGCCTTGCTGCGCAAAGTTGAGGTACGGATTTTGAGCGCAGCCAGATATTCCTTCGGGTCGGTCTCCGGCTTCCAAGGCAACAGGTGCGGCGCATGGTCGGCCGGCGGCGCGAGTTCGTTCTTGATCGCATCCACATGGTGTGTGGCGGCATGTTCCCATTCGGCGACCCAGGTCATGGAAGTCGGGTCGGCGGGCAAGGTCTTGAGCTGATCCGGCAGCGAGGTCAGCCCCAGGTGCTCCTGCCACAATTCATGGCGCAGGGCCTTGACCACGCCGTTTTCCGGCAGTCCGGCGATGCCGCTGTACATCACCAGGTTGAGTTCCACGCTGCGCGACGGCTGACGTGAGCGGCTTGGGACGGCGTGCCGGGCCGTGCGGGTATACATATCCCTGACGAGTTGAGGAATGTCCGCCACGTCGCCGAGCGTCTCCCTGATGGTCTCCAGCGTTTCCTTGAAGTCGAAAATCAGTTTGTAGGCGACGAAGAGCAGGATGAGCAACGTCTTGAGATCGAAGAGTATCTGTTTGAAGACGAAGAAAAAGAGATACCAGAACAACTCCCAGAGAAACTTGCCGGGATCGTTCGTGAGCTTCGCTTTGTCGATGAGCCGGTCGAGGAGGGCGCCGCCCACGATCAGGCCGATCTCATGGTAGTTGAGGGAGGTACCGTCGAGGTTCGCGCTCCCCACCGTGGCCCACACGTCGTCGATGATGGCGACCTTGCTGTGGACATACACCGGCATCACGTCGTAGCGCCGAGGATTCCCCGCGCCGCCGCTGCCTGCTTTCTCCGATCGGCTCCAGAGAGTGTAGGCGCCGAAATGATGTCCGCCTATCTTGGCGGCGCTACGGAGCTGGTTGACGTTGTCGATCTGGCGGTCCGGATAGCCCGGTAGGTCGGGGCGCAGGTTCAGGACCAGAATGATCTGCAACCGGGGTTTGGTCGTATCTTTCATCCTCGCGATGAGCGCATCCACGATCTCGGGAGAGGTGAAGTACTGGTTCTCGATGTAGATGTACCGCTGAGCATTGGCGATGGCGCGCTCGTAGGCTTCGAGGATGCCGGTTTCGCCGTAGGGCAGGTCTTCGCCGCTGGGATTGACGCGCTTGATCGAACCGCCAGGCAGCGTGCGCAGGACCTGCACCGAAGCCACGTCGCCGTCGGGCGTGACCGGCAGGTCGGGAAAGGTCTTTGGCGGAGGGATGAGCATCGGCTTGCCGGTGGCATTCCAGATGCTCGCGAAGGTCTTCTCGATGTGTGACACCGCCGGGCCCTTGAGATCGGTGTTGACGTCGTGCATGAGCGAGCCCTTGTGGCGCGCGTCGCGGATGGCGTGGCGTGAATCGCTGAAGTAGTACTGTTTGAGCGGCGACCCCATGAGGATGGCGTGGTCCCCATCCACCACGATGGCCTTGGCATGCAGCAGGGCGAATCCCTTGTTATAGGCGTTGGTGCGTACGCCCGGCGTCTGTTTGAAAAACTCCGCCACTTCCGTCACGGTGTCTTCCGCAGACAGCGGCAGGTTCGTAACCAGGACATTCACCGGCTTCCCGCTCTTATTCTTGAGCACCTCTTCCAGCGTGGTCTCCGCCGCCTGCTTGCATCCGGTGGAGGGAGGATTCAACGGGTCGAAGCTGCTTTTGAATTTGCTGAGGAAGCCATTGTCGACATCGAAAAACAGCGTCATCAGGTTGATGGATTCGGTGGCCCCCTCGGCGGCATCGGTCACCTCGGGGAACATCTTGGCCCCGTCGATCAGGTGCGTGATGCGGTTGTGGTGGTAGAGCGCGACGGGCTCTCCGACTGCGGGGTTCAAGGTCGTATGGGTGACGAGCCAGCCCTCGATGTTGTTACGGTGGATGGTGATGGTGCCGACCTCGTGGTTCGAGTCGGTGACATCTTTTGCTTCCTTGGTTTCGTGCAGGAGGCGCGTGCCGAAGAGCGCCGGGTCCGCGTGGATGGGGCCGAATATCTGGGCGACGAGGTCGGGATTCCGATCGACCTTCCAGGTGCGGTAGGCGTCCGGCGAGTATGAAATGAGAAAGGTGCCGTCGCCTTCTGTCTTGCCGACGCCCAGCACGTCGTCTTCGCTGAAAAAAGGATCGAAGTCGAGCGCGCGAACGGTCAAGCCGGCGATGCCGGCCCCCCGCTCATCGATGACGCGTCCATGGATGCTGATGTTGGCCATAGGTTCCGTCAGGTGACCGAAACCTACGCCGCTCGCACGACCCTGTCAACCGCTGACACGCGTGGGAATACGTGTATTGATGTGGGGGGTATGGGATTTCGTTCAGCGCATAATCTTCCCTCAGCTCAGCGGCGACGATTCGATGGACGACGAGTTGCTCGTGCGGACGCAGCAGTGATGCGAAGCGCTTATAGCGTATGGTATATGAATTGGAGCGAGGAGCAATGGGGAACGTCCTCGCTGATGGCCAGTGGTCGAAGGGTGAGGGGACGCGTCAAGCGCCATGCACGACACTGTCTACAGCGGCCGTCACGTGCCGGAAAATTCTCGCAAATAAAGACTCCCGACCCCTTTGTTTTCCGCAGAACGTGATAGGCGAGGTCTCCAGCAGCAAGGCGCGGACGGCGTGGCATGGCCGAACTTGTACCAAAAGGACCCCGACGCTGTCAATAAAAGACTCCCGACCCCATTTGTTTGCCTCGACTCGAGGTGGAGTTCAACGAGTCAGGGAAGTCGTTCGTGTTTCCGTGTCGATGCGTAGCCGCACAAGCGTATGGCATGCACTATGACCACCCCGGAACGATCTATGCCCAACTGGACTCGGCCTTGTGGCGTGCCGGTACACGCTGGTGTCCGCGACTCAAAGATCTCTCAGAAATCAAACTTGTGAACGTGGAGTTGCAGACGAAACGATGAAGAGCCACAGAGGCCCACTGATCGGAACGGCACGTGGCTTCCTGTGTAGGCGGGTGAAGCCTCGCATGAGATCGCTTGCTTGCGTTCTCAATCCGCAACATTCGTATGTCCGAGGCCGATTCCCCGCACCACAACCAGGTGCCAGCAAAGGTATCCGACCCCGTAACCTCATATCCACGCATGGGTACTCACGGAACGACGGCGATGCACGGTTCAAGACCCCAAACTGTTGCGCTTAACTTCATCAGGCCACACAGATTCAAATCCTCGAATCAAACTGATTCAGCAGTACCCGCATGACGGGCTGATCGAAGCAAGGAGGGGCCGCCCTCACGGCTCAGAGTCATATTGCAAGACGCGATCCTCATTATTGTTCGGACGGTGTCAATGAAGCGTAATCGTAATGGTGAGAGCTTCACTGGTGAGCGTGAATACGGCATCTTGAAATTTGGGAGGCCCGAAATGCCCTTTGACATTTCGTGAGGTGCCGGTGGGTTCTTTGGGAATGCCGAGGAAGTTGGTATCGAGCTGTCCATTGACGTTCTGATCGTGCAGCACCGCCACTGCGTACTTGCCAGGTGAAAGGTCCGCAATCGTCACGGTGCTTGTGCGTTGATCAGAAATCGGTTCCACAAGAGACCGATGTGCACGCTCACGACTCGCTGGAAAGCCGTCCTCTGTCGAAAAGATGTTCACGATAAGTTGGCCCTGTCGGCTAATAAGCCCGTTTACTTGGATCGTCAGCGGACCTCCACGTTGATTCTGATCACGCGGATGTGTCTGCGCATGAACGAAGTGATCCTGTAAGATCACAAGCAGAAGCGCCAACCAGATGGCCATCCTCAGATCCACCTCCTGACTGTCTGGCAATACTGGCGGTATTGGTCACCGAAGCGTTGCTCAAGATAGTCTTCTTCCGGGATGATTGCGAGATAGAAAACGGCGATCCATGCGGGAAACGCGAACAGAGAAACCCATAGGTTCATCAGGAGGAGTCCAAGACCAATCTGAAAAAGACCAAGCCCCAAGTACATGGGATTCCGTGATAGGCGGTAGGGACCTTTCTCGATTAGTTGAGGTGTGGGGGTGCGAGGAGATGGGTTCTGGTGTGTTCGTTTAAATTCCAACACGGCGAGGGCATTAATCGTCAAGCCGAGGAGGCAGAGAACACCTCCAATGAGACGCCACATCAAGGTGTTGCCGACCCAAAAGAAGAATTCAAAACCCAACCAATGTATCAGCAGACCCACTCCAAGCGCTGCCAATAAGATCAGTGGTGGAGGAATCTGCACAACTGCTGAGTCTGACGGTGAGGAGCGATGTTTCTCATACATCTGAGAGCAGCCTTACATTCAGGCTATTGGAATAACAAAGGCAGCAATAGGAGGTCAGAGTGCAATTTCTGAACAGAAAAGGGGTCGGGAGTCTTTTTTTAGGACCGTTTCGGCCGTCCCCGTGGACGCAGGGTGGATTCCATCCCAAACCGCTTGGCCATGCGCCGGACCCAAGCCTCCTCCCCGAAGGGGCGGCCGCGTTGCACGCTGAGACGGAGCGCTTCCAATTCCGACAGGGTCTGCGGGCGATTCACACGCGCGATCCAGTCCCGTGGGCGTTCGACGGGCCAGTCACTGAGCCAAGCCGTCAGTTTGGCGTCTCCCTGCGCACGTCGCCACAAACTCGACCATTGCCACGATTCCGCCCGGTCCACGAACTTCGCCCGGAGTGCATTGCGTTCGACATAGCGCGCGACCGTCAAGAAATGCTCATCGGTCTGGACGGGAAACGATTTGAAGCGGCCTTGATAGACGGGGCCGGTTCCCGCGGTGTGGTGGTAAGCATGCCAGCGTTGCGTATGGGTGACGGTGATCCAGCGGAGCACTTCAGAAAGCTCACCGTCATGCCGAGGCCAGAGCAGCAGGTGCCAGTGATTCGGCATCAAGCAATACGCGACAATGCGGATGCGGGAGCTGGCCTGAGCTTCGGCCAGCGTTTTTTCAAACGCGGCGTAGTCAGCGGGCTTCTCAAACAAGGAGAGTCGCCCGACACGGCGGTTCAGAACGTGATAGGCGAGGTCTCCAGCAGCAAGGCGCGGACGGCGTGGCATGGCCGAACTTGTACCAAAAGGACCCCGACGCTGTCAATAAAAGACTCCCGACCCCTTTTATTCGCCCATATCTTAATTGACGACGGTAAACTGTTGCAGAGTGCTGTACTACTTGCCGTACCCGGAGGGACGGGGATGGACTGGAAAGCCTACATTTCGACCGACCCACAAATTACGCATGGGGCTGTGTGCTTTCGAGGCACGCGCATACCGGTATCGGTGGTGTTGGACAATCTCGCTTCTGGCGAAACGCTTGAGCCTATTCTCGATCACTACTCCTCGCTTCGGCCTGAGCATATTTCCGCAGCGCTCGGCTATGCCGCGGACTTGGCGAGAGAACGTATCGTTCCCATCCCCGCTTAAGCGCGTAGGATGCTCATCCGATTCAAACTCGACGAGAACCTTCCTCGCATCCGCACTTGGAACTCATTGCAACGATCACGACCATAGCGTATTGTTCACGAACGGGAGCGGCGTGTTTTACAGACTGAAATTGTCGGACCCGGCTCTTCTGCAGATCCGCCTAAACATCGTTAGGCGTAGCGACAAATGATGCGAATTTGCCCGAATCCGATGCCATGGCACGATGTCTTCGAGCGGCTGACGGCTTACGCCCAGAGGCATCAGTGTGTTCCGTCAGTCCCGCCGTCCCCTTTGATCCTCGCAGGGTGGGCCTACAGCAACGATACCGAGAAGCTGCGGCGCTGGGAGGAAACAGTTACGTGGGCCACCCGCAACGGTTGTCCTGACTTCGTAGCGGTCCTGGACGAGGACTTCTACTGCGTCGACGAGCCAACATCCTACACTGTAGGGCCGCTTGGTGGCCCGATGTATCGGCCGTGGGATTTCGAGGCAAAGGAGCGGCCATCGCCAGAGCAGCTCGCCGCGCACTTCACAACACTCATGTCCCGCTGGCAAGAGATCGTAGGGCCCGAACTCGGACGCGCAACGCGGCCGCTCGCATTCTCGGGAGTTAAAGTTCGCCGCCTGCTTGTTCAGGCTGATGCCGCCGTCTCCCCACCGTGGGGTGGCTGGTCACACCTCTCTGCCGTAGAGTCAGAACGGCGGTTGTTCACGCGGTTCCGCGCGTCGGTCAACAGAGCGATCGCTCCTCAAGAGGTTGATCACGTTGATTTCATAACAGGCGGGCACGCCGAACATGGCGCTCCAGGGGACTCACCGCAAACGGCGCGCCCCTGAGCGTTGACGGTTGCCGAGAGGGGTAGTGTAACTCATGCTTCACCCTAATCAATTTACGGTCAACGATGTCTGGATTGGTTTTCGGCTCAATGATGCGGCTATTGCAACGGAACGAGACGGCGACTTTGATTGCCTCGCCTTGATGGACGCGGCGAGCTGCTACATTGTCGGTATGGAAATGTATTCCGCCCGTGCCACCGGTCCGTCCAAGCCAGAGTCGCGCCGCTTGCTGCAACAAGGGCATGACCGCGCAGGCACATTGCCCTCAATGTTGTTCGTGGCGGAAGGACAGATTCCCGAAGCGTTGTGTCAGGAAGCCGCTCGCCTCAACATCGAGGTGGTCATTGTTCCGGAGGATGACCTGCTCGTGTTCATCGGCGTCGCACGTGACGGGTATAAGGAGCGGTTCGGGAGAACGCAGTGACGGCCACTCGCTCGAGCGGGGGAATCGGGGACGGCGCGGTTGTGTAGAACAGAGCTGCTCTTCATAGTTGAAGAGGCACCGGAGGGTGGTTTCATTGCTCGATCCCTTGGGCGATCGATTTTTACGGAGGCCGATACACTCGCCGAACTTCCAGCAAAAGTTCGCGATGCGGTCCGCTGTCATTTTGAGGAAGGAGCCGCTCCCAAGGTGGTCCGCCTCCATCATGTTCGGGAGGAAGTTATCGCCGTATGAGGCTTCCTCGGGATTTGTCGGGAGGCGATCTCGCCCAAATTCTTCGGAAGTTAGGTTATTCAATCACGCGACAAACCGGCAGCCATCTTCGGCTGACGACTACTGAACATGGCGAGCATCATATTACGATTCCGTGACACAACCCTCTGCATCGGAGCGCTGGCCGACATTCTCGCTGATGTCGCGACACGCTTCCCATCCACTCTTGGACGATCACAGCATGAAATGGTAGGATGCCACTATGCTGATCACCACTGGAAAGGTTCTCGGCGGGATAATCAAACTCGACGAGAAAAGTCTGCCGGAAGGGGCGATTGTGACGGTGTTGGTTCCGGAGGGCGACGAAACCTTCGAATTGCAGCCGGAAGAAGAGCTTCAGCTACTCGCTGCGATTGCGGAGGCGGAGCGAGGTGAGGCAAGCGACGCCTCGCAAGTCCTCAAGCAGATCCCTCGATCGTGAGCGGCCCAGTTCCTGTCCGCATCGTCCGGAGCGCCGCCCGGGCAATTCAAGAAGCCGCCGAATGGTGGGTCGCCAATCGTCCGAAGGCTCCGGATGGTTTTGCGATTGAGCTGGAGCGGGCGATCCAACTTCTTTCATCCCAGCCGACCATCGGCGCACGAGCCCGCAACGTGAGGCTGACCGGGGTTCGCCGCATGCATCTCACCCGTGTTCATTACTATCTCTACTACCGTGTGATTGCTGAACCGGTGGTGGTTGAGGTGCTTGCGCTCTGGCATACCAGTCGGGGCTCCTCGCCCGATCTTTGATTGTAAAAAGCTCAATAGATCTCAAGCTCCTTCACTCGCTCTCGGGCCACGAATCATTTGACTGATCCTTCCCGACCCTTTATCGTCGCGCCATGGGTGTGGACGAGCTCCTCTTTCGCGCTATCAACGGTGTGTCCGGGCAGTCGAGCCTGATCGATTGGGTCGGCATCGAATTAGCCAAGCCAGGTAATTTGCTGTATCCCATCTTGCTGGCCGCAGCCTACTGGGCCTGGGTCAATTGGCGGGAATGTCTGATCGGCGGGGCGATGCTGGCGGGCGTGGTCGGCGCGACGGACGCACTCGGGACTCAATTGAAGGGCCTGGTTCAGCGTCCGCGCCCCTGTGTCACGCTTGCGGATGTGCATCAATTGCTGGGCTGCGGCGGGGCCTTTTCTTTTCCTTCCAATCACGCGGCCAACACGGCGGCGGCTGCCGCATTCTTCCAAGTGCTCTATCCCAAATCAGGCTGGATCGGCTGGCCGCTGGTGGCGGCCATTGGCATTTCGCGCGTCTACATTGGGGCCCATTACCTGACGGATGTGATCGGAGGATGGGTGGTGGGGGGATTGATCGGGGCCGGTGTGGCCTGGTTTCTTCGCCGCTGGTCTCGCTTCAGGCCGGTGACTGCATCGGCTTCTTCCTCGCAAGCTCAGGCCGGCTCACTTTCCTGACGTGACTATCCCGCAAGGCAGGCGAGGAGGGACGCTCGATAGTATTCCTGGTCGTAGTTGCGCCCGATCAGTACCAGAACATGATCCGGTTCATCGAGTAGCATGACCGGAGCGATCGTGCTGGTGCGTGGTGGAAAAAACTGAAACTCCTGCAGTTCGGGTTCCCCCGCAAAACGAAAAAACCCCTTGGCCCGTTCCATGCCCTCCGGCAACGACTTCGTCCATTCCATGAACTTTGTGCGATCGAGTGGCGTTGGTAGCCGCACCGTGGTCACCATCGGGTGGTGGGATGCGCGGGTGTCATGTTTCTCTCCCGGTGCGGGCGGTTTCCCGAATTCCACATTGGTCGGGAGCGATCTAGTCGCGGAGGCTGCGAGAAGGGCCGCCACGTCGAGCCTGGCGTGATTGGTTTCCCATAGCCGGCCGTAGGGATTCAGGCGCGTGATAGTTTGGCGAAACTGCTCCCAATGACCGGGGATGTAGAGATCCCGTTTGTTGAGGATCAGGTCATCGGCATACCGAATTGCGTTGCGGGTGACGAGTTCCGCCATGCCGGTATCGGGCAGGGGTACGGGATGCAACATCGCGAAGATCCGTTCAAGCTTCGCGATACGTGATACGTAGGCATCCGTCACGGCATCGACCACTTCCGCCGGGTCCGCCATGCCGGAGCATTCGAGCACGATCACCGTGGATTGGTAGTCCTGCACGAGCTGAGTGATACTCCAGGCGAGGTCGTCTTTGGTGTCGCAACAGATGCAGCCACCGGCGAGGTTCAGGACCTGCTCCGCAATGGTGCCTGCGCGTGGGCCGTCGATGCTGACCTCGCCCGCTTCGTTCATCAGCACGCCGACTTTGTGGCCCTGGCTGTTCCAATATTCGAGGAGGCGCATGAGCAGCGTTGTCTTGCCGGCGCCGAGTGATCCGCAGAGCATGTAGAAGGGGATGGGCAATGTCTGTGTCATGCGGCCCATTGTAGCTGCTGACGGTGTGAGTCGGCTAGGTGGCGTTGCCGCAGGCAGCGGGTACCAAGGAAATCCCACGATCACAGACAGATGGTCGGGCAGGTTTCCCGGCGGATGGTCAAACAGTCCGCCCAGCGCGGCCGCAGCGAGCGAGGGGCGAGAATGCTAATGGTGGCTGTGCAGGAATTCCGTATGCGAATGCTGGTCGTGGAGTTTGGAGAGGTCGCAGTGGACGGCTTCGGGATGGCAGCATTCCGTTTCGAGTTGGATCGTCAGGTGCTTGATTTTGAAATCGCTGGTCACTCGGTTACGGATCGTTTGGAGCAGGTCGGTCGTGAGGGCTTGATCGCCGCCGTCCACCTGCACATGCGTCGTCATCATAATGAGGCGTGGTTCGACCGCCCAGATGTGGAGGTCATGGACGTTCTTCACGCCGGGGATGGATTCGATGGTGGCTGCGACCAGCGCCGGGCTCACGCCGGGCGGGGTGGACTCCAGCAGGACTTCAAGTGATTCTTTAAACAGCGGCCAGGCTCCTCTGACGATTGCCACGACGACGAACAAGCTTACCAACGGGTCGAGCACGGACCAGCCGGTGAACATGATAATGCCGCCGCTCACGACCACCCCGAGCGAGACCCAGGCATCGCTCAGCATGTGCCAGAAGGCGCTGCGGATATTGAGGTCATCTTTCGCGCCATGTTGGAGCAGCAAGGCAATCGACAGGTTGGCCGCAAAACTGATCAAGGCGATCAGCATGACCCATCCTCCCGGCACCGGGACGGGGGTCATCAGGCGTTCGAGACTGACGAGTGTGAGGCCGCCGGCGGTGAGCAGCAGGATGAAGGAATTGAGGAACGCGGCGATGATCCCGGCCCGGTGATAGCCGAAGGTGCGGTTGTCGGTGGCCGGTCTGGCTGTTAGCACGTGGGCATAGAGCGCGAGAAAGAGGGAGCCTTGATCGACGAGGTTGTGACCTGCGTCCCCGATCAGGCCGATGCTGTTGGTGAGAAAGCCGCCGGCAAACTCCGCGACGACGATGACGGCATTGACGGCCAGGGCAATTCTGAGCTGCGAGCGGAGTTCATGGTAGGTGTGGGGAAGCATCGGCTTCAGTGTCTCACGGGAGACGGAGGAGGGCAAGCCGTCGTGACGTCTTCAAGTGACCACGGGCCAGCACTCGGGATCTTCCAGGACCAAGCGGGCAGGGCGAACGTGCGGGGTGAGGAGCTATTGCATAGCTGCGAGGGCCTTGAGTTCCTCGCCGGTGATCGTTTCTTTTTCGAGCAGGACCTGGGCTGCGTGTCGCAGTGTCGCCTCCTGGTCCTTGATGAGGTTGCGTGCCCGTTCGTACTGTTCGTCGATCAAGAGTCGAACTTCGCAGTCGATCTCCCGGGAGGTTTGCTCACTGTAGTCGCCGGGCGTCTGCGACGGACCGGTCTGGAGAAAGATCGACTGCCGGTCCCGCTCCAAGCTGACCTGCCCGAGCTTCTCGCTCATGCCGTAGGCTTTTATCATGCTCTTGGCGATATCGGTGGCTTTGCGCAAATCGTCCTGGGCACCGGTGGAGACCTCGCCGTAGATGACTTCCTCAGCGGCGCGCCCACCCAGCAAAATGGCGATCCGGTTCTTGAGCTCCGACTCCGTCATGAGAAAGCGGTCTTCGGTCGGAAGCTGCATGGTGTAGCCGAGCGCAGCAATACCTCGAGGGATAATTGAGATTTTGTGGACCGCATCGCCGCCAGGGATCGACATGGCCACCAGCGCGTGGCCGACTTCGTGGTGTGCCACGCGAGCCCGTTCCATTGTATTCAGCACCCGATTTTTCTTTTCCAAACCACCGATGACGCGCTCCACCGCTTCCTGCAGTTCAGAGAAACTCACGGTGTCTTTGTTGCGACGAACGGCGAGCAGCGCCGCTTCGTTGAGCAGGTTGGCGAGATCGGCGCCGACGAAGCCGGGCGTCATGGCGGCGATGGTTTCAAGATCTGCCTGGTTGGCGAGGGTGATGCTGCGGGCGTGCACTTTCAAAATGGCGAGGCGGCCGATCTTATCGGGCCGATCCACCAGCACCTGACGGTCGAAGCGGCCGGCTCGCAGCAGCGCGGGGTCTAGGATTTCCGGCCGGTTGGTGGCGGCGACGAGAATCACGCCGACGCGCGAGTCGAACCCATCCATCTCAACCAGCAGTTGGTTCAGGGTCTGTTCCCGTTCCTCATGGGCCATGGGGCCGACGCCCCGCGCTTTGCCCAGCGCGTCGAGCTCGTCGAGGAAGATAATGCAAGGCGCTTTGCTCTTGGCTTGTTCGAACAGGTCGCGGACGCGTGCCGCGCCGACGCCGACAAACATTTCCACGAACTCCGATCCGCTGATCGAAAAAAACGGCACGGCGGCTTCGCCGGCCACGGCCTTGGCGAGCAGGGTCTTGCCGGTGCCCGGGGGGCCGACAAGCAGAATGCCTTTGGGAATTTTTCCGCCGAGGCGTCGGAACTTCTCCGGCGTTTTGAGGAATTCGATGATCTCTTCCAGTTCCTGTTTCGCCTCGTCGACCCCCGCCACATCCGCGAAGGTGACCTTCACTTCCTTCTCCACGTAAATCTTCGCTTTGCTTTGCCCGACCGTCATGAACCCCTGGCTCTGGCCCATGCGACGGAGCAGGAACCACCAGACGCCGAAGAAGAGCACGATCGGCACGATCCAGGACAGCACATCGCGGAACAGGGTGCTTTCGATGACGCCCGTCACCTTCACCTGATGTTGCGCAAGATTCCTGAGCAGATCCGGGTCTTCGATCCGGATCGTATGGAAAACCTTGTCCTCCTTCATCTTCCCGTGAATGATCTGCGGCGAGACCGCCACCTCGGTGACCTTGTTCGCTTCCACGGCGGATTTGAAATCACTGTAGGGGATTTCGGTGGGGTTAAACAGGGACGGCAGGAAGGTCTGGATCAAGATCAGGACCCAGAGGGCGATGAACATGTACCAAATGGAGAATTGTCGTTGTTTAGGATCCATCGTGAGAATGAACGATCGAGTGATCAGGGCTCCAGTGGTGGCAAGCCAGCGGCGGTTCGCGATTGCAACACTTCGTCAGCACATCACGAAACGACCGGTTCAGTCAATGGGGTCAGTTTTTCTTCGGTCTCAGGCGTTCGGACAGTACTGGATATTGCGCCGAGGACACCCCGAAATTGCCGGTCGCCACATCTGCCGCGACGACCCGCAGGGTGATGCCATCGGGGGCGTCTTTGGACATCGGTACAAAAAACGGGGCTTCGAAGCGACTCTTCTCTCCGGCGTAAAACATCTGCAACCGCTCGACGATGCGATCTCCGATCAGCAGTTCTGCGTAGATATGCATCTTACGGGAGTCCCAATCGCTGTGCGGCCGGACGAGGGCACCGGAGAGTGTTCGCACCGAGGCCCGGAGCATCACATCTTCGTTGGCGATCAGGGGCTCGCCGGGTTTGGGATGTTCAACCTGCACCAGGTAGCCATACAAGTGCAGCACGATGCCGTCGTTCGTCAGGTCGTGGCCGGGAATCAGTAACACGGTGGTGCTCGCCCGCTGCAACGCCTGGGGGTAGGCTAAGGGGCCCTCGGCAGTGATTTCCACCAGGGTCGGGCGGGTTAATTCAAGCGTGGCGCTGAACACAGCGGCCGGCCGGCTGCTGTAAACCGGTTCGTCCATCAAGTGGGGCGTGCGCATGATCTGGGTCTGGTCGCCCGGTTCGCCCTGCTGGAGGCCGGAGACCAGCAACCGGCCGGTGGCCACGTCCGTCATGGTGACGCGCGCGCCGCCGACCTCATGGCCCAGGACCAATGAGCGGTGCGCGACGACGCGCACAAGGACGGTCGTGGGCTGGGGATCGTTGTAGTGGGTTTTGCTTTCGAGTTCGGACTCGGAGGGTTCCGGCGTAAATGCCGCGCCCGCACTGCTCAGCAGTACGAGGAGGCAGGTGCCGATCAGTCGGATGAAGAGGGGGCGACTCATTTCACTTTGGTGCCGGGCTCCACGTCTTCGACAAAGGTGGCGAGCCCTCGCACTTCGCTGTCGCCCGCCGCGAGGACCATGCCCTGCGACTCAATGCCCATGAGCTTCGCCGGTTTGAGGTTCGCCACGATGACGATGGTTTTCCCGATCAGGGCTTCCGGTTCGTATTTCTTGCCGATGCCGGCCACGATTTGCCGTTGCTCGGTCCCGAGGCTGACTTGAAGCTTCAGCAACTTCTCCGATTTCGGCACACGTTCCGCCGCCAGGACCTTGGCCGCTTTGAGTTGCACCTTCATGAAGTCGTCGATAGTGATCTGAGCCGGCTGCGTGGCGACAGGGGCAGTAGCCGGTATGGTGGCCGAAGCAGGGGATTGTGGTGCAGCGGACAGGGTCTCGCTAGAAGCCTTTGACTTCAACTCCGAGGGGTTTTTAATCGCTTCTTCATTCACGCGAACGTCTCCTTTTATCAGTTTGGTCTCTAGTGTGCCCTTAAAACTTATCGATCCCCCGGTGGTCTCAATCCTTGGGAAAAGTGACAAGCCTCTTTCAATGCGTTCGCCAATTCGGAGATTGCCGGCCCACCTTTCATGTTCGCTATTATTCTTTAATGCATCGACGGGCACCGCTCCTAACCCCAGCCTTCGGTGTATCGAGTCGGCAGCGGTAGGCATGAATGGATAGAGGTAGCGAGCTATGTGTCTCAAGGTCTCTGCTGCCGTATAGAGTACTGTAGCTACTTTTTCTTTTTCGCGTTCTTGCTTTGCAAGATTCCACGGGGCCATTTGTTCTAAGTAAAGATTGGCTCGATTTACAAGCTTCCAAATTTCTCTAAGACCTACATGGAATTCCATTAGGTTAAAAGCAGCTTCAATTCGACCAAAAAGTCCCAGAGCGATTTGTTTCAGCTCCTCTTCTTCGGGATGAGATCCAAGCCAAGTCGGTTGTGGGATTCTGCCGTCAGTAAGCCGCTCTAATAATGTTAATGTTCTACTCACGAGGTTTCCAAGATCGTTGGCGAGATCACTATTGATTCTCGAAACCATCCCGCTGTGCGAAAAATCACCATCCTGCCCGAAGGGCACTTCGCGGAGGAGGAAGTAGCGGAACGCATCGGTGCCGAACTGGTCGACCATCTTGTTGGGATCGACAACATTGCCTCGGCTCTTCGACATCTTCTCGCCGTCCACCGTCCACCAGCCGTGGGCAAAGATCGAGTGCGGCAACGGCTTTTCAAGCGCCATCAACATAGTGGACCAGTAGACGGCGTGCGTGGTGAGGATGTCCTTGCCGACTAGATGGACGTCGGCGGGCCAGTAACGCAAGCCGGCTGGTTGTCCCTGGGGCAGATATTCAAGCGCCGACATATAATTCACGAGCGCGTCGAACCAGACGTAGGTCACGTAGTCCTTGTCGAAGGGGAGTTCGATGCCCCAGGAGAGGCGAGATTTGGGTCGCGAGATTGAGAGGTCGCCCAGCTTTTGTGTTTTGAGGAAACCTAGTACTTCGTGTCGCCGTGAATCTGGCCGAATGAATTCTTTATTCGCCCAAATGTGATCGATCAACCGATTCTGGTATTGACCCATCTTGAAAAAATAATTGTGCTCGCTCAACTGCTCGATCGGCCGTTTGCAATCCGGGCAGAGCCCGCCGACGACATCTTTTTCCGTCCAGAACCGTTCGTCGTATGTGCAGTACCAGCCTGTGTAATCTGCCTTATAGATCAACTGCTTATCGAACAGTTGTTGAAGATATCGTTGAACCACGGATTGGTGTGGTTTGTCGGTGGTGCGGATGAAAGCGTTGTGGGAAATGTTCAACCGATCCCAGAGGTTGGTGAACTGCGGCGCGAGGCGGTCGCAATGGGCTTGCGGATCGATGCCGGCCTTCGCGGCGGCTTGCTGCACCTTCTGTCCGTGCTCATCGAGACCGGTCAGAAAAAACACGTCGCGTCCACGCAATCGCCAGTAGCGCGCGAGCACGTCGGCGGCGACGGTGGTGTAGGCGTGCCCGATGTGCGGCACGTCGTTGACGTAATAAATCGGCGTCGTGATGTAGAAGGTCTTCTGCGTACTCATGTGTGTGGGGTGAAGATAGCAAGAGGTCGACGATGAAAGCTAGCGGCCTATCGTGGCCGGTCAGCGATGCCGGCCGGGGTAAGTAGTTGTCGGACTCTGAGCAGGATGGTTTCGAGCGCGATTTGAAGGTTCAGGTTCCGATGCGCTTGGCGTTCCATTTTTTCGAGGTCGCCGATCAGGTCCAGCAGGTCGTCGATGTCGATGCGCTCCGCAAGTGTCTGCATGTCGGCCCGTTGATCGAGGTTGAGGATATGATCGGATCCGGCGCCGACGGCGATGAGCAGGATGTCGCGCAGCCACCGAAGCAGCCAATCAAATGCCTCCGGTCCGCGATCCCCTTTGGCCAGCGCTTCTGCGGCAGCCAGGACGGTTGCGAACGAGTGCAGCCCCTTGGCTGAGAAGATGGCCGCAAATTCCTTCTGGCTGGTTCGCGCCTGTTCCAGATCGCATTCGAGGGCGCGCCCGAGCTGCCCGTCGCTCAGTAGTGCGAGGAAGTGCGCATCGGCCGGAGGCAGTTCGCGCTTCAAAATGACCGCGGCTTCCACTTGAGTTTGCGCCGGGGCGGTGAGTCGCAGGGCCTGGCAGCGTGAACGGATGGTGGCCGGCAAAGCATAGGGCCGACTCGACACGAGAATGAACAGGCTGTGGTCGGGCGGCTCTTCCAGTGTTTTGAGCAGGGCATTGGCGGCACCGATGGTCATGCGATCCGCTTCGTCGATCAGGCAGATTTTGCGATTGCCGATCAGCGGCCGGTAGATCATTTGATGCTCGATGTCTCGAATGGACTCAATCTTGATCTGGGGATTGGCCATCTCTTGATCCGGTTCGATCACCAGAAAATCCGGATGCGTGCGCGCATCCACCTGCTGGCAGGCCCGGCAGGTGCCGCAGGCGTCCGGCTGCCGGCCGTCCGACACCGTCTCGCAGAGCAGGGTTTGTGCCAATCGCAGGGCGAGCAGGCGTTTGCCGATGCGATCGTCACCGTGAAACAGGTAGGCATGGGCCAACCTGTTTTGTAAGATAGCCGATCGCAGAAGGGTCTTCGCGTGCTCGTGTCCGATGATGTCAGCGAAGGGCATGGCGGACCTGTCTCGCGCGGGAGGTCATGCGCGGCGTTGCGGTCTGATGGTCGGCGGGATGGAGCCGTGTGAGGATCGGTGCGACAATCCGGGCGACTGTGCGGGCGACGGTCTCTTTGGATGCGCGCGAAGGAATAACTTTGATACGTGCGGGATGACGCTTCGCCAGGTCGAGGAAACCGGCGCGAACTTTTTGGTGGAACCGGAGCGATTCACGGTCGAGGCGATTCGTTTCGCTGGCGGATCGCCGCCGTGCCAGTCCGGTCGCCACGGGAAGATCGAACAGCAGCGTGAGGTGTGGTGTCACGGCGTGAGTCGCGAGCCGATTGAGTCGTTCCAGCAGGGGCACATTCAGTCCGCGCGCATACCCCTGGTAGGCCAGCGTCGAATCGCTGAACCGGTCGCAGAGGACGATGGCGCCGCGCGCCAGTGCCGGCTCGATCACCTGGGTCACATGCTGGCGTCGCGCTGCGAGCACGAGAAACGCTTCGGTTTCCGGCGCCACCGGCTCGTCGGCGCGATCGAGTAGGACCGACCGGACTTTTTCCGCAAGCGGGGTTCCGCCCGGTTCGCGAGTCTCGACGGTGACGTGTCCCTGGCTCCGGAGGTATTCTCCGAGGAGCCTGGCCTGGGTGGATTTTCCGCACCCCTCGCCCCCCTCCAGCGTAATGAACAGACCTCGCGGAGGCCGGTTGTGTTTCATCATGATTCGAACCTGAAAATCCCGGGGAGAAAGAGGGCGGATCCTATTCCAAGTGATTGAAAATAGCAAGAAAAGGCTTGCGACGACCGGCACAAGACCAGTATCATGACGCTCTACCCGGGACCCCTCAGCCGCGCATGGTACAAGCTTCATTAAAACGGTATTTTCTCACCGGTTTGCTGGTGATGATCCCCATTTGGGGCACCATCCTGATTCTGAAGACGCTGTTCGTCAGCCTGGATGGGATTCTTGGCGACGCCGCCGCCCGATTGGTGACTCCAGGCTACTACGTACCAGGTCTGGGTATCATCGCGCTCATCCTGCTCATTTTCATGACCGGGCTCTTCGCGGCGAATTTTATCGGCCGCCACGTGGTTCGGCAGTGGGAGGCGTTGCTCAATCGCGTGCCGGTGGTCCGCGGCATTTATTCCACCATCAAGTCGATGATGGACATTCTGTCGTTCGCGGAGCGCGAGAGTTATCGCCGTGTCGTGCTGATTCAGTTTCCCAAGAACGGTCATTACTGTTTTGCATTTGTGACCGGTGTGACGAAGGGCGAAATGCAGCAACTGTCCCCGGATCCGCTCGTGCACGTCTACGTGCCGACCTCGCCCAATCCCACGTCCGGGTATTTCCTGTTGGTGCCTGAGCGCGAAGTGATCGCCGTGGACATCACGGTCGAAGAGGCCATGAAGCTGATTGTGTCGGGCGGGCTCTACACCCCGAATCCGTCGTCGGGTGCCTCCTCGCCGGCCGGCGGCAAAACGTGGGCCCCGATCAAGCAACCTGACGCGCGCGTACAAGTCGGTTGATCGCGGCTTCACTCGACAACCCTCTGCCGATTACGTATGGTGAGACTGCTATGACTCATGCTTCGCACGACTACGCATCGTCTGCTTCCATTCCCGGACTCGGCGTCATCATCATGGCGGCGGGTCTCGGCAAGCGTATGAAATCGGCGCTGGCCAAAGTGCTCCATCCGGTGGCCGGGCAACCGATGGTCATGTATGTGCTCGACATCGCCTGCGGCCTGGCAGAGCAGGGTGTGGCGGTGGTGGTCGGTCATCAGGGCGCCGATGTCCGCAAGGTGGTCGAGGCGGTCGGCGGGCAGGTGGCTGTGGCGGAGCAGACGAAGCAGTTAGGGACAGGCCATGCCGTGCTGCAAGCGCGGCCGGTATTCGGCGAGGCTACCCATCGCAAACCGACCCGCTATTTGATTTTGAACGGCGACACGCCGTTGTTGACGGAAGCGACGGTGCGGGAACTGCTCGCGATGCACGATGAGCAAGGCGCCGCCGTGACGCTGTTGACCGCGGTGCTCGACGATGCCTCCGGCTATGGGCGCGTCATTCGCCACCGCCGTGAAGAATGGCTGCAGGGAGCTGCGGACAACCGGGTGCAGAGCATCGTGGAAGACAAGGATGCCTCTCCCGCCGAGCGCAGCGTGCGCGAGATCAACGTGGGAACCTATGTCGTCGACGGGGAGTTTCTCTTTCCCGCACTCGATAAGCTCGATCCGCGCAATGCGCAGGGCGAATACTATCTGACCGACATCGTGCAGATGGCCGTGCAGCAAGGGCGTACCGTCTCGGCGTTACGCCTGCGGGACATCGACGAAGGATTAGGGATCAACAGCCGCGTACAGTTGGCCGAGGCGGAACAGGTTATTCGCCGGCGGATCCGGGAGCGTTGGTTGGAGGCCGGCGTGACGATGCGGGAGCCGGCGTCCACGTGGATCGATGCCGAGGTGACGATCGGGCGCGACACGTTGCTGTACCCGAACGTGTCGCTCGAGGGCCGGACGGTGATCGGCGAGAACACGGTTGTGCACTCGGGCTCGAGAATCACCGATTGTACCATTGGCCATCGGGTGGAGATTCTGGACCACTGCATTCTGCGTGAGTCGCAGGTGGAGGACGACTCACACCTCGGACCGTTCGTGCACTTGCGGCCCGGCGTGATGGTTCGGCGCAAGGGGAAGGTCGGCAACTTCGTCGAGATGAAAAAAACCGAACTCGGCGAAGGGGCAAAGGCCAACCATCTCAGTTACCTCGGCGACGCGACGATCGGCAGCGGCGTCAATATCGGCGCCGGAACAATTACCTGCAACTATGACGGATATAAAAAATTTCAGACTGTGATTGGCGACGGGGTGTTCATCGGCAGTGATGTGCAACTGGTGGCGCCGGTGACTGTCGGACAGGGCTCCGTGATCGCCGCCGGCGCGACCGTCACGCGGGACGTTCCCGCGGATGCGCTTGTGATTTCGCGAGTGCCGCAGATCACGCGCGAGGGATGGGCCGCGCGGCGACGCGCCTTGCAGAGCGGGCAGGTGCCGCCTCCTGCACCGAAGCCTGCGCCCGCGGCGAAGCCTCGCACGAGGACGAAGCCTGTGAAGGGGACATCGAAGCCGAAGGCTCAGACCCGTACCGCCAAGAAGAAGCAACCGGCAGTTCAACGTTCGAAACGGAGGTAACGACACCCTATGTGTGGCATCGTCGGCTACGTAGGAAATCAGGATGCAGTCCCGATTTTGTTGAACGGGTTGTCGAAGCTGGAGTATCGCGGGTACGACTCGGCCGGCGTGGCGATCCAGCGCGGGGAAAAGATCGACATTCGGCGCAGCGTTGGAAAGCTGGTCAATCTCCAAAAATCGCTGGAGCAGAAGGCGATTGCCGGCATGTGCGGTATCGGCCATACACGCTGGGCGACGCACGGAAAGCCCTCCGAGCAGAATGCCCATCCGCATCGTTCCGAGAGCTGCGTGCTCGTGCACAATGGCATCATCGAGAACTACGTCGAGCTCAAGCAGCGTCTCCTGAAGGACGGGTACAAGTTTCAGTCCGAAACGGACACGGAAGTCGTCGCGCACTTGATCGATACACACATGAAGAAAGGCAAGCTGCATCTGGCGGACGCGGTCCGTGCGACGGCCAAGGAAATTCGTGGCAGTTATGCCATCGCAGTGATTTCGGAGCGCGAGCCCGGTGTGTTGATTGCCGCGCGATCCGGTTGTCCGCTGGTTATCGGTCGTACGGCGGAGGCCTCGTTTGTCGGCTCGGACGTGATGGCGATGTTGTCCCACACCAGAGATGTGACGTTCTTGGAAGAGGGCGATGTCGTCGAGGTCACGGCGGGCGGTGTTGCCTTTACGGATCTGGACGGGCGGGCGGTGACCCGCAAGAAAACCAAGGTGACCTGGGATGCGTCTGCGGCCGAAAAAAGCGGCTATCCCCATTTCATGTTGAAGGAAATTCACGAGCAGCCCCAGACCATTTTGGACACCATCCGGGGCCGTTATTCCTATGAGAGCGGCGAAGCCGACCTGCCGGATATCGGCCTGACGCCGAAGCAATTTGCCGAGGTGGGGCGCATCTGGATCGTGGCCTGCGGCACGAGCTGGCATGCAGGGCTCGTGGGAAAATATCTGCTGGAAGAAATGGTTCGCACGCCGGTGCAGGTCGATATCGGCAGTGAGTTCCGGTATCGCGATCCCTTGATTGAAAAGAACGACCTGTTCATCACGATCTCGCAATCGGGGGAAACCGCTGACACCTTGGCGGCCGCCCGGGAAGCCAAGCAAAAGGGCGCGCGTGTCGTGTCGATCGTCAATGTCGTGGGGAGCACGCTCGCCCGTGAATCGGACGGCGTGTTGTATACCCACTGCGGCCCTGAGATTGGCGTCGCCTCGACGAAGGCGTTCACCAGCCAGTTGGCGGCGCTCTACATGCTGGCCTTGCATCTCGGCCGGGTCCGGGGTGTACTGAATGCAGCGGACGGGAAGGCCTGGCTTGACAGGCTGGTCACGGTGCCGGCGCTGGTGAAGCATGTGCTGGGTCGTGAGGCGGAGATTCTGGCGATTGCCAAGCGGTACTATAAGAAACCGGATTTTCTGTACCTGGCGCGCGGCATCAACTTTCCGATCGCGCTTGAGGGGGCACTGAAGCTCAAGGAAATTTCCTATATCCATGCGGAGGGCTACGCCGCCGGAGAAATGAAGCATGGGCCGATTGCGCTGATCGATAAAGACATGCCGGTGGTGGTATTGGCGCCCCGAGACCGGTTATATGAGAAGACGGTCAGCAACCTCATGGAGGTGAAGGCGCGCCGGGCTCCGGTAATTGCCTTTGTGGCGGAAGGCGAACGCGAGTTGGGCAAGATCGCCGACGCGGTGTTCACCATTCCTGATGTGCATGCGCTGCTCTCGCCCATACTCTTTACGATTCCGCTGCAGTTGCTGGCCTATCACATTGCGGTGCTGCGCGGGGAAGATGTGGATCAGCCGCGTAATCTCGCAAAGAGCGTGACGGTCGAATGAGGTGCAAAGGAGGGGCTCCCGTGCTCGCGCAACGCGCGGCCTCGGAAGGCCCTCGTTGGACGCGCGCAGTAGGAGCCCCTGCCTTCGCACCATCTCGGTAAGAATAAGGAGTGTAGAGTGGAGATCACGAAGCAGGAAGTCGAAAAGGTGGCCAAGCTGGCGCGGTTGGCGTTGAGCGAGGCGGAGACGACGGCGTTTTCACAGCAGTTGAATCAGATCGTGACCTATGTTCAGAAGCTCAAGACCTTCTCGACAGAAGAGGTGGCGCCCACCTCGACCGTGTTGGGACAGACCAATGTTTTTCGTCCGGACGAGGTGCAGGCATCTTTGTCGCCGGAGCAGGCGTTAGGGAATGCTCCTGATGCGGAGGCGAACTGTTTCCGGGTGCCAAAAATCATTCAAGAATCCTAAGCGACGTAAGGAGTACGAGCCGACTATGTTTCGACAAATGTTGCGGGCGAAGATACATCGAGCGACGGTGACCGAGGCGTGCCTGGAATATGAAGGCAGTCTCACGGTGGATGAGGATCTGTTGGATGCGGCGGGCATTCTTCCGTACGAAGCGATCGTCTGTTCCAATCTCAACAATGGCGAGCGGTTTATGACCTACGCCATGAAGGGCAAGCGGGGGAAGGGCGAGATCGTATTGAACGGCCCGACTGCCCGCAAGGCTGCGGTGGGTGATCAGATCATTATTTTCTGTTACGAGTATTACAGCGACGAAGAGATCAAGCGGCATAAGCCGAAGATCATCCTGGTTGACGGAAAAAACCGGATTGCCCGCAAGGTTGCGAAGCGCTGATGGCATTAACGGCCATACATAAAATGACGCTGGCTGAGCTGCAGCGGAAATTTACCGCCGGCGATGTGTCGGCCACGGAAATTGTGCGCGCGTATTTTTTGCGCGTGGCGCATGTTGAACCCAAGGTCAATGCGTACCTGACGCAGTGTAAGGATGCGGCTGTGGCGCAGGCGGAGCGGCTCGATCAGTCCTTGAAAGGCTGGCGTAAAACGACCCCGCTGATGGCTATGCCTCTGGCGGTGAAGGATAATATCTGCACGGAAGGTGTGCGTACGACCTGTGCCTCCCGGATGCTGGAGACGTTTGTGCCGCCCTATGATGCGACCGTGGTCGCCAAGTTGCGCGCGCAGAACTATCTGCTGGTGGGCAAGACGAACCTGGATGAATTTGCGATGGGCTCATCCACCGAAAATTCGGCCTACGGGGCCAGCCGTAATCCCTGGAACATCCAGACCGTTCCCGGTGGGTCCAGCGGCGGGTCTGCGGCCGCTGTCGCGGCGGATGAATGTGTGGCGGCGTTGGGCTCCGATACCGGTGGATCCATCCGACAGCCGGCGGCCTTTTGCGGCGTCGTCGGCCTGAAGCCGACCTATGGTCGCGTCTCCCGCTATGGATTGGTGGCCTTCGCTTCCTCTCTAGACCAGATCGGTCCCATCACGAAGGATGTCACGGATGCGGCCATCCTCTTGGGCGCCATCGCAGGCCATGATCCTCGTGATTCGACGTCGGCGAACGTGCCGGTTCCCGATTATCTCAAGGCGCTCAAGCGGAAGGATTTGAAGCGTCTGAAGGTCGGCGTGCCTGCCGAATACTTCGCCGACGGTCTCGATCCTGAAGTGGAGCAAGCCGTTCGCACCGCTATTGAGGGGTTACGGGAATTGGGTGCCGACATTCGCGAAATCAAGCTGCCGACGACGGATGCCGCAGTGGCGACCTACTACGTCATCGCGACCGCAGAGGCCAGCTCGAACCTGGCCCGTTACGACGGGGTCAAGTTCGGCCTCCGCGCAAGCGACAGCAAAGATCTGCTGGAGATGTACCTGAGGACCAGGGCGGAGGGGTTCGGCCCGGAAGTCAAACGCCGGATCATGCTGGGCACCTATGTGTTGAGCGCCGGGTACTACGACGCCTACTACGGCAAAGCGCAGGCGGTGCGGACCTTGATCCGCCGGGAATTTGAAGCGGCCTTCGAGACGGTCGATCTGATCGTGACGCCGGTCACGCCGACCACGGCCTTCAAGTTCGGGGAAAAGTCGCAGGACCCATTACAGATGTATTTGTCCGACATCTACACGATCTCGGCAAATCTGGCCGGTCTTCCCGCCATCTCGCTGCCCTGTGGATTCGGTAAAGCAGGGATGCCGATCGGACTCCAGTTGATCGGTCGGCCGTTTGAAGAGGACACCCTGTTGCGGGGGGCCCATGCCTACGAGCAGGCGACAAACTGGCGGTCCAAGAAGCCGCAGGTGCGGTAAGCCGGAAAGGGAGTGCCCATGATTGTCGAAGTCGCCGCCATTCTCGTCGCGATCGCGTTTGCGGTGCTGGTGGGATACCTCGTTCCGCTGTTGATTCAGGTACGCAAAACCGCTGCTGAGGCGGAGCAGCTCGTGACGAAGATGAATACCGACCTGCCGATCCTGGTCACGGAATTGCGGGCGATGAGTCAAAACCTGAACGATCTGACCGAACAGGCGCGCGGCGGGGTGGAGCATGCGGCTGTGTTACTGCACGCCGTGGGGGAGGTCGGCGAATCGGTCAATCAAGTGCATAGTCTGGTGCGAGGTTCCGGAGGAAACTTGCTGGCCAATGTGGCGAGCGTGGTGGCGGGGCTTCGTGCAGCAAAGCAAGTGGTCACGGAACGCTTGAAAGAGGGAGGACATCACAATGGCGGATAATCACGGTCCATCGTCGGCGGCAGTGCTGTTGGGGTTTTTGAGCGGCGCGGCATTAGGCGCGGTGGCGGCGATCTTGCTGACGCCACGAACCGGTCAGGAATCGCGTGACATGTTGCGGGGGTATGCGCGGCGGGCGGAAGACGGGTTGCGGGATCTGGTCGGGGAAGCGGGCGAACGGTTCGAGGGCGCGGTCGAAGAGGGACGCGACTTTATCGAATCGAAGAAATCGGTCCTGCGTGAGGCCTTCGATGCAGGGCGGGAAGCCATGCGGCGGGAGCGTGAGCAGTTCACCAAGGGAGAGCAGAGTTGAGCGTGACGTACGAAGTCGTCATCGGGGTGGAAGTGCATGCGCAGTTGCGCACGCAGTCCAAGTTGTTCTGCCCGTGCGGGACCACGTTTGGTCGAACCGCCAATTCGCAGACCTGCCCGGTTTGCCTGGGGTTGCCGGGAAGCCTGCCGGTCATCAACGAGAAAGCCGTGGAGATGGCGGTGCGCGCCGGACTGGCGATGAACGGGACGATCGGGGTGCGTAATCGGTTCGCCCGTAAAAACTACTTCTATCCCGACTTGCCCAAGGGCTATCAGATTTCCCAGTATGAAGCGCCGATTTGTGAGCATGGATGGATCGAAATCGCCCCCGGCGGGACCCGGAAACGCGTGCGTATCAGGCGCGCCCATTTGGAAGAGGATGCCGGAAAGAATCTGCATGAAGCCGGCAGTGGCATGAGTCTCGTGGATTTAAATCGCGCCGGGACCCCGCTGCTCGAGATCGTGACCGAACCGGATCTGAGTTCCTCCGAAGAGGTGGTGGCGTACTTGAAGGCCTTGCGCGAGCTTCTGATGTACCTCGATGTGTGCGATGGGAACATGGAGGAAGGCAGCTTTCGCTGCGAACCGAATCTCTCCTTGCGCCCCGTCGGCCAGCAGGCGTTCGGTACGAAGGTGGAGTTGAAGAACATCAATTCCTTCAAGTTCGTGAAAGACGCGGTGGATTACGAAATCAAACGGCAGACCAAGGTGCTGAACGAGGGCGGCAAGATCTATCAGGAAACCCGGCTCTGGAATCACGAGCGCGGTGAAACGGCGGTGATGCGCAGCAAGGAAGAGGCGCACGACTACCGGTATTTTCCCGACCCGGATCTGGTTCCCCTGGAAATTTCGGCTGATTGGATCGAGCAACTGCGTGAGGGATTGCCGGAGTTGGCCGCCACGAAGCAACAACGGTTTGTCGCGGAGTATGGCATCCCTGAATATGACGCCGGCATTCTGACCTCCAGCAAAGCCCTCTCGGTGTATTTTGATGCCTGCGTCAAACTGTATCCCCATCCAAAGACCGTCAGCAATTGGGTGATGGGCGAGCTGTTGCGTGAATTGAATCAGGCCGGCATTCAGGCGGACACTTCACCCGTGACGCCGGACCGGTTGGTCGAATTGCTGACTCTGGTCGATCAAGGCGCGGTGAGTTTGAAGGTGGCCCGGGATATATTTCCCGAGATGTATGCCTCCGGAAAATCGCCGGCGCAGATCGTCAAGGACAAGGGGCTGACGCAGGTATCGGATGAAGGTGCATTGGTGTCAATAATTGATGAAGTCTTGAAGAAAAACCCCGCACAGGTCGCGCAATTTAAGGAAGGCAAGCAGCAGGTGCTGGGCTTCCTCGTGGGACAGGTGATGAAGGCATCCGGCGGGAAGGCCAATCCCGGCAAGGTGAATGAGTTACTGAAAAAAACCTTGGGCTGAGACTGGGATCAGGTAGCGGTAAATGAGACGACAGCAGTCATTGTTGAGTGTGAGTACCTGGAGGAGACAACAAGCATGAGCGGAATCAGGAACGTGAAGGCGCGGCAGATCATTGATTCACGAGGCAACCCCACGGTGGAAGTCGAAGTATTGCTGGAAAGCGGTGCGCATGGGCGAGCGGCGGTGCCCTCGGGAGCGTCCACGGGCGAAAAGGAAGCGATCGAACTGCGCGACGGAGACAAGAAGCGCTGGATGGGGAAAGGTGTGTCCAAAGCGGTGACGAATGTCAGTAAATCCATCGCGCCACGCTTGTTGGGCATGGAGGCATTGGATCAAGCTGCGGTCGATCACGAAATGATTGCGCTGGACGGCACGAAGACCAAGGGCAAGCTGGGCGCGAACGCCATTCTGGGTGTATCCCTGGCGGTGGCCAAGGCCGCAGCCAATGAAACCGGGCAGCCCTTGTATCGCTATCTCGGCGGGACGAATGCGCGGGTGTTGCCGGTGCCGTTGATGAACATCATCAACGGTGGGGCGCATGCCGACAACCGGCTGGACCTGCAGGAATTTATGATCATGCCGGTCGGCGCGCCTCGTTTCAGCGACGCGCTACGCATGGCGACGGAGGTCTTCCACACGCTCAAGTCCCTCCTGAAGAAAAAAGGCCTGAACACGGCAGTCGGAGATGAGGGCGGATTCGCGCCTGACTTGCAATCGAACGAAGAGGCCTTGGCCTTGATCATGGAAGCGATTGAAGCTGCCGGGTATCGCCCGGGTCAGGACATTGCGTTGGCCTTGGATTGCGCCGCCAGCGAACTCTATGAAAAGGGGCGGTATCGATTGGAGGCCGAGAAGAATCCGGAGCGCTCCTCCGAGGAGATGGTGTCCTATTACGGGAAACTGTTGGACCGCTATCCGATCCTTTCCATCGAAGACGGGTTGAGTGAATTGGATTGGAAGGGGTGGAAGATTTTGACGGAGAAACTCGGCAAACGCGTGCAGTTGGTCGGCGACGATATTTTCGTGACCAACGTGGAAATTTTTGGCAAGGGCATTGCCGAGGGGATTGGTAATTCCATTTTGATTAAACTGAATCAGATCGGGACGCTGACGGAGACGTTGGACGCCATTGAGCTGGCGAAGCGGTCGGGATACACGGCGATTATTTCGCACCGTTCGGGTGAAACGGAAGATACGACCATCGCCGATGTGGCGGTTGCGACTAACAGCGGATTGATCAAGACCGGTTCGTTATCCAGGACGGATCGCGTCGCCAAGTATAATCAACTCCTTCGTATTGAGGATGAGCTGGGGGCGGCGGCTGTCTATCGAGGCCGCACGGCCGTTCCCTCGAGGGCCTAACGACTGTGATCATTAAGCCGAACCGTGGTCGCGACTGGTTGGATTGGCAGCGGAAGCTGTGTTCTGCCGGAAAGTGGGTGGGGCTCGGGGCGCTGTTCCTCATGATGGGCGCATTGCTGTTCGGGGAGATGGGCATCTCCCGGTATCTGCATCTGCGCGAGCATGCCGAACAGTTGGATCACGAGCTTGCCGATTTGCAGCGGTTGAATGGCGAACTGCGGGCGGACCTGGACCGCGTCCAGTATGACTCGACCCGCATCGAGGAGCTGGCTCGCGAGCGGTTGGGCTATGTGCGAAAAGGGGAAACTGTGTATCAACTCGCCCCGCTTGGAGAAAAGGAACGGTTCCCGACCGTGAAAACACCATGAAATTCGGCAGTGTGGCCATTATCGGACGTTCGAATGTCGGGAAATCCACTCTCCTGAATCGTCTGCTGAAGGAGAAAATCGCCATCGTCTCTGACAAGCCGCAAACCACCAGGACGCGGATCCTGGGGGTGGCGCATGTGGAAGGGGCCCAGATCGTGTTTCTCGACACGCCGGGATTCCACGAGCCGCGCCATTTGCTGAATCGTCGTATGGTGCGGACGACGTTGGATACCTTCGACGATGCCGATGTGCTGTACGTGGTCGTCGAGGCGACATCTCAGCCAGGTCCCGGCGATCTGGCTGTGATCGAACATGTGAAGCAGGCGGTCGCCAAGCAGGCGCGGCCGGTGGTGCTCGTGATCAATAAAGTCGATCTGGTGAATAAGTCGCGGCTGCTGCCTCTCATGGAACAGTATCTGCGCCTTTTCCCCTGGACCGAACTGGTCCCGGTCTCGGCGCAAACGGCCGACAATACCGATCGGCTATTGAGCGTCACGGTGTCGTTGCTGGCCGAAGGGGAAGCCACCTATAGTGAGGATATGATCACGGATCAGTCCATGCGGACCCTCGCGGCCGAGCTGATCCGTGAAAAGATTCTGCAGCAGACCTACGAAGAGATTCCCCACTCGGTGGCCGTCGAGATCGAAGAGTTTGTGGAAACGAAAAAGTTGATCAAGATCGGGGCCGTGGTGATTGTCGAAAAAGAATCGCAGAAAGGTATCCTGATCGGGAAGCAGGGCGAGCGGCTCAAGTCGGTGGGAACCGCCGCCCGGGAAGATATGGAACGGTTGTTCGGGACGAAAGTGTTTGTGAAGTTGTGGGTGAAGGTGCGCGAATCGTGGCGAGAGGACGAACAAACCCTCGCGGAGTTGGGTTATTAACGATCTCACTATCCAACCGTCCGAACCGGCGCGACTCCCAGAAAAGGAGCCGCTCGGGAAAGATGTGTCTCGCGATGCCGCCGGTAACGGCCAGACCAAATCCGACGTGCGCCTGGTCTCCATCCAGCGCCTCTTGCGGCGAGGGGCGATTACCAACCTGGCCAAAATGCTCGCGCGCATGCATCCGGCGGACATTGCCAATGTGATCGATCACCTCTCCTTGCAGAAAGAAAAGCGGGAAATTTTCGAGCTGGTGCGGGGAGACGTGAAGCGCGGGCAGGTGCTCAGCGAATTGGACGGGGAGAGCATTACCTTGGTGCTGTCCGATCTGTTGCCGTCCGACGCCGCCTGGCTGTTGAAAGACCTCGGCTCCGACGATATCGCTCATATTCTGAGTGTCATTCCGAACGATCGCGCCAAGGAGATCCTGGCGCTGATGCGGACGGAAGACTCCACTGAAATCGCCGACCTCTTGAAGTACCCCAAGGGCACGGCCGGCGGCATCATGACTACGGAGTTTTTCGCCCTGTCCGAGGATGCGACGGCGCAGGAAGCGATTCGCCGGTTGCAGCAGGCGACCGACGCTGAAATGGTGTTCTACATTTATGTGACCGATAAGGAAGACCGCCTTGTCGGAGTGTTGTCACTTCGCCAATTGCTGACCGTTCCCCCGGCCACTCCGCTCAAGAACATCATGACTCGTGACCTGATCAGCGTCGCGGTCGATATGGACCAGGAGGAAGTCTCGCGCCAGGTGGCGAGTTATAACTTGCTCGCGATTCCGGTCGTCGAGAAAGACGGGAAACTGGTCGGCATCATCACCGTTGACGACGTCGTGGACGTCATCCGTGAAGAAGCGACCGAAGACATGTTGAAGATGGCCGGCGCTATTGAGGAGGACGCGATGTTCAAGTCCTCCAGCATGGCCGCCGCGCGTGTCCGCTTGCCATGGCTGTTTACCAATCTGGTGGGGAGCCTGCTTTCCGGGATGCTGCTCTGGATGTTTCGGTACACGATTCAAGAGGTTGTCGCCATCGTCAGTTTCATCCCCGTCATCGCGGCGATGGGCGGCAACGTCGGGCTGCAGTCCTCCACACTCATCATTCGAGGGCTGGCGACCGGACTCGTGGAACTCACCGATGTCTGGAAGATTTTCTTTCGTGAAGCGAAGATCGCCTTCTTGATGGGAATTGCCTGTAGCCTCATGCTGACGGTGGTCGGGTGGTTGTGGCACCAGGTGTTTCTCGGCATGGTGGTAGGAGTGTCGCTCATTACGGCGTTCCTTGTCTCAACGAGTATGGCCACGGTGATGCCGATCGTGCTGAAGCGAATGGGGGTGGATCCTGCGGTGGCGGCCGGTCCGTTTGTGACGACGGCCAATGATATCACCGGGATTGCGATTTACCTCACCCTGGCGACGGTCTTCCTCGAGCAAATCCGATAACGATGCGGTGCGAGCCTCCTCGTTCCTATGTAATTTCTCGGCGCAGGGTGAAGAGATGCCGCTGGTAAAGACGGCCGGAATCGTGCTGCATAGCCGGAAGTGGGGCGACGCCGACCGGATTGTCACCTGTTACACACTACGGTTGGGGAAACTCCGCGGAGTTGCGCGGGGCGCACGTCGGCTGAAGAGCCGCTTGGGCGGCATGATCGAGCCCTTTACCCTCTGCCAGCTGGATCTATTTGAGAAGCCCGGGGACTCGTTGTACCGCATCTCGCAGGTCGCTCTGGATGAACCGTTCGCGAAACTTCGCAGCGATCTGGCATTGATGACTGCCGCCGGCCGAATGGTCAATCTCGTGGGCGCCGTCATGGCGGAAGGAGACCCCGAACCGCGCGTTTTTGAGATGCTGGAATCAGGCTTGCGGACGTTGCTGGAGAGCCGGGACGCGGCCTGGACCACGTTGTTGTTTCAAATTCGCTTGCTGGGAGTTACCGGATTTCGTCCGCAAACCGAACAGTGCGCGACGTGCGGACAAGTGCACCGAACTCCTCTTCCGCAATTTTCTCCGCTGGCCGGAGGGATGGTGTGTGAGCGCTGCGCGAGTCGTCAGCCGTTTCGGTGTACGGCCCTGTCCCGTGGCAGCGTGGCCTTTCTCCAGCAAGCCTTACACATGCAGCCGGCACTGCTGAGTCGGTTGCACGCAGCAGGGCAAGTGCGGGCGGAAGTCGAATCGGTGATCGAGAGTTATGTCACCGTGGTGGCAGGTCGGCGTTTGCCGGCTGTGGATTTTCTGACCAGCGGCGGACCTGCGTAAGACGCGATGGGACCGCCCCGGGGCCGGCTATTGAAGAAGCGAGGGAGCGTTGATTGCTATGGGTGAACCGGTGCTCGAGCCCGTCGATATGGAATGGGTCGAGAAGGGTGTCTTAAGCATTACGTGGAGTGATGGGCACAAGGCCCGCTACCCGGTCCGATATCTCCGTCAGCATTGTCCCTGCGCCGCCTGCACGGATGAATGGACGGGGGAATTGCGCCTCAAGCCTGATGATGTGCCGCTGGTCATCATGTTGCAAGATATTCAACCGGTGGGACGGTATGCCTTTCAATTTACGTGGAGTGATGGGCACGATACCGGAATCTACTCCTATTCGTTCCTTCGCCGGCTGTGCCAGTGTGATGTCTGTCAGCCGGTGAAACCGGCGGAACCACGATCTCGGCGGTTGCTGTGATCGATACGCATGCTGCGCACAGACTGGAGAGGGAAAGGCGGGATTGGATGAACGTCTCGAAACTTGCTTTCGTGGGCCTGTGGCTGGTGATCGGACTCGTGTCCGTGGCCTGTTCAGGAATCCCTCCGCTGGACCAGCAGAAACGCCTGGTTCAGGCTGGAGACCTTCGGATTCAACAATTGACGCCGCGAGCCTTTGTCGAGAGCTGGGGCGAGCCCACCTACACCCATCAGCAGTTTACGCACTTTTTCGGCATGCCGGATGGTCAACTGATTCCTCAAGCGCGCATGGCGCTTGGTGAATCGCCCCAGGGATGGGAAACGGGCCTCGCTGCGGGTGATGCCTTCTTCATGGCCTACGCAGATCGCGGAGTCTATCTCGTGTTTCTTGATGGCGTGCTCGTGTACCATGAGGCTGTGTCAGCCGAAAAAGTACATGCTGTCGGCAAAACCTGGAAATTCGAATCCCAGTTCAAGACGCGACTTGAATCGTCCCCCGGTTTGAAATAGGCGCAGTGTCTTCTCCCATGAACCTAACTCCCGATCAGCCTCCCCTGAACATTTGTATGGTGGCATCAGAGGTCGTGCCGTTGGCAAAAACGGGCGGCCTTGCTGACGTCGTGGGCGCGTTGGCCGTTGAATTTGCCAAGCTGGGACACGATGTCTGCGTCATGTTGCCGGCGTATCGACACGTCGATGCGCTGGGGTATCAGATGACGGAAGGTGTCCGCTTCTCTGTTCCCAGCGGGCATGGCCCGATTGATATGCGAGTGCAGGAAGTGTTCGCGCCGCCGCTGCACGTGCAAGGAGCTGGGCGCCTGCGCATCTTTGTCGTTCGACACGATCCGTATTTTTCCCGCTCTGGCCTGTATCAAGAAGCTGGCCGCGACTATTCCGACAACCTGGATCGGTTTGCGTCTTTCTGTCGCACCGTCATGGAGATGCTCATTCATCTCGGCGAGCACGAAGGATGGCAAGCGGATCTCCTGCACGTTCACGATTGGCAAGCCGCTCTCTGTGCGGTCTATCTGCGGACGTTGTATCAAGGGCGGCCGTCATTGAGTCGCACCCGTAGCGTGTTGACCATCCATAATCTCGGCTATCAGGGGCTATTTCCCGCGGCGCAGTTTTCTTCGACGGGATTGCCGTTGCACCTGTTCACGCCTGCCGCACTCGAGTTTTATGGACAGGTGAATGTGTTGAAGGGCGGGCTGGTCTTCGCTGATCTGCTGACGACGGTCAGCCCCACCTACAGCCAGGAAATACAACGCGCGGAATATGGGTGCGGCCTGGAGGGGGTCATCACTGAGCGGAAAGGGGTGCTGTCCGGTATTGTCAACGGGATCGATACGGAAATCTGGAACCCGGCTGCTGACCCATACGTGATAGCTCCCTATCATGCATCGGACCTCGCGGGGAAGGCTCGCTGCAAGAAGGCGCTGCAACGGGAATTGGGACTCCGTCCGCTGAAGTGCCCGCTGCTCGGGGTGATTGCCAGACTGACCAGCCAAAAAGGCATCGATCTCGTCATCGACGTACTTCCCGAGCTCATGGAGCTTGATGTGCAAGTTGTCATTCTCGGCACCGGGGAGCCGCACTATGAGCAACAGGTGGGTGAATGGGCCGGGCGTTATCCAGGAAAAATTGCCGTCCGGACTGTGTTTGATGAAGGATTGGCTCACCGGATTGAAGCGGGGGCGGATATGTTTATCATGCCATCTCGCTACGAGCCTTGCGGTCTCAGCCAACTGTATAGTCTGCGGTATGGGACGGTGCCTGTTGTGAGAAAAACCGGCGGGTTGGCCGACACAGTCGTCGCCTATACACCGCGAGCCTTCAATGAATCCAGGGCCACCGGTTTTAGTTTTACGGATTCCAGTTCCGCGTCGCTCCTGACCAGTCTGTTACTCGCATTGTCTGTGTATCGAAAGAAGGCGGATTGGCAGCGCATTGTGAAGACCGGAATGACGCAGGATCTCTCCTGGAGTCGGTCGGCGACGACCTACGTGCACTTATTCCGGGATGTGATTTCTCAAGGGGGCGATCAGTGAAGCGGGTGGGTGCGCGTGAGGGAGGGGTTGGAAGATTATCGAAGAGCCGCTTGCAGCGTCAGTTCCAGCTGGGTGAGCCGCTCCCGCGCCTGTGTAGTATAGTAGGCATAATCAGATTCTGCGTGGCCGTGTAATACTTCCCGAAACTGATGTCTTGCCACATTTAAGTCGCCGGCCGACATGGCCAGATTCCCTGCATGCAAACCGCAGGATGCCGCCATGGCGTGAACATCCACCGCCAGGCGCGAAGACGGTTGGGCGACCATATTTTTCAGACCGGCAGGCAGGATGGTGTCGAGCGACGACCGCGTGGTTTGAGCGCGACTGACGTCTTGTAACTTCGTGGCGTCCAGCAAGGCGACTCGGCTGTCATTAGCCGAGAGGCAATGGGTGTAGGTGCTCCAGACATCCATGAATCGGACATTATCGTAGCGCACAGAAGTGAGGGCGGGGTTGGATTGGCACCCCATGGCTGTGAGCGCTGCGAGCAGTAAGATGATGTGGTGTAACGTTCCGAATCGCATGGTGCCAGTCTTTTCCAACCTACGGTCTGCCTTGCCTTGTCTCGGCAATCAGTGATTGAGCAAGTCCCGCGCCACTCGTTTCATGTGTAAGTCATTGAATTGACTAGTGTGCATTCTCATCCTTGGGCCAGAGGCTGTCTCAATTAGAGTTCACTGTGGGGAATACGACACGGATCATGAGAGCCGTTGTCGCTCACGCGAGGTAGCCGGTGAACCGGAAGCTGGAATTCAGGATGCCAGGGTAGATCGTGAGCGGATGAAAATCTGTCGATATGGCCAATGGCGATTGCGCTCCATGACGCCTCACCGACAACGGAGGCGCGAAGTAGTTGATCTATCACAAATTTGTTCATTTTGTTCATGAGGATGCGCGGAGGGATTCGGCCCACGCCTATCGGTGACACCACCGGTGCATGAAGAATCGGTAGCGCCGGGGCTTCAGCTCCGCTAGTATCTGCCCTGGTCTGGGGAACGTGCCGACAATATTGTTGGGACTTGCTGGCCCCCGTATGATACGAAGAACGATCCGTCGACGAACGACATGGACAATCCTGAGGAAAGGTTCCTGCGCCAATGAATTCGAGACAACCGCTGACCAAAACTCGCCAATTTCGACATTTGCTCCTCTCTGAGCAACTGGAGTTTATTTGTGAAGCGCACAATGGACTCAGTGCCAAAATTGTAGAGGAGGCGGGGTTTCCGGGAATTTGGGCCAGCGGCCTGTCCATTTCCGCCCAGTTCGGCGTGCGTGACAACAATGAAGCGAGTTGGACGCAGGTTCTTGAAGATCTGGAATTCATGTCCGACGCCACCCAAATTCCGATTCTCCTCGATGGTGATACGGGCTACGGGAATTTCAACAATATGCAGCGGCTCATCCGGAAGCTGGAACAGCGCAACATCGCTGCGGTGTGCATTGAGGATAAACTCTTTCCCAAGACCAATAGTTTTTTGAAGGGCGATGCGCAGCCGATGGCCGATATGCATGAATTCTGCGGCAAAATCAAAGCCGGCAAGGACGCGCAAACCGATCCTGATTTCTGCATTATCGCCAGGGTGGAGGCCTTCATCTGTGGCTGGGGTTTGACGGAGGCATTACGTCGGGCTGAAGCGTATCACCAAGCCGGCGCCGATGGGATCCTGATCCATAGTGCGCTTTCGGTTCCTGATGAAATCCTGGCCTTCAAGCGGGAATGGGGAAATCGATGTCCTGTGGTCATCGTCCCCACGAAGTATTATTCCACGCCGACGGATGTCTTTCGGCAACACGGATTCTCGATGGTGATCTGGGCGAACCACATGCTTCGTGCGGCGGTGTCGGTCATGCAAAAAACCGCGCGGGCCTTGAAACAGAGCGAAAATCTGCTTTCCATCGAAGACAAGGTCGCCCCTGTTTCAGAAATCTTCCGTTTGCAGAATGCCGCGGAGCTGCTGGAGGCTGAGGAACGCTACCTTCCCCGCGGTGCCGAGGGCACGTCAGCAGTGGTATTGGCGGCTTCTCGCGGCGAGGAATTGGGAGAGCTTACCGAGGATCAGCCCAAGACCATGGTCAAGATTCAGGGGACGTCGATCCTGTCACACATCGTTGATGCGTACAATGCCGTGGGGATGAAGGATATTCTGGTCGTGCGTGGGTACAAAAAGGAAGCCGTCAACCTGCCAAACCTGACCTATGTCGACAACCCAGAGTATTCGCAAACCGGCGAGTTGGCCTCGTTGTCCCTGGCGCTGCAATCGAGAAAAGGGCTCTTTCAGCCGACGATCATTTCGTATGGCGATGTGTTGTTCAACAAGTACATCCCGCAGGCGCTGTGCCAAGAGCCGGATGATTGCGTGATTTTCGTCGATAGCAACTGGCGGGACCAAACGAGTTATGCGCGCTTAGGCGGGTTTGTCGAGTGCACGATTCCCAATTCGCGAAAGGCCTTCAATGCGAAAGTGTATCTCAAGCAGTTAGGAAATCGGATTCCGACTGACGCCATTCACGGAGTGTGGATGGGATTTCTTAAGCTCTCTCCGTCCGCAGCCTGCAATATCAACAATCTTCTCATAGAGATGCTGGCAGACCCGCAGAATGGCAAGGCCGGCATTCCACAGTTGCTACAGGAACTGTTGCGGCGAGGATATCCCGTCCGGGTGTTGTATACCGTGGGCCACTGGCTGGATATCAATAGCCTTGATGATGTGGTGCAGGCCGGAAATTTTTGATGGCTCATTCCACCTGCCGGTGGGAGGTCTTGGCGGACTCGGCCTGGATTCGCAGTCTCTCTCGCTGTTTCGTCATGACGTCGTGGTTTGGAGAAATAGGGCATGATTGATCCGAGGAAATTTGTCGAATGTCTGCAGGCGAACAATATTGATTTTTTCACCGGCGTGCCCGATTCGCTGCTCAAGGAGTTTTGCGCGTGCCTGGAGCAGGTGCCTCAAGCCGGCCGGCACATCATCAGCGCCAATGAGGGTGGCGCCGTGGCGATTGCGTTGGGCTATCATCTCGCCACCGGAAAAATACCAATAGTCTATTTGCAAAATTCGGGGCTGGGAAACATCATCAATCCGTTGTTATCCCTGGCCGATGCGGAAGTGTACTCGGTGCCTCTTTTGCTTGTGATTGGTTGGCGAGGTGAGACGGGGGTGCATGACGAGCCTCAACATAAGAAGCAGGGGCGTGTCATGCTGTCGATGCTGGACGCTATGGAGATTCCTTATTCGATTGTAGGCCCGGAGGTAAATGCGGCTGAAGACGCATTAAGTGAGGCCCTGGCCTATGTCCAAAAGCATCATGCGCCGTTCGCACTCGTCATAAAGAAGGGGACATTCAGTACGTTCACCGGCGACAAGAAGGATACAGCCTCCTTCGAATTGACTCGAGAAGCAGCGATTCAGCAGGTGTTGGATTTTTTGGACGAGCGCGATCTTGTCGTATCCACCACCGGCATGGCCTCGCGGGAAGTGTATGAACATAGGGTGAGAAAAGGAGAAGGGCACGAGCGGGATTTTTTAACGGTGGGGGGAATGGGACATGCTTCCCAGATCGCGTTGGGGGTCGCCCTTCAACGGCCAGACCGTTCCGTCTATTGTCTGGACGGAGATGGCGCACTTCTCATGCACATGGGGGCTCTTCCCATCGCTGGAGTATTGAAACCGGCCAATTTAAAGCATATTGTCTTGAATAATGGCGCGCACGATTCAGTGGGTGGGCAACCGACGGTAGGACTCAATATAGACATTCTTGGTATCGCCCGAGCCTGTTCCTACCAGCTGGTGGTTCAGGCCGAGACGCCGCAGGAACTGCAGGCCTGTCTTCAAGAGCTGCGGCGATCGAAAGGCCCATGCCTGCTGGAGATTCGAATACGCCCAGGAGCCAGAAAAGATCTGGGACGGCCAGCAACCACTCCAGTTGAGAACAAGCACGCCTTCATGAATTTTATCCAAGGCTGAGTATTGATTTGGGATGGAGCGGCCAATAGGCGACGGAGCGAGGAGTTCAAATATAATGAACAGCGCTAGACCTGTTCTGTTCCTTGTACGGGAGTAGTTGCAGGTATTCCTGCTGAACCGTGGCCGGGATGATGTGTTGGCGAGTATCGGAAGCAGTGCAGTTGGAATAGCTATTGACGTACTGGAAGCTTTTGCTCCGAGGATTAGGATTTAAAGATCTGAACGAGCACCCCTGTTCGGGTGGTGGAGTTCGTTTTTCTCATAATGTGCTTAATGTGTTCTTTGACCGTCTGTTCGGTAATATTCAGCGCATTCGCTATTTCCTTATTGGTCCATCCTTTAGCGAGATTCTCGACCACCGATTGCTCCCTATTGGTCAGCTGAAATCGTTCCTTGGCCTGGTCAGTATTGAGTTGTTGTCGACGACCCAGCTCTTCTAATGTGACCACAAGACGCGCATACTGAACACCACCTCTATCTGGAAGCCCAAATCCTCGCAGGAGCACCGGTTGATTCGGATTCCCCGCGATTTTTTTGACCTCGAATTGCTCCCAATCCTTTGCTTCTGTGCGAACTTGGAGGGCTTTTAAGATTTCGGTGCAGAGTTCAGTCAGAGCCGATGGGAGCACTCCTTGAGCCGCTTTGGCCGGAGCGCCACCTCTTTCTGCCATATTGATGAGCTTGGATAGTTCGGCGGCTTGCCGGTTCATATGTAGGAGTTGCATGGACGAAGACAGAACGACGATCCCCGCGCCAGTCCGTTGGTCCGCCAAGTTGTCCGCAGTTTCTTGCGAGGTGATAGCGATTTGGGCCACGGCAGTACTCCGTAAGATGCTGAATGTTTCTCGACAATCGGTCGATTTCTGGTAACCTACAGTGTGTCGGCGTCACTAGTAATGCTACATAATACTTTCGAGGTAGTCAAATGATACCTTGGAGGGGGCGGTCCGTACATCATTGGTATTGTCCAGTGAGACCATTGATTCTATACTTCAAAACAGTGCTGAACTTCTTTAGTATAAGAACAGCTTTTGATTCGTCCGTAATTGTCCATTCCTCACAGTTCATCGTTCTTTAGAAGGCATACATTACCCTGAGTCCCATAGCTGTCCTGGTTGTTTGTGTAAATTAAACAGATGGTTATGTATGCCACGGCATTAACTTTGGGTGATCTGTGTGTCACCGACGATTAACAGGCTCTGTTCAGGTGCAGTGCATGGATTTGGGAACAATATTTAATTGCTGCTAAGGGGCAACTGGAATTCTTTCAGGAGAACAAGTCATGAAAGCTAAGGTCTTGTTTGGCGTAATGATGCTTGCTGGAAGTTGTGTCACTGTGGCATTTGCCGGCCAGTTTGATCAGGTCCCCAAGGTGAGTTTGGTGGCGGGGGCTCCTGCCACGGCACCCTCTTCAGGGATGCGCCATGGGGGAGACGGAGCGGAGAAGTCTTCGTTGACCGTCACGCCGGATTACATTATGGGTCCCGAAGATGTTCTTGAAATTACCGTGTGGAAAAATGCGGACCTCTCGAAGCAAGTTCAGGTTCGGCCTGACGGTAGAATTTCTCTTCCCCTGATTGGTGACGTTTCAGCTGTAGGACGGACTGCTGCACAGCTAACGGAAGAAATCTCTGCACGCTTAAAGTCTTATATGGAGAACCCCACAGTTTCCATTCTGGTTCGCGAAGTGAATAGCTATCAAATCTACGTCCTGGGGGAGGTGAACGCGCCGGGGAAGTACCCACTGAAAAGCAAGACCACCCTATTGCAGGCCATAACCATAGCTCATGGATTTACCCAAGTGGCCGCCCGTAACAAGATCGTGGTTTTTAGATTTGGAAAAGATGGCGAGGGGCTGAACAAAATTAAAGCCAGTTATGACGATATCGTCTTGAGGGATGGGTCGGATCAAAACATCGAACTCAAGCCGGGAGATCAGATCGTGGTGCCATCCGAAACTATGGTCGTATTGCCATCCAGATAATTGGCGGTCATCGAGTAGGCCGACGACATTTCGTATCGACGAGCCAAAGGAGTTAGGAAAGTGAAAACTTTCGGTTGCAGACGGTTACGGGGGGGGGTATGTATTGTTTTCAGTGTGCTTCTCACTCTCCCTGGATGTTGGATAGGCAATGAGCAAATAGACTTTAACGTTACCTATATCCCACCGAACGAGTTTTTGTTAGGCCCTGAAGATGTACTTGTTGTAAATGTATGGAGAAACCAGGAGCTTTCACGGGAGGTCATTATACGACCCGATGGAAAGATTTCCATGCCATTGATCGGAGACGTTCAGGCGGCAGGCATGACATCCAATGTCTTGGCGAAGCGAATCGCTGATGGTCTGGCTGAGTTCATGTCAAATCCCACCGTTTCAGTTCAGGTTAAAGAGGTCAATAGCTACTACGTGTATGTTCTCGGAGAGGTCTCGAAGCCAGGTAAGGTTCCCTTAAAATCGTATGCTACAGTTTTGCAAGGCATATCATTAGCCGGCGGCTTTACGACGTTTGCCTCGAGAAATAAGATTCATGTATTGCGGGTCGTCCCAAATGGCCAAGGTCAACCAAAGCAGGTCCAGATCCCGGTTCCCTATGAAGACATTTTGCAAGGTAAGAATTCGGAGGGAAATTTTTTCCTCAAGGCTGGTGATGTCATTGTTGTGCCGTGATCAGTTTTTGAGGGTCGGTAAATTTGCACTACTGAGTTTGGCACTAGTTTTTGTGTCTGACTGGCACGTGCCAAAATCTTTGGCTCAGCAAATACGTATCGTGCCATCAATTTCGGTTCTTGAGCAATACGACAGTAACGTGTTCTTTACTCCGAAATCTCAGTTGCCGGCAGGGACAAAGGCCGATGATCTTATTACCACGCTCACGCCTCAGCTGAACTTCATGCAGAACACTAACCTGGTAAAGGCGAATCTCTCCCTGGGAGCAGTTGTTCAGAAGTTTGCACATAATTCCGAACTCGATAACGTGGGGTTTAACGCATCGACCGGAATTGATCTCTCTCAGGCCGTAAATAGAGTTTTGCCACGGATGACAGCGTTACGCGTATTTGGAACATATCGGTATAGTCCATCGACTCCAGCCTTCGGTGCTGGCGGTCTTGGGGGAGGAGTTGGAGGCGGCGGAGGGTTCGGGATGGGTGGTGTTGGCATTTCCGGACCGGTTGATTCTGGCCTTCTTACGCAACGCATTCGGACCACTATGTATAGTGTTGGTTTGGCCGATTCGTATTCACTTTCCCCGACTACAAACTTCCAGACCACCTACATGTATTCGCAGCTGAGTTTTGGCGGTTCGTATACGCCGACTTCTGCGACTGCAGGTCAATCATCGCAAACGGTATTTGACACAAGTACACATTCCATTACAGCGGGTCCGTCATCGAGAATCACCGCCATCGACACGTTGACGGTGAAGTATATGTTTACTCAAACTTCGCAGGCGCAGTTTGGCAATTATACGACGCATGGTGGAACTGTCGGATGGGGGCGTGCCTGGACAAAGGAACTCAGGTCTTCACTTAATGGAGGGCTAACGCTTATCGAGCCGATTCCTGATACCTCCACTGTCGGTGGGCAAAGGCGAGTTCCAGCCACGATGTTTCCCACCGGAGGCTTTAGTTTGACGTACGCTTCAGGTTCGTCATTTCTTCGAAAATTGGGAAGCGACATTCAGGAGATGACGGGGGCGGGTGGGTCTTCCTCGCTTGGTGGAAACTTTCTTCCGCTTCTTTCGGGTATGAACATGCCCGGAGGTATTGCGGCACCTGGATCTTATCGAATCACTCTTCTATACAATTTAGGTGTATTTCCGAGTTTTGTTCAGTCTGCGGGCCCGATCTATACGCATATGGTGTCTTTGGCAAGTGCGGCTGGAGTCACTGACAAACTTACGGCTCAAGCGCTCTTCAATGTTGGGCGAAGCACTTTTACCTCCGATGCTATCGGCACGACTTTTACGACCTACGGTACGACGGTGTCCTTAAATTACCTTATTACCCCCACATTTACGGCGAGGCTCAGCCATCAATGGCTGATGTTTGATATTCAAAGTAGTGGTCTTAACGCGGCAGATTTTGGATTTTCCAAGCATGTCATACTCTTGGGATTCACATATGCCTACGCTCCGCGTGGTGATTTCTTCCGTTCCGGCGCTTTTTGGGAAGGTGCTTCTGGGGCTTCTTCGTCTGTCGATGCAGGAGCTGGCAAGTCTGGATCAGGAGGAGTGGATACAAAGAAATGAACACGCGCACCTTGTCTCCAGAGGATTATTGGCGAGCAGTTGTCAGTCGAAAGTGGCTGGTGATTTCTGCGATTCTGGTATCGCTAAGTATTGCTGGCGCGATGTGCGCGTTGATGCCGAAGATATACCAGTCGGCAACAAAGATGTGGTTTGAAGGCGCGAAGATCGAGGAGTCAATAGTGAGTGGGCCCAATCCTGCAGGGATGGGATACGCCCCCACTCTTGATGACCGTGTGATGGAGGTCCGGCAATTTGTGATGGGGCGAAAGACGCTCGGGCAGATTGCCGGGGAGTTCGGCCTGTTTGGATATGAAAAAGAGCGTCCTGATAGTGCAGAATCAGAAAATGCAGTTCGAGCAATGCGTGGATCTATTAAGGTCGAGCCAACCAAGGACAAGTTGTTCATCACTCTCTCGTTTTCCAATGAAGACCCGATTATTGCCCGAGATGTGACATCACGACTCAGCGATCTCTTCATCGAAGAAACGCTCAAGGATAGGGAGCGAGGTGTAGAGGCGGCGGAAGATTTCCTCGGGCTTGAAATGAAGCATGCAAAGTCCGAGTTGGAGGCAAAGGAAAAGATTATTTCAGAGTTCAAACAACTGCATCTGGGGGAGCTTCCTCAGCAAATAGATGCTAACCTTCGTAAGCTAGATCGGCTGCAAGAGGATATGCGCTCGCAAAGTGAACAATCGCAGAGCTTGGCGAGTCGCTTAGTCCAGATTGACAAATCTATTAAGGATTATGAGGAGACCGGGGAAATCGGCAGTGACTCCTCCCTTGGTGGTACAAGCAAGCGTCATAAAGATCCGCGGCTTGGGAGAATCAAGGAACTGGAACGACGCTTAGTTGAGCTCTCATCCACTTATAAAGAGACATATCCTGACCTAGTGCAGGTCAAGGAAGAGATTCGAAAACTCAAGGAAATGACGTCAGCTCAATATCGAGACTTGTTGCCTGAGAGTGACGAAGTGGATGAGCCAATCGCAACCAAAAAACCTAGGCGAAAGGCGATTGATCCGTATCATGCGGACCTGTTGAAACAGAGAGAGGATATCGTCATTGAATTGGATGGGGTCAAGCGTCGCCAGGCGCATATTTCGAGTGAGATTGCTCAGTACGAGCGCAGAGTGGAGCATACTCCCGAAAGGGAGCAGAAGCTCAAGACGCTCGAGCGAGATTATGAAAATCTTCAGAAAAATTACCAGTCACTGTTAGATAAAAAGCTCAGTGCCGGCATGCAAAAGAGTTTGGCGCAGGGACGCAAAGGTGCCAAGTTCAGCATCGTGGATCCTGCCTATACGCCCGTTGTCCCAGTTGTCCCCAATATTCCAATTATTATGGCGGCTGGCCTTGTATTGGGCTGTGCGTTGGGATTCGGAGGCGCGGTAGGTCTGGAACTCATGGGACGAGGATTCCGATCTGCTGAGGAAGTTGAGGTTACTTTAGGGCTTCCTGTAATTGCGTCGATCCCCCTCTATGAAAGTGCCTTCGGGGGATCAATGCAGACGGTTCGTACGCTTTCTGGAAAAAGCCGTACATCCTCATTATTGCTGTCAGGTAGTACCCAAAAAGGTGGTGAGGATCCTGTGGCCGGTAGCCTTACGGCTATAACTAGTCGAAGTAAGGGCCAAAATGGGCAATTACACAGTCCGACTCCAGGGCTGGAGTTAGTCTCGATGTGGCGCCCCCTTTCATTCGTAGCTGAGCAGTATCGAGTGGCAGCAACTCGTCTTGAATTAATGACCGGTGACCGGAAAAGTACGGCCATTGTTGTAACCAGCGCAGTAATGGGTGAGGGAAAGTCCTCCACCGCGCTTAATTTGGGCTATGTTCTCGCCAAAGATCTCGACCGTCGAACGATTGTGATCGATTGTGATCTCAAGCGGCCGATGCAGCATATTTACGCAGGAGTGTGGCAGCATCCGGGTTTGGTGGAAGTCTTGCGGGGCACGAAAGTTGTGGAGGATTGTATTCAACGGCTCGGTGAATCGGGCCCATGGATTCTTCCTGCGGGTTCGGTCGGAGATAATCCGCTCGCGCTCTCAAAGATGCATCAATTGGCGGATTTGATTACAGACCTCAAAGAGAGGTTTGACTATGTGATCATCGACGCGCCGCCGGTTTTGCCTCTGGCCGATATGCAGGTCCTGGCGAGTATGGGCGATCTTCTCGCCTATGTCGTCAAAGCAAGCATGACGGGTCGAGATATTGTGCAAAAAGCACTAAAGGCTATCGGTGACACCGCAAATGTTGGGATCATATTAAATGGGTTAGACGCTCACACAACTCCCTACTATATGCAGCAAGCATACTATCGCGAAGCCCATCATGAACAGCTCAAGTAAGTCCGAACAAGAGATTAGCTTGGAGCCTTTGGCTACTCAACAGCCGATTGTTTCCGTGTCCGTTAGTTTTCCAAAGTTCACACGTCGAGTGTTGATCCTTGGTGTTGGACCGCTTGCCAGAGATCTCTGCCAGACATTACTTTCAAAGCGTACCGGCTTCACAGAAGTGGTAGGGTTCCTTGATAAAGATGCCAGTCGTGTGGGTGAGCGTTTGGTGAATCCCAGCATCATTGGTACGTATGATCAACTCTTTGAGATTGCGGAGCGCTATCAGGTTCATACCGTTGCAGTCTGCCTAGAAGATCGCCGCGCAGTGTTACCGGTTCAGACACTTTTAGACATGAAGGCTATGGGCCGTGATGTGGTCGATGGCCATTATCTGTACGAGGAAGAATCCGGTCGTCTTTCAATTGACCACCTAAAGCCTAGCGCGCTTATTTTCTCGACCGGATTCCGCCGCCGATTGGTCACCATGCTTTTGAAGCGCGCTCTCGATGTTGTCGTCGCAATTATTGGGATGGTGGCGTTGTTGCCGCTTGTCGTCGTGTTGGCGGTCCTTATCAAGGTGGATTCATCCGGCCCTGTGTTTTATCGGCAAATGCGAGTTGGGTTACGGGGTCGCCCCTATATGATTTGGAAATTCAGATCGATGCGCCAGGATGCGGAGCAGAGTGGCGCACGATGGGCATCGAGCGAAGACCCCCGCGTGTCTAGGGTGGGGCGGTGGATTCGAAAGTGGAGACTGGATGAACTCCCTCAGTTGATTAATGTTCTGAAGGGAGAGATGAGTCTGGTTGGTCCAAGGCCTGAGCGTCCGGTATTTGTTCAGGAGTTAAGAAATACCATACCGTATTACGATTTAAGGCACACGGTTCGTCCGGGAATCACTGGATGGGCGCAAACACGTTTTCGTTACGGTGCGTCGAAAGAGGATTCACACGTCAAATTGCAATATGATCTGTTCTATGTGAAGAATTTATCGCTAGCCTTGGATCTGCGAATTGTTATTCACACAGTTAAAGTCATGTTGATGGGCGAAGGTGCGCGGTAAAGGAATCTATGCCTGGCTCAATTGTGAAACATTCTTTATCGTTCGACGTGGAGGAACATTTTCAAGTGTCAGCTTTCGAATCTCCGATGAGACGGAGACACTGGGAACAATTCGATAGTCGTGTGGAGAACAATACGGAAAAACTGTTAGGCCTATTGGCACAAAGAGGTGTTCATGCCACATTTTTTGTTCTCGGCTGGGTGGCAGAGCGATATCCTGCTTTGGTAAGAAGCATAGCGTCCGCAGGCCATGAAGTTGCCTCGCACGGATATGCTCATGAGCTCATCACTGCACAAACTCAAATTGCGTTTCGAGAAGACATTCGAAAAGCCAAAGGTATTCTCGAAAGCATCCTTCAGCAGCCGGTGCTTGGCTATCGTGCGCCTAGTTTTTCCATCACCAAAGATACGATGTGGGCTGTTCAAATTCTTGTAGAAGAAGGGTATGCCTACGACTCAAGCATTTTTCCTGTAGTGCATGATCGTTACGGAATGCCATCAGCAATTCCGCACCTGCACCAGTTGTCGACTCCGGCAGGACTTTTGTGGGAAGTGCCGCCTTCCACTGTCAAATGTTTTGGCGTGAGATTGCCTGTGGCCGGTGGCGGATACTTTCGTCTCTACCCCTATCCGCTTCTACGGGCTCTCCTGCGTAAATTGGAAGGTGAAGGCTGTCCCTTGGTGATGTATATGCATCCATGGGAATTTGACCCAGATCAGCCAAGAATGGAAGGATCAATGGTATCCAGAATACGACACTATTTGAATCTTCATAAGACAGAAGCACGAATGCGGGCACTGCTTCAGGATTTTTCCTTTCAACCAATCCGACATGTGTTCCCACAAATCGAACAGACGCCTAGAGGAAATTTGACGGCTCCGTCCGTGGTAGGAAATGCATCAATGGGTGCAACCAGCTCGTCTGCATGTTTGAACTAAGGTCGAAGCTTCGATCTTGTGCTTGCGCAAAATCCTGGTGATAGAACCGTAGGCGCACTATCTTTTAGCTTTCTCCTGCTAGTTGAGTATGAGGAGCCTGCGTTGTTTTCGCTTGTCGAGCCCCTGACCCTCCCCTGATTTCACAGACACCTCCCTAAGTGGGAGAATCATGAAATTGGAGGGCAACATGGCAACCACAACACGACGTCACTTTACCGACGCATTCAAGGTCGAGGCCGTCCGGCTCACACGGGAATCGGGTCGGCCGGTGGCCCAGGTGGCGCGGGAGCTCGGGATTTCTGACAATGTGCTGTATCGCTGGCGGAGCGAACAGCAGCAGGCCGAATCCCAGGGGCGCACGCGCCAGGCGGTGCGAGCCGAGCAGGACGAACTGACACGGCTCCGACGAGAGAACGAGACGTTGCGGCAGGAGCGGGATTTTTTAAAACGTGCGGCGGCGTTCTTCGCGAGGGAATCCCAATGAGATACCGCGCGATCCAGGAACAGAACCGTCGCTATCCGATCCGGCTGATGTGCCGCGCCCTCGCGGTCTCGGCGGCAGGCTATTACGCGTGGCGCTCACGGCCTGAGAGTGCCCGGTCGGTGGCGGCCCGGACTGTGCTCTCAGCCATCCGGGTGATCCATCGAGAGTCCCGCGAAACCTACGGCAGTCCCAGTATCTGGGATGCGCTACTCAAGCAGGGACATCGCATTGGCGAGCATCGCGTCGCCCGGCTGATGCGCCAGGACGGCATTCGAGCCAAGACGGTGAAGAAGTGGCGGGCCACCACCCAGTCCCAGCATCGGTTCCCTGTGGCGGCCAACACGCTCGATCGCCAGTTCACGGTTGAGGCACCGAATCGAGTCTGGGCCGGGGACCTCACCTATGTGTGGACCACAGAGGGCTGGCTGTATCTGGCCGTGCTGCTGGATTTGTACTCGCGCGCAGTGGTCGGCTGGGCGATGGGCCCGCGCGTGACTGGGGACTTAACCGAGCAGGCACTTCGCATGGCACTCACAACCCGGCAGCCCCAAGCCGGACTCCTCCATCACTCCGATCGGGGGAGTCAATATGCCGCACGGCCGTACCAGCAGGTGCTCACCACGCACGGCATCACGGCCAGCATGAGCCGCAAAGGGAATTGTTGGGACAACGCCTGCGTCGAAAGCTTCTTCGGGACACTCAAGCGTGAGCTTGTGTACCATCGGCGCTACGCAACTCGTGAAGAGGCGACGCAGGATATCTTTGAATACATCGAGGTGTTCTATAATCGGAAGCGCCGGCACTCAACCCTCGGCTATGACTCCCCGGCCGAGTTCGAAGCGAGGACGGCTGTGGCTTAACCAGGTGTCCACGGAATTGGGGGAAGGTCACCCAGCGTTGGGGCATTGGTAATGGGCCGTCCTTCGGTTGATGCCAGGAGGACTTCCTGTCCGTTTACTCCTACTTTGGCTGATTTCTGGTTGGTGGTCTTCTCATCAAGCCTGTATACAGCAGTTTGATAGGTCGCTTGCCTGCCAAGAGTCTGTGAGTATGGCCAAGGCCATGGCAGTTAACTCGTTCCGCCAGGCAAGACCCCGTTTTTGACCTACTGTGCTACTCTTATAGTGAGAGCATTGTTGTTAAGTATTTACGCGCCCTCACGTAACACCATTGTGTCCTGGCTTAGCTGTGAATGTTTGGACTATGGGAATTGAAGGATTGTATGTGCGAGGTGCTCTGCGGGTAGTAGATGGGTCTTGCAATTGGGAGTACGAATGGAATCGGCTGTAGCGCAAGAGGATTCTTGCGCCTTAGTGATTGAACCACGAACAGGATATGTGCATGTCGGTTGGCGCGAACTCTGGGCCGCGCGCGAACTATTTTACTTTCTGGCGTGGAGAGACCTTAAAACACGTTACGCCCAAACTGCCATCGGCGCCGGTTGGGCGCTTATGCAGCCCCTCCTGAGCACCCTGATCTTTACCCTCGTGTTTAGCTATTTGGCCAAAGTGCCATCCGATGGACTGCCCTATCCGCTCTTTGCCTTTGCTGCCATTCTTCCGTGGTCTCTGTTTGCCAGAAGTCTCGAACGTAGTACGTTGAGTGTGGTCACAGAGGGTGGTCTCATCAAAAAAGTCTATTTCCCCCGTTTAATTATTCCGATCGCTGCAACATTTATCAACCTTGTCGATTTTGCCATAGGATTTCTCATACTCATTGGCATGATGGTGTGGTACCAGGTGGCTCCTCAGTGGACTCTGGTGTTCCTTCCATTGTTTGTGGCTGTCGCTCTGCTTACGGCTCTGTCGGTGAGTCTATGGCTTTCAGCATTGAATGTTAAATACAGAGACGTGGCTTCAATTGTTCCATTGATGACTCAGTTATGGATGTTTGCCTCGCCTGTGCTCTACCCGGCGTCTTTGGTGCCGGAATCTGTTCGGTGGTTTTATGGCCTCAATCCCATGGCTGGAGTTATTGAAGGATTCCGATGGGCATTGTTCAGCAACGCCTCTCCTGATTGGGCCATGGTCAGCGCGAGTCTGGGTGTCGTGGCGTCACTACTGATTGGAGGAGTGATGTTTTTTAGGAGGGTGGAGCGGACCTTCGCCGATGTGATTTAGATGAGCGGTACTGCACTCCAGGTCGAGGGGCTATCCAAGCGGTATCGGCTGGGCGTGACGCACGCGCAGGACGGGTCCCTGGCCGGGGCCTTGTCACGAGGGATGCGCCGGTTGGTCGGTCGCCGCTCCACACCGCCGACGGCCGACGACACCCTCTGGGCC
>JADYYH010000013.1 GCA_020853775.1 Nitrospira sp.
CAGGCAGAAATGGCAACCGGGAGTAAAACTGGGAGTGACCAACCGACGGCGCTGACGAGCTTCGCACAACCGCTTGATTTTTTGGTGCGCCTGACAGGATTTGAACCTGTGGCCCTCAGCTCCGGAGGCTGATGCTCTATCCAGCTGAGCTACAGGCGCTCCCGTCGATCAGACCAGGCACCTTAGCATAGCGTTTCTGTTTCTGTCTAGGGAGTTGATGCACGATCTAGACGAATCCATAGGGAAGGAACCGTTCGTCACCCGCCTCCGGTTGAACCTGTCGTAGGATCGACAACGCCACTGCCTCGTCCTCGGCCAATCGGTCATGCTCGGTTCTTACGCTAGGGGAGGGCCGGATAATCGGTATGGCGGTCTGTACCCTGCAAGCCCCATGGACCATTCCTTCTGATTCGACCGGAACACCCATCGTGCGGCAGGTGATGGGCCTGAATGCATAGATGCTGCAACGTCCGCCTGTCGCCAGGGCGGGGCAGGGAAGGTCCGCAAAGCGTTCCGCTATGGCATCGAGGCGGCTGTCTTCCCACTCGTCAAGGTTTGGCGTGGAACGAAGGTCCGGATATGCCAGTTCGAGGGCGGCGATCTGCTCTCGCGCGCGCGTGACGATGGCGGTTCTATTGTCGGGGGGTAACTGTCTGAGGCCCCGGTGCAATTCCAGGACATCGAGCTGAGTAATGGGAAAGATGCCGATACAGCACTCGCAGCAGCCTTGACTGCAGGGGAGGGCGTCAAGCAGCGAAGCCTGAGCCCGTCGGAACCAGTGCGAGGCTTGTTGAAAGAGCGGCAGGGGCTGGTGCATCGGTCCCCATCAGGTTACTCTTCAGGCAGGGAGAGATCGACGATGAGTTCTCCCTTCGGAGAGAAAAACCCCTGCTGATCGATCTGCACGATCCCGTTACAGTGTTCCTGGAAAAACTCCAAGATCCAGCCGTTGAAATCGTAGCCTTCCTCCGTGACGTCGGCTTCAATCATGCGTGTGGTGAGGATAAAGCGCGCGCGTGTGACATGTTCTTGCGCAAGGCTGGCTTCCAGGTCGTCATGGGAGGACAGATCCTCTCGAAACAGTTTCTGCTCCTGTTCGAACAGGTCCTGATAGGTCCCGCGGTCGCGGATGCAAAACACCTGGATTGGCTTACGGTCGCGTGCATAGCCGAGGATCACCTGAACCCATGCCCATTCATCCAGCATCGAGTCGTCCATGTCTGGCGGAAGGATCGGCGATTGCCCGCGCGACTGTAAAAACTCCACCAGCAACCGAAGCGGAGGGGCATTCTCGTTTTTACAAAAGACCCGTGAGTAGATCACCGCTTCAGGGGCGGTGCCTTCCGCAGGTTGGGCATTCGAGGGGAGAATCGGGAGTTCTTTGGCCATGAAGACGCCTCTTGTTCCTGAGTGTGACGCTAAGCAACGACGCGTCCGTGTACTCTACTCTGTGATCTGCTTGACGCGCAAGGGCGTCAAAGGCGCGTGTCGCCAGTCTGGGCCGCATGTTTCCATCGGTCGGCTCTTGACAGCCCCTGGGGCTTTGGATACACTCTCGCCCTGTTTTCGGACTGATTCTGCAGACCACGCGCAGATTTCCGGCTCCACCTCTGTACGTACGAGTTTATAGATCGCAGACCGCACACGTCAGTTCACTTTCATTCGTTGTTCAAAGGGAGGAACGCATGGCCAAGTCGATGACCAAATCGCAGATTGCTGACCATCTTGCTGGAAAGGCGGGAATTACGAAGAAAACGGCGGTCCAATTTCTGGACGATTTCGCCGCCCTTGCCTATCGCGAAGCAAAGAATGCTTTCGTGGTTCCCGGCATCGGGAAGCTGGTGCTCGCCAATCGGAAGGCGCGCATGGGCCGGAATCCGCAGACCGGTGAGCCCATCAAGATTCCCGCCAAGCGCGTGGTGAAGTTCCGGGTCGCGAAGATGGCCAAAGATTCGATCCTCGGAAAGAAGTAATACACCTCGTTCCTCTTTCGAGCCAGGGCCGGTGCTGTCTGTAAGGCACCGGCCCTTGTATTATCCGCAATCGATCCAGACGGGCCTGTCGTGGTGACCCGTGTGTCTTAGAATGACGGGGCCAATCCGCTTCCCCCGGCGCCGTCATGCCCCACGAAACGCACTGCATCTCCATCCTGCACCATAGAATCTTCGCTGGCGATGCGTTTGTTGATCGTCACGAGTACTTTTTTCTCCCGCAAGAGTTGCAGCATGTGGCGAAGGCCGCGGCCCTGGCGCTGAATCACCTGTCGCACCGTGACGGGAGCGGGTAGTTCGCAGGCCAGGTCCCGTTCACCATCTGTCGTTTGCAGTTGTCCCATCAGCGTAATCGTAATCATGCGACGCGTATCCTCTTGATGATAGGCACCCGGTTCTCAGTGCGCCGCCGTGGCGGGAATGCAAATTGACTCCCCCTCGCGGCCGCGACTAATATTACCATTATGCAATCCCTCAATATCCAGCGCCCGGGAATGCCCGACCTTCAATTTGTGCTGGTCGTCTCGGCCTTATGCACCTCAGGTCTTGAAACGCTGAACGTGCCGGTAGACCTCCGGCGCAAGGTGTTTGATGCCTGTTGGGCGCTGGTCAGCACGGATCCTCCTCCGACCAATGAGCGGGAACGGGTGCTGGATTTGCGATCCGGCACAGAGCTCACGCTGGATGCCCTGGTTGCGACGATTCGACAGCTTTTTGCGGAGGCGGGCATTTCGACGCTGACGTGGGATCATCCGCCCAGCAATCCCACGCGCTCCAGCAGTCCTGCCGCAGAACCGTTGATCGATCGGCTGCAGAAACTCTATCCGGATACTCCCCCCACATCCGATCCTTCGGGCCGCAACTAGCTGCGTTGGTTTCTTTCTGCGCGGATCCCTGCGCTTGCGATTCGTGATCAGCTTTTCCCCATGAGAAGAAGAGGGTATGATGCGCCTGGGTATCGTGATTCCATCCAGGAGGGGCCATGCAGATTACACCGACGCCGCTCAGCGGCCTGTTCCAGATCGAGCCGGATGTCTTCGGGGATGCGCGTGGAAAGTTTGTAGAAATCTTTCGTGAGTCGCGATATGGAGCGGCAGGAATCACAAAGCCCTTCGTGCAGGATAACTTTTCCTGGTCTGTCCGCGGCACGTTGAGAGGCCTCCACTACCAATTGGCCCGGCCCCAGGGAAAACTGGTCATGGTGGTGAAAGGGACGGTGTATGACGTGGCAGTCGACATTCGACAAGGTTCCCCGACGTTTGGACAGTCGTACGGGGTAGAATTGTCTGAGACGAACATGCGGCAGCTCTACATCCCGCCGGGCTTCGCGCATGGGTTTTGCGTGCTCAGCGAAGAAGCCGGCTTTCTGTATAAGTGCACGGATGTGTACTCTCCGCCGGATGAAAGGGGGATCATCTGGAACGACCCGAAATTGGCGATTGCCTGGCCCATCACGGCCCCACTTCTTTCGGCGAAAGACCAAGCCTATAAATGCCTTGCCGACATGACGGCCGAGTTGCCCCGTTATCAGGTGCCGTAGCTATGAGCTACTCTGCCGATTCGTTATTGGTTCCCCTTGTGCCAGTGCGACTTTTCCCTTGATCTGAAGAACCAGCCCCGTTTCGCACGTTCCCCTTTTTCATATAGCGTCAGACGATTGCGGAGATCGGAAAGGGGCTCCTTCCGTCTTGCTGTGCGACTGACCTCCATGCTATGTAGGAATCATTCCTGTCTAGTGGCCAATGGCATGAAACTCGATCTCCAGGACATTGAAGCCCGTTTTCGCCGGCACGACGTACGTCTCACCCGCCAGCGTGCAGCTATTTACGCGGCGTTGGTGGAGACCACCAGTCATCCGAGTGCCGATGATCTGTATCGGATAGTCAAGCGTCAGCAGCCGATGATGTCACGCAATACCGTGTACTACACGCTGAGCGTCTTGCGAAACGCGGGGTTGGTTCGGGAAGTCAACGTGGGTCATGACATGGCGCGGTATGACGGGAACGTGAGTATGCATCACCATCTTATCTGCCTGGCATGCGGCCAGATTATGGATGTGATGGATGAGGAATTGAATCGATTACACCTGTCGAGTGGGCAGGCGAGAGGATTTGATGTCTTGGGGCATCGAGTCGAGTTTCATGGATACTGTGTGAGTTGTCAGGAGGTTCACCGCAACGTGTCCCCACGTCGCAGGTAAGCCGTGTTATTTATCGAAGGAGGACCGTATGGGAAACAGTTTGAAGGGCACCAAGAGTCATGAGAACCTGAAGCACGCCTTTGCCGGCGAGTCGCAAGCCAATCGCCGGTATCTGTATTTTGCGCGCCGAGCCGATATCGAAGGGTATCCCGATGTCGGGGGACTCTTCCGCGACACGTCCGAGGCCGAAACCGGCCACGCCTTCGGACATTTGGATTTCCTCAAAGAAGTCGGCGATCCCGCCACCGGCGTGCCGATTGGAAACACCGAAGCCAACTTGAAATCTGCCATCGAAGGTGAAACCTACGAATACACCCAGATGTATCCGGGGATGGCCAAGACGGCGCGTGACGAAGGGTTCTCGGAATTGGCGGAATGGTTCGAGACGTTGGCCAAGGCCGAGCGATCCCATGCCAATCGGTTTACCAAGGGCCTCGACAGCCTGAAGCAGTAACAGCCTCACGGCCTGGCTTAGGCGTATCATGATCGGGTGAGGCGGAACATTCCGCCTCACCTCCGTGTCCAGATTGCCTGGCCAGCGTCAGAAGGAATGCCTCTCCGTGAAGGAACTTCGTCTTCTCCAGCCGATTGATCCGGCCACCCTCGAACAGGAAACGTTGCGGATCTACGATGTCTGCGACGGGTGCCGCCGCTGCTTTAATCTCTGTCCCTCCTTCAACACCCTCCTCGACCGGATCGATGAGTATGAGAGTGATGTGACGAAGTTCACGCCGGCCGATCACCATCGAGTGGTCGACGAATGCTACTATTGCAAACTCTGCTACAACCATTGCCCCTACACGCCGCCGCATCAATACGCCATCGATTTTCCGCTTCTGATGGCCGTGTGGAAAAAGCGTCTGGCCGCTGAGCGGGGGATTCGATGGCACGATTGGCTATTGACCAGAACCGACCTGTTGGGACGACTCAACAGTGGCCTTGCGCCGCTGGTCAACTGGGGATTGGGGCAGCGGTGGTTGAGACGCCTCATGCAAACGGTGATGGGCGTGCATCAGGAACGAGAGGTGCTGCACTATCAACAGGAAACGTTCACGCGTTGGTGGGGCAGACGGTCGTCCAAGAATACAGCGGCGACAGGCAAAAAGGTCGCCTTGTTTGCCAGCTGCCTCGTCAACTATCAGGCGACCGATGTTGGCAAGGCAACGGTGCAAGTGCTGGAAAAGAACGGCATTCACGTGGTGTTGCCGGACCAGTCGTGTTGCGGTATGCCATCCTTCGATACCGGTGATACGGCGGCCATGGTGAAGGCGGCAGAACGCACGATCGCATCGCTGAAACCGTGGGTCGATCAAGGCTATGATGTCGTGATTCCCACTCCCAGCTGCAGTCTCATGGTGAAACGCGAGTATGCCAATCTCGTTTCAGGGGATGATGCCACAAGGGTTGCTGCGCGCACCTACGATGTCTGTGAGTACCTCATGAAGCTCAAGCGAGAGGGCGGACTGGTGACGGATTTTATACAGAAGCCTGGACGGGTGGCCTATCAGATCCCTTGTCACTTGCGAGACCAAAACATCGGCTTCAAGTCGAAGGAGTTGATGGAATGCGCCGGGGCGCAGGTCGAGGTGATTGAAAAATGCTCCGGCCATGATGGTTCATGGTCGGCCAAAACAGAATTCTTCCCGCTCTCGATGAAGATTGCGCAGAAGGCCGTACGCCTGGTCGAGCAGGTCCCCGCTGATCTCGTGGCATCCGATTGTCCGCTGGCAGGCCTTCAATTGGATCAAGCCGGCGCTCGAGCCCATGTCGGCGGGAAGGCGGCACAGCATCCCATTCAAGTGGTACGCGATGCCTACGGGTTGCCCAGAGATCCGCAGGCGTCATAACCTATCGAGCTTCGGCCGGACCGAATCATGAACAAGCTTACGCAGCAGGATCTGATTTCCTCTGACGAGTACGAGCGGCAGCGCGAGGCGTACCGGCAGACTATTATCAACCTCAAGCGTCGCCGGCGGATCGGGGTCGGCGAGAAGATCACCATGGTCTTCGAGAATCGAGACACGGTACGTTTCCAAATCCAGGAAATGATCCGCGTGGAGCGCATCGTCGATCCGAAGAAAGTGCAGGATGAACTCGACGTCTACAATGCCCTGCTGCCGGGCTCCGGTGAATTGAGCGCGACCCTGTTGATCGAGCTCACTGAGGCTGAGACGATGAAACAGTGGCTGGATCTGTTTATGGGGCTGGATCATGGCCAGAAACTCGGTCTGCGAGCCGGAGGCGAGGTCGTGTACGGCGAGTTCGAAGGCGGGCACAGCCATGAGACGAAGATCAGTGCGGTACATTTTGTCCGCTTTCGTCCAACTCCTGCCATGGTCACGGCTTTGGCCGATCCGGCCGTGCGTGTGGCGCTCTCTGTTCGCCATGCGGGATATGAAGCGGACACCGAGGTGCCATGGGCGATGAGGCAGGAGTGGTTGTCTGACCTCCTGGCATAGGTGTCGAGTTTTTAGTTGTCAGTTTTAAGGTGGTATTCAACTATAATCAGCGGCACGCAGCACGTCACATTCACAACGTCTACCTGGGCACGTATGGCTTCCGTTCTATTAAATAAGCGCATCGAGTTTTGCGCCTCCCACCGTTATCACAAGCCGGAGTGGGATACCGAAAAGAACCGGGCCACCTTCGGTGCGTGCAATAACGATCCTGGGCACGGGCATAACTATATGCTGGAAGTGACCGTCGCGGGCGAGGTCGATCCGCGAACCGGCATGGTGGTCAACCTCTTCGATCTGAAGCGTGTGTTGCTCCAGGTGCTGGAGGAGTTCGATCACAAGCACCTGAATTTAGATTTGTCCTACTTCAATCACCAGATTCCGACGTCCGAAAACCTGGCGCGTGTGCTCTGGGACAAACTCCAAGCTCAGCACGACATCGGCACGCTCCAGCGGCTGTCTCTCTATGAGGATGAGGACCTCTGTGCCGACCTCACGGCAGAGGCTGGACTGGATGTCGCGTCGGTCACCCGGCGCTACTCATTTACTGCCGTGCACGAGGGACATCGAGGCCATACCTGGGACCTCTTTGTGTCCGTGCATGGGCCGATTCACTCCGAGACCGGGATGGTGACCGATATCGTCGCGCTTGACCGGCTGTTGAAGGAACGCGTGTTGGTTCCGTTCGAAGGGCGGGATCTTCGCATGGTGTTAGCGACTCCGTCCGTTACGGGAGAATATCTTGCCAAAGCCGTCTGGGATCGCATTGTATCGGCGGTTCCTACCGGTCGCCTTCAACTCGTGAAACTCGTTCAAACCCGCGACCTCTCATACGAATACGCCGGCTGAGGCACTCCCGTTCGTCCAATCTCTCTTCCGCATCCCTGCTCGGATGCGGTGAGAGCCAATGCTCAGCCAGAGTTCCGGCGTGGACCTCAAAATCGCTCATCGAATACATCTTAGGGGCGGAGAAGAAGGTAGGCGATGGTAGCCACGCCCAGCAAAATCGTGGCGGCAAGCAACGTCCTGGCGAGGGTCAGCGCGCGCTGTAAGGTGCTCACTGTGCGACGGAGCTCGACAATGGTGTCGGCTTGCAGCCCAATGGTCCGCTGATGCGCATCGATCTGTAGCTGAAGTGTAGACAGCGTCGGATCGGCAGAGGAGGGCTCCGCCACCGGGGGAGCCCCGCGAAACCGTTCGAAAGTCTTGATCAGCTCAGGAGCCTTCTCGATGACCACCGGCAAAAGCTTTCTGGCAACTTGGAGCGCGGTGGTCCAGGGGATGGTCATGCCTTCACGCGTGTCCGGTATGAAAAGAGTTTCCCTGTCTCTATTCATGACACAGCATGGATGCTGAAATCTATCATCGTCGAGTCACGGTGGCGGCGCATGGGGATCTTCCCAGTGTCGAGGCTCGGATGAAAGGTTTTACATTGCCGGAGCGGCGATGCGTCTGAACAACAAGGGAGGCGATCATGAACGTTGTGACCGGTGTGGCAGGCAATCCGGCGGAGGGCTATCAAGTGGTGGGAGATATTGTCTGAACCGCGATCCGGCAATTCAAGCCAGAGGACAGCGCCATGGATGTGGCGATTGAAATGGTGACCAGTCATGTCGGTGGGGCGCCCGTGGTCGGAGAAGACTATGAATTCCTCGGGTTCATCAATGAGGGAGATGTGATTCGCGCCATCGATAAGGACATGGATCTGAAGCAAGCGCGGGCGGGAGATATCCTGAATTCAGCATTTGTGGGAGTCAAAGAGGATACGTCGTTGAGTTGTGTCGCACGAATGTTCGAAATGGGATTTCAAATCCTTCCCGTGGTGCAAGACGGCAAGGTGGTTCGATCCATCACCCGTCATGATCTGTTGCGGGCACAGCCAGGACTTGGCCCGTCGGTCGACGAAGGCAGCTAAGAGACAGCGAAGACTGCAAAAAGATTCATCAGGTCGGCAATTCTTGCCGAGTCGCGTCTCCTGAGAGAAGCAGACAGATCAAATTCCCAACGTTCTCAGGGTTTCTTTGTGCAGGCATCCTGGCCCGAAACTTGATACCGAACAGGGCCTGAAGTAGGTCGGCGGTGCGTGTTTCGAGCCGGAGGTGCTGAGCGATGATGTCGTTGTGGGAATTTTTCAGCCAGGACGTGACGCTCTTGGGAGAGCTCCATAGCCCGATGTTGAGCTGGCTCGGGTCTGGGGGACTGATCGCCTTGTTCCTGTGGCACGCGGGCCGGCTCTCAACGGCCATTTCCAGCGTGCAGACCTGTTATATGCGCGTCTGGCCCACTTTGACGGGCCTCGCTGCCAGTCGAAAGAGTCTTCAGAACGAGTGGTTGACGGTGCCGAGTTTGAGCGATGTGAAGAAAGTCCCTCATCAAGCCGGCGGGCAACCCGACCGAGTCGATCTTGACGATCTCCATGCGCTGGACAAGGCGATGCGCCGGGAGCCGCGCCTCGAACAGGCCTGGTTGCACTTTCGCAAGACCTTCGTCGTCGAACGGACGGCCTGGTTTATCGAGCCGAAAGTTTTTGCCACGCGAACGGCGGCCGAATTTTTCCCGCGCGACCTGCTGAACAGCCGCCTCAATCTCTCATTTTATCATCAGTTCCCTTCGCTCATCACGGGCGGCGGCTTGCTGCTCACGTTTTTAGCGATCCTGATCGGTTTAAGTAAGCTGCATGCAGACGGTTCCCACATCGTCGGGATTCAGGGATTGATCAACGGTCTGGCGGGAAAGTTTTTGACGTCGATTGTGGGATTGCTCTGTGCCAACCTGTTTGTGTTGCTGGAGAAGTCGGCCATGCATCGATTGGCGACCACGCAGCAGCAATTTGTCACGGTGGTGGACGAGTTGTTTCCCCGTAAGACCATAGAACAGATGCTGGAAAACTTCAGCCCGGGTGGAGGGCCAAAGCAAGCTTCTGCCGCAGTGGGTGCGGTGCCAGGCGACCTCGGTGATCGTCTGGCGGGAAGCCTGAGTGATCGACTGAGTCCTACGGTGGCCGCCCTGAGGGAGGCGGTCGAGGTGCTGAGCAGGCGTGACCAGGGAGGACGTGCAGGATCTTCGGATCGTTTGGCGGAAGAACTCTCTCGGGTGATGCAGCAGACTATGGCCGCGCCGATTCAAGAATTGAATCAGGCGATTCAGACACTTGCTCGATCGGTCGAAGAACTGAAGCAGGATCGAAGCGTCAAAGAGGTGTCGGATCAGTTTGATCTCGAATCGTTGGAGGAGGTGCCGACTGCGGAGGCGACGCAGGATATCCAACAGGAGGTCGAGTCTGATGACAGCATGCTCGGGTTGCGATGGTTTGCGAACTGGCGACAAGGGGCCTCGATGAAGGGGGCCGCCTGATATGCGCGCCAATCATTCGCCGGGATCTTCGGAACAAGCTTCGGTGCTCACGATCGGGATCACAGACTTGATGACGTCGCTGGCCGTCATTTTTATTTTGCTGTTCAGCGCCTACGTGACGAAGGTGTCTGAAACCGACGTGCAAGCGAAGGTGAAGGTCCCCGTACAGGAACCTGAGCGGAATGCCGTGACAAGCACAACGGAAGATCTGAAGGGAGTCCTTCGCGACCACTTCCAGCGGTTCGATCTGTCGCTGGATGCCGACCCCGCCGATCCCAATGTGGTACGCATCGTCGTGCCCGATGCCTTGCTGAACTTCGAGTTCGGGAAAGGCACGCTTTCGTCGGTCGCGGATCAATTTCTGGTGGAAGCGATGCCGACCTACGCGGCGCTTCTCTGCGGCGCCATGCGTGATCGCATCGACTCGCTGGTCATCGAAGGGCATACCGACGATCGCGGTTCGGATATTTACAATCTAAAGCTCAGCCAGGAACGATCACTGAACGTCATGGTCAAAGGGCTCGAGGTCATCAAAGATTCGGCGCCCTGGGCCTATCGCTGCTTCCATGAAAAAACATCGGCCAGTGGACGAGGTCGGCAGGATCTGGTGGTAGGTCAGTCGCGGGTGCTCGACCGGGACAAAAGCCGCCGCGTGGTCTTTAAGATCCGATTGCGCTCCTCAGATCGACCGGCAGCAGTGAACCAGGCCATGCGGCAGCTCGAATCGCCGGCCTTTAGTTCCCGCCTCTTTTAGCGCGCGTTCGGTGGCGGCGCATCCTTGGCGCAGCGAAACCCGACATCGTTCCTTCGCGCCTCGGGCGCATACCCGGCGCGGTTGGTGGATCGAATCGTCTTGGCATCATTATTCCAGGCCCCGCCGCGCAATGCCCGGAGAGGTCCTGTCGAGGGGCCGGAAGGATTGTCTCGCGGGCTAAACTGGTAGTAGGTCGCGTCGTACCAATCCGCAACCCATTCCCACAAATTCCCGGCCAAGTCGTAGACTCCCTGCGGAGTCTTCCCTAATTCAAACTGCCCGACGTGGGTCAGTGTGTCGTAGCCCTGCCATTTGGTCCGGCCCGCATTGGCGTGCCCCCTCGTGGGATGCGCGTCCCCCCAGGGATACATCCGTCCCTCCGTGCCCCGTGCTGCCAGCTCCCATTCCGCTTCTGTGGGCAAGCGTCTTCCCACCCATCGGCAGTAGTCGCGCGCATCATACCAATTGACGCCAACCACCGGTTTGTTCACGTGGGAGCCGCTGGTGGCCTCATTCCATTTAAACGGTGGATCTGACTTTTGTGAAGCCAGAAATTGGGCATACCGCGCGACGGTCACTTCTTGCGTGTCCAGATAGAACGTCTTGACAGTCACGCGGTGCACCGGCTGCTCGTCGTCCTGGCCGCGGTCGCTTCCCATGGCGAACTCGCCGGCAGGGATAAAGGCCATTGGAGCACTCGTGGGGGAGTTAATTGGCAGGGCACGGGATTCAGTGGGGCCGGCGCGAGAGGCGCTGGGCCGGGTATCCTGGCCGCTGCTGACCTGCGGAATCATGAGCCAGAGCAGCCCGGCACAAACAGACGACAGTAAAGAACATGTGCGCATCGGGTGAACGCTCATCCACGATCATTCCATGCAGATAGAGTGGCTGGACGCCTTATTGTATCGCGTCTCTGTCCGGAAGTGTGAGATGGCGCAACGCGTATGGCGGTATTCGTCCCTGACAGGGGCGAACGGAGATGTGCGACGGGGGCGGGATGCGGGCCGGCAGAACGACTACTTCAGCAGATGGTCGGAGATTAACGAGGCCAGCTCGGCCGGCTCGACGACTCCTTCACGAGTCAGCAACAGTTTGCCCTGGGCGAAGAAGTGTGTCGTGGGATAGGTCTCAAACGTATGCGCTTTCTTGATCTCGCGGCAACGGCCGGGGACATGCATCTTGGCCTTCCCGATCTTGATGGTCGGAAATTTTGCGGCGGTCGCTTCCAAAATGGGATCGTACTGCTTGCAAGGTTCACAGGTGGCCAGCCCATAGGCCACTACCGCACCGGCACTCTCGGTAAATTCTTTATAGTTCTCATCCCGAACATCTAGGACGGTGCCGGTCATGGGCTCTCCTCATGTAGGATGGATGATCGAGGGGAGGGCCTGGATCATGGCCCGTTCCCCTCGGTCCCCGTTTGCGCTTAGCTCAGTTTCGCGAGGGCGGCGAGAATGTCCTTATCTTCCCGCGCCACCTTGATTTCCTGAACCTTGACGTAGGCCACTTTGCCGTTCTTGTCGACGATGACCGTCGCACGCTTACCGCAATTCAGCGGCTCAAAATACAAACCGTACTTCTTGACGACTTCGCGGTTGAAGTCGGACAGGAGGCGGTGCTTCAGGTCGAGCGAATCGGCCCAGGCCTTGTGAGAAAAGAAACTGTCGCAGCTGATGCCGAACAGTTCGGCATGGGCGCTTTGGAACTTGGGGAAGTCATCGGTCAGGCACTTGTTTTCACCCTGACAGACCGGGCTCCAGTCGAGCGGGTAGAACGCGAGCACCACATTGCTCTTCCCTCGATAGTCGCTCAGCTTCACGTCCTTCTGGTCCTGATCCTTTAATGTAAAATCCGGCGCGGTATCGCCGACTTTAATTTCTGCGGCCACATCACTCATTGAAATCCTCCTAGGTTAGACCTGCGGAACTGCGCAAACTCATTCGTGGTACCACGCCTGGAAAAACCTTGTCAACGGGGCCAGAAGGCCTAGGTAGAGCGGGTGAAAAGCTGCAATTGGTTGATTTCGCAGGGGTTTGATGGCATCTGAGGGAGCGAGTCACGCCCGGTCCGTTGTGATTTGTCGGAAGGCTACCATGCGGCCGGTGGGCGCGGCCGTGCGATGCTTGATGAATCGAATCGTCTGGGCAAGGGCATGGAGATCCATTGCGCATCCGACCTTCTGGTTGTGGCCTTTTCGCAAGACCCCGTCGGCCGCACACTGCAGGAGCGCGATCGTGTCTCGATCCGGAAGACCGCGGGGCTGAATCACTTCCAATTCGTCCAAGCCAAACTTCGTGAGCCCGAGTGTGTAGAACCATTCGCATGAATGATCATCGGTCTCGTTGTGTTGGACGGTGATATGGTCGGCGGCGATAAAGACATCCAGCGGGCGATCATTCCAATCCGAAGGATTCAAATAGTCATGGCAGGCCACGTCGAAGGCGGTGCCTTGCGTGAGCAACGTCAGGCCGCGGGCGAGCCGGGCGGTGACCAGCACGGTGTCGGCGATGGTGCTTGGCGTGGCGGTGGAGAGGGAGACGGCGCCCAGTTCTTGATGGTCCCAGGACAAGACCTGCTGCCACTGTGCGGCGTCGCTGTTCGGCAGGTTCGTCAGCACATGCGCGCGCCAGGGACCGTGGCTCGCGCTGACACGGCCTTCTGCGGCAGGTTCCAGCCAGGTCAGGGGACCTCCATAGTGGAGGTCGTACCAGACCTTCAATTCTTCGAGGGACGGCGGCATCCCTCGATAGCCGATGACATAAAGTGGCGGCTTGGCGGGCGCAGGTTTCGGGGTCTTTTTCCGAATCTTCATGCAGTCCGCACGAGCAGGCGCGAGGCGCTGTTCGGGATTACTTCGCGCTCTTCTTGGCCTTCCGGCGGTCGTCCGGGTTGAGCAGCCGCTTGCGAAGGCGCAGATACTTCGGTGTCACCTCGACCAATTCGTCCTGGCCGATATATTCCATGGCAAATTCGAGGGACATTTCACGCGGCGGCGTGAGCACGAGCGCTTCGTCGGTGCCGGCGGCGCGCATGTTGCTCAACTGCTTCTGCTTGCACACGTTGACGTCCAGATCTTCATCGCGGCTGTTTTGCCCGACGACCATTCCCTGATAAACCTCGACTGATGCGCCGATGAACAATTCCCCGCGCTCCTGAGTCATGAACAGCGCGTATGCGGTGCTGGTTCCGGCTTCGAAGGCCACCAGTGAGCCATGGGGCGCCACGAGCAGCGCTTTTTCGTCAGCCGGGGCATACCCCGAAAATACATGGTGCAGAATGATGGTGCCGCGCGTCTTGGCGAGGAGGATATTCTTGAGGCCGATGATGCCGCGCGTGGGGATGTGATACTCGATATGCATTTCGCTGGCGGTGCCTTCGGAATGCACGAGTTTCATATGGCGGAGTTCGCCGCGCCGCTTTCCGATTTCTTCGATCACCGGACCCTGATATTCCGACGGGACCTGGATGGTCAACTCTTCAAACGGTTCCGTGACCGTATCCCCGTCCCGATGCAGAATCACTTCGGGTTGGGAGATTTGCAACTCATACCCTTCCCGCCGCATCTGCTCGATCAGCACGCCGAGATGCAGTTCTCCGCGTCCGGCCACCAGAAACCGGTCGGCGCTATCGGTCTCCTGCACACGCAAAGAGACGTTGGTTTCCAATTCCTTGAACAATCGTTCGCGTAGGTGGCGCGAGGTCAGGTATTTCCCGTCGCGGCCCGCGAAGGGGCTATTGTTCACGGAAAAGGTCATCTGCACGGTCGGTTCGTCGATCGTGACGCGTGGAAGCGCGACGGGGCTGCCCGGATCAGCAATGGTATCGCCGATGTTCACTTCTTCCAGGCCGGAAATGGCGACGATTTCACCGGCTTCAGCGGACTCCACATCGCTCCGCTCGAGGCCGGAGAACACCGCAAGGTCGGAAATCTTGCCGGCAACCTGGCCGCCATCCTTGGTGAGGGTCACCACATTTTGACGTCGGGCGATCGAGCCGGATTGAATTTTGCCGATGCCCATTTTGCCTTTATAGGAATCCTGCGCAAGCGCCAGCACCAGGAGCTGGAACGGGTCGTCACGATTAATGGCCGGGGCGGGGATCTTGTCGAGAATGGTTTCCAGCAGCGGGGTGATATCCGTCCCGGGCTGTTTGAGATCGAGGGTCGCGATGCCTTTGATCGCGGAGGCATAGACAATCGGAAAATCGAGCTGTTCGTCGGTGGCGCCCAAATGCACGAACAAATCGAACGTCCGATTGACCACGTCGTCGATGACGGCGTCGGGACGATCGATCTTATTGATGACGACGATGGCTTTATGTCCGAGCGCCAACGCTTTCCGCAAGACAAACGTGGTTTGCGGCATGGGGCCTTCTTTGGCGTCGACGAGAATCAGCACGCCGTCCACCATGCGCAGAGTGCGCTCGACTTCGCCGCCGAAATCCGCATGTCCCGGCGTATCGACAATGTTGATCTTCACCCCTTTATAGGTCACGCTGGCATTCTTGGCCCGGATGGTGATGCCGCGTTCGCGCTCCTGGTCCATCGAGTCCATGATGCGTTCGCCCATGTCATCGATTTTTCGATGCACATGGGTCTGCCGCAGCACGGCATCGACGAGCGTGGTTTTCCCGTGGTCGACGTGCGCGATAATGGCGATGTTGCGAATGTCGGTCCGACGACCTTTCGGCGCGTGCAAACCAGTGGTGGGTGAGGGCGCTGAGCTGTTCATAATCTCCAATGCCGTGAAAGTGCCAAAAAAAAGACGCCTTCCTATGAAGGCGTCTAAGCCTATGGACTATACCCGATTCAAATCGCTTCCCGCAAGCTGATTGTGAAATGTGCGGCGGAAACTTCTTTCGACGACGATTCGCACCTTGCTTGAGTTTGTCCGGTGTGCATTGTATGGTGGGGTTGTCGCGGGTTGACCTCTTTCCTCGCAACCACCCAACTCCATGTCCGAACTCGATCACTTGCTCGATAAGCCGGAAAAGCCACGTCGTCAGCGGCGCTGGTGGAAAATTGTCCTGATCGGACTGCTGCTCGCCATTGTGCTCGGCGGCGGGGGCGCGGCCGGAATTCTCTGGTATTTTTCTCAAGACCTTCCTTCGCTCGATCCGCTCCAGAATTATCAGCCGAGTTTGGTGACGCGTGTCTATTCAGACGACCGGCAGGTCATCGGCCAGTTCTTCATTGAGCGGCGGTTTCTCAAACCCATCCAGGAAATGCCGAAGAGTCTGACTCAAGCCGTGATTGCGACCGAAGACACCCGGTTTTTTGAACACCCGGGCTTGGACATCGTGGGCATTCTTCGGGCGGCCTGGACGAATTTGCGTCACGGCGGCAAGAAGGTCGAAGGCGCCAGCACGATCACCCAGCAGTTGGCGCGGTCTCTGTTCCTGTCGGCCGAGCGGACGTTCGATCGCAAAGTGCGCGAGCTTATCCTGGCTTACAAGATGGAGCTGGTGTTGTCGAAGGAACAGATTCTGGAGATGTATCTCAACCAGATCTATTTCGGACAGGGCGCCTATGGTGTGGCGGCGGCCGCTCAGACCTACTTCGGAAAAGAACTCTCGAAGCTCACGTTGGCTGAATCGGCGTTTCTCGCCGGGCTTCCCAAATCCCCCAGCCACTACTCACCGTTCAAGGCCTATGATCGGGCCAAGAAGCGGCAGGAGCATGTGTTAAGCCGCATGGCGGAGGCGGGGTTCATCAGTGTCGCCGACCGGGATCAGGCCATTGCAGAAAAGCTGAATTTCCGCCGTCCCGGCAGCGAACATCTCGGCCCGTATTTTGTGGAGTACATCCGGCAGCTGTTAGTGGCCAAGTTCGGCGAGGCCATGGTGTACAAGGGTGGGCTGGAAGTGTTCACCACGCTGAATGCTGACATGCAGAAAGCGGCGGAGGCCGCCGTGTTTAATGGGTTGCGTGACGTCGATAAGCGCCAGGGTTGGCGCGGCCCGCTCCGCACCGTCGATGTGGCCACCCTGGAAGTTCCGGCACACGATCCCTCTGTGAAACTCGCCGAGGGAGATATGATGGAAGGGGTGGTCACGAAGGTCGCCAAGGATCACGTCCTGGTCCAGATCGGTGGGACAACGGGCCGGCTCAGTTTCGATGATATGGCCTGGGCGTCCAAATATCTCAAAGGAAAAGATCCCACGAAGGATGCCGTTCCCGTCAAGAATATCAAGCAGCTCCTTACACCCGGTGACGTGATCGAGGTCGGGGTCAAGAAGCTGGATAAAGATGTGGTGCATCTGCGGTTGGAGCAGACACCGGTCGTCGAAGGGGCGCTTGTAGCCGTCGATCCCAAAACCGGCGCGATCCGCGCCATGGTCGGCGGGTATGATTTTGCGCGTAGTGAATACAATCGCGCGGTGCTTGCGCGCCGTCAGCCGGGTTCCTCATTCAAGCCGATTATTTATGCCACGGCGATGAATCAGGGCATGAGTCCCGCCACGGTGGTATTGGATGCACCCGTGGTGTATGAGCAGGAAGAGGAGGCCAAGACGTGGAAGCCCGAAAATTACGGCAAGCGGTTCCACGGCATTGTCAGCCTGCGGGAAGCACTGATCCATTCGCACAATCTCGCCACCGTTCGCCTTCTGGATAAGGTCGGGATTCGAAACGTGATCGATTTCTCACGAACCGTGGGCGTCGTCAGTCCGCTGGCCGCCGATCTTTCCCTGGCGCTGGGTTCATCCAGCGTGGGGTTAATGGAGCTCGTCTCGGTCTACGGGGTATTCGCCAACCAGGGCGTGCGTGTCGAGCCCTATGCCGTGGCCAGCGTGCAGGACAGCGGAGGGCGCACATTGGAGCAGGCGGCCATTCAGCCGCGGCAGGTGGTGTCCCGTGAGACGGCCTACCTGATTACGAACATGATGGAAGACGTGATCCAACGTGGAACGGGCATGGCTGCCAAAGCCGTCATCGACCGGCCCGTGGCGGGAAAAACAGGCACCACCAACGACTTTACCGATGCCTGGTTCATCGGGTCCACACCGAATTTGGCGACCGGGGCCTGGGTGGGCTTCGACGATCGGCGGCCGTTAGGTGAAACCGAGTCAGGCGCGCATGCGGCCTTGCCGATTTGGATCGCCTTCATGAAGGAGGCGCTCAAGCAACTGCCCGTGGTGCCGTTTGAAATTCCCGAAGGCGTCATGTTCGTCAAAGTCGACCCTTCGACGGCGCTCCTGACCGATCAGGATGAACAGCGTGGGACGGTAGAATTATTCACCAAGGGCACAGAACCGACTAAGAGCGCCGGATCCAAGATCGATCCCACCGAATTCTACAAGCTAGACCAGGCCCTGGATAGCGCTTCTCCCTCTCCCGTCGAGCCGTAACAGAACAGCCGTCAGATGTGGTCTCGACCGCGACGATCCATAGCGGGTCTCCACCTGCTACGTCAGGTTCCGGCGGAGTGAGTGAGGATCGGTTGATGGAGCGATGGTGAGGGGTCGATCAGGATCGGGAGTCCTGATACTCTTCGTGCCAGGCCATCTGGATGGATTCGAGGATTTTCTCGTTTGATTTCTTGGGATCGTCTTTGAAATCCGGGAGGGCGACGATCCAGGCGTGCATGTCCGTAAAACGGATGGTCAGCGGGTCAGCATCCGGGTGTTCCTCCACTAAGCGAATCGCAATATCTTCCGCATCCTGCCATTTCAAATCCATTAGAGCTCCTCGCGTCGAGAATCACGTCACATCAGAGATTTTTTTGCCTTGAAGCCCTTGCTTCAAGGAGTCGTCCAGCATGGCCACCGTGAGGCCTTTGGCTGCGTGCTCCAGATCGGCCATGCGTCCGCGAATAGCTCGGGGATCGGTCCCCTCTTTGGCGGAGGCGAGAGCTGAGAGCGCGGTGCGAATCTTGGCGACCTCTTCTGCGGGGACGAGATGTCCCCCGTCGGCCAACGACTTCTCGGTCGTGGTGATCAGCGCTCCCGCATCCAGCCGGGCTTCGATCACTTTTCGCGCACTGACATCGTCCGCCGCGAATTTGAATGAGTCTTCGATCATGCGTTCGACTTCTTGATCCGACAATCCGTACGATGGTTTGACCTCGATCGATTGGGTCTCTCCGGTCCGCATATCCTTGGCCATGACGTTCAAGATGCCATTGGCATCGATCAGGAACGTTACTTCGATGCGAGGGACTCCCGCCGGCAATGGGGGAACCTTCAGGCGAAAGCGAGCGAGGCTGCGATTGTCCTTTGCCAGCTCGCGCTCTCCTTGGAGGATGTGGATGTCCACACCGGTTTGGCCGTCGACATAGGTCGTGAACATTTCCTTGGCGCTGGCGGGAATCGTCGTGTTTCGCCTGATCAGGCTGCTCATCACGCCGCCCATTGTTTCGATGCCCAAAGATAACGGGGTCACGTCGAGCAGCAGCATATCGGTGGTACCACCGCTCAGAATATCGGCTTGCACCGCAGCGCCGAGCGCAACCACTTCGTCCGGATTGAGGTCGCAGTGCGGCTCTTTTCCGAACAGTGCCTGCACCCGTTGCCGGACCAGGGGCATGCGGGTCGCTCCGCCCACGAGCACGACTTCATCGATGTCTGTCGGATTCAGTCCGGAATCTTTCAGCGCGAGGCGACAGGGACCGAGTGAGCGCTCAACCAAAGGGCTACAGAGTGCTTCGAGTTGGTCGCGTGTCAGCTCGCGTGTGAACCGACCTTGGCCATCCGGCAGGTCAAGGCTCACGGTGGTTTTGAGTGTCTCCGATAGGCGGATCTTGGCGCCCTCCGCTTGCAAGCGCACCGCCTGCATATGGTCGGGATGGGTGCTCAGATCGAGCCCGTGCTGTGCGCGGATGTCCTTCAGGAGCAGGTCGGTAATCAACTGGTCGAAATCGTCTCCGCCGAGATGCGTATCGCCATTCGTCGCGAGCACCTCGAAGATGCCGTTTTTCAATTTCAGGATCGAGATATCAAACGTCCCTCCGCCCAGGTCGTAGACGACGATAGTGCCCTGTGTTTTTTCTTGGAGGCCGTACGCGAGGGAGGCGGCGGTCGGTTCGTTAATGATGCGCAACACTTCCAGCCCTGCGATCATGCCCGCGTCCTTGGTGGCCTGCCGTTGGCTGTCGTTGAAATAGGCAGGCACCGTAATCACAGCCTTCGTGATGCTTTCTCCGAGGAAGGCTTCGGCGCGCAGTTTGAGCTCCTTCAGAATCATCGCGGAAATTTGCGGCGGCGAATACGACTTCTCCCCCAGCTGAATGCGGATGACGCCGCCCTTTTCGGTGAGCGTGTAGGGAAAGTAGGCCAGCTCGCTCTGCACATCGGCGAGGCTTTTGCCCATAAAGCGTTTGACGGAGTAGACCGTCCGTTCAGGATTTCTGGTGAGGTGTTCCTTGGCCGGATCGCCGACGATCAATCCATTGTCAGTCAGCGCGACCACGGAGGGAACCATGGCGCGTTCGTGACGGGACGAAATGACGCACGGCGTCCCCTTGTCCATGTAGGCGACAAGAGAGTTCGTGGTGCCGAGATCAATGCCGACAATGCGTGTCATAACAAGATGCTGAAAAAGCTCCCTAACTTCGTTCTCGGTCGTGTCGCCCCCTCAACATGCACGTGCAGTCCGTCTCGGGGTCTTCTCTCCCTGCGGCCTCGTTAGTGCTCTTTTTGAGCATCTTGTGTGTGCTTCGGGTGGTGATCACTGCTAGTTACGCGATCGTTGCGACGAGATCGTTGACGATGTTTTTGACATAGGTGCGGTTCGAGAGAATGTCCCGCATGTCTTTGAGGATGAGAGTTCGTTCAGCTCGCGCCTGCTCAGTGGCTTCGCCGCGGTCTTGCAGCGCATCCCACCGGCCGAACAACTGTTGGAGCCTGGCTTCCATGTCTCGTTGCCGCTCCTCGAGATTCGTTCGATCGGTATGGAGTTTCGCGCGGAGGGTGGCCGCATGTTGCGAGGAGCGATCACTCTCGCGGAATTCGTCGAGGGTTTCTTGCAGCTCAAGAATTTCTTCGAACAGATCGGCGGGCGGCGACGTTCTGATGTCTTTCACCGCGCCGGCTTCAAGATCCAACAGATACTCGGCGCGTTGAATCGGATCCCGCAGGGTGCGATAGGCCGTGTTCAGCATCGCCGAATTGCCGAGGCTGATGGACTGCTCCGCATCGCTCTTGTTCTGATAGAAATCAGGGTGGAACGCTCGGCTCAATTCGTAAAACTTCGCTTCCAGGACTTGCGTATCGATGGCGAGGCGCCGGGGTAACCCGAAGCAGCTGAAATAGTCGAGATCTTTCGACACCGGTTGAACTTTTACGCACCGGTCGCAAAAATATTCGCCGGCCATTTCCGACTGGCAATGACAGCACATGCTGCGAGCCATCTGCAGCTCGCGGCGATCGTCGGTGTGATGAGTATGTCCGTTCATCTGTGTTCGCTCAGGCTGAAAACGATTCGCCGCAGCCGCAGGTCTTATTGGCATTCGGATTCACGAACTTGAAATTTCCGCCCATCAGGTCCTTCTGGAAGTCCAGTTGAGTCCCTTGCAGATAGATGGCGCTCTTGGCATCCACGATGACCTTCACGCCGTCGAATTCGTACACTTGGTCGTACTGACCGATTTTGTCATCGAAGTTGATGGTGTAGCTCAGTCCGGAACAGCCGCCCCCTTTGACGCCCAGGCGGAGGCCGCCTTCTTCAATGCCTTGCACATTGATCAGACGCTTCACTTCCTTGAGGGCCGCATCGCTCAGCGTAATAACAGGGGTTTGGGTCTCGGTATTCGTGGTGACATCCATGGTGCGCTCCTTCCTGCTGGTTACTTCGGGTCGGCTTTCTTTTGATAGTCGGCGAGAGCCGCCTTAATGGCATCCTCCGCCAAGACCGAACAGTGAATTTTCACCGGCGGCAGATTGAGTTCCTGGACGATATCAGTGTTCTTGATCTTGCCGGCTTCCTCCACCGTTTTGCCTTTGAGCCACTCGGTGGCCAGGCTAGAACTGGCGATGGCGGAACCGCAGCCGAAGGTTTTGAACTTCGCATCTACGATCGTATCGTTTTGGACCTTGATCTGAAGCTTCATGACATCGCCGCACTCAGGAGCGCCGACGATGCCCGTGCCGACCCCGTCTTCTTCCTTCTTGAAGCTGCCCATGTTCCGGGGATTGTTGAAATGATCGACGACTTTTTCGCTATAGGCCATGGTGTCCTCCGAAATTTATCGGTCAGAAATGGTGATGGTGTCAGATTAATGCGCTGCCCATTGCACGGTTTTCAGGTCGATGCCTTCTTTGGCCATTTCGTAGAGCGGCGACATCTCGCGCAGCTTGGTGACAGTCTCGATAATCTTCTTGGCGGCATAGTCAACTTCTTCGTCGAGCGTGAAGCGTCCGAGGCCGAATCGGATGGACGAATGCGCCAGTTCTGCTCCTACTCCTAAGGCTCGCAAGACATAGGAAGGTTCCAGCGTCGCGGAGGTGCAAGCTGAACCGGAAGAGAGGGCGATTTCTTTGCATCCCATCAGCAGCGATTCACCTTCGACATACGCAAAGGAGATATTCAGATTGTGCGGGAGCCGTTCCGTCGGATGGCCGTTCAGGTACACCTCCTCAAGCGCCTTGGTAATGGTTGCATGCAGGCGGTCCCGCATGACCGAGAGCCGGGCGGCGTCGGCGGCCATTTCCTGCTCGCAGAGCTCGCAGGCCTTCCCGAATCCCACGATCAAGGGCACGGGAAGCGTGCCGGATCGCATACCACGCTCATGTCCACCCCCATCCATTTGAGCCGCGATGCGGACACGGGGATTCTTTTTTCTAACATAGAGGGCGCCGATGCCCTTGGGTCCGTAAATCTTGTGGGCGCTGAAAGACATGAGGTCGATGCCCATCTCCTGCACGTTGATGGGGACCTTGCCCACGCCCTGGGTCGCATCGCAGTGAAACAGGATGCCCTTTTCTTTTGCGATCTTTCCAATCTCCTTGATCGGGTTGATCGTCCCGATTTCGTTATTCGCGAACATGACGGAGATGAGAATGGTCTTGTCGGTGATGGCGTTCCGGACGTCCTCCGGATTCACCATGCCGAATTTGTCGACTGGAAGGTATGTGACCTTCACGCCGCGCTTGGTTTCCAGTGTCTTGGCCGTGTCCAGCACCGCGCGATGCTCGGTGGATGAGGTGATAATATGGTCGCCCTTCTCGTGGTACATCTCCACTACGCCTTTGAGGGCCAGGTTGTTGGATTCGGTGGCGCCACTCGTGAAGACGATTTCTTTGGCATCCGCATGGATCAACTTGGCGATCTGTTTGCGGGCGGTTTCCACACCTTCCTCAGCCTCCCAGCCGAACGCGTGGTTCCGACTGGCGGCGTTCCCGAACTTTTCCGTGAAATAGGGGAGCATTGATTCCAGCACCCGAGGGTCCATCGGGGTGGTCGCATGATTATCCAGGTAAATCGGGAACTTCATCGCTCGACTCCTTGTTGTTCCGTCGCGACGGATTGAATGGTGATGAGAGGGGTGCCTCCCAGCATATCTTGCAAAGTCATGTTATTCAAAAGCTGATAGATGCTGTTCTGGATTTTCAGGAGCGGGGTTCGGATGTTACAGTGTTCACGCTGCATGCAGGCATCACCGTCTTTCTCATGCGAACAATCCATGATGCCGAGCGGCCCTTCCAAACTTTCGAGTACGTGGGCAATTGTGATCTCCCGGGGATTCTTCCCCAGGAGATACCCACCCTTGGGACCGTTATGGCTTTCAATGATGCCGCTCTTCGAGAGGGTCTGAAGGACTTTCGCCAGGAGTTCGACCGGAATATGATATTCCTCGGCGATTTCCTTCGTGTTCACCACCCGGGCATGAGCCACATCGCCATATTGATTGGAGGCAATGTGCTGCAGTGCCATGAGTCCGTAATCTGCCTTTTTAGATAATTTCAGCATGGCCTATTGCCGATCTTTAAAGTCGGAGACTATAATGATCTCCGATCAAATAAGTCGTATAAAAAGTATCATGTGACCTTTAAAACTGTCAAGGGCGAGCGGAGCCAAAGAAGAGAAATAGGTGCTTCCCTGTGACGAGTCGACTGATTGGCTGGTCACCGTCCATTTCACTTTTAATTAAAAAGACATTGAACAGAAAAGGGGCGACGCAACATGGGTGGTACCAATCCCTATATTGAAAAAGCCGACGTAGAGTTACCGTCGAAAGCATATACGGTCACCTTCGTGTTCCCGGATAAGACCGAAAAGAAGGTGGAAGTGCAGCCGGGCAAGATTCCTTATGGCCCGACGGGATTACCAGGCAGCATACTGGACATCGCCATGGGGAACGACATCGACCTCGAGCATGTGTGCGGAGGGGTCTGCGCCTGCTCCACGTGCCATGTCATGGTGAAGAAGGGGCTGGAGACGTGCAACGAGGGAACAGATGATGAGTTCGATCAGTTAGACGAGGCTCCCGCCACGACGTTGCAATCCCGACTCGGCTGCCAGTGTGTGCCGAATGGGACGACAGACGTCACCGTGGAGATTCCCGCCATCAATAAGAATTTGGCGAAAGAAGGCCATTAATCCGAGGGTGAAGCCAGGGCAGGCGTCAGTCGTAGGTTTCGAGTTTCACTTCCCGCCGATCAAATCCCAGGTCCATCAACAGGCTGCGCAACGGGCGGGCAAAGGCTTTGATTCCGGCGATCATGGGCGTGACGCGGCGACCGTTTCCGGTCAGTTGTTTGATCACGTCCATTGTTCCTGCATGCTCGTCCGGGGCCTCGCTTACAAACGGCAGATACTGAAAATGAGAGTGACTCGCGGCCAGCGCCGTGAATTCGTCGTGGTACAGTTGCTCGCTGGTGGTGGGGGCGTGCGCGATGAGGGTAGTCGAGGGCAACGTGTCCTGCTCTGCCAGCGCGCGGATCATGCAACGCAGCGGGACAAGGCCTGAATAACGGCCGATCAGCAGCAAATGTTGCGTATCCGGCTCCGGGAGTACGAAATGTCCATAGGGTCCGGAAAGAGGGAGGCGATCGCCTGGCTTCAGCGACGAAAGATAGCCCGACCCTTTGCCTCCTGGAACATGATCGAACACCAGCGTGAGATGCCCCGTGGCCGTCGGGGGTTCTGCTAGGGAATAGGCGCGATTCAAAGGCGGACGGTCGCCGATCGGCAATTGGAGCGAGATCCACTGGCCGGGTTTGAATGGCAAGGGGGACTCAATCGGGCGGAGCACGAGTTCTGTGGTATGGGGTGTCAACGCGGTGAGCGAGACGACTTCGGCAAGTTGTGTTGGTTCAGCCATGGACTGTTCTTAACAAAAACAGATTCAGAATGGAACAGCCCAGTTCTGTACATCGTTTCGGTGCCATGATATAGATACCCCCCCGTTCATTTTTCCCACACACACTACGGTGACGCGATGAGTCAGGTCAGGGTTCGATTTGCGCCCAGTCCGACCGGCTTCCTGCATATCGGCGGGGTGCGGACGGCCTTGTTCAATTGGCTGTTTGCCCGGCAACAGAACGGCGTGTTCATCCTTCGTATTGAAGACACCGATCAGGATCGGTCTACCGACGCCTCGATTCAAGCTATTCTCGATGGCATGCGCTGGGTCAAGCTCGATTGGGACGAAGGTCCTTTTCGGCAGACCGATCGTATGGAACTGTATCGAAGTCATGCCCTGCGGTTGTTTGAGCAAGGCCACGCCTATTGGTGTGTGTGTACACCAGAAGAACTTGAGGCTCGCCGGAAAGAGGCGGAAGCCAAGGGTGGATCCCCCAGATATGACGGTCGGTGCCGGAGCCTGGGGCTCGCCAAGCCAACCGGCGATGCGGCGCTCCGGTTCAAGGCGCCCCAGGAAGGCCAGACGGTGGTGGACGACCTGATCAAGGGCCGGGTGGTGTTCGACAATCAGATTCTGGATGACGTCATCATTCTCAGATCGAACGGCTTTCCCACCTACAACTTTTCCGTGGTAGTGGACGATGCATTGATGGGCATTACGCATGTGGTGCGGGGGGACGACCACCTCACCAATACGCCGCGCCAAATCCCCATTTTTCAGGCCCTCGGGCTCCCGCTGCCGCGCTTCGGCCACTTACCGATGATTCTCGGCTCGGATAAGACGCGGCTTTCGAAACGTCATGGCGCGACGTCGATCATGGCTTACAAGGAGATGGGCTATCTGCCAGAGGCCATGGTCAACTACCTCGTTCGGCTTGGGTGGTCGCATGGGGACCAAGAGCTTTTTTCGCGAGAAGAACTGATCGAAAAATTCTCCTGGAAGAACGTCCAGACCTCTCCCGCTGTCTTCAATCCCGACAAGCTGTTGTGGCTCAATGCCGAGTACCTCAAGACCAATCCTCCGGAGCAGATCGCCCAGACACTCGTGCCCTTATTGGAAGAGGCCGGTCTCAAAGACGAAGTTCGCGCTGTATCCACGGAATGGCTTGCGCAACTGGTGGTCTTGGTGAAAGAGCGGACCAAGACGTTGGTGGAGATGGTCCATTGGGTGAGGCCCTACTTTGGCGAGGCCGTGTCGTTTGATGAGGAGGCCGCGAAGAAGTTTCTCACTGCGGCCCAGGCTCCTCTGTTGATCAAGCTGGTGGAGCGCTTTGAGGCGCTTCCCGCCTTCTCCAAGCATGAATGGGAAGAGGCATTTAAGAAGTTGGTCGAGGAAGCGGGCATTAAAATGGGGCAGTTGGCCCAGCCCGTGCGAGTGGCCCTGACCGGCCGAACGGCGAGCCCCGGTTTGTTCGAAGTGATGGACGTGCTCGGCCGGGAACGCACGCTGCTTCGATTGCGCAAAGGGATCGAGCAGGCCTCCAGATCCTGATGGGCCGCTCAAGAATCGCGCGCGATCTTGACGCAATGGAGAAGCTTATATTACTGTGTGGACCGGTTGGGGGATCGTCTAGCGGTAGGACGTCAGTCTCTGGATCTGACTACCTAGGTTCGATTCCTAGTCCCCCAGCCAAAAATTTCCATTCTGTCCTAGCTCGACCATTCGCTTCCGTACCGCGCTGGGGGATCGTCTAGCGGTAGGACGCCGGCCTTTGGAGCCGGCTACCTAGGTTCGATTCCTAGTCCCCCAGCCATTTCGCAATTACCTCGGTCACGGTTTAGGTCCCGGTTTCAACTGGTTCCCGGCCTGCCCTACCCAATTCCTAGCCTTTTACTACTCAAGCCTATATGCGGCCAGGTCTGCCTTTCCAAGAAGGAAAGCAAGTTGTCCTTATTCCAAAGCGTATTGTCACTTTAATGTGCGGGAGCCTGTCGATAAGTCGTGGGTCAGTTGTCCGCAAAACTTCCAAGAATTCAGGCTCCCGAGCTCGCGATACTTGCGGCCTACCAAAAGCCAAATTCACACTGTTCATAAATCAGATAGCTGAAGGACAGTGATTTGATCTGTAGACCTCCATGCTATTGAATTGGGGGTCGCCTTCAATCTTTCCAGGTGTTGCCGGATTAGGCGCCTACAGCCAAGTCAATGCGGTCATTGTCCTTTCGCTAAAGCAACAGCTGAGCTTAAGTATGAGTTGACCCGGTTGTAGCGAGCGCATACACTCGGCGCGAAGAGAGTACTTAGATGCCGATTCGCAGTGTATCTTGGCGTACTATGCCGCTCAGTATTTCCATTTGTTAGTTGTTCAAGTTAGAGGTTGTCCGCCGTTCAGCTTTTTTTCTTCTGAAATTGACTGGGGTCTTTTCGTTGAAACAAAATGACGCTGCGTATCTAGATCTCGTCTTGGACCCGATAAGGGTATGCGCTAAATACAAGCCAAAGTTTGGTCAGGGTGCAAAGGGCGATGGGCTGACACTTGCTCAATTTCAGACGCTTTACCAAAGTGACCCTTTCTATAGCTGGTTTGGCCTCGATAATCCGATGATGTACGCCGCCCACAAAGCGGCGGGCGGGATGACTAGCGTCTATAGGCAAATTGGTATTGGGTGCGAAAAACTCTTTCGAACTGCCGTTAAGGATGCGCTGGGATTGTCTGAAACCGATGTCACTTGGTCTTACAACATTCCGCTGGCAAACGGAAAAACCCGGACGTTATATCTTGATGGCCGTGTCCCACTCGATAAAATTTCCGATAAATCAAAGCGTTCTCGTTTTCACGCATGGATGAAGGACTCCGCCGAATCTATCGGCGTTGATCCAAACGTATTCTCGACCTTGACTGGCACAATCTTCGAGGTTCGACAGGGCTACAAAAGCAAAGACTCTAAACGCCAGAACGCTGATATTGCGAACGCTGCGACGGCATACACGAAGGCATACTTTCCATGCGCCGTCATTTTGTCGGCGCAGATCGACAGTGACATCTTGCTTCGATATAGGGCAGAGAAGTGGGCAGTTGTTACTGGCATTGAGGGCGCGAACGATCCTCTAATCTCAACCTATGACTTTATGCGCGATGTCGTGGGGTACGACCTCGCAGCATTTTTCAAGCGGAATAGCAAAACTCTTCGAGTAGAGATCGACGCCGTACTAAAAGCATTACTCGCGCCGGAGACTAAGTAATGGCTGCAACTCTAGAGCGCGAGCAACTCCGCCAGCGGTCGGATTACACCCACAAATTCAATGCAAAGACAGGGCGACACGGTTGGCTGCGCCTTACTCCAGCGTACTCGGTTAAGATCGTAGAAGAATTGATTGTGGGGCACGCCCAGGCCAAGCGCATATTTGATCCATTTTGTGGCACCGGAACGACAGCACTTAGTGCTGCCTATCATGGTCATGAAGGTGTCACGACGGACATAAATCCGTTTCTGGTGTGGCTTGCTCAGGCGAAGACCGCGCACTACACCCCCAAGCAGATTGTTGCAACGCGCAAGGCTTGCAATTCAGTTCTTGACTTGGTGAGACGTCGGAGCATTGAACCTGTGCTCGCCCCGCCGATCCACAATATTGACCGATGGTGGAACCCACAATCGCTCGATTTTCTGCGATTCCTTCGTGCGGCGATTCTAGAAGTAACAAAAGAGCGTTCTGTAGAGCGCACATTACTATTGATAGCATTTTGTCGCTCCCTAATCGAATTGTCGAACGCGGCTTTCAATCACCAATCAATGTCGTTCAAAGATGATAGGGAGCTTGGCATTGCTTCGAAGATAGATAGGGCGTGCGTTTTTGCCGAGGATGTAAAATTTGTATTGAGTGGTGCCAGTGAAAATCCAGTGGGCGAAAGCCAAGTAATCTTCGGCGACTCGAGAAATCCAGCTAAGGCAGTTGAAGGTCCGTTTGATCTTGTTATTACTTCCCCACCTTACGCCAACCGGATGTCTTACATTCGAGAGCTTCGCCCGTACATGTACTGGCTCGGGTTTTTGATTAATGGCAGAGATGCCGGCGAATTGGACTGGGCAGCTATAGGTGGTACATGGGGAATTGCTACAAGCCGTTTGGCTGATTGGAAGCGTTCCTCGGGCCATTTCAAGAGCATCCACCTTGCTGGTGCGCTAGATGAGATTGCGCATGCAGACAATAAGAACGGTGTCGTACTTGCCAACTATGTAGCAAAGTATTTTGATGATATGTGGGCTCATTTTCAGTGCTTAACGCCTGTACTCGCTCGCGGTGCGGAATTGCATTACATCGTTGGTAATTCGACTTTCTATGGATCGCTGGTTTCAACAGAACGGTTGTATGCTGAAATGCTGAAAGGACTCGGGTTCAGTAAAGTTGAATGTCGAGCAATTCGCAAGCGCAATTCAAAGAAAGAGTTAGTCGAATTTGACGTGGTGGCGCGATGGTAACGGCTATCATTGCGGTCAACCGGCAGATGAACGAGAAAACTGTGCAAGGTTAGTGCTCTGATGTGTTCTGGTGGGGGGCGAGTAGACTTGGACCACAGGTGGTCGTATAGCAGAGGTATATTTTACTCATTCCTGCGTTAACTTCCATATCATGTCACGAGTTTCATACTTCCAACGGTTCTCTCAGCGTGAAAACCACGCGACCAACAATACGCTTCTTGTCTTTCGGTACTTTTATCAGTTGTCGCCATTCAAAGTTCAGCATGTCCTCGCATCACTCCTTGAATCTGATCTTTCAATCGGTCTCAATTTCAATCAGCAGATCAGGGGAAAACAGAGTGTGCCAGACGCCCAAATCACCCAGGATCGTTTTCGTCTCTTTATCGAGACCAAGTTAGGAGGGGAGCTCGACCGCAACCAGATCAGCCGACATATAAAAAGCATCGCCACAGAAGGCCGCAGCGCGGGTGATGATTTTTTGATCGGACTCACTAAAGAGCCTATCTCTCTCAACGACACCAGTGAGCTAAGAAAGGAGGCGGCTGCATATGGGATTAAATTTGCCGCTGCAACCTTCTCTCAGATCACTGAGGCCTTCAAAGCGCAATGCGCGGAATTCGAGCGTGAGCTTCTAGAAATCGTTGAGGACTACGAGGAATATCTTTCCGAGGAAAGGCTGCTTGAGGAGAGTAATCGGTGGCTTGTTGTGTTCCCATGTGGGACTTCGCTTACTGAAAATATTCGCTTTAACTTGTATTACGAGCCGGCTTCACGGCCTTGTAAGCGTAACTATCGGTTTATTGGTATCTATGCTCAGAAGACTGTTGCCTACGTAGGCATGGTCGAGGCAATTGCTGTAACTTCTTTTGAGGGGGGGACTTTTGCCCTCACTTCGGAGGTGGGTGTGGTGACTAATGAACATCGCGCTCGGATCACAAATGTAATCGAGGAAACGCGCTACTATGACCTAAAGTCTGATCTAAGGCGTTTCTATCTCGTGGATCGTTTTGTCGAGACGGATCTCAGAAAGTCTACTACGGGAGGGCTCTGGGGGCTTCGCTATCTCGACTTGTCTACAATTGTGCCTAATTTCAGACCTGACAAAAACTACGCCACAGAAGAACTCGCGAGGCTCTTGAAAGGCAGAGAGTTCCAGTGAAGCGCGAGGGGTAGGAATATGAGACGGGTAGAGGCTAGGACGCAGGAATTTACAACTTCGGGCTGTGGAAGGAAGGATGACTTGATTCTCTAAAATCGGTTTAGGTTCCTGTCAGATTAGGGTGTTCCAATTTCGTACATGAGTTGCCCTCGCTCCACAAAGGAGGAGATCGTAAAGTGAGCGTAAGCGTAAGGTAGAGTGGCTTTCGGCTCATCCCACCTCGCATAATCTTGCTCCGTATTAGGTCGCAAGAGTTTATTGTGTAGAGCGACTCGCGTCAGCATTGAAGGAGCTGAATTGACCAAAGGCCAAATCTCGCCGTCGGCATCAGTTAAAGGATCGGTGGTTTGGGAATTTGTTCTTACTCCTACTCCAGGATTATATTTTGTGAGCCTTGCACATCGTCAATTTTTCAAAGTTGGCTCTGATTTTACGGGCAAGTATACTCCTCCTTTATTCACCGCACCCTTCAAATGGCCAGGAGCGAGATGAGCATATCTGAGGGTCGTTTGGATATCTCGGTGCCCCATAATCTCCTTTACTGATACCAGGTCCACTCCGGCCATGACTCTTCGGCTGGCTGCTGTGTGCCTCAGTGTATGCCAACAAGCATTCTTGATGCCGATAGATTCGAGCGCGGGAGTAAAGACATGATTAACAAAGCTCTGTGCATTTCTGTGTCGGAGAGGATCCTCTGTGTGTGGGAAGACCCATGGCGACACCGTGAATGAACTGAGGGAGCGGAGAATAGACAACCCACCTTCGCTGATGGGTACATGCCGAGTCTTTCCTCCCTTGGGTAATGGGATCGTGATGATGCCGGTTTCGAGATCGATTTGGTCCCACCGCAGTTTGAACTGCTCCTCTCGTCTAAGCCCAGCTTCAATAGCAAAGGCGACTGTCTTCCAATCTTCGGGCTTCAGAAAGCCCTCCAGCTTTCCCAATTCCTGGTCGCTAAAATATCGAGTGCGATGTTGTTCTGGGAAAAAGTGAATACCTGCGACAGGATTTCTTGTGAGCTTCTCATCCTTGATGGCGAGTGTGAAAATGTGTCGCAAGAACGAGAAATGGCGGTTGATGGTCGCATCGGTCCATTGCCGGTGTCGAGCAGAATTCTGAGGAGTGCCGGCAGGGAGTGGTTTGAGTTTGGCGCGCATTCTCGACTGAATTTTCCGCAAGTCTTCGGTGGATATGTCGGTCAATACCCGCACGCCAAGCAACAAAGACCATCGGCGGCCATATCGTAATTCGTTCTTCTTCCCTCGATTTGTTGAACCCTCTAGGCAACGATTAATCCAAGAACGGAGCGTCACTTCCTTTTTGGGCGCATACTTTTCTGGGAAGAACTTATTCTCACGAGCATCGGCTTTGAGGCGTCCGTAAAGGGCTTTGGCCTGCGATTTATTGTCGCATTTGAACCATCGCTCGCGGCCATTCAGATGGATCCGAACCCACCAACCTTCCCGGCCTTTCCGCTGCGTGATACCCCGATCAATCCCGCCTTTGCGGCTCATAGCTATGCTCCCTGTTTCTTCTGTTTAGCCTTTTCAGCTGCCGATTCGGATTTGAATTGGGTGAGTAGTCTACTCAAGCGCTCTGCAACTTCTTCACTTTTCTCCGCGCGGTCTGCGAGTGCGCGAAGTTCAGCGGCGATTGAAGCGTGTTTCTCGCGTTTCTGTTCTTTAGACATCTCCCCTTGGGCCTTGAGTTGTTCAAAAATCGGTCTGACAGTTTCCGCTAGAGCAGGTGGAGTGCTTAGCTGCCAAATGTCACTTAGGTCGGTTCTATGCGGAGCTAAGGTGAGCCATTTGTGAAGTGTTGAGAACGGAAGCGCTTTTCTTTCGAGGAGGGTAAGAGCGTCTTCTCCCATTTTATTAATATCAATGCTGCCGCGGATGTCCCAATTCTTTAGAGCAAAATCGACCAATGCGCGGGAGATGGGGCCAGGTTTAACCTCCCCTGGCAAGATGCACACAAAGGCTCCATGTGTCTCAATCATCCAAGCAAATCTGTAAACCTCAGTAACGTGGTCCTCTATTAGAAGGCATCGTCCTGGTGTGCCTCCCGTCACTAGCTCAAGTGCTGAGCGGCATGGTCCTGCCTCAGATGCACTCCCCAAATAAATCAATTCATCGCTGGCTTTGAATATTGGACCTTTTCCGGTCGCGAGCCATTTCAGCTCAACATGAAAGTGCTGAGCGAGTGCGAGGAATTGAGTTAAGTCGACAGTGCTGTCTTCCCGTTCAAGGCGCGAAATTGTCGTGTGAACTATTCCAATTTCTTCGGCGACCTGCCGTTGAGACTCATCAAAGGCCGCACGGAGAAGAGAGAGCCGATCGCCGATTCCTGCCCATTGTGACGTCACAGAATGCCCCTTGACTGCATGGTGCCGATTTGATACATTGGTGCAGAACTGCACCAATGGTGTAGTATGGTTAACTGTAGCATATCGCGTGAATGTAGGAAAGGGGGAATCAAAGAATGGAAAAACTACTGACCGTTCCTGAGGCCGCCAGTGCTCTGGCGCTCAAGCCATCGACAGTTCGTCGAATGGTTTTAGAGAGAAGAATCGATGTTGTTCGGACAGCCCCTCGTGCTGTGCGAATTCCAGCTTCAGCAGTCGAGGCAAGGATCAAGGCCGGCTATCGCCCCGCCATCAAGTAAGACTGATATGCAAATAGAAGAACTTCTCAAACGGTTGCAGAAGGTTCGCAGCACGAGAAGAGGTTGGATGAGTCTCTGCCCAGCGCATGAGGACCGGAGCCCCAGTTTATCGATCGCGGAAGGCGCGCGAGCTGTACTCGTTCATTGCTTCGCGGGGTGCACGATTCAGGAAATTGTGGGTGCCATGGGAATCGGTGTCCGTGATCTGTATTACGAGTTAGGTGCTAGGAGGATGGTCTCACAGACGACGTTCCAGCGAAAACGCAACCATGGAGTGCAGCCAACGTTGGGTGTGGTGCTGGATGCGGTACGTGAGGCTGAATACCTCGTTCTGGCAGCGCGGGAAATCGATATTTCCATTCTTAACTGTGAGCAGCTGGATGCAGCTTTGAATGCAGTTGCAGCGGCGTATTCAATCCTGGAGTTAGATCGCAATGCCGTTGACTACTGAGTTTGAACGACAAGCTGCACAATTCAAAAGAGCTCTGCAGAAGGCGCAGTCTGCGATGGCCGCAGATGGGGTTCGGGGTTCTTCTCATGGAGTAGATTCTGATCCGCATAGAATTGACTATCCAACGCTGGATGATGCGGCGTTTCATGGATTGGCCGGCGATTTTGTCCGAGAAATTGAGCCTCATTCTGAAGCTGACCCAGCCGGAATTTTGCTGCACACCATCATTGGATTCGGATGTCTATCTGGGCCAAAGCCTCACGTGCTTGTCGAGAGAACTCCTCACCCTCCACGTCTGAATTGCTTAATAGTGGGTCGATCAGCCCTTGCTCGGAAAGGGACTGCTTGGAGCAGCCCCAAATATCTATTAAGCAAGGTCGACCCACATTGGGCGATGAACCGAATAAAGTCGGGCCTCTCGTCAGGGGAGGGATTAATCGACCAGGTTCGAGACTCCTTAGAGGATGATACCGGAGATGCAGGGGCTGAGGATAAGCGATTGTTGGTGGTCGAAACCGAGTTTAGTTCCGCTCTAAAGGTAATGGAACGGTCGGGGAATACCCTCTCCGCCGTACTTCGTGACGCATGGGATTGCGGCAATCTATCAACCATGACGAAGCACAGCCGACTCACTGCCTCAGGCGCACATGTCTGCGTCGTCGGGCACATAACGGTTGATGAATTATTGCGGCTGCTCAATGCGACTGAACAAGCGAATGGGCTGGCCAACCGCTTTCTTTTTGCGTTTGTGAGGCGTTCCAAATTACTTCCATCTGGGTGTGGGATTCCTGAAGAGGTATTTGAATCCTTTGCAGCTCGCTTCTCCCATGTAGCCGAGGTAGCTCAGACTCGCGGCAGGCTGACCAGAGATGCAGAAGCCGAGGAGCTCTGGAAGTCCATTTATCCCCATATTGAAGAAGATCGACCGGGGTTAACTGCGGCAATTCTGGCCCGAGGTGCTGCCCAGGTGCTCCGGCTTAGCCTCGTGTTTGCATTGTTAGATGAAGAGGAAGCAAACCGGAATGAAACCGCCATTCGCACCCCTCACCTGCTGGCAGCACTTGCCATTTGGGATTATGCGAAAGCCTGCACGCTCAGAATATTTGGTGACTCGATTGGTGATCCAATAAGTGACCGACTGCTCAGTGTAATCAAATCGGGTCCGCAGACTGATACGGACTTGTACGAGGTGCTTGGAAAGCGGGACGGTGGACGAAAGGCTCCTGCGCTTGAGCGCTTAGTGAAATTGGAGATGGTCCATTCGGTCAAGCAAGTGACCGCTGGTCGGCCTGTGACGTGGTGGCATGCGGGACCTCAATCACAATGCGTTTTTTGCGTGGAAAGGGTGAAAAGTCCATTTGTCGGGGCCTTTCCACCCCATAACACGCTTAACACGCGAGGTGACCAATGAGTCGGCTAGTACAACAGGCGAGAGCTATTCTGGCAGGGAAGCAAGTCGCTTGTGCAACTGACTCTGACTGGCATTCAGAGTGGAAAAATCTAGCCAAACGGGTCAGGTCCATCCCCGCCAACGATCCTCGTAGTGAAGTCATGCTCGCATGGCTTGAGCAAGCTGATATTGCGTACCTAAAAGGTGATTTCGGTAGCTTTAGTCGTGCGAAGAAACGAATCGAGTTAATTGTGCAGAAAGTTCGGACTGGCAAGACCAATCATCAATAACCAGAGGAGGGATGTCATGGTGGTTAATCTGAAAGCCCAGTTGAAAGAAGAGCTAAGAGAGTCTCGCGAAGAACGGACCATTCGTATTTCGTTAACACTTCCCTCGCAGACCACCATCGCTCTTGAGCAACTACATCAAGAGTTAGGGGGAGATGAAGTGGTGACAAAGCCCGAGTTAGCCGCACGATTGCTCACGCGAATGTTGGGGGCCAAGCACGACACATCTGGCATTCGTAAGAACAAGAGAGGCAAGGCTGTTGGGGCTAGCGTCGCACCTTCTCGTGAGGAGTAGGTGTTTGTACACCCGACGCAGGGCTCTGCAAGCCATCTTGTCTCTCTTTGGAGACAGGATGTGGGCCGAGGATGAGTCGCATAAACCAAGAGTTAAGAATCGAGTGTGGCCAGACCGTCAGGTTGGCCAACGGCCAAATTCTGAATGGCCGTCATTCCGAGGATTAGATCATTTGTTCCAGAGGTCTTCTGAACTATTTCGGTGGGTTGGATGCAGTACGAGGTTCTCGGCGATGGGCTTTGGAGTGAGCATCACATCTCGGATGAGTGGAAGGGGACAGTATGAGGACGAGACTTATCATTGACGAATCAATCGCAGCAGTAATTCGGCAACGCGCCGGTCAAAAACGCATTTCCCCTAACGACTACATGCGGTTCCTATTAGAGCGAGGTCTATTTATGGAGCTGAGCATGCAGGATCTTGCTCCTATCGCAGCGGACGCACGGTTTACTGCGCGTCTCTTGACCGGGTTGGTGCGTCGGGTCGCGAAAGCAGAGCCTGCTGAAGCTGACAAGCTCATTGCTGAGGCCAATGCGGAACGGGGAGGGTGATCATGATTGGAGATATCACGCGTGGCAGCGACGTTGTTGCTCACAGAGCACGATTATTATTTGCAGCGTTCTTGCGTGCTGTACTCGCTGGTATCGCTGCGTTCGCTATTCTCTTTTGGGCCTTTTGGCCGTTTGGAGATTCCAACGAAGCAGGTTGGTGGTCAAAGTTCCACATTGCACAAATTGCATATGAGCAGGGTTGGGATAAACCGCAGTTCTCGACCAGGAGCGGGAGCCTTCTCACACCCGCTGAGCTGATACAGATGCGAAACGTCGATGAAGAGCTGCGTAGCCGGCTCGATGAACTTGATGACAACATCGTTACATTGGTCTACTGGACCGTAGGTCTCGCGTGTCTTGTATTCATCCTTTTTTATGTATACGGTCGTGCCCTCGCTCAGCCGATGCACATTCGAGGAGCGTGGATTGGTTCGGCTTTTTGGGTTCGGCTGAGACTTTACATCACCTTTGCCACGGGCGATATTCGGCTCCCTGGCCTCCCGCTTCCCAAACAAGCAGAAGTGAAACATTTTTCCGTGGAAGGCACTACGGGCTCTGGCAAGTCTTCCCTCTATATCTACCTTCTCAATCAAGTCAGGGCGTTGGGGCAACGTGCCGTTGTTTACGATCCAACTGGTTCGTATTCCAGGCGCTTCTACCGTCCTGGTCGTGACATCCTCCTGCATCCATTTGCTGCGGAGTTCCCTGGCTGGAATCTCAGCAATGAAATTCGCAATGTGACCGACTATGCCGCGCTCGCCAAATCTATGATTCCTGAACAGCCAGGCGGCGACGGAGGGTATTGGTTTGAAGCCGCTCGGCGGTTAGCCTCATCACTTTTCGAGAAGCTTGATGGTGAGTCCAATCTGAAGCTCTTTCAAGCAGTTCAAACGCTTCCGCTCGAAGAACTGGTAGAGCTCGTCAAAGGCCTTCCAGCGACAGCAGTGATGGACATCACAAGTCCGAAAACTGCAGCAAGCGTACGAGCAACCCTTGCAACGAAATTTGACGCTTGGCGACATCTGAAAGATGGGCCATTCTCCATACGCAACTGGGCTGAACGAGAACATGACGATTCCTGGATCTTCATCGTGTCTCGTCCTGAGGAGCGAGACTTCCTCCGCCCGCTCGTCAGCTTGTGGATTGATTGTGCCGTGCGCTCGGTCATGGCCCTTGCTGAAGACAATGACCGTCGAATCTGGTTGGCCCTCGATGAGCTTCCTAGTCTTCAGCAGTTGCCCTCACTACGGGTAGCGATGGCTGAAGGTCGTAAGTTTGGACTCTGTTGTTTACTCGGGTACCAATCGTGGCCACAGCTTGTCGAACTGTACGGACCTAACGGCGCGGCTGCGATCGAATCCGTCGCGCGCACAAAAGTGGTGATGGCCTGCGGCGATGCGTTGACCGCGCAACATTGCGCAGAAACGCTTGGCAAAGCAGACCAGGTTGAGCCGCAGGAGAATTTGTCCTGGGGCGTCTCCACGAATCGTGACGGCGTGAGTTTACAGCCGCATCGGACTGAGCGCTGGGTGGTGACGCCGACAGAACTTATGCAACTTCCTGATCTTCGTGCCTTCGTTCGCATTCCCGGTCCTTATCCTGTTGTGCCCATCACCATTCCTCTTCCAGACGGCATCTCAAGCCAGGCAGCGATTCAATTAGGCACAAGCCCTTCTACAAAGTTTCGGACTTCACAAGTCAAACCATCAGACCCAATCGCTGGGGCGTTTGGATTTGACGGAGGGGGAGCGTAAGCAGACGTACTCGCGTGAGCATGGCAGTAACCAACAAAGAGGAGGACTATATGGTCAGTATTAGAACCATGAGCAGCGCAAAAGCCGTGAGCCATTATTTCAAAGCCGAAGATTCCTACTATACCGCTGAACGTTCCGGTGACCAGTCCGGCTCAAGTTGGTGGGGTAGAGGCGCTGAGAAGTTCGGGCTGGAAGGGCCTGTCGAGAAGCAGGACTTTGAGCAGCTTCTTTCGGGGCAGCTTCCCACAGGTGACGAGATTCAGGCTGGTGCTGGGGGCGAGAGACGCCCTGGAGTCGATGTCACGATCAGCGCGCCGAAGAGCGTGTCATTGCTTGCAGAGATTGGCGGAGATGGCGCGCTTCGAGATGCCCATGAGCGTGCAGTAACTGCAACCCTGTCATTCCTTCAAGAGGAAGGCATGCGCGCACGAGTCACGCAGGATGGTGTCACGCAAACCACAGCGACGGACAATGCCATTGTCGCTCGGTTTGAGCATAACTCATCGCGTGAATTAGACCCTCAGGTGCACACGCACTGTTTTTTCTAAATGCGACCGAGCGCGAAGATGGCGAATGGCGGGCAGTATCGAATGAAGAACTCTACCAACTCAAACTCACCGCTGGCGCGGTCTATCGAAGCGAACTGGCCAAGGAAGTACAAGCCCTTGGTTATAGCATCGAACGGACTCACGCCGATGGACGTTTTGAGATCGCGGGGGTCTCTCAAGGGATGCGCGAACACTTCAGCCAACGCTCGGTCGCGATTCGAGAATTCATGGCGGAACATAACTTGGAAGGGGCTAAAGACGCTGAGCAAGCGGCACTTATCACTCGTGCTGCCAAGCAGGAGCGAGATCCATCTGCCCTGCGAACTGAGTGGCAGGCGCGAGCGAATGAGCAAGGGTACGATCTGCAGTCTGTTGTTGCCTCGGCCCAAGCGGCCCGAGGCCAACAACTTGAGCGTGCTGGGTCCAGTCAAAGCACGGCGCGTGAGGGGGTGGAGTTTGCCGTTGCACATCTGTCTGAGCGGCAATCTATTTTCCCTCGCCATGAAATTGTTCGGCATGCCCTCCAGCAAACGACCGGTGAGGCCACGTTGGGGGAGGTGCGCCAAGCGCTACAGCAGGCGGAGAAGAGCGGGGCGATCATCAAGGTCCACGACGACCAATTCACAACCTTCAGTGCGCTCAAGGCCGAGCGGGAAATGGTGTGGACCGTCAAAGATGGAATGGAGCGTGTGGTGCCAATTTCGACACGCGAACAGGTTGCTCAAGGCCTGGAAGGGCGGGCCCTTACGGCTGGGCAGCAGGAAGCCGCGATGCACGTTCTCACGACGACCGATCGATTTGCCGGCATCGAGGGCAAGGCGGGCACTGGGAAAACCACGATGCTAGCTGTTGTACGCGAGCAGGCTGAATCTCAAGGATTCGAACTGCGAGGGCTCGCGCCGACTGCAGCTGCGGCCCGTGTCCTTGAAGAGCAGGCTCATGTGAAAAGCAACACAGTCTCAAGTTATCTGAGCGGTCAGGCTTCCACGCTGGCTGGGAACAGGAACACCGTCTATGTGATCGATGAAAGTTCCATGCTCTCAACCTCCCAGGCCCATGCTCTAGTCCACCGAATTACACAGGAGCAGGCTCGGGCTGTGTTTCTTGGCGACAGGCAACAACTGTCGGCCATTGAAGCGGGGAAACCATATGCCGTGATGGTGGATCGAGCAATGACGACGGCATCGATGACAGAAATCGTCAGGCAGAAGGATGGCGATCTGCGATCGGCAGTCGAATCAACAGTGCAAGGCCGCGTAACAGAGGCTCTTCACCGGTTGGATCAGCAAGGCCAGGTCATGGAGATTCCAGATCGTGATACGCGATTGGCGACCATCGCACAAACCTATTTGGAACTGGCTGGGCAAGATCGTGGCCAAGCTCTGGTCCTCACTGGTTCCCGATTCGACCAACGAGAGCTGAACTCCCGGATTCGTGAGGGGCTTAAGCAACAAGGACAGCTGATTGGCGATCCAGTGCAGGGGGAAGTCTTACTGAGCAAGAACATGACCAAGGCGATGGCATCACAGATCAGCGCCTATGAAGTCGGGGACTCGGTTCGATTTGGGAAGGCTGACCAACAGGCGGGTATCGAAATGAATGAGTATGGGAAGGTGTCAGCGCTTCACCCTGAAGCCGGCACGGTCTCACTAACGATGGGGGACAATCGACAGGTGACGTGGAACCCAGGCAAGGCCTCAAGGATCGAAGTCTATCGAAGCGAGGCGAGAGAGATTCAAGCCGGGGATACCATTCGTTGGACCAGAAACGATGCTGCGGCCGATCGACGAAATGGGGAACTTGCTGTCGTGGTTGGGGTCGATCGAGATAATAAGACAGCTACGGTCGATTATCGAGGCAAGGCAGAGACCGTCGACTTGAGCTGGGAGAAACACTGGGAGCACGGTTATGCGCAGACCGTTCACTCAGCTCAAGGCCGGACGGCTGCGTCTGTGGTGTATCACATCGATAGCTCCCAATCGGCGCTGACTGGAAAAGAGGCGTGGTATGTCGCAATCAGCCGAGCTCGAAGCGATGTTCAGATTGTGACAGATGATCGGTCGGCCTTGCCAGGAGCCATCAACCAGAGCCGTCAGCAAGAGAGCGCTATCGAGGGGGTGGAGAAAGGAGGGCGGGCGATTCAGCAGGGAGCAAAAGCGGGCCTCGAGTTAGAACGATAAGGCGGTAGAGGGGGGAGTAAGAGAATTGGGAAAGATGCGAGCGGGGGACGTCTAGGAAAAGTGTGGTCTGGGCCACACGTTTCGGCGACCTCCCCCGCACCCCCTATCGCCCGCGCCGTCCACCAAAGCGTGGACCGCGCACAGAATAACTTGCAATTCACGCGACATGGTCAATCAAGGAAAGGAGAGCTCTCATGGTAATAGCCGATCTATTTCGCCCAATGTGTAAGACGTTGGGTTTCAGTAAGGTGACCGACAGCAATGATCAACAGAAGCAAGTAGAGGATCAGCAGAAGCAATTCGAGCAGATCCTCAAAGTGGCGAACAAGATCGCGAAGCAGAATCCGCAGGCGCTTCCAACATTTGTTCGCCTCTTGGCTCGGAAGCTTCAAGGACAGTATATGTCCGCAGCGTTCTTGCGGACGGCCTCTGGTGGTTCGGCAGAGCTTGAGCCGGGCGTTGTATGGTTCAGCGAAGTTGCGGTGCTCTCAGGGGAAGGGGCCATGGTCTACTACCTCAAAAAGCGCCTGCCCTCAACTCGCGTCTTGAATCTTTCCACTGATGTCGTTCTCCCATGGCCGTGGGACCTCACCAGACTTGAGATGTGTCTATCTTTCATCGGAACCAAGCAGAATCCCTGGAAACAAGATACAGGTAACCATCGGGTGGAATATTGGTTGCCGTTTGGCATTGGATGGGTTCGCGGCGGAAACCATTCAATCATGACGGGAATACTTCAGGGAAGACAGCAACTGGAAACGGACGAGGTTTATGACTTGTCCGCCATCTTCCCGCTAGTGCACTGTGACGGCATCGCCTTTCGCCGGACGGCGGATAACAGCGTCATTGCGCCAGTGCGGGAAGTGGAATTTGCGGCAATCTATGAGGTAGGTCGGCTGATGCTGTTGAACGGTGTATCGGCTTAGGGCGCAACGTCCTGGGTTACAGGCGACCTGGGTGATCTCGTGGAGGGGAGCTAATCGCTCAACTAGGCAGCTTTCCCTCCAAGGCCTTCTGCTTCTTCAACATCGGTGGTGAAGTCTAGGATAACCTGAATGGGTTCCTGCTCAGCATGCTTATCGTTATAGACGTCCACATCGGTCTTGAGCTGTAAGCAGTCGCCGACGATCTGTTTTCTCCTCTGTGCAAAAGCCTTCTCCATAAAGGGTCGGTCGGAATGGTCCATGACTCCCCAGAAGGTGTACTGGACGCCGTGTTTACTCACTCGCACGGCATGATTCACTCGGTATCGGCGTCCAAACTTGTCCTTGCGGTACTCTTCACGCAGAGCCGTGGACATATCCTCGGCCAGTCGATCAAGTGGATCGATTTCCGGAATAGCCAATAACCCTCTCGCCACTCCCCAGGCCACAGCATCGCGAGAAGAGGTCGGTATGTCACCGTTCTCAGCTTGATAGCGATGCCAGATATGCTGCAAATCGTCATGGTATTTAGACATTGCAACCTCCTTACAGGGTAACAGGGGCGATTTGCCCCCATCCGTCAACGACAGCTCCAGAAAGGGCATGACTCCGAACCTTGACCAACATTTTTGAAAAGATTGACCACTTGTCCAGCCGCCTTCGAAGTTGCCCAGCCACGATCCCAGGGTGAACTTGAAGCCGTTTGGCTAGTCCCAAGACATCACGATCAGAAAAGAACGGACTCTTCCGTTTGATAAAGGAGTCCATCTCATGCGCGGGGACGCAGAACTCGCTTGCTGCGGCATTTGCGATCCGTTCTTCCATCGGAATGTCCCCATCGGGACTGGCTTTGTCTCCTTCAAGCTCGGCATCAATGATCTCTTTGGTTCGTCCATGCGATTGCAGGACATGCTCGATTTCATGCCGAAGCACAAACCAATAGTTGTCAATGCGATCATAACGAAGAGACATGCCAATCACCGGCGCTTTCCCTAGCCAAAAGCAGGCACCATCGATCTTGGCAGTTGGTAACGTTTCAACGATTACATAGCGAACGCCAACCTCAGCTAGAATCCTTGGGACGTGGCGTGCCTCTTCAGGATCAAACATGAGGCCACGTAATCTACTAAGCGCCTCGCGCAATGCTTTTTCAGAGTAGTGATGTTTAAGCGGCATTTCTTTCGCAATCTGTCGAGCCCGATAGAGCCATGCAAGTTGCGCGGGAGTCACGTCTTCGTAGGCAGACTTTCTGGCAGCATGCGCCAGATGAGGAACGTCATCCAGGCTTTGCGCGTCAAAGAAATTCACGACCTGAGCTTCGAGGAGGGTCACATTCGCATCCGTTAACCACCCGCGCTTGATCATCTCGCGAATAGGATATTGCGACTGCAAACGCGCCTTCCGCACGACAGTAGGGTCGGGATCTCGAGCTTGAGACAGATCGTAGGCTTTCTGAAGATTTGCAAAAAAATCAGGTGACACGTCGAACGCTCCAGCAAGAGCCTTTGCCATGTCGGCGGTAATGCCACGCTTCCCTGAAATGATCAAATTGACCGCCTGCTCAGGCACCCCAAGAACATAGGCGAGGTCACGCTGACTCCAGTCGCGGGCATCTAGTTCCTCGCGGATGAAGTAACCAGGCGGCGGTACATCAGTCATTTTGTCGATCATCTGACTGTCCTCCGTCTTAGTCATGATAGTCACACACTTCTAGAATGGTCAGAATGGGCGGAGCTTGGGAATCGTCGAGGGTAAAAATCATTCTGTACTGATCGTTGATTCGTATTGACCGTTGGCCTTCTCTGTCGCCCTTAAGCTTTTCGTATCGCAAGCTTCTCCAGTTTCTCAGCGTTCGTTCATCGGGTGCCGCTTCTAGTACGACAAGCTTATCCCGGCATGACTTGATAACGGCAAACGGAAGTTTTGTTTCAAAGGCCCGGTCTGTCCGGATCAAAGCTAACCGGGTCTCTTGAAACTGAATTTTCATGTCGTCTCCAGATCACGTGACAATATAAAACGATATATCTGATTTGTCAATATGGCACTGAACGCAATGCGTTAAGTTTAATATAATTGCATTAATAATAATATCAATTAGTTATGGCAATCATTCTTCCATGTGATTGAATTTTTGGCAAATTTGCCGACCTTAATTTAAGTCCAAAGGTGGAATAGGAGTTTTCCTTTGGCATCGGCTGGGGGCGAGACAAGAACTTTTCGGCCAAGGTGGGAATGCTACAAAGTGGACAGCCGTAGACAACAACGTGGTTGTTCCGATGCGAGCAGTGGAGCTTTCGGGAATCCAAAGTGGTCCGGTGGATGGTACTGTAACGACGTTCAGGGGTGAATTGACTAGTTTTGGTGTGGTGGTCGATGGAGGAAGTAGGAAGTCAGGTAGGTGGAGGGTACAGATGATTTGACTTCCTCGATTGTTTGGGGTGAAAAGTTAATTTGGTTTTCTCCAGGAGTACTCATACTAGCCAATAGTGAAGAGTAGAGAATATGGAAGATCCTTCGAATTCTCGGTTCCAGAAAAATAATGTAGGCTGTTTATCTTTTTCTCAGGATATGTTGTTTTTGAGGGGATGTGCTAGTGGTGCAAGCTCATTCATTGCTCGAGTGGTAAGAGTCGACGGTCGACTCGATTTGATCGCTTTTAAAGAGGCGCTTAAAGCTATTGTGTTTTATCACGAGCCTTTGCGCACAATTTGGAACTACGTTGACAAGATACCTGCAGCGACGGTTTCTGACTCCCGCGATCTGGAGAAACACTTCA
>JADYYH010000014.1 GCA_020853775.1 Nitrospira sp.
AGAGGTGGCTCCGGTTGGTTGGACAGTTTCTGCCCATTCTTAAGTGGCGCCTGGCGGATGCCTAACTACGCGGCGGTTTGCCGTGTCGTCAGATGGGCATAATAGACCTGGTCCGGCGTCTGGCCGTCAAGGGCCTGATGCGGCCGAGTCTGGTTATAAAACGTTAGGTAGCGCGCGAGCCCCTCCTGGGCCGCTCTGACGGTGTCATACGCGTGCACATAGACCTCCTCGTATTTGACCGTCCGCCACAGCCGCTCCACGAACACATTGTCTCGCCAGCAGCCTTTGCCATCCATGCTGATCTGAATGTCGTGGGCCTGCAACAGACCCGTGAACTCCTGGCTGGTGAACTGACACCCTTGGTCGGTATTGAAGATCTCCGGGCAGCCATACTGCGTGATCGCCTCCCGCACCGCGTCGAGGCAGAAATCGGTTGTCAGCGTATTGGAGAGCCGCCACGCCAGCACCCGGCGACTGGCCCAGTCCAGGACGGCAAAGAGATACAGGAAACCCCGCCGCATCGGGATATAGGTGATATCCGCCGCCCACACCTGATTCGGCCGTGAGACCACCAGGTCGCGCAAGAGATACGGATAGATCCGATGGCCAGGCTGGCGCCGACTGAGAGCCGGCTTGCGATAGAGGGCCTCAATCCCCATGCGCCGCATCAAGGTGGCTACCTGGCGCCTGCCAATGACGCGGCCCTCCTGCCGTAAGAGATCTCGCAGCATCCGCGCCCCGGCAAAGGGATACTGCAGATGCAGTTCGTCAATCCGACGCATCAGGGCCAGTACCGAGGCAGAGAGGGGCGTCGGCTGGTAGTAGGCCGTCGAGCGAGACACCCCGAGGAGCTGACATTGCCGCACGACGGGCAATGTGTGCGTGCGGTCGATCATCGTTTTGCGCTCAGCAAGCCCGCCTTGGAGAGCGCTCCTTCTAAAAAATCATTCTCCAGGGCCAGTTGGCCAATCTTGGCATGCAGCGTCTTGAGGTCCGGCGTCTCGGCGGGCGGCTTTGTCCCGCCAAACACGTCCGCGGCTCGCGCCAGCAACTGCTGTTTCCATTCCGTGATCTGCGTGGGATGGACCTGAAACTGCTCGGCCAATTCGGCCAGCGTCTTGTCCCCTTTGACGGCAGCCAACGCCACCTGCGCCTTAAACCCGGCCCCGTGATTCCGTCTCGTGCGCTTCATTGCCTCGCTCCTCTCGTGAGCCACCCGCTGGTGGCGTGGGTGAAGCCAGGCTACCACTTACCACACAGTCCGAATTTCCGGAGCCCCCTCTGTATGACGGGAAGGACTATTTCACGATCTACGATTTCGTGAAGGCGCATCACCACTTCAACGATCCTGAGTGGGACGGGGAACCGATCGAGCCGGAGCCGAAAGAACCCTGCGCAAGATGCGGACAATCTCCCTGCCGATGCGAGAAACGGCCACCGCAACCTTGTGGTGTGTGCGGCAGGCGTCCATGCGTCTGCGAGCGAGAGCCTTGTGTGAAATGCGGCCAGAGGCCGTGCCTGTGCAATAAAAAGGTAAAGGTGACGCTAGCCGATGGCAAAGCCCGAACTATTCAACACATGATGGTCACGACGTTCTGGCATCCTGACGGCACGCCCATGTCGGCCCAGCAATTTCTGGAGTTGCTGTTCGGCAAGTTGCCGGAGTTCTTCAAGAATGAAGCCGAACTCCGCGCGATCTGGAGCCAACCTGACACACGCGCGAAACTCCTTCAAGGGCTCGCTGAGAAAGGGTTCGGTGCCGAGCAGATGGCGGAGATGCAACGCATCATCGATGCGGAGCGCAGCGATCTGTTCGATGTGCTCGCGCATGTGGCCTATGCGATGACGCCTCTCACGCGCGAGGAACGGGCTGCCCGTGCCAGGGCGGAGATCACTATGCATTTCACCGGCAAACAACAGGCCTTTCTGGATTTCGTGCTGGCGCAGTACATCAAGGTCGGCGTGGAAGAACTGGCTCAAGACAAGTTCTCGCCGCTGCTCAAACTGAAATATCACAACGCCATCGCCGACGCGGTGGCCGACTTGGGCAAGCCCGAAGAGATCGGAAAGGTTTTCGTGGGGTTTCAGAAATATCTGTATCAGCCGCAGCTGTAGGTGGGGAGATGGCTGATTGCAGGTAGTGGTTTACTTTTGAGCCATTCCTATCCCCCAATTTCGTGAGGATGGAATGTGAAGAGAGCTAGCTATTGATCCAGGCAGGGAAGATGAAAATGATTGGAGCGTGCGAAACGCTCAACGTTAGGATTTGGCCACGCCAGACGTTGAGCAAAGGATCTGGGCCTACAATGAAGCACTGTGTATTGGTGTGCATTTCTTTGATGGTGACCGGTTGTATCGGCCCCCTGGTCCCGGTCAAGAAGATTGAGCAGCTTCCTGCTGACGAGCGTCGAGCTGTCCTGGGATTGCCTATCTACAATGAGAGCCAGCTGAATGGAAAGGACTACGCGATCATTAATGTCGTCGAGGGTATTTCTTGCAAGAACAAGACGTGGGATCCTGCTGCCACTAAGACAGATGCGATCAGCCAGGCGAAGTATTGGGCTCGGGAACAGGGGGCAGATGGGATTATGAATTTGCAGTGCGATCTTCCAAGAGGAACGACTACGACCTACAACTGTTGGGAGAGCATCACCTGTACGGGGCAAGCCATCAAGTTTAATAATAAATAGTTGAACAACAGGTCGTGTCTATGAACCGCCACGATCTCGAACATAAACTTCCCACGATGACCCAGGCGCAGCTCGTCGACACGGTCAAGACCTGCCTCGACATGATCGAACGGCTGGAGAACGACCTCTCCGCCGGGGCGCGCAAGCTCGAAGAAATGTCAGCGCTGGTGAGGAAGCTGTCTGACACCAAGACCGCTGGCTGAGGTTGCCACGGGCCCACTCGATGGGCGGCGGGCTCATGCCCACGAAACATCTGGCCTATGTGACATCCCCGGGAGTATGGCATGACCGCGTTCCGTCAGCGGGTACTGCCGATCAGGGGGTTAGGCTGCGGACTGCTTGGTCACGTCCCAGCCGGGAAAGACCAAGACGGCTGGATGACATTGGAGAACCCGCGCCAGAGTTTTTGCCCGTTCGACGCCAAGATTGATGGTGTCGTTTTCAATGGCCGAGATTGTGGACTGTGAAATTTTGGTCCTTCGAGCCAGCTCGCTTTGCGTGAACCCTTGCAGTTCACGGACAATTCGAACGGATTCTCCTACCGAGACCACCACTCGCGCTTTTGCCGGGCGAACGTCTTTGGTTTTCATCATTGCCTCCGATAATCGTGGGCTGTCACGTCCATGATCACGACCAGTACGCGCTGTTCTTCAACTGTGTAGATCACTCGATACTGTGCATTCAACCTTCTATACCATATTCGATATAGCCCACCTCAAGGTCTCGTCCGTCTCCGACCTTCCATCGCGGCCAGGCGGCCGCCGATGGTGCCGCAGAGTCATGAGTGCTTCCCTGACCAGCTGAGTTATGGAGGCAAGATCCCCGGTCTCCGGACGTGATGTTGGCTGACCTGAACCAGACGTTTCCTGTTAAGATGCACGACCCTTAGGAACATGTGGTCAAGGAAAGGCCTGCGATGTCGAAGCCCTCACAATCGAATGCCGTGCTGGTGGCGATCCGCACCCCCCGCGTGACTGTCGAGGAAGTGGACAGTTCGCTGCAAGAGCTCACCCGCCTGGTGACGACCCTCGGGTACCGGGTCGTGGGCCGTGTCACGCAAAAGCGGAGTTCCGATCGATATGCGGCAGTCCTGGGAGAAGGCAAGCTCGCCGAATTGGCGCGGTGGACCGGTGGCCCCGGGAAAATTGAGCTGGCGTTTGGCCGGTCGGGTCACAAAGCCGCGACGAAGGACGAGGCGGCTGATGTGGACGTTCCGGAAGAATCCGACGATGACGAATCGGATGACACTCTTGAAGCGGCCCCAGGCCCTGGGGAAAGGGCGCAGATTGTCATCGTGGACTGTGATCTGTCGCCGTCTCAATTGAAAAACCTTGAGCGTGCCGCCGGCGTGCCGGTCCTCGACCGTACCGGGGTCATCATCGAAATTTTCAGCTGGCACGCGCGCACGAGAGCGGCCCGTCTGCAGGTGGAGATCGCACGTCTCAATTACCTCGCGCCACGGTTGCGGGAAACCGGCGGGGGTAGCGAGCGGCAAGGCGGGGGAGTCGGTGGCAAAGGAGCCGGAGAGACGAGTCTCGAGCTCGATAAGCGCAGAATCCGCGATCGTACGAAAGAACTCCGGGAGGAACTGGCGGCCATCGGGGACGAGCACCAGACGCGCCGCGCCAGACGGGAACACGAATTGACGGTCGCGCTCGTGGGGTACACCAACGCCGGGAAATCCTCGCTCATGCGTGCGATGACGGGCATCGAGGTGCTCGTGGCCGACAAGCTGTTCGCCACGCTCGATACCACGATCCGGCCCTTGTATCCGGAGACGCGTCCCAAAGTGCTGATGTCCGATACGGTGGGATTCATCAAAAAGCTCCCGCACGATCTGGTGGCGTCGTTCAAGTCGACACTGGATGAAGCGGCCAGTGCCTCGCTCCTGCTGTTTGTTGTCGATGCCTCAGATCCGTCCTTTCGCTCCCAACTCGATGTCACGCGGAAGGTGTTAGCCGAAGTCGGCGCCACGGATGTCCCCAGCCTGTTGGTGTTGAATAAACGCGATCGTCTCGCGCCGGATGAACTCGCGGCCCTGAAGGCGGAATATCCCGATGCTGTGTTGCTGTCCACGCGAAGCAAGGACGATCTGCAGGCGCTCCGTGAGCGCATTATGGGGTACTTTGAGAGCGACATGCTCGACGAGGAATTACGGATTCCGTTTACCGCTCAAAAGGTCGTTGCGGAGATCCGCGCCCGGATGCGAGTCTTGTCCGAAGCCTACGATGCCGAGGGACTCACGATACGGGTGCGATCGACCCCCGAGAACCTGGCGGCGATCAAACAGAAGCTCGCGCGTATTCCAAAAACATAGTGCTCACCCCATCGAGCCTCTCCGGTTCATGCCTTGCGATCACACTGAAGACGTGAGACCTTAAGGCGACTGAGCTGATTCCCACATGAATATTCTCCAAGCAACTCAGGCCTATGAACGGTGGTCGGCGCAGCAGATGCCGTCTGTGCCTGACGATTTGCGGCTGAAGCACGCCATGATGACGCAGAGCCCATTTTCATTTCTGCGCGCCACCTGTTACCGGTGGATGCAGGTCTGGCCGGAAGTCTGTGCCGATCTAGCGACCGCGCCCTCGCTGCGGTCGGTGGCCGATCTCCACGTCGAAAATTTCGGCACGTGGCGCGACAGCGAAGGCCGCTTGATTTGGGGCATCAATGATTTTGACGAGGCCTGCCTCTTTCCTTGTGCCAGCGACCTGGTGCGCTTGGTCGCGAGTGCCAAGCTCGCCGGTAGGGCTGAGCGTCTCGCCGTCAAGTTGGACGAGGCCTGCGAGGCGGTGTTGACCGGCTACCTCGAAGGGCTGCGGGCCGGCGGGCGGCCGTTTGTGCTGTCGGAGCAGCATTCCTGGTTGCGTGAGATTGCCACGAACTCCCTGCGCGACCCGGTGAAGTTCTGGAAAAAGATGGTGGCCCTGCCGATGGTTCAAGAAACGGTGCCTCACGAGGTGACGAATGCGCTTGAGCAGGTGATGCCGGAGGCGGGCTTATCGTATGGTCTGCGGCGGCGCGTATCGGGGCTGGGAAGCTTGGGGCGCCCGCGCTGTGTCGCTCTCGCTGAGTGGCGCGGCGGTAAGGTGGCCCGGGAGGCCAAACGGTTGATTGCTTCCGCCGGGCTCTGGGCTCAAGGGCGTCAGGGAGGCGGCCCGCTTCTGTATCAATCGATGTTGGAGCAGTCAGTGCGTTGTCGTGATCCCTTTGTGCGGATGCAAGGCCAGTGGTTGCTCCGGCGGTTGTCGCCCTATTGCTCTCGTATTGAACTGACGGCCTTGCCGAAAAAACGAGATGAGGGCAAGTTGCTGTATACCATGGGTTGGGAGACGGCGAATGTGCACCTCGGCGACCCGCAACAGATCAAGGCTGTGCAGCGCGACCTCGCTGCACGAAAAGCCGGATGGCTGCGAAAGGCGGCAAAGGCGATGATCAAGGCGACGGTCGCGGATTGGAAAGAGTGGGCGGCACACCATGCGGAGTAATCCTTCACGCGAACAGAACAACCTGACGACGTTGACGTCGTACCCGCTCAATTTGCCAGGCCGGATCTATGGCAGCGCGATGCCGTTTGGCCTCTATGATCCCGAAGGGACGTTGTTGCCGGAGTTCCGAGCCGCGGCCATCCATGGCGTGGTGCTGCTGGCCGAGCCGGAGGAATGCCGGGAGAAGACGGGGCGGGATCTACTGGCGATCTATCGTGATGAAGGATTGACGGTATTGCCGCTGCCGATTCCGAACTACGGCATTCCTATGGATGGCCGCCTATCCGACGTGCTCCGTCAGGCTCACGAGCAGGCTGCCCAGGGCCATAACTTATTGATCCATTGTTCCGCCGGGCTCGGCCGCACAGCCTTGTTTGCCACGTTGCTAGCCCGGTCGGTGTTGAGACTGTCCGGGTCGGAGGCCCTGGCCTGGCTGGGATGTCACCAACCAGGCGCCCTCCTCACGCCCGCGCAAATCATGTTGATCATGGAGTGAAAAACCTAACTGATCATGGCATCCGCTAGGAGGAATGAGGGCCATGTTGGACAAAATTCGCCGGTCTGCGCGTCACCGTCGGTTCTCGGTGCTCATTTCCTGGCGGAAGACAGCTCGACATTCTCCCTGATCTTGACCCATTTGTCCCATCCATAACCTTTGGCTGTGCTTCTGATCGCTTCCCGGGCGGCGGCGATGGTTTGGTTCATCTTGTCCCGGTTCGCGGTGGGCTGGTATCGCACGACGATCTGGAGAGTCTCGGGGTCCATAAGAACAATGTCGAGCGAGTAGGGCTGGTCGGGACTGGCCTCCCGCCTGAGCCCGGCTCGCATGACTAACGCCAGCCATTCGCCCTCCGTGGGCATGTACGGCGCGAGACCGGGCCGACCGGACGTCGATTGCGCGTTGCTCGTCACACTTTCCTCTCTCTCCTCCCGCTCGACTTTGCATTCACTGTTGCGACAGACCTTGGCCCGCGTTTCCCTCTCCTCCAGGCATGCGACCTTATCGCCCGCACTAATGGCATTGTCGAGGCACTTTCTCGTCTCCGCATCAGAGGCGTTGAAACAATCCGAACAGGAGGTCTGCGCGTAGAGCGGCGCGCCAAGGCACAAGAGGGAACACAATGCGAATAGAAAGCGTACGTTCATGATTAAACCTCCCGCAAACAGTGCCGAGATACCCTGCGCATGAAGCGTCGTTCGACTGTTCACCGATGGCCGGAACGGAAGCTCGATGAGACTCCCCGTGATTCCCTCGCAGCCTGTCGGTTCCTGCACTATCCTCTACGCCTCTCGATGCTCCATTTCAATCATGCCAAGGGCCGTTCGATGCGGATATCACGGAAGTGACTCTCGGGGAAGGCAGTCTTGTAATCACACCGTATGAGGCCGCACACTGCCCGGCGATGACGCTGCCGCAGGCTGAAGAGGATTGAACAGGAGTCAGGAGAGAGCCTCATGTTGAATGATGAAGTGCTGGCGACGGTGCTGGAGTTTCGACGGAAGCGCAATTGGGAACAGTTTCATAAGCCCAAGGAACTCGCTGCTGCTATTGCTGTCGAGGCGAGCGAATTGCTCGAAGTCTTTCAATGGAAAACCCACGAGGAAGTGGCGCGGCTGCTTGAAAGCCCGTCACGGGAGCGGGTGGAGGATGAAATTGCCGATGTGGTAATGCTCCTCTCGTACCTCTGTCACGATCTTGGCCTTGATGTGAACGCCGCGGTGCGCTCCAAGTTGAAGAAGAACGAGGCCAAGTATCCGGTCGAGAAATCCTACGGCAATGCACGAAAGTATGACGAGTGAATAGATCCAGGCGGGAGAATCCGGGGGGAGTCGGAGAGAGGAGGATCTGCAGGGAACCGCCCGAGTCACTGACGTCATGCAGGATCTCGTGCCTGGCGCGGGGCTGTGAACTCCGGGGTTTCTCAACCAGCGCGCGTTTGCATTCGACCAGGTTGATCGGTCATTGTCTCTGATGATACCAAGGAAAGGGGCACCATCGAGCGCTTGAGCAGGTTTCATGGAGAACGGCGTCGATCGCGGCTCACCAGGACACAGCGGAGGACGGACTATGGAACCTTTGACCATCATCGGCGGGCTTGCCCTGATTATCGGCATCGTTGGTGTTATCGTGCTGCTGAAAGGCAGGAGGAAGAAGATTCGTTGAACGGGTGAGCCGAATAGACGGTTCGATCGTATCCAGACACAGGAGGTCCGACATGGGAGCACATGGAACGTGGAGATGGGGAGGGATGCGTTGGGGAGCCTTCACGGCCTTGGCGCTTACAGGGTGGTCGATGACCGGTGCGATGCCAAGCACCACGCTGGCTGGTGATCCTGGGCAGGAAATCCGTATCGAGATCTCCATCCGCGACTTCAAGTACGTGCGCACCAAGATGCAGCCGGTTCGCACGGGAGTGCCGGTGCTGTTTGTCATCCACAACGAGGACTCCGTCCGGCATGGATTCATCTCGCCCCTCTTTTCGGGCCGCCCCGTGCGGGGTGAAGGCGAAGGTATTGAGGCCTTCGGATCGGGAATCGAGGGGTTCCATCTCGATCCCGGCAAAACGTTGATGATTCGTCTGACTCCCGACGAACAGGGAAAGGTCACCTTTCGCTGCGATCTGCATCCGGATCTGGAAGGCGAGTTGTATCTGATGGATGTCCCCGTTGGGTAACCCATATGAATGGGTTTTGGAAGAAAGGCCGGAGTGAGGGCTCCTGAACAGACGATGGCGAGAGGAGTCGTCTGTTGCATGCCTCCGTCCCAGGACGATCCGAATATCGATAGTGATAGGGCGAGGGGAGAGGCATGACGGAACGGTCGTAGAATGAGCTGCACCGGATCGACGGATCTGTCCCGATCGAAGATGTTGGCCTCGTGGGAGACGCGTGAGGGCGGCGCTTATCCGACGGGACGAAGCTCAGGTTTGGTTCTGTGTGGCGCGCGATGGAAAGCCCGGCGCTGCACCGTACCCTTACATGCGGGAAGCATCGCCTGACGGACTCGCCGGTCACCTCTCCTTTCACACCTCAGCCGCGTTTCCCTCCATGAACCTCTTTTTCATCTCTCGCTCATGGGCCGTTCATCTGCCTGGCGTAGAGTAACGTCAAGCGGAGACAGGTCAAGGCCTGCCGAGCCGCTGCTGCGACCCGGCTGTCGTCTGATCACGCCTCCCCCACGGAGGTTCCTCAAACATCACAGGCGGCCCCCGCTTCTCTCGCGCCTCGTCGGCACCTGTTTCCGCCGGGCAATCAGGCGGAGCGCCCGGTTGCCCTCCACCAGGTCGGATCTCTGTTGCCGGCCACTGACAAGGAGGGTTGTGAAGTGAATGGGCCGAACCACATGTTCTTTATCCCGCTGTTGTTGTTGGTGTTCCTGGGCATGGGTATTATGGTTGCCTACGGCGTCTGGCTGCTCGACCTCCCGTGATAGGCTCGCAAGTCTTGAGTGAAGGAAATGAACGGAGTTGAACCATGATGGAAAAGAGAACCATCGGCGTCTCTGCTTTCCTGGAACGGCCAGCGAAACGGGAGCTGTGACCCGCTCCGTCGAATCAGTCCGGTTTCACTCCTTGTGTCATTACGTTATCATGCATAATTGCGAGACCGGTCGTAGCTGAACCACTACTTCACATGCGCCCACGATGATCTCGGACGGTGAGGAACAACCGACCGAACAGATGAGGATTCGATGTCACGATGAATGCACATGAAGACAGAAGAGCCGGGCCTCTGCGGAGCTTTCTGACGGAGGACCACCAGCGACTCGATGCGCTGTTGCAAGCGGCATTGAGGGTTCACAGTCAGGTCGATGTCGCCGCCTATGATCGATTCCGTGCAGGCCTCCTTCGGCATATCGGCATGGAAGAGAAGATTCTCCTGCCGGCGGCGCAGCGACTCCGGGGCGGAATTCCGTTGCCCATGGCCGCGAAACTCCGGTTGGACCATGCGGCCCTCGCGTCACTGCTCATGCCGACTCCCACCGCATCCATCATTGCGCAGGTTCGCGCGATCCTTGCGGACCACAATGCCCTGGAAGAAGGTCCGGACGGCCTGTACGAGCTCTGTGACGATCTGTGTCGATCCGAAAACGATCAACTGATGAATCGCCTTCGCGCCGCCCCAGCACGACAAGCGATGCCGCACTCCGATAGTCCCGCCGTGATGATTGCCGTGCGCCGAACGTTGGAGCGGGCCGGCTATCACTGTCCAGATTGATTGTAAAGAGACCGGACCGTTCCCAGCGGATCGCACGAGCCCGGGAGACCTTGTACGCTCAGGCCATCGGCTCCCACGCCGTCGTCATAGAACGCGACTTGACCCGGCACTGTTCTGGTGCGCGTCGTGGTCGAGCGAGTCTGGGAATCACCGGGCAGGAGCGCGAAGAACTTATAGACGTTCGTGTCTGCCGACATGGAGTCCTGCAGGGTGAGGTTTGCCGCACTGGGGCGGTTTCACGTGCCATCCGTACAGACGATGATGTTCTTCGACATGGTGCTATCCTCCCGCCTTGGTTGATATGAGCGGTTTCTCATGGGCCCGCCGCATGGCCGGTGTGGTGGTTGAGGGAGTCGGCGATCTCCATGGGTGGAACGCTGCGACCGAGCAGAGTGTCGGTCAGGGTGATGTCTTGTCAGGACGAATCATAGTGTGCCACAAAAGTGAGGTCAATGGATCTCGTGTGCACGCTCTTCCAATCTCAACCTTCAACCTGATCCTTCATCTCGTACGCCTCACGTCTTCTTCCATTCATGAAGCCTTCTTCATGTCCTGTTCATCCCCTGCTCATCTTGCTGTAGTACAGTGTCATCAAGCAGAGCGCGGGCAGGCGAAGGCCTGCCGAGCTTGCTGTGACAGGAGACCTGCCTGATCGAGATTCTACAGTCGGAGTCGATCAGCGTGGCGCACGAGAGGCTTTTCCTGAGGCTCGTCACGGTCCGCCTGTCCTATCGGAGAATCCGGCCCGAGGCCTGTTTCTCCCTCATCATCCGGATCCCTCAGGGCCGGCCTTAGTAAGGAGGGCTGCGCAGGTGAACAGTTTGAATGAGACGCTCTCGACATCGTTGGTCCACCTAGTCCTCTTCCTGGCGATGGGCATCATGATCCTGTGGGGAGTGTGGTTGCTTGATCTGCCGGGATAGGACCGCGAGTCACCATTCGAAGGGAAAGGGAAAGGAGAATCACCATGTTTGATATAGGAGGCATGCCCATGTATCCGGCTGTCATCTTGGCCGGACTGACGTTGTTTGCCTGGATCGTTGTGATGGTGAGGTCCTATATGGATGAGACACCGGCTGATTTCGAGGACGCATCGGTCTAACCGGAAAGGAAGGTGGCGAACGTGCTGCGCCCGTCAAATGCGGGCGCAGCGCGGAGAAGGAGGGCATAGTGAAGGAGGTCTCTATGCACGATCGAAGCCCTGTTTACACGAGAGAACCGGATTGGTCCGGCGGCGACCGCACTACCCTGCAAACCGAGGAACGCAAGGTGCTCGCCCTATTGGTGCTCTATGTGGCGCTGATCCTTTCCGCGCTCTGGGGGGTAAACCGGCTCGAACGTTATGTGGAGGCGCAGCAGGAGCCGGTCAACGCCGCTGAGAACTCGTGAGCCTCCGGATCGGCAGGAGGCGTACACCATGTTAGTGACGAAAGGGGGCGGAGATGACGGAGCGGAGTGGCGGGGGAGCCGTGTGGTCGATCGTGCTCGCGGGCGGCGATGGTCTACGCACGCAAGGATTCATTCGGAGTTGGTTGGGTGTCGACCGACCAAAACAATATTGCACCTTCGTGGGAACGAGGTCGATGTTCCAGCACACCCTGGACCGAGCGGCCCGGCTCATCCCCTGGAACCGGATCGTCGTCGTGGCGGCGGCTCATCATCAAGAAGAGGTCTGGGAACAGCTTGAGAAGAGAGATCCGGGCCTGGTGCTGTTTCAACCCATGAATCTGGATACGGCCGCGGGCGTGCTGTTGCCCTTGACGCACATTCTTGCTCGTGATCCGGAGGCGACCGTCGTCATCTATCCTTCGGACCACTTCGTGTATCCCGAAGACCGCTTCCTGGAGAACGTGGAACAGGCGGTCGAGACCAGCGAACGGATTGGTGGGCGGCCTCTGTTGCTGGCCACAAAACCGGACCAGCTTGAATTGGAATACGGCTGGATCCTTCCCGGCAAACGCCTGACGGTAAACGGAGCGCAAGATGCGCGGGCCGTCCATTCGTTCATCGAAAAGCCGCCCGCGGCCCAAGTTGCCATGCTGACGGGCTCCGGCGCTCTGTGGAACACCATGGTGGTGGTGGCCAAAGGGGCGTCCCTCTGGGCCCTGGGAGAGCGCTCGTTGCCCAAGATGATGACGCTGTTCGGACGGCTGAAAGAGGCCATCGATAGTCCACGGGAACCGGAGATCCTCGAGACGATCTATGGTGTCATGCCGCGGCGCAATTTTTCGACGCACATGCTGGAAAGTGCGCCGGAGCGACTGGCGGTCATGGAACTGCGTGACGTGCTCTGGAGTGATTGGGGTCGTCCCAGCCGCATCGTGCAGATGCTCGAGAAAATCGACAGGCGGCCGGCCTTCGCCGATGCGAACCTGCCGGCGCTGCCGGCGTGAGCGATGAGCGGCAGAGCGTTCCTGATATGAAGGCTCTGCCGCATCCTTCTATTCTCTCCGTGAAAGCGATCGAGCCTCGCCTCCGTTTCGTCTGCTTCCATGAAGTCATTTTCATGCCGTACTAATCATCTCCTCATGTTGGTGGGCTATAGTGAGGCAGGATGAGCCGGGACCGGCGCCACCCGAGCCTTCCCGAGCACCCGATTCGAGTCAACACCGGGGGCGCGCATGAGGAGGAGCCATGAAAGATCTCACCACACGCATATCGGTCGTCGAGCGAGCAGTCGGATCGGACAGAACCAGGCCGGCGTCTTACCGGCTCTCGGAGCTTGCCGCCTGGTTGTTCAGCATCCATGCCGATCGCTGGAAACGGCGGGCCTTGTTCTACGAGTGCCATCGCGACTACTTTCCGGGGTTGGCATCCGGTCGATTCGTCGAGCGTTGTCGTGAACTGGAGGCGAGTTATCGAGGCCTCGCTCAAGTGTTATTCACTATGCCGGCTCCGGTTCGCTTGGTGCCGATCCGGGTGACTGTTTCCCGGCTCAAGTAGTGCGGGAAGAATCAGGCCAAGTGCGGTTCGCTCCCCATTTGATTCCAGCATTGAATCTGTGCGGCTGACGGCTTACGCTAGGCCATAGGCTGTCAGCCTATTCAGAAAGGGGAGCGGTATGCTGGTTTCTCGAATCTCTCTCGCATTGGCACTGGTCGGGTTTGTCGGGTGCGTCGGCACGGCCCCTCCGGTTCGCACCAACAGCGGCGCGCATCCCCCTCAACTGGCCGACGTCATTCCGCCCGATCAGCCGTTCCAACGCCATATGGTCGATCTCGATGGCCTGCATCTCAGCATTCTTGAGGCGGGGACGGGCGATCCGATCATCTTCGTGCATGGCGTGGTCACCACCAGCAACATCTTCCCCAAATATGTCGGCACCTATTCGCCGGAGTTTCGCGGTATCGCGGTAGACCTGCGCGGCTATGGCGATTCGGAAAAGCCGGCGACCGGATATTCCATTCCACAATTTTCCAACGACTTGATCAAACTGGCCGATGCGCTGCAGATCAAGCAGGCGGTGTGGGTAGGTGTGTCGATGGGCGGTATGATTCTGCAACGGCTGGCACTCGATCATCCTGAACGCGTGCGGGCGTTGGTGCTGGTCTCGACGACCGACGGGCCGATGATCCTCGATAAGGACATTCCGACGATCGGGGCGCCGCGCGACTATCGCGATGTCTCGAAGAACATGATCGTCGAGAGTTTTCCGGTCGGCACGCAGGCGAAGACCTACCAGCCGCTGCTGGATCGTATTCCGACCTGGAATGGCACGGTGATCCGGGAGGCCCTGACGTCCATGTCGCAGTTCAACGTCTATGGCCAACTCACGCGCATCCGGGTGCCGACGTTGATCATGGTCGGGGCGAAGGATGACGTGGCGACGTCGGCGATTGCCGAGGGCATCCAGTCGCAGATTGCCGGCTCGCAGGTGGTCCAGTTCGAGACCGGTCATTTCATGATGACGGAAGACCCCGATCGGTTCCGCACCGTGCTCGGGGAGTTCTTGAAAGGGTTGCCGCCTTCGCAGTAGTGCGGCAGGAAGACGGGCGATTCGCTGCCCGTGCGCCGCATCCGGCGGGATGGTATGATGCCCGAAGACAGTTCACGTTGTAATATCACTCAGAGGGGACATTATGACCACGTACGTATCGCGATCGATCATCGGCATCTCACTGGGCCTGTTGCTCTGGTCGGGAACCGGCCTTGCGACGGAACCGGCCGATGTGGAGAAGTTCGTCAATGCCCGGATCGAAATCGGCGAGATGATGACCAACTATTTCAAGGGCGGGGAATCCTACGGGGCAGGGCAGCGGCCGTCGCCGGAGAAAATGAAAGAAATGGGCGACGATATCAACGGCAAGCTCAGTGACCTGCTGTCAAAGCGAGGCCTGTCGCTGGAGGAATATCGCGTGCGCAGCAAAGAAATCTTTGCCGATAAGGAAGCCGTGGACGCCTATCTGGCCAAACACCCAGATCTGAAGACCCGGTATGACGCCTTGCCGCTAAGCCGGATGAGCGGGGGAGGAGGGAGCACCGGTCGGGGATATTAGCAGGCGGGGAACCGCTGAACGACTGGCCCACACATTCACACGCTCGGCGTATGCATCAGTACGCCGAGCGTTTTTCATTTCGCGAGCGTCGCTGAACGGGCTGTGAGAAGCAGTCTTACACCACCTGAATGAACAGGTTAGTCAAGTGTTCCATGCCGATGCAGTCGAGGATGCAGTAGGCGCGATACTGCATGCGGCCCTTCTCGCCGGCGAGAAAGCTGACCGTCGATTCCCGGTTCATCATCCAGAGAGGGCTGGTTTCCTGCTTCCAGCCGTCTTCGGCGCGAACCGTAATCTGATGCGTATCTCCCGCGGCCAAACTGGTGAGGTCTTCACCGAAGACGAAGGTGATTTTCACCATGGTGTCCTTGGGCACCTGTAACAGGCGTTTTCCGCCATAGGGTTTGCCCTTCTCATCGAAGAATCCCTTCTCGCTCACGCGCACCTTGATCTCCAGCGGAGCCTTCTCATGGCCGTTGGCATAACTCAGTGCCGGCGCACCCAAGGCGGCGGCAAGGGCCAAGGTGGTAAGGCCAGTGGCGAATCGCTTCATGATCTCCTTCATGATCCTGGTCTCCTCTATTAGACCGGCTGCTGTTTGAGTCGGCCCTTCCCTGATTGGGAGCGATGGTGGTGTACTGTTGCGGAGACGAGAGCGGAGTGGGTTGTTCAGTACGATGCGGACTGTGTGTTCCCGAATGCTTCGCCTGCTGTATTGACCTTAGCACAGGAGCGGTAGTTGGCAAGTTCTTTCACCGGATGCGCAGGCGCGATCTGGAGGAAAAGGGGATGCGTCTTGCTCAGGGTACACCCTTGTCCAGCAAAGTTTTGGCGGCATCGATGGGGATCTCGCGCCAGGTTCCCGGTTGAAGATCTCCGAGCGTGAAGGGGCCGTATTGAATGCGGCGCAACCTCGTGACTTCATGGCCCAGCGCCTTGAACAGGCGTCGGATTTCCCGGTTCTTTCCCTCGGTCAGCGTCACATCCAGATGCGATTCCCGCCCGGAGCGTTTTTGAATGGTCAGCGCCGCGCAGTGCAGACGTTCGCCCTGATCGTCAAGGCCCTCGATGGCCGCCTGCGCATGGTTGTCCGTGATCTCGCCGCGCACCGTGACTAAATAGCGCCGCGGCACCCGCTGCGTCGGATCCGTCAAATAGCTGGAGAGGGCGGTGTCATTCGTGAGCAGCAGCAAGCCGCTGGTGGCCTGGTCCAACCGTCCGACGGTGTGCAGCCGGCTGAACTCCGGAGGCAGCACGTCGAAAATGGTGCGGCGGCCGTTCTCGTCATCATGCGTCGTGACCAAGCCTTTGGGTTTGTGAAACAGGATGAAGCGCGGCGTGCCTTGCTGAAGCGGCTGTTCGTCGAGCGTGACGGCATCGCCGGGCCACGCCACCCAGGTGTCCGGCTGGCGCACGAGGCGTTGATTGATGCGGACCCGTCCGGCCCTGATCCACCCCTGCGCTTGGCTTCGGCTGGCGATGCCCAGCTTCGACAGGAGGCGGTCCAGCGTAACGCGTTTCGCGCTGTCAGGATCGGCAGGAGACTGCGGGCGACTCGTTGCGGGCCTGTCTCTTTTTTGGTCTGAAGATTTTCTGCGCATGGCTGACTCTACACCGCTGGATGGTGAAAGAGAAGCTGCGGCGACGGCTGCATGTCATGCATTTCCGATGGTATGATGACGGCGGTTTTGCTGGATGTGAGCCGGTTGCGCGACGCACGATCGCGATTGATGCACTGTCGGTCAATGGGAGTAGGTGTGATGGTGAAATATCTGGGCGTGGTGCTGTTTTCCATGCTGCTGTGTGTGAATGCGGCGTCGGCTGAGTGGCTGATAGTCGGCGGCACGCATAAGTATGACGGCTATGTGGACATGGCGACGATCGGGCCCACCGACAAGACGGTCGCGCTCTGGACGTTGAAGGACTTCAAGGTGGATCGGCAGATTCCGCAGGGCACCTATCGATCCGTCCGGATCAAGAAACAAATCGATTGCGAGGGCCACAAGAGCCGCCCGTTGCAGACCAAATATTATGCGAGCCAAATGGGAAAGGGCCGTCCCCTGCAATCCGGCCAGGCGACACGCGAATGGTCGCGGGTTACGCCCGGGAGTGACGGCGAGGCGGAGTTGAAGAACGCCTGCAAGAAGGTCTAAGGCCTCGGTATGTCTGCCACCGCTCGTGTCATCATCGTCGGTGCCGGTCTCGCTGGTCTGGCCTGTGCCCTCCACTTAGTCCGGCGCGGGGTCGCCTGTACTGTGGTCGAAGCGTCGGACGAGGTGGGCGGCCGCGTTCGTACCGATCGTGTGGACGGGTTTCAACTCGACCGCGGCTTTCAAGTGTTGCTCACCGGGTATCCCGAAGCCGCGAGTCTGCTCGATTATCCCGCGCTGCACTTGCATTCCTTTCATCCCGGCGCGCTCGTGCGTTACGCCGGCGGGTTTCACCGGATCAGTGATCCGCTCCGTCGTCCGCAGGATCTTTTTTCCAGCCTCATAGGCCCGATTGGCTCGTGGCGTGACAAGCTGACGATTCTCCGCTTGCGCCAGGATGCACTGAACCACCGTGTCTGCGCGCAAGCCGGCGGAGGGGAGCGCACCACCCTGGAGACCCTACAGGCCTATGGCTTGTCCCCTGCGATGCGGGAGCAGTTTCTCCGGCCGTTCCTCGGCGGCGTGTTTCTCGATCCATCGCTCTCGATGCCCTGCCGGATTTTTGAGTTCGTGTGGGCGGCCTTTTCGCGCGGAGCTATTGCGTTGCCGCAGGCGGCATGGGCGCCATCGCGGAGCAGTTGGCCTCGTCGCTCCCGCCCGGTTCGGTCCGCCTGCGCGAGCCTGTCACGCAACTCGACGGCAAGCAGGTCGAGCTCGCGTCGGGCGAACGTCTTTCTGCCGATGCCGTTGTGTTGGCGACGGACTATGCTACGGCGGCGACGTTACGTGGAGAGCCTGTATCAGCCGCGCCAGGCCGTCTATCGACCACTCTCTATTTCGAAGCCGCGGCTCTGCCGGTGCGTGGACCTTGGTTGTTGTTGAACGGAGAGGAGCAGGGGCCAATCGGCACAGCCTGTGTGTTGAGCGAGGTCGCGCCGACCTATGCTCCTCCCGGGCGAGCACTCATTTCGGTGAGCCTTGCTGATCAGACGGTGCCTGTCGAAGTAGACCAGCAACAAACCGTACGTGCACAGTTGCGCGAATGGTTCGGTGCGACAGTGGATGGCTGGCGGCACCTGCGGACCGATCACATCAGCCGGGCGCTGCCCCCTATCGCGTTGCTCGGTGCTCAACAGGGATCCGCATCACCGCGCCTGAAGCCGGGGTGGTATCAGTGCGGCGACTATTGTGAAACCGGCACGCTGGACGGGGCGCTACTGTCGGGGCGACAGGCGGCCGATGCGATTCTGGCCGATCTGTGAGCGGGAGACTGATTGTGGTAGCGGCCGACCGGAAAACACGGGGGCTCCTCCTGATGGCGACGGCGATCCTGCTCGTCGCTGCGTCTCAACCTGTTTGGGCCGATCCTGCCTCTGAGCAGCAATTGCAAGCCCTGGCCGGGCAGGGGGACGCCAATGCGCAATGGATGTTGGGCCAGGCCTTGCTCACGGGCAACCTGGGTTCGGTTGATGAAGCTGAAGCGGTGCGCTGGTTGCAACTGGCAGCGGATCAAGGCCATGCCCTAGCACAGCGCGATATGGGGATGTTGTATGAGCAGGGGCAGGGCGTCACCCAGGATACGTTGGAAGCGTTTTTCTGGTATTCCCTCGCCAGTCGTCAGGACAGCGGGCGGGCCAGAGTGCGGCGCGATCTCCTGGCGGCGATGCTCACTCCAGATCAGCGGGACGCCATTGCGGCTCGTCTCAAAGGATGGCGGCCGAGCCGGTAGGGTGTGCAGACGCTCACCCTGATTGCTCTCAGCCCTGCGTCTGCCGTCGAAAGAGGTCGGTGCTCAGCGACTGAATGCGGTCGAGGAAGAGCAGACCATTCAAATGGTCTACCTCGTGCTGAAACGCCAGCGCCTCGAATCCAGAGGTGGTGAGCGTCACGATCCGGCCATCGAGCGCCAGGCCTTCCACTACCGCCTGTTCATGCCGCAGAACATTGCCGGTATAGTCCGGCACGCTTAAACAGCCTTCCCGCAGCACCTTCCTCCCTTCCAACGCAAGAATGACCGGGTTGACCATCACGATCAGCCCATGTCCTTTCTCGCCTTTTTTGCGCGACACATCCACGACGATTACGCGTAGGGCATAGCCGATCTGCGGCGCCGCCAGGGCGACTCCGGGAGAAGCGGCCAGGGTATCGAGCAGGTCTTGTGCCACGGTCTGCGTCGCCGGATCGGTGGGCAGGCAGGCCGCGCTGTCAGTTTTCAACGTCGGATGGGGATAGTGCAGAACCGGACGGATCGCCACGGTTAGAACGTCACACTGTCGAGGGGGCGGAACGTAAGATCGACACCCAGCAGCGGCTTGAGTGCTTCCAGCGCTTGCTTGAGTTGCTCGGCCTGCCGATCCTGCGGCAGTTGGATTTCCAGCACCATGACGTAGACGGGCACTTCGCCGGAGCCGATCACGCGGGTGTTCATGTCGGTGATGTTGCCGCCTTGGTCCGCCACGGTGCGCGCGACTTGCGCCACGATTCCGGGATGATCCGCCCCATAGACCGATAACATAAAGGTCGGCACCTCCGGCATGTGCTGCCGGAGCGCAGCCTGATCGGGGAGCGCTCTGCAGAGCACGGCCAGGTCCAATGGTCGCGTGGAAACTGTGAGTCTACCGCCAAGGGCCTCGGCGTCGAGCCCTTGCGGCAGGCGGACCATGAGCATCATGGTGAACTCGCCGCGGAGTCTGGTCATGCAGCTGTCTTCGATGTTGCAGCCGAGTTGGTAAAGGCTGTCGGCCATGAGGGCGACGATGCCGGGGCGGTCTTGACCGAAGGCGGTGACGATGGCGAAGTGGTCCATGAGCGGTTCGTTGGGTGATCGTCCGTCAGACGTGCCGCGTAGCATGCGGGAATCGCTGACGATTGGCAAGTGGGACGGCGATGCCTGTTCAACCGGCGCCCGATAAATGGCTACGTGCGCCGCTTGGTCCGGTTGGTCGGCTGGGCGCTGAGCGGATCGTCGGGCCAATGGTGGCGAGGGTACCGTCCGCGTAATTCCTTCTTCACCTCCTGATAGGTGGAGCGCCAGAAGCTCGCCAGGTCCTTGGTGACTTGCACCGGCCTGCTCGCCGGCGAGAGCAGATGCACCATGACCGGCACGGTGCCCCCCGCGATCCGCGGGGTGTCCTGACAACCGAACATCTCCTGCAGTCGTACGGCCAACACGGGCGAGTCACCCTGCTCATAATCCAGCCGGACGTGTGACCCGCTCGGCACCGTGATGTGCGTCGGCGCGAGGCGGGGCAATTCCTGGCGTTGCTGCCAAGTCAACAGGCCGTCGAGCGGGGCCTGCAGGTCCATGCGACGCAATTGCGCGAGACTGGTGTGTCCGGTCACGAACGGGCCCAGCCAGTCCTCCAGACGTTTGGCCAGCGCCTCGTCGGAAAGATCCGGCCAGGTGGAATCGAGGCGATGGAGAAACGCGATCCGTGCCCGCCATTGTTGCTGCTCCTTTGTCCAGGGCAACACGGCGAGTCCGACGCGACGAAGACCGAAGAGTAAGGCTGCGGTCACCTGGCTCTGATCCGGTTCGTGGGTGGCGCGATCGTCCAGGATCAACTGGCCCCAGCGCCGCTGGCGTCGTGCGCGGACTGATTCGGACCGGTCATCCCACTCCAGCACATCCACGGAGCAGATCTGGTCGGGGCAGTGACGCTCGAGATCCTGGATACGCACGGGCGCGGCAGCGAGAATGCGGGTCCAATCGCCTGTCCCGTCGAGCTGTGCCACGACGAGGTAATCTTCTTGCGACAAGCCCTGCTGCCCGTGGAACGATGCGCCGCGGCCATTGGCGAGGCGGAACCGCCCGTCACTGCCGGCGAGTCGTTGCGCGACACGATCCGGGTAGGCAAGGGACAGCAGGAGGCCGAGGTGATCGATACCGTCACCGGATGGGGCATTCAGTTGAAGTTGTCGCCGCCACTGTTCCGACGCCCGTGTGACCCGTTCACACCCTGCCCGGTTGATCGTCGCGCCCGCGAGGTGTTCTCTTTTGCCGTGTAGGGCTTCCACGCGCAAGCGAAGGTCGGCGTTGCGCCAGCCGGGGGCGCCTTGCAGGATGTCGCGTTCGCTGAGCAGTGCGGCGACGTCGCAGGCCCAAGGGCCGAACCCGAGCGGCAGGGCGGCGACCATCATGTGGGCCAGCCGGGGGTGCACCGTGACGTGAGCCAACCGGCGGCCGTGGGACGTGAGCGTGCCTTGGGCATCGAGCGCGCCCAGTTGCCGGAGCAGGTCTCGCGCCTGCGCCAGCCCGCCGGACGGTGGCGGATCAATCCAGGACAATTCAGCCGCGTCGAGCACGCCCCATTCCGCTAGTTCCAATGCGAGCGGCGCCAGATCGGCCTCGAGTATTTCCGGCGGCCGTCGCGGGAGCAGGGCCTGATGCTCGGCATGGGTCCAGAGACGGTAGCAGGTACCAGGCTCCAAGCGTCCGGCCCGTCCGCGACGTTGATCTGCCGCATCGTGCGTGACGCGAATCGTGTCGAGCCTGGTCAGTCCGGTGCGTGTATCGAACCGTGGAACACGCATGAGTCCTGCATCGATGACGACGCGCACGCCTTCGATCGTCAAACTGGTTTCGGCGATGGAGGTCGCCAGCACGATTTTTCGACGGCCTGTCGGTGCGGGGAGAATGGCCTGTTCCTGTTCGTCTTGCGGGAGTTCCCCGTGGAGAGGGGCAATGATGACGTCCTGTCCCAGCTGCGTCTCCCGCAGCTGTCGCTCGACGCGCCGGATCTCCGCCATGCCGGGCAGAAAGACCAACAGACTGCCTGATTCTTTGGTAAGAGCCAATTTGATACTTTGCACCACCGCCGGTTCCAGGTGGCCTTCGACCGGTTGGTCGAGATACTGCGTCGTGACGGGAAAGAGTCGGCCTTCGCAAGAGATGGTCGCGGCGTCGGATAACATGCCGGTCACGGCGGCGCAGTCCAGTGTCGCCGACATGACCAGCAGGCGAAGGTCCTCACGGAAGAGCCGCTGTGATTCCTTTGCGAAGGCCAGTCCGAGGTCGGCCTGCAGGCTGCGTTCGTGGAATTCATCGAAGATCACGAGTCCGTATCCGGCAAGCGATGGATCATGTTGCAGGAGACGCGTGAGGATGCCTTCGGTGACGACCTCGATGCGTGTGGCTGCGCTCACTTTGGATTCGTGCCGGATGCGGAAGCCGACGGTTCGGCCTACCGGCTCGCCAAGGCTTGCGGCCATATAGGCGGCGGCGGCGCGCGCGGCCAGGCGGCGTGGTTCCAGCATGATCAGCTTCTGGCCGGTCAGCCAGGGTTCCTCGAGCAGGGCCAGCGGAACACGGGTGGTTTTCCCCGCTCCGGGTTGTGCGGTCAAGAGCACCGATCGGTCCGTCGCCAGCCGCTCGCGGAGGGCGGGAATCGCCTCTTCTATTGGTAATCGGTCCATGGTAGGGTGCGCGCTGCGAGGACGCGTCAACCGGACTGTAGCAGAAACGGGGCCCGCGCGCCGAGGGCCAATGAGGGATCCCGTTAGATCGAGGAGTGTAACGGACGATGCAACGATTGATATGGACGAGCGACAAACCGAAACAGGCCGGCTGGTATTGGTGGCGAGGGCTTGGAGAGGATATGGATCCGCTCATTCTGTTCGTCGATCAGGTAGGCTATTTCCAATGGCCTGACGGGGCGTCTCAGGAAGTCGGCCTGACCAAGGGCGAATGGGCCGGTCCGATCGCACCGCCGGAGGACCCGTGAGTGTGACGATGATTGCTCTGCCTGCCAGTTGCGAACGAGCCCTGCTTGAGCGATTCTTGCGGGCCGAAGCGATGGCCTTGTGGGCGGTGCGTGCCGCTCAGACCCAGCAGCTCCCCCGCCATGTACAGACGTTTCTTCAGCGGCATGAGACGGATGAGCAGGACCATCTCAGGCAATTCGAAGGTATGCTCGGGACGCTGTCTCAGCGGCCGGCAGCATTGCCGACGGTGCCTTCGCAGTGGGAAATGCTGGCCGTGCTGCTGTTCGGGTATGAGGCGCTGGGACTGGAGTTTGCCACGTTGCTGGCCACGATCAGGCCGGATCTCTCGGACATCCTCGACGATGAGCAGGTGCACGTCGGCTTTTTCGAGAAGGAATTGAAGGGGATTCTAGCCGGTGGGGAGATCGGCGCACAGCAGGCCCGAGAGGCGGCGCGGACTTGGTGGAAGAAGTTGCCGCGCACGGTGGATCGATATCTTCAGGACCCCTCGCTTGAACCCTATCGAAGCGACCTTCGCAGGCATATTCTCGGGGTGATCGGGCAGCGGTTCGTCAACTTGGGATTACTCGCCGAGGCCACACGTCCGATGGCACGCTGACGATCCTCGTTCCGCGGAGCGTCGGGACTCTGCACAGCGCCTTTCTAACTGCCGAATCTCGCCCCTCAGGACCCATTAGTTATCTGTGTGGCCGTCGCTGATCGGTGATCACTGCACGTCACACGAATTAACCGGTGAAAATTGCGGAAGGCGTCGAGGGAATCCTTACAGGGGTAGGAAGCAGGGGAGACATTCGGGATGCGCGGCAGACTTGTTCCGGCTGAACGAAGGATCGAACGTGCTACGTGGCGACCGGGACGAGTCCGCCGACGACGCCGATCTTGCGGAACTTCTGGTCGCGTTCGGCAATGAGTTGGTCGGTCGGCAATTCAACCAGGGCGTAGAGCTGATTGGCCAGCGCCTTGGCGACCCGGTCGCACATGGCACGCGGGTTACGATGCGCGCCGCCGAGGGGTTCAGGAATGACCTCGTCCACGATGCCAAGTCCAACGAGGTCCTGCGCGGTCATGCGGAGCGACGCCGCGGCATCGGGCACCTTGGTCGGATCGTCATACAGAATTGCGGCGCAGCCTTCGGGGGAGATGACCGAGTAGACGGAATGTTCCAGCATGAGAATCCGGTCGCTCACGCCCAAGGCCAGCGCGCCGCCGCTGCCGCCTTCGCCGATCACGACGGAAATAATCGGGACGGTCAGCCGGGACATGACGAACAGGTTTCTGGCGATGGCTTCGGCCTGTCCGCGCTCTTCCGCGCCGATGCCGGGATAGGCGCCCGGCGTGTCGATCAAAGTGATGATGGGGCGGTTGAACTTCTCTGCCAGGCGCATGAGTCGTAGCGCTTTGCGGTAGCCTTCCGGATTGGGCATGCCGAAATTGCGCTGCATGCGTTCTTTGAGGGTCTTGCCCTTCTGATGACCGATGATCATGACCGAGCGATCGTTGAAGCGGGCGAATCCACCGACGATGGCGCGGTCGTCGCCGAAGTTACGATCACCGTGCAGTTCGAGAAATTCGCGGGACAGTTCGTTGATATAGTCGAGGGTCGTGGGCCGTTGAGGATGACGGGCCAGCTGGGTCCGTTGCCACGGAGTCAGGCTGGTGTAGAGCTGATGCTCGACCTGCGCGAGTTTGGTCCGCAGCTTACGGATTTCGTCCTGGGTGCCGGACTTGGGTGACTCGGCGGAAGCCAGCTTCTCGATTTTTTCTTCGAGTTCGCGGATCGGTTTTTCAAAGTCGAGGTAGTCTCTCATACTCCTGAACTCCCTTACGGGTGTTGCCTAGGTTCGCCTAGGTTACCAAAGTGATGGCGCCTTTGCCCAGCACTTCCTCAATATCGGCGACGAAATGCTCGCTAGGCGTGATCTTCACGTTGGGCAGGGGAGACGTCCGGGCTTCGATGGTGCCGCCAAGCGCCATGATGAGCGCCACGGTCGACGAACCGGGGTATTTCTGAAACACCTGCCGCAGCATGGGAAGCCTGGTGGAGGCCGTCGGGCTATCATGCAGGCGAATCATCACCCGCGAGATGCCCTTGTTCTGTAATTCGGCCAGCGGTTCGATCTTGGTCCCGCGCAACTTGGTGCCCTTGTCTCCGCGATCGACGGTACCCGTCAATCGCACGACCTGTTCCGGCACGATCATGTCGGCATGGTCTCGGTAGAGGTCGGGAAAGGCTATCACTTCTATCACGCCATGTAAATCCTCCAGCGTGATGTACGCCATGCGATCGCCCTTTTTGGTCAGCATGGATTTCACGGCGGTGATGATGCCGCAGAGTTTCACTTCGCGGCCGTCCGGCACATCGGCGACCTGCGTACTCGTCGTGTTCGCGAAAAGTTGAATGGCGGCTTCGTACCGCGCCAGCGGATGGGCGCTGATGTAGAAGCCGGTCAACTCACGTTCATACTTCAACAGTTCCCCTTGGCTCCACTCGGGGACATCGGGCAAGGCCGGATCGGCAAGATTCTGCGGAAGGCCCCCGACGTCATCACCGAAGATGCTGGTCTGTCCGACGGCGCGTTCCTTTTGAATGCTCACGCCTTCGTCCATCGCCTGATCAAGCACGGCCAGATACTGTGAGCGCCGTCCTCCCATGGAATCGAAGGCCCCCGCCTTGATCAGGCCTTCCATCATGCGCTTGTTCAGCTTGCGGAGATCGACGCGGCGGAACAGGTCAAAGAACGAGCGGAACGGGCCGTCCTCTTTGCGCGACTCGATGACCGCTTCGACGGCACCTTCGCCGACATTCTTGATGGCCGCAAGGCCGAACCGGATGCTCTTGTCGACGACGGCAAAGTCTTTCTGGCTCTGATTCACATCGGGCGGCAGCACGGGGATCCCGAGCCCGCGACATTCGGTGAAGTAGCCGACGATCTTGTCGGCGTTGCCCATGTCGGTCGTCATTAGGGAGGCCATGAATTCCGTCGGGTAGTGCGCCTTGAGATAAGCCGTGTGGTAGCAGACCACGGCATAGGCGGCGGCGTGCGATTTGTTGAAGCCGTAGCCGGCGAACTTCTGGATCAGCTCGTAGAGTTTGTCGGCTTTTTTCTCCGCGATTTTTTTCTGTTTGGCGCCTTCCAGGAATTGGACCCGGAGCTTTTCCATTTCCTCCGGTTTCTTCTTACCCATGGCGCGGCGCAGAATGTCCGCTTGTCCCAGCGAGAATCCGGCCACCTTGTTGGCGATGGCCATGACCTGCTCCTGATACACGATGACGCCGTACGTGTCCTTCAGGATCGGCTCGAGTTCGGGCATCTCGTAGGCAATAGGAATCTTACCCTGTTTGCGCTTGATGAAGTCCGGGATCAGATCCATGGGACCTGGACGATAGAGCGCGATGATGGCGATGATGTCCTCGAACCGGTCGGGCTTGAGGCCCATCAGCAGATCGCGCATCCCGGAGCTTTCCAACTGAAACACGCCGGTGGTTTTGCCGGAGGAGAGCAGGGAGAAGGTCGCGGGATCGTCGAAGGGTAATTGTTCGACTCGTAGCGGGGGCTGATCGGGTCGGCCCTGGTTGACGAGGGACTCGGCGCGCTGAATCATCGTCAACGTTTTCAGGCCGAGAAAGTCGAATTTCACCAGGCCGATTTTTTCGACATCACCCATGGAATATTGGGTGACGATTTCGTCCTTGGGGCCTTTATAGAGTGGGACATGCTCCGTGAGCGGCTGGTCGGAAATCACGATGCCGGCCGCGTGCGTGGAGGCGTGGCGCGCCAGTCCTTCGAGCGACTGCGCGACCGACATGAGTTCTTTGACCTTCACATCTTTGTCGACGAGTTCCTTGAGGCGCGGTTCCTGTTCGAGCGCCTTGTCGAGCGTCATCTTCAAATCGTCGGGCACGAGTTTGGCGATCCGGTCCACTTCGGCGTAGGGCATTTCGAGGACGCGGCCGACATCGCGAATGGCGGCCTTGGCCTTCATGGTTCCGAAGGTGATGATTTGCGCGACGTGGTCTTCGCCGTATTTGTGGATGACGTAATTGATGACTTCGTCCCGACGATCCATGCAGAAGTCCATGTCGATGTCGGGGAGGGACACGCGCTCGGGGTTCAGGAATCGCTCGAACAGCAGCGAGTAGACCAGCGGATCGAGGTCGGTGATGCGTAGGGCATAGGCGACAAGACTGCCGGCGGCGGAGCCGCGACCGGGTCCAACGGGAATGCCGCGCGAGCGCGCGAACTTGATGATGTCCCACACGATGAGAAAGTAGCCGGCGAATCCCATCGAGCAGATCACCGCGATTTCTTCTTTCAGCCGGATCTGGTACGCCAGCTCGGGGATGGAACTCGGCCGTTCCTTCAGGCGCTGCGCCAGGCCTTCCATCGCGAGTTGCTCGACGTAGGTTTCGCGGGTGAGCCCTTCCGGTACTTTGAACTGGGGCAGATAGGTTTTGTTGAGCGCCAGTTCGAGGGTGCAGGCTTCGGCAATCTTGACGGTGTTGGAGACAGCCGTCGGCATTTCCTTGAACTCGGACAGTGCCTGATCGGTGGATTTCACGTAGAGCTGGTCCGTGTCGAACTTCATGCGGTTGGGATCGTTGATCGTTTTCCCCGTCTGCAAGCACAGCATGAGGTCGTGCGGACGCGAGTCTTCTTTTTTGAGGTAGTGGCAGTCGTTGGTGCCGGCGAGGGGGATGCCGAGTTTCTTATGGATGTCGAGCAGTCCGTCGTTGGCGATACGCTGGTGTTCCAGCCCGTTGGCTTGCAGTTCGAGGTAATAATTATCCTTGCCGAAAATCTCGCGATACTCGCCCGCGGCCTTGGTCGCGCCGGCCAGATCTTTCTGCCCGATGAGATAGGCGACTTCGCCGCTCAGGCAACCGGACAGGCCGATCAGGCCTTCATGGTGCTGCTGTAAAATTTCCTTATCCATCCGTGGCTTATAGTAGAAACCTTCAAGATACGCTTTGCTCACGAGTTTGATGAGGTTCTGGTATCCCTTGAGGTTTGTGGCCAGCAGGATGAGATGGTAGTAGTCGTTGTGCGCGAGGTGTGAATTCTTCTCCAGCCGGCTTCCCGGCGCCATGTAGGCTTCGCACCCGATGATGGGTTTGACGCCATGTTCCCGGGCCTTCCGGTAAAACTCCACCGCGCCGAACATGTTGCCGTGATCGGTCATCGCGACGGCCGGTTGCCCGAACGACTTCACCTGTTGCATCAGGGGGTCGATCTGATTGGCGCCGTCGAGAAGGCTGTATTGGGTGTGGAGATGGAGATGGACGAATTGTGATGCCACGAGGTTGGATTGTAGTGAGGGGGAAAGTTGAAGTCAAACAAAAGGGGGACGGGGAGGAGGGTGGTGTGAGGGGCCCCTGTGCTCGCGCAACGCGCGAACTTGAAAGCCCCTCGTTGGACGCGCGCAGCCGGAGCCCCTCACACCACCCTCCATGAGGAGAGAATGAGCGGATTCGGAAGTCTTGGACGCGCGATGGAGGGCTCCCAGCCACCATCCAGAAAAAAGAAAACGACTTCCCTCCTGCATCTATTTCCGCCGTTGACACTTTCCCTTCTCAAGTCTAGCCTGTCGCTGATTCTGCGTAGGCGATGTTCGGCAGTTCACGTGTGAAGACCCGAGCCTCGACATTCCGACTCGTAAGCAGGTCGTTCGAATGGCGGAACCAAAAGACGAAAAACCGAAACTGCCGCTGGCCGGTCTGATGGCGCTGCTCTTCGCGGCGGTGAGCAGCCTGATCATCTATCAGGGGCCGATCAAGACTTGGCGACCGATCGATAAGGAGGCGGAAAAGTCTGCGTCGGTCGTGCGTGATCGTGTCCAGACGCGGCTCTGGCAGGATCCGTTCGAGGCGGTGGCGAGCCACATTCAGAAAGAGAAGGCTTCGGATGGCAAGGAGCATGGGCACCATACTTCGCCAGGGTTCATAGAAGGAACTCACGCGACCCATGCGCAATTTCGCTTTCGCTTGATGCCGGTGTTTGTTGATGGAAGTCCCTATGCCAGCGGCGTGGAGTCGAGGCTGCGTGACCGGTATGCGCTGGTGTCGGCGCTGGGCGCGGCCGGGTATCTGCCGGAGTCCGGAGAATCCATCGGGTACTTCGAATGGAAATCGACCGACACGGTGGCCACGATTGTCCCGTCTGAATGGTTCGTGCCGGGCCCCAGGTTATTGAAACCGGACCAGGCCGGACAGCACGAGGCTCAGCCGATTCTGGTCCTCTGGCTGAAAGAGCAAGATCTCGGCTCGAAGCCGCTGCGCACCCTGACAAGCTTGGTGACGTATCTCAAGAAGGAGATGAACACGACGCCGTCGGCCTATCGCGTGTTGGGACCCCGCACCTCCGGTTCGCTCAGCGCCATGCTGGAGGAACTCAAGCCGAACTCTACGGCGGCCAATCCGATTCCCACCGCTGCATCTGCGCCTCGCCCGGTCGTTCCTTCGGTGTTGATGGGCGCGGAATTGTATTCCTCCTGGGCCACGGCGGCTGACCCGGTACTCCTGGGCGAGACCTCTTTCCAGCCGACGGCCCGGCCGGTAGAAGATCGTTTCGCGGCCGCCGGCTTGACGTTGATCCGGACGATCGGCAGCGACGACGAATTGGTGAGCGAATTGGTGCTCGAGTTGAAACGCCGCAAGATCGACGTCACTGCACCATCGAACCGTCCGCATATTGCCTTGATCTCCGAATGGGACACCCTCTATGGACGCTCGTTGCCGCGCACGTTCGTGGCGGTCGCCGATCGCTGGGCCGAGGCCGCACAGGGACAACCTGTTCAGACGTTGGCGCAGCACCTCCATGCGCTTCGTGATGAGCAGTACCCGGATTGGGTACATCGGTATTCGTATCTCGCGGGCCTCGACGGGGAATTGCCGCCCAAGGAGAACGGGAAAGAGGCGGGTGGGGCCAAGGGCAAATCGGCTGAGAAGGGCGGAGGTGGCGAGGCGGTGGTGGAAGAGACTCCGGTCGGTCGAAGCCAGCTCGACTATCTGCGTCGTCTGGTTGAGCAGTTGAAGCGGGAGGAAATCTCGTCCAATGGCGAGTTCATGGCAATCGGGGTATTGGGGAGCGACGTCTATGACAAACTCATGATCCTGCAGGCGTTGCGCAAGGATTTTCCCCACGCTCTGTTTTTCACCACTGACCTGGATTCACGCCTCACTCATGCCACCCAGCTGTCCTGGACGCGCAATCTGGTGGTCGCTTCCCATTTCGGCCTGGAACTCGATCCGCGGTTGCAGACCCCGATCCCGCCATTCCGCGACAGTTATCAAACCGCGCTGTTTTATTCCGTCTTGCGGGCGGTGGACGCCCTTGAGGCCGTACCGGAGAAACAGGCGTTGACACTGTCCACCGGCGCGAAGTTTTCCGCAGAGGTGATGCCGCGTCTGTATGAAGTCGGCCGCCATGGCGCGGTCGATCTCAGTCCGGATCCCCTCCCTCAGGCCGGCGCCCTTCCGGCTCTCCACCTGCTGCGTGCCGATGTGGATCCGGCGACCGGCGCGCTGCGCCTGCCGTCGCTGCGCACGATCGGCCTTCTTCTTTCCGCGGCGGGGCTGATGTTCCTGTGTGCCCTGCTGATTAACAGCGAGCTCTGGTCGTTGTGCCGGGGGCGTAGGTTCGCCGGTCTCCTGGCCATACTGGCCCTGGCCGGTGTGATCGTGGTCGCCTTCTTGGCCGGTGTCAGACTGGACGGGACCGGCGGCGAACCGTTTACCTTCACCGATGGGGTCAGCGTATGGCCCACGGCGACTCTGCGCCTCCTCGCGTTTGTGCTCTGCGTGATGTTCTTTGCTCATTCGTGGTGGCGGCTGTGGGAAAGCGATCGAACATTGATTCGGGGATTTCGACTGCTGCGTCTTGATGCCGTGCTCTCGCGCCCGTTCCGTTCGTGGATCGGCATCCATCGTTGGCTGCCGCCTCTCGTTGGTCATGCGGAAGCACGGGAGCTCTGGCACGAGTATCGTCTACTAGGGGCGTGGCAGGAGCGAGTACGACGCGTGGTGCCGCAGGTACTGGTGTATGGACTCTTTGGACTCGTGCTGATGCTGCAGTCCGGCTTTCCCGTCATGCCCTGTCGGGGGGGCGCCTGCTTTACGCTCAATTACATCATCCTCGGATGCAGCGTCGTTGCCATGACGCTCTTGATGTTTTATGTCGTCGATGCGACACGTCTATGCCGCCGCTTGATTACGATCATGATCGGGACCCGGATTGAATGGCCCCAGCGGCTGCTCGCGCGGGAAGCGGCCAAGTACGAGGTCGAGGAGGCCTACGTGCACGAATGGCTGGGCATTCAGTTCATTGCGAAGCGGACGGCGGTCATCAGTGCCATGATCTATTATCCGTTTGTGATTGTCTTCCTGATGGCGGTGGCGCGGCACAGTTACTTCGACCGTTGGGATTTTCCGGCTGGCTTGCTCGTGATCTTCACCCTGAACGCGCTCTATGCCTTCGGCAACGGCATGCTCTTGCGGCGGTCGGCCGAACACGCGAAGCGCGAAGCGGTGTGGCAGTTGAAGGACCGGCTCAAGAGTCTGTCCGATGAACCAGTGGGAAAACAGACCAAGCGGCGGCACATCGAGCGCATGGTCGAGGTCATCGAACAAACGCAGGAGGGCGCGTTCCTGCCGTTCACCCAACATCCGCTGTTCGGAGCGATTGCCTTGCCGACGGGCGGTACCGGCCTGGTGTTTCTGCTGGAGTATTTGGCCACGCTCTTCTGAGAAGGGCGGTGCCGCATAAGGACGATCGGCGTCAGGGAGGGGAGGAAGGAACAGCTATCCATGAGCAAGAGATCTCCACGCACCGGCACAGAGGGGAAGCGGCTTGCCAGGCCGGCGCCTACGCATCCCGTTCTCAAAGAGAGCCACACCCTGGAACAGGCTCAAGCCTTGATCTCCCGTGCTTGGGAAGCCACGACCGGCCGGCAAGCGGTGGCGTTTGCTCGCCAGGCGCTGGAGCTCTATCCCGACTGCGCAGATGCCTACACGGTGTTGGCGGAAACTCAGGCGCGGTCGGCAGAGGAGGCCTGCCTCCTGTATCAGCAAGGCGTGGACGCCGGAGTCTCGGCGAAGCCGTGTTTCTTCAGCATGCGGGGCACTTCTGGGGATTGATGAAGACCAGGCCCTATATGCGCGCGCGTCAGGGCTTGGCCGATTGCTTGTGGGCTCTCGGCCGGAAAGAGGAGTCCATCGCGCATGGCGAAGCCTTGTTGGAACTGAACCCTGATGACAACCAAGGCATTCGTTACGGGTTGCTGAACCGCTACCTTGTCGTGGGAGATGATGCCGCAGCAGAACGTCTTCTGCGTCGGTATACGCATGATTCCTCTGCGGCGTTTCTCTGGAGCCGTGTCTTGCTTGACCTTCGCCGAGGAGACCAGGTCGCAGCAAAGAAGAATTTGCAAGCGGCGATGCAAGGCAATCGGCATGTGGCCGACTTGTTCACTGGACAACGGAAACCACCGGCTTGCTTGCCGAAACAGGTTTCACCGGGAGACCGGCATGAGGCGGCCCTGTATTTTGCGGGATCCGCCGAGGCCTGGCTCGCTTCATCGGATGCGATGGAATGGCTGATGGAGCAATTGACGGAGTGATCGCGAGGCTTGTCTTGCTGACATTTCGCTTTCTCCGAGCCGCCTCATCCTTGCTTCGTCTGCACAGACCTGATAGAGTTTACTCGTTCGCGTAAGGCCTTCCATGCCGAGGGCTGCAGCCTTCCAATGGACGACGTCTTACGCGATGGTTGTTTGTGCCTACTGCCGCGCCGTTTCTGCTGAGCACACCGCCGAAGGTTGTTTTCCTCCGTCGTTCGCATCGCCAGCCCGTCACAGCCGTGGGATCGTGTTATTACCCGTACGAGAGGTGTTTCCGTGTTTCGCCAATTCAATTCCATTCTCAGGGCCTGTCTCCGCCATGCGACAGGTAGCCTATCTCATATGGTCATCGTCGCGATGAGCGCAGGCATTGCGCTCCTTCTACCGGTCGGAGCCAGGCAGTTGCTGTCGTTCTGGTCACGTGTCGAACAGAACCCGGTGTCACTGGTGGTGGCCGAAATGATGACCGCCGTGCTGTTCATTGCCGCCTTCACCTATCTCCATCGCAGTCGGCAGGATCGAATGCTCGCCCAAACCGCGCTTGGCGCTGGCCTGGTTTCGTTTTTCCCGCGGCCCGGGGTAGACGCCCGCCGGCGCATTCAAACCTTGAAAGACGAGCAGGGCAACGGTCGTTCAGTGATGGTCATCGGATCCAGCGGAACCGGAACGCTGGTCGATCAGGTCGGGGATCTGTCGTCCATCCTCGACACCTGTCTGGAGGCCAAGATTCTCCTGGTGAATCCCTTTGATACGCAGGCGCGCACGCGTATCCAGGCTTTGGCGCATCCCGCGTCCCCCTATCCGACCTTTCGGGAAGAGGTCCGCCAGAGCATCGCGCTGCTCAAGCGTCTGAAAGCCATCGGCAAGGTGGTGAAGTTGAAGTTGTATGCTGATGCGCCGTTGGTCAAACTGGTCATCTGGGGTGACTATCTGTGGTTGCAGCATTATCATGCCAATCTGGAACGTCAGACCATGCCCGAATATGTCCTGCAACGAAACCGCAAGGAGCAGGGCCTCTATACCTTCTATGCCCAGTACTTCCTGCAACGGTGGGAGAGTCCTGAATTGCCGGAGTACGATCTGGATACCGACGAACTGGTGTATCGCAGCCGAACCGGTCAGGAGATCCGGCGGGAGCCAGTCGAGATCGGGGTTGGTGGAGCGACGGGACCGTGCGACGACGTAGCCCATCTGGATGCTCACGAGGCCTTTCGATTGCTGCATGCGCCGGGCCCGTACATGCCGGTTCGCGGATACGACGTCGAGTAGGCCGCATCCGCGTGAGAGGTTTGATCGTTCTTTCCGGTACAATGGCTGCATGTGTCGTTGTACGATGACGGTCGTGTGGATGCAGGAATCCGGGGATGGAGCGACGAGCGATGAATGATGCAGTGGAACGACGTGCAGCCGCCTCGGTGACGGCTGTGTTTTCGTACGGCTTCCGCCCGTTTTTTCTGGGCGCCGCATGCTTTGCAGGCCTGGCTGTTCCGGCCTGGATCGTCATGCTGTCGCTGGGGATTGGTTCGACGGGTCTGGCTGCGCCTCGTGAATGGCATGTGCACGAAATGTTGTTCGGATTTCTGCCTGCCGTGATTACCGGGTTTGTGCTGACGGCGGTCCCTAATTGGACGGATCGTCCGGCCATCCACGGGCGGGAATTGGCAGGGCTGTTCGGCCTGTGGCTCGCGGGTCGTGTTGTGATGGCGGGGCCGTGGGTGCCGCCGGTCTTCGCCGCCATCGTCGATGCGGCCTATCTGCTGGTGTTGGCAGGAATCCTGTGGCGTGAGATTGCAGGGGGAAAAAGTTGGAGTCATGCGCCGATCGGCATCCTGCTGAGTTTTTATGCGGTCGCGAATCTGCTCTTTCATGCGTGTGAGCTCAACGGCGTAGCGACGGATCTGCCGGAGCGCCTGGCGTTGGGGCTGGACATGACGCTGCTGGCTTTCATCGGCGGACGCGTGACGCCGAATTTTACGCGCGAGTTTCTGGTTCAGGCCCGCAGGCCGGAGAAGCCGGCGCGGTTTACCCATCCTGACCTGGCGGCAATAGGAATGATCGCGTCCGCCTCGGCCGTCTGGGCGATATGGTCGCAGGGGACCGTGGCCGGGGGACTTCTGATCCTCGCCGGAGTCCTCAATCTCGTTCGCCTCTCGCGGTGGTACGGCTGGTGTACCTGGCAGGAGCCGCTGGTGTTTGTGTTGCACTGGGGTTATGCGTGGCTTGTGCTGGCGCTCATTCTGCTCGGGTGCGCCGCGCTCGGCGTTGGCCTGCCGAAGGAAGATGCGGTGCATGCCCTGACCACAGGCGCGGTAGGCGTCATGACCTTGGGCATTATGACTCGTGCGAGTTTGGGGCATACGGGGCGCACAAGGCATGCCGACCCGGCAACGGTCGCGATGTATGTACTGGTCACCTGCGGGGCCATCCTACGAGTGTTCGGGGTGGGTATCGGTCTGCCGACCGGTCTCGTACTCGGTGTTGCCGCGTTCTGTTGGAGCGGCGCGTATCTCCTGTTCGCGATGGTTTATGGTCCGTACCTGCTGCGACCGAGTCAGGAGGAGTAGGGAACGGCGGGTCGCTTGGCAGTGATGCCGTCAGGCATCCTGACTGAGTCGTGTGGTTAATCTCTTCCGAGCTGAAGCCGACTCTCCTCGAACCCCGACGTTAACACCAGACGGCAGTAAAACGCATCCGCGAGGGGCTGCAAGTTCACGCAGTCGGCTTCGTTGTATGCGAGCAAGAGGTCTCGATCTCCCTCATCGCGTTGGTGCCGCCACCGGTTCCATTGCCGGACGGCATCCTCTCCCGAAAATCCTTGGATTGCCGGGATGCGACTGATGCCTGTCTGGCGTTCAATGGCTTTGAGCCCTCCACGAAAACCCAATTGCCGGCCGATGCCGCAGAGATCGATGTGCGGCTGTTCCAGCGTCAGGTCGGCAAAGTGCGCTCGCAACATCGGCAGGTCGAACGTCGAGCCGCAGAAGGTGACCAGCAGATCGTACTGTGATAATTCTTGCCTCAGGCGAAGCAGGCTCAGCGACTCGTTTCGGACCAGCGCGGTATAGCGTCCCCGGCCATACAAGCCCACCATGGTGATCTGCCCGAAGGAGTCGGTTTCGATATCGAGATAGATCGCCCGTTCGCGCAGCCATTCGTAGAGACGCCACTAGTGACGAGCCGCCAGGGTTTTTGCAAAGTACCGGCTATCCTGTTGCTCGAACCGTTCCTGTGCTTCTCTGATCCGGTCGTCGAAGAGAGCCTTTCGGCCCGTACTAGACAGTGTCGTCACGAGATATTGAGCCAGAGAGCGAGGCAGCGGATCTGGACAGCGGCGAGGAAGGATTTGGTGTTTTTGGCGTCACGCGTGGCGATACCACGCCATCTTTTGAGCATCAGGAACGCGTTTTCGATCAGGTGGCGCAGTTTATAGAGCGCCTCATCGTAGGGTCTCTGATCTTTTCTGTTTCTCTTCGGCGGGATGACAGCGCTCATGCCTTGGGCGGCAGCCTGTTCAAGGATGGCGTCGGTATCGTATCCCTTGTCCGCGATCAGATGATCGGCATCGATCCCCTCGATCAAGCGGCTTGCCTGTGTGCAATCCGCGCGGGTACCTTCTGTAACAACAACTCGGACCGGCATACCAAACGCATCCACGGCCAGATGTATTTTTGTGTTGAGCCCCCTTTTGTACGGCTCATATCCTGATTGCCGCCTTTGGCTCCGGCAGCGTGCGGGTGAACCTTGCAGTGGCTGGCGTCGATCATCAGCCATTCGTAATCGGGCGCATCGATCAAAACTTCCAGAAGACTTTCCCAAATTCCCTTGTCCCGCCAACGAATGAAGCGACGGTGCGTGTTGCTCCATCCGCCGTACTCCGACGGCAGATCGCGCCACGGTGCGCCCGTTCTCACAATCCAGAACACCGCGTTGATAAACAGGCGATTGTCTTTGGCCATGCCACCCCAGACACCCTTGCGTCCTGGCAACTGAGGTTCCAGCAACGCCCAGGTTTCATCGGAAATGTCGTGGC
>JADYYH010000015.1 GCA_020853775.1 Nitrospira sp.
CCCGCCTTTCCAGCAAGATGGTCAGCAATCTGCGATTTCGTCATCGACTTGGCCATGCGTTCCTCCCTTTGAACAACGAATGAAAGTGAACTGACTTGTGCGGTCTGCGATCTATAAACTCGTACGTACAGAGGTGGAGCCGGAAATCTGCGAGTGTCCTGCAGAATCAGTCCGAAAACAGGGCGAGAGTGTATCCAAAGCCCTGGGGGCTGTCAAGAGCCGCAAAGCGGAGCACGCGCATCCAGAGAGGCGACCAGCACGCTCGATGCTCTTGCGCGCCGTGTGAGCCACAGAGTAGAGTAGAAAGGCATGCTGCTGTTCAATGCATCACTCAGGATCACGAGGCGTCGCCATGGCTAAAGAACTTCCTATTCTTCCCTCTACCGCCCAACCAGCCGAGGGCGCCGCACCCGAAGCGGTCATTTACTCACGAGTCTTCTGCAAAAATGACAATGCTCCACCGCTTCGCCTGTTGATGGAATTCCTCAAGTCGCGGGGACAACTTCCCATTCTCCCCCCCGACATGAGCGATGCCATGCTGGACGAGTGGGCATGGGTGCAGGTCATTTTGGGTTATGCGCGCGAGCGTAAGCCGATTCACGTGTTTTGCGTGCGCGACCGGGGCAGCTATCAAGATTTGTTCGAGCAGGAGCAGAAACAATTCCTGGAGCATCTGTCCTCACACGACAGCCTCGAGGCCAGTCTGGCCCAAGAACACGTCACCCGCGCGCGGTTCATCCTCACAACGCGCATGGTCGAAGCCGACGTCACCGACGAGGGCTATGATTTCAACGGATGGATTTTGGAATTTTTCCAGGAACACTGCAACGGCATCGTGCAGATCGATCAGCAAGGATTCTTCTCCCCCAAAGGAGAACTCATCGTCGATCTCTCTCTCCCCGAGGAATAGGCACCATGGAGGCCACGGCGTCCTCCCCTCACACCTTGCCCCTCTTCCAGCAAGCCGAGGACTGGTTCAGACGTGCACGAGCCTCACTGCTGGGGCAGATCCCCTGCGGGCGCGGCTGCTGCGACTGCTGTACCGGCATCTTTCCCATCACTCGCCTCGACGCCCTCGAAATACAACGTGGCCTTGATGAATTACCTTCCGCCCTCACGCACGCCATCGTCACGCGGGCCAGAACCCAGATCACCGCTGTGGAAACGGCCTACCCAAGGTTGAAATCGACACCGGGCCTTGACGAGTGGGCAGATGACACCATCGATGAGATAGCCGAACGATTCGCCCACCTTCCCTGCCCCGCCCTGGAGGCCGACGGAACCTGCAGTATCTACTCCCACAGACCCATCACATGCCGCACGATGGGCATTCCCGGCGAATCGGACGGGATAGTCCATGGTGCTTGTGCCGTCCAAACCGCCGTGCCCATTGTCCGCCTCTCAGCCACCCTTCGACGCGATGCCGACCGCCTGGCCGAACACGAGGCACTCTCTTTGTCCATCCTGCGCCGAGCTCAACCTCCGGGCGACGATGAAATCCTCCTGCCCTATGGATTCGTGCCAAATGGTGATCCAACTCCCTAGACAGCAACAGAAACGCTATGCTAATGTGTCGGATCTGATCGACGGGAGCGCCTGTAGCTCAGCTGGATAGAGCATCAGCCTCCGGAGCTGAGGGCCACAGGTTCAAATCCTGTCAGGCGCACCATTCGCTCTGTCAGGTACGTTACGATCGAAACATAGTGCACACAGGTGGGGCCGTTAGCTCAGTTGGTAGAGCAGCTGACTCTTAATCAGCGGGCCGTAGGTTCGACCCCTACACGGCCCACCATTTTTTCAACTACCTACACAGACCGCTTCCTCGTCCAAACCCGCCGACTGCGCTGCTTTCTGTGCATTGCCCAGGCGTTGGCCTGACATCTCCACTCCATCCCGCAGATTCTCCGTAAAATTTGCGCATATCGCTGCATCATGAAGGACGATTTGTGCCCCAGCAACTGGCGCACCTTGTAGAGATCGATGCCACTCTGCCCGAGCGTCGTTCGCGAACATCTGGCGCAAATCGTGGAAGTGAAAATTTTCGATCTCTGCCTTCTTGAAGGCGAGACGAAACGATCCTGGCGGATGACCTGATTCGATCGGCGTGTAGGCTTTCCTCCAGAATACGTCTTGCCAGCGATCAGATCTTCCTCTGGTCTTAAGCACGGTCCGAGCCGCCAAATTCGCCGAAATGGTCAGTGACGGCCAGGACACATACCGATGACCAGACGGATGTGAGTATAGTGACACCAAGGAGACAAAATGCTGAGCTGGAAAATTTAAATTGGCTTGATCGAAAGCAAAAATGGCGGCGGAGTTATTTTCAACCCACAGAGCCCAACGAATGTTGCGGCTTGTGTGTCACGATTGCCCCTAACAGAATCGTCGCAGAGAGAGGACATGATGTTTTGTCTCGTTTACGCCAGTTCTGCCACGAGACCGTTTTCACCATCTGAACTCACGGACCTGCTCGCCTCGTGCCACGCAAACAACAGCCAATTAGGCATCACGGGGATGTTGCTTTACAAAAACGGGAATTTTATGCAAGCGCTTGAGGGTGAGGAACAGGCGGTGTTGAATCTCTATGCAAACATTTTCCAAGATGAGCGCCATAACGGAGTCCTCACGCTCTTGCAGACCACTCTACCCGCGCGACAATTTCCCAATTGGTCTATGGGGTTTCGTGGTCTCAATTCTCCAGAGGTACGATCGCTGCCCGGGTACAATGAATTCTTAAATGTGCCGCTCACCGGCGCCGAGTTCTCCGCTGATCCCACCTATTGCCAGAGACTTCTGACCATTTTAAGAAAATGATGTAGAAGCTCCTGTAGCTGTAGCCTTGGCCCCGTTGCCCTGCCACCTCAGCTCCTTCTGACCGAGTGTTGCTCGGAATTCAGTCGACATCGAAGCCCTTCACCGCCAGCAGCTCACGGATACGCCGCGCCGTAATTATGCCTCCTTGAGTCCATAGGAAATTTGGGCTGATTCTAGCTTTCGCTCGACGACACGGATGCCTGTTCCGACCGGACCGTTATCTCCAATTGACTGCCCCTCTAGCCTGAATGTCTTCCTGGTTCAGGAAAGTGAACATTCCTCAGGCGCCCGGCAGACGATACTATGATTGAGAGCTGCCCTGCTTCGATCTGCTGCGCACCCAGGACTTGAATGGTCGATAAAGTCCCGCGCATGAAGATGATACGGCGCTGACCATACCCATCAGGCCGGAGGAGTAGCGTGGTGATGAACCCGCTGGATGGAGAGGCGCAACCTGTTCTTTGCGGCCTCTCCATTCACCGGCTTCCTGCGAAATGTTGCGGAAGGAGAGTGGAACGATGACGTGTTCCCGATGCGGGGGCTATCTGGCACTCGAACCATCCAACGATTTTTATGATCCAGAAGGTCGGTGGCGATGCGTCAACTGCGGAGCTCACACGGCACGTCATACTCGTGATCCGCTGAAACCTATAATGAAATCGTCGCACACCATGCCTGATCCCTAAGAACATCAGGCCCACCCGGCATATGCACTTTTGCTTCACCCGAGTACCTTCACGATGCGTTCTATCACTGGTCAAGGAGTTCTCTCATGAAGATTTATGACTGCCCCCGATGCCGGCATCACAGTTTGGTCCCGACTGGAGGGTTTTTGTACTGCGGACAGTGCGACTACGCAATCACGGCCTATGCCCTGGCGGTCGAACAACGAGCACGCAACACCTCGTCGCACTCGTCGAAACGATCCTCTACCTGACGCACCGAAGCAACAACGGGAAACCACTTCCCATCCACGACCCGGTGCACTCGGTCCATCTCGAGACCACTCCTTCCCCAGCGACTGATTGCGTGGTGGATGACATCAGAAACGGGTCAATCAGTCGTGCCGGCCACCGTGATTATCTCTATGCACAACGCTCCTAAATCGTGGGCGCTCCAGTACAACCAATAGAATTGCGCACCTCCACACCGCTGCTGTTCCTCTAGACATATCCACACTCGTGTTCTGCCTGGTATCCAAATCGATTCACGATTATCGGATTGGATACAGCGCCAAGTTGACGGACAACGAGAAGAGAACATTCTGCAGCGACACGAACGATCAATACCAAGGAATTGAGGTAGTCACACGCAGCCAGAAGATGGCTCCCTGATGGTACGCGAGTTGCTAATGATCAGGGCATGGCATGTCACTGATGCGACAAGATGACGCGAAAGAATCAGGAGGGGATCATGATCTGGGCCATTATCATTGCAGGAACCTATGTCGCCGGAATTTACGTGATTCGCTTGGTGTGGTGGCAGGAGTGATCCATTCGCGGGTGCAGCGCGGTCGAAGGGGATATGCAGCCTCTGCACTGGTACCTGCCCACCACCCGCGTCCAACTACCCCGAAGTAATCAACTATTGAGCGTACGCCTCACAGCAACCCTTATGTCCATCGAGACGCCTACTGACAGTTCGCATTCCTGCCCTCAGTGTCCCGGAATGGTGCGCCGCTCAGGGCGCCGCGGGTGGCGCGATTTTTTTTGGCATCTGCTGGGTCGCTTTCCCTGGCGCTGCCGATCCTGCAGTTATCGCTTCTATGCCGCCAGCCGTCAGTAAGTTGCGCTTCGACGCTCCTGGCAATATTGTGAAATGAACGACACCGGCGAAGCCCCCCTAAGGTGGGATGTGAGGAGTGTCTCTCTCACCACTACAATGCCGACCATGCAGTCACATCTTTCAACAGCGCGAACGTCACGCATCCATCCCTCTTCATCACAAACCACTCTCACCTTTCAACGATCGCGCGACCGCCTGGGCATTGCCTTTCCGGTCATGTTCGCTGGAGTTCCATTCATTGGAGAAGGGACGGTTCTCAACCTCTCATCGGATGGATGCCTTCTCGAAGGTGAGCGAGCGGTGATGGAGGGCAGCTACCTGACCGTACGACTCCTGCTGCCAGACAATGCCCCGGCATTGGTCATCGACCTCGCCGCTGTCCGCTGGGTCCGCACACACTATTTCGGCCTCGAATTCCTCCGGCTACCCGCCTTGGAGCGTCACCGCCTGGAGCAATTCTTAACCGCTTATCGCCGCTGATACTCCCCATTAGAACCCTCTCCGGCCCAGACTCATCGCCCCTCATTGCATTCGAGCGGGCAGATTCATCTTCCTCCGAATGAACGCACATACATCAGCACCTGCCAGGCCTCTTCCTCGGTCAGCACCAATGGAATAAACGGCGCCATATCTGTTCCCGGGCTCCCGTTTTTCAGAATCCAGAACAGTTCCCCGTCCGTGCGTGCCTGCTGCCACATCTTGTCCGTGAAGTTGCGTGGCAGCGGGCCCTTAAATGTAGAATAGTCCAGATCCATGCCAAGGCCCTTCCCATCATTCCCGTGACAGGCACGACAAAAGGCCTTACCTTCAAACAGGGCCTTTCCCTTCTCACGCATGTCCGGCGTCACCGGAAATGGATTCGTGACCGCGCGCGCCGCCTCCATCTGATCGACCGGCACGCGAGGGCGCAACACTTCTGAATCCGCAGACCAGGCTGTTGCCCCCACGCCAGTTAGTGCTACGGCAAAAAGAAAGAGATATCCGACTTTCATCGCAGCTATTCCTCTCTCCAACATAATGCGGGCGGAGAAGACGCCGAACGCGCCCTCTCCGCCCGGTGATTTCAGCCAGTCCGCTTATTCCGTCCGATGCTTGTGGCCCACCGATTGAGGATGTCCCACTTCCCCGTTCGGCGCCTTCGCCCCATCCGGCCAGAGATGGAAAATGATGCCGTCGGTCTTCGCCGCGACTGCAGCGACTTCCTTGGCCTGCGCGTCCGGCATGTCGAGGATTTGAACGCGGCCCGTCGCAATCTCCACTTCATGATCGTGGTAGTACTTATTCCACGTTTCCAACGGCACATGCGCTCGCGACACAGATTTGGCGACAAAATACTCGATGTCGGTCAATAAGGCGTTCGAGTCGGTTGATTCAAACAACAAACACTGCAAGATCTCCGGGGAGATCGGCTTACAGTAATGGTGATAGGGGCCATGGACCGTCCCGTCTTCAAACTTATGGGGAGCCATCACGTGAATGGTATACCCCTGAGCCGGTGTCGGCATGGCTTTCGCCGCGGCCGGGGCAGCAGCCGCCGTGGACTTCATTTCATGAGACGTTTCCGCACAGCCGGCCGCCGTGAGGGCAGCCGCACACAACCCGATCATTGCAATCGCACTTCGCATGATGGCCTCCTTACCATAGATCTACAGATGGTCGATCGTTCGTGAACGCGAGGTTATTCCGTCCGGGGCTTATGCCCCACCGACGTCGGATGCCCGACCGATCCGTCAGGAGCCTTGGCGCCTTTCGGCCATAAATGAAATATAATGCCGTCCGTCTTAGCTGCCGCCGCAGCCACTTCTTTCGCCTGCGCATCCGGCATGTCCAGTACTTGAACACGACCGGTGGCAATTTCGACCTCGTGATCATGATAGAATTTATTCCACACATCCAACGGAACCGCCGATCGAGACACGGGTTTCGCCACGAAGTATTCCACATCGGTCAACACGGCATTCGGCGCAGTGGACTCGAACAGCAAACACTGCAAGACTTCGGGCTTGATGGCTTTGCAATAGTGATGGAAGGGACCGGCTACCGAGCCATCTTCCATCTTATGCGGGGCCATCACATGAATATCGAATCCGTCGGCCGGACCCGGCTTCATATCCGCGGCAAGTGCCGGCCCGCCCAAGGCGAGCGCGAGCGTGCTCGCACCAAGCACGCAAAGTTGTCGAAACATAGAAGGCCTCCTCTGGTTGGGGTTGGAATGCATGGAAGTGTCGTATCGACAAACCTCTCCCTTGTGTCTCTCTGCCCGTAAGAGTCACCGTTGTCCGAAAGGATTCGCGATTTATTTCGGCAATTGCGGCATGCTGAACTTTATCGGCTCTCCCGTCAACGCCTTCAGGAACATCACCAGATCGGTTTTCTCCTCTGCTGTCAGACCGAGCGGCCGCATCAGCGGACTGAGAGTGGGGTTGCTGCCGCCGCCTTGATCTAAGAATTCGACGACTTCCTCCAATGTTTTGAAGACGCCGTCGTGCATATAGGGAGCCGTTTCCGTAATGCTGCGAAGAGTCGGCGTTTTGAACGCCCCCTTGTCTTTTTCCGCCCTGCTGACGTTGTACCGCCCCAGATCTTCCTTCATCGGCCCGACCTGAGGCACGCCGAGATTGTGGAACTGGTTGTCGGTAAAGTTCGGCCCGTTGTGGCACAGAATACAGCGCGCCTTTCCTTTAAAGAGTCCCAAGCCCCGCACTGCGGCTTCATCCATCGCCTTGGCATCACCGAGGACGTATTGATCAAAAGCGGAATTCGTGGATAGGACGGTGCGCTCATAGGCCGCGATGGCCTCGGCAATTCCCTGCAGATTGACATCCGTCCCGAAGACGGCTCGAAATTGTTGTTGATACCCCTTGATCTTGCCCAGTTTGGCGACCACGTGTTCGTGGGTCTCCGCCATTTCAACAGGGTTGTGGATCGGCCCGATCGCTTGCTCTTCCAATGACCGGGCACGACCATCCCAAAATTGCACATGATTGAAGCCGGTATTGTAGACCGTCGGCGATTGGCGACCACCAATTCCACCACCGACGCCGATGGACGTCTGGCGGGAGTCCGCAAATCCCGTTCCGGGGTTATGACAAAACGCGCAGGAGATCGCATTGTTCTTGGATAATCGTCCGTCGAAATACAGCTGCTTCCCCAACTCGATTTTGGCGGCGTAATTCACGTTCGAAGACGGGATCGGCACCACGGTCGGCAGTGGCCCGATATCAGGCACCGTTACGTCGTCGATGGTCACCGTCCCATGAGGCGCGTGGCTGGTTGGTGAGGCACCGACCAGCCCTTCACCAATTCCGAAGGCAGAGACACACAGTAGTACGAGGATGAAGCAGAGCGGCAAAACCGTTCGCACCATAGACATGACCTCCTTATGGGCGTTGTGTCATCAAACCGATGGACTGACTGCTATCGTGCAGGCCATTGTACGCAGATTTAGCGATCATGCAAGGTGAGACGGTACCGACACATACAGCAGCCGTCGATGGAGCAGTGACGCCGCTGGTCCTTAGCGCACGGTGGAGCGCATCAGACTATCGGCTTGGGGTGGAAGAAAGCCCTGGTACCCCTGATGCCGTTCGGCAAGTTCCAGCACCGAAAACGGTTGTCCGTCGATCATCTCAGGCGCAGTAAAGATCTGCCGCAGTGGTCCTCCCCGGGCGCCGACGATTTCTCCGGCAAAGACCACGCCCTTCGATTTCAGCTTCAGAATCGCCTGCTCGATGTCCTCGACCCGGACCGCCACATGATGAAACACACGATCGCCGAATTTTTCGACCCAACGCGGAATGATACTGGTCTGACCGCGAGCGTCCGGATACGCCTGGTCGACAAACAACGCCGGATAGCCGGCTTTCCTGAACACCTTGGCATACCAGTCATCGTAGTAAATCGTTTCATCGTACTCGTATCCGAGGGCAATGAATTCCTCCGCACGGTGGTCGATGTCCATGGTTCGGATCGTCAAATGGTCCATCACCGGCACAAACCCCACGCCGATGTCGTCCAATGCGCGGCGAAGCATTCCGGCGGCGCTGTTCTGTGCGAGGAAGTCGGCCGTCATTCGAGCAATCACGGCATCCAGTTCAGCGGCTTGCCCCATGGTGTCCTCCTTCCGATCGCCCAAAAGTGATCCCCTGCGCCAGCGGCAATTGAGTCCCCCAATTGATTGTCGTGGTCTGACGCCGCATATAGGCCTTCCAGGCGTCAGATCCCGCTTCACGTCCGCCCCCAGTCTGCTTCTCTCCGCCGAATGCTCCGCCGATCTCCGCGCCGGAGGTGCCGATGTTGATGTTGGCAATACCGCAATCACTGCCCGTCGCCGATAGGAAGGCCTCGCTATGGCGAAGATGAGTGGTAAACAACGCGGACGATAATCCCTGCGGAACGGCATTCTGCATCTCGATGGCCTCATCGAGCGTTCGATAGGTCATGACATACAAGATCGGAGCAAACGTTTCCTGCTGAACAATCTTCCAATAATTCTGAGCTCGCACGATCGTCGGTTCGACAAAATATCCCGGACGAGATAAGACCCGCCCCCCACAGAGCACCTCGCCGCCGGCTTGCTTCACGGCATCGAGTGCCGATCGATACCGCGCCACGGCGTCGCCATCGATCAGCGGACCCATCATGACATCGGCCTGAAGCGGATCCCCGATGGTCACCTGCCTATAGGCGGAGAGGAGGCGCGACACGAGCGTATCGTACCGGGATTCCTGCACAACCACCCGCCTGGTGCTGGTGCAACGCTGTCCGGCAGAGCCGACTGCGCCGAAGACAATCGCGCTGGTGGCCAATTCCAGATCGGCAGTCTCATCGACGATGATGGCGTTGTTTCCGCTCAATTCTAAGAGGCTCCGGCCCAGGCGACGCCCCACTACCTCCGCCACCTGCCTTCCCACCGGCACAGAACCGGTGAAGGAGATGAGTGGAAGCCGCTCATCTTGAACCATGCGCTCGGCCAGCTCGACCCGATCCGTCGTACAGAGCGCAAAGACGCCCGGGTGTCCGACGTCGTCCAGGACTCGATTGCAGAGATGCTGTATCGCCACTGCACAGAGCGGCGCCTTGGGCGAGGGTTTCCACAACACCGTATTGCCGGTCGCGGCCGCGATGAATGCATTCCAAGCCCACACCGCGACCGGAAAGTTAAACGCGGTGATGACGCCTATCACGCCCAAGGGATGCCATTGTTCGTACATCCGGTGTTGTGGCCGTTCCGAATGCATGGTGCGCCCGTACAACATGCGGGAGAGTCCCACGGCAAAATCGGCCATGTCGATCATCTCCTGCACTTCGCCATCGCCCTCGGCTTTAATCTTTCCCACTTCGAGAGCAATCAGACTGCCGAGGGCATCTTTCTGCTCTCTCAGCGCCTGCCCGATCCGGCGGATGACCTCGCCTCGTTTCGGCGCGGGCACCGTCCGCCATGACCGATGAATGTCCTGCAGGCCGATCACCAGGGCGTCGTAGTCGTCATCCGAGCACCCATAGACCCGACCTAGCGTGAGGCCTGTCGAGGGATTCCGGGATTCGATCACTCCTGCCTGCGTCGTACGTGTCCAGGTTGAGGAAGAAGAGCCTCCCCCCGATTGTTCCGGGGGCAAACCCAGCCGTGTGAAGAGTTCTTCTATCGTCATGATTGATCTAGGGTCGGAAACAGTCCCCGAAGCGATTGTCCAACACGTCCTGCAAGGAGAAATGTTCCTGCCTGATGAATCCCCGATAGGCGGATGGCCTAGCGAGTACCAGATCAAGCACACAACACAAGGATGACGCGGTGGTGACCTGAATCGCGGACCAGGTGCGCCCGAGCATCGTCCGAGGGTAGACTTTCTTCACGTAGGTCTCTTCAAACAACTCACCCTGTCGGGTCCCCGTCACCGCGGCGTATACCAACACCACGTCTTGATGCGTCTGCGGAATTGCCCGCTCCAGGATACGTTTGAGCGTCTCCCGGTCCTCATTCAGCTTGAGGTCGTTCATGAGGAATTGGATCTTTTCACAATGGCCGGGGTACCGCAGCGTCTTATAATTCATCGTCCGAACCCGGCCTCGATAGGTGTCTGCCAGGGTACCCAACCCGCCTGACGTGTTGAACGCTTCGTAGAGCAGGCCGTCCAATTCAATCGTCTCGTATCCCTCCAAGGGCCGCAGGTGAACCTCTTCTCCCCCTTCAATTCCGACACAGATATTTCCATATTCGTTGAGTAACCCGTCGGTCGACCACGTCAGGGAATACTTCAACGCATTACTCGGGTTGACCGGAAGGGCGCCCACGCGCATCTTCACGTGATCAATGGATTCAAAATGGCCGATGAGGTCGTTGGTGACGATGCTGATGAAGCCGGGGGCCAACCCGCATTGGGGGAGAAACGCTCGATCGGCGCCTTCGCTGATCGCCTTGACGCGTCCGGTGACGGCCACGTCTTCGGTGAGGTCGAAATAGTGGAGATGATGGGCCCGCGCAATCTCCGCCACCGCCTGGTTATAAAAATACGGCAGACAGGAGATCACTGCGTCTAAACGGTGCGCAGTGACATAGGCGACGACCGAATCGGGCCGCCGCACATCCAGCGCGCATGGGGTGACTGTCGTCAGCGCCAGATCGTCGATCAAGCGTTTCGGCGCATCCAGGGTGAGATCGGCCAGATGGACCTGATACTGTCCCTTAGCCGACAGCAGCCCTGCAATGAGAGACCCGATTTTCCCGGATCCGAGCACCAGTACCTGAGGCATCCGTCACCTCATGGTCATTATACTCTTTCAGACTGAAATGACGAGGCTTTCAACCCCCAAGTTGAAGAATCAGGTGTACGGCGTGATACGAGGGAAACCTGATCGGAACTAGGAAGAGGCCAAACGGGTACGAACGGGATTGATCAGCGCGGAAGACTTAGATGACGAGGAGGACGGCTGACTTTCCATGGCTTCGAACAACAGACAACACTTGAGCCGGCCACAGACGCCCAGCAATTTTGGGTCATCCACCGGAAGCCCCATTCCACGGGCTTGCTTGACGGTCACCGGTTTGACCTCTGTCAGAAATGCGGCACAACAGAGCACGAGCCCGCAGGTATCGATTCCGCCTAATCGGCTGGCTTCGTCCCTGACTCCGACTTGACGCATTTCAATCCGCCCGCCGAACCGGCGAGCGAGCAAACGAACTAACTCGCGGAAATCGATGCGATCCTCGGCCGTATACACGAAGGTCATCTGCCGGCGATGAAACGAGCAGAACACCTCAACCAGTTTCATCCTGAGTCCCAGCGCTATGGCCTGTTCCCGGCAAGCCTTCATGCCCTCTGAAGCCAGTCGCTCGTAGCGATCGATGGTCGCCGCATCCTCCGCGGTAGCTTTCCGGGCAATCGGCTGCAAGACACGCATAGGCGGGATAAATGGCATCGCCTGAGGAGCCCCATACACGACTCCGTAGCTCAACTCACCCGCAACATCGACCAAAACGCGATCGCCGACGGCAAGACTGGCTTCCCCGGCATCGAATTTCTTGACCTCGCCGCGGTCACGGATCTTCACACCCACAATCCTGACGACCGACGGGTACGGCTTCGCAAGCTCTTGCGCAAGAAGTTTATCGACCATGGCCGGATGATACACCATCCGATCTTTCAATTGAAATCCTCAACACCGCCTCCGTCCGGAGAGAGACAGAAGAGGCCTGGAGAAATAGGGGATGGGCCGATTAAGCATAACCGGCTGATAAATATGAAGTTATAATCGGGGAAGACAAAAGAGGAAATATGTTAGGCTATCCGGGAGCAGGAATTCGGCGCAGAGGGCGCCCAGAAGAAAGACAGCGAGGGCACGGTGCGCATACCCAATAAAGTCGTCCTTCCATTCGGCTATCACATCATGATCCGGCAGGTCACCGATTCAGAGATGAACCGCCAGGATGCCAACGCGGATGGGATTTGGGATAACGAAGCGAAAACCATCTATATCCGCAAGCGACTCCCGGTCACGCGACGTCGTTACATTCTGGCCCATGAGCTTGGCCACGCCTGGCTCGACTGGCAACATCGCTATTTGGACGACGGAAAGGCCCGCAGCTAGCCCTCCTCGCAGAATAAAGGGCCACCTCTCCCCATTCAAGCCACGCTTCAGTCCCGATGAGTGCGCGCGAGTCGAAGGATTTCATTCCACTCGGACGGCTTCACCGGCTGTACCGACAAGCGCGACCCCTTTCGAAGTAATTCCATCCCCTTTAAGCTCGCCTGGTCCCTGAGTAAGTCCAACGACAGCGGCGCGGCAAACTTGCGCACGAACCGGATATCCACCATATCCCAGCGGGGCTGATCAGTGGGGCTGGCCGGATCGTAGTGCGCATCGTGCGGATCGAACTGCGTCGGATCGGGATAGGCCGTCTTGACCACTTCGGCGATTCCCATGACACAAGGAGGCTGAGCGTTGCTGTGATAGAACAACACCTGGTCGCCGGTCTTCATCGTCCGCATGAAATTACGTGCTTGATAGTTCCTCACCCCATCCCAGGCCGTGGTCTGCTTTGGCGCGCGCGCCAAAGCGTCGAGCGAAAATACGTTGGGCTCGGATTTCATCAACCAATAGTGCCGTCCCTCTGCCATACCATCCTCCTGAACACTTGGTGTCCGTCACACCTCCGTGTATGCTGAGCATTCTTCCGGTCAACCGTGGAGCGCCTATGGATCTCACTCCCATGTGGTTCGCTGTCTATAAGACCTCAAAATATCTCCTCTATCCCCTGTCGTGGATCGTCATGTCGGGACTCTTGACCCTGGTCATGGCCTGTCTGCCCGTCAGGCCCACACGAACGACCTGGGTCAGGCGCTTCGCCTTCAGCACCATTCTGCTCCTGCTCCTCACTGCCACTCCGCTTCTTTCAACCATCTATATTTCGCTGCTCGAGGGACGTTATCCGCCGTTCACCGCAACCCCCGCATCGAAATTCGACGCCGTGGTCGTTTTGGCAGGCGCTGTCTTCCAGAAGGGATCTCTTCGGCCTACCGATGAGGCCTCGGAGACATCACGTCAGAGGACGACCTGTGGCGCAGAATTGTGGCTTCAGGGCTTGGCTCCCACACTGTTGCTCACCGGGGGCGATGCGACTGTGCTTCGGACGGGCCCTTCTGTCTCCCGTGAGATGAAACGGTGGGCGCTCCGCCTTGGTGTGCCGGCATCGGTCATCCAGGTCGAGGAGCACTCCCGAACAACCTACGAAAACGCGGTGCAGACGAAGGCGCTTCTGGGGCCAGCCCGCATCCTCCTCGTCACCGCCGCCTATCATCTTCCCCGAGCCGTGGGCTTGTTTGAAAAGCAAGGCTTTACGGTCACCCCGGTGGCCTGCGGCTATGAAGCGACACACCACCCGGAACAGGCCTGGGAACAGAAAACCCTGTTCGACTTCATCCCCACGGTTCGGGCGCTGCTTGTCAGCACGGAGGCCATCGACGAAGTGGCCGGCATCCTGGTCTATTGGATCACCGGCAAGTGGCAGCCCTGAGCCATCAGCCTCATGCGTCACGATGCGACAGTGATTATTCTGTTGCGGCATCCGATTCGAGATGTGTGATCAAGGCCGCATAGGTTAATTCTCGAATCCGTGCCTTGGAGGAACCCGGCGGGCCGAGATTCGTTTCCAGCCACACCTGTTCCATGACCTGGCTGCGCGCCTCGTTACAATGCCGCCACATTTCATGCAGAAACTCAAGCGGCATGCCGACTTGCAGACCTTCCGACTCAATCCGATCATCTAAAATCGAGAGCAAATCCGCGATGGCATGATCCGGCTGGTACGGAGGTGGGGAAAAACCGAACGCCTGCTGAGCCTGCGACTCCTGCCGAGCCTGCTCGACAAGATCTCGCATATATTCTTTTAACAAACCGATGATATGGCCGGAAACACGCATGGGCGACAGAGTAGCCGCAACCGTCCCCGTGGGGCAAGACCGAGTCGGGCACCCATTGGTTGACCGTGTATTCCCTGGTTCTCTATGATAGCTGCGGCAACACCCACACGGGCGTTCTCTTTGATCACGACCGCACGAAACGAGCTGACACCAGATCCGTGAGTCACCGGACAGCAGTGGAACACTTCGAAATTTCTCTGCAGACCCCGAGTGGTGAGGTCTCCACTGCCATCGGCGTTCCGACGAGCTTCGTGCCGGTGACGGCGATTCTTCCCCTCATGCGCAGCCTCGGCGAAGAGGTCCAGACGCTGGAACTCGCTCGGGTGCGTGAAGCGGGGCAGACCGTGTCCTGTCAGAAGGGCTGCGCGGCCTGTTGTCGCATGCTGGTGCCGATTTCCGCTCCAGAAGCCTTCGCCCTCGCAAACAGCATCGACCGCCTCGCCCCCCAGGAACGCGAGCGGCTTCTGTCAAAAATTGACGTGGCGCAGCAGCACCTGGCCCGAGCCGGAGTCCTGCCACAACTGTCCGCCCTCGCTGAATCGCCAGACCCGATCAGTGATGAAGCCATCGAACCGTTGAACCGGGCGTATTATGCGCTTCGCATGCCCTGCCCCTTTCTGGACAATGAGGTCTGCAGCATCTACGAGGATCGACCGGCAGCCTGCCGGGAACTCGCCGTCACCTCTCCGGCCACAGACTGTCAAAACATGACGAATCCGACAATCCGGCCGGTTCCCGTTGCGGTTCGCATCAGTACAACCCTGAGCCTCCTCTGGGCGGACCTCACCGCCACCACACCGAGACTGATCCCGCTCCCACTGGCCATCGACTGGGCCAAGCGGCATCATGCCGAGCAGGCTGGCCGATGGGCCGGCACAGAGTTGTTCGAAAAGGCGATCGATAAAATCGGGCGGTATCTCGGTCAGGAACGGGCGCGCCGCGGAACCGGCGGATAGAGCATAATGTTGAGTGCCGAGTCGCGAGTGCTGAATTGTGAGTGAGCGGCGCTGTATTCCACTCACCACTCAGCATTCAAAACTCAGAAACTTTTTTAAGGAGGATCGATGCAGAACCCCGTCATTGTGTGCCTCGACCTGGAAGGCGTGTTAGTCCCGGAAATCTGGGTCAACTTCGCCATTAAGACCGGCATTGAAGAGCTCAAAATCACCACACGCGAAATGCCTGACTATGATGCCTTGATGACGCGCCGGTTGAAGATTCTCGATCAACATGGATACACCCTCGCCGACATTCAATCGGTGATCGATGCCATGGGTCCCATGGAAGGGGCGGCCGAATTCGTTGCCTGGCTGCGCGAACGCGCGCAGGTCATCATCCTGTCCGACACATTCTATGAATTTGCCCTCCCGTTGATGCGGCAATTGGGCTTTCCCACCATTTTCTGCAATCAATTGGAAATCGGCTCCAACGGCCGCATTGTTAACTACAAACTCCGCCAACCCAACCAGAAGAAACATGCAGTCGCCGCGCTGAAGAACCTGAATTTCCACGTCATGGCCGCCGGGGATGCCTACAACGATACCGCCATGCTGGGAGAGGCCCATGCGGGTTTCTTCTTTCGTCCGCCGGCGCATCTGCCGAAAGAATTCCCGCAATTTCCAGTGACCAAGACCTATGCCGAGTTGCAGGAACAGTTTCGAAAAGCAGGCGGGCTGAGGGGATAATCAGCGGCCAGACTGAAACGTATTCCCTCCCTTTGTAAGGGGAGGCCGGTGGCGGTAGAGACCTCATGCCCAGAGCCAAGCAAGGGCAAGCTAACCATCTCACGCTCAAACGTCGGCTTCGTTCTGATATGACCGGCCCGGAGAAGCAGCTGTGGTCAAGACTCCGAGCACGACAATTTTTCGGGCTTAAATTCAGGCGGCAGCATGGCATCGGGCCCTACATTGTAGACTTCTATTGCCCGGAACAATCACTCGTCATTGAAGTAGACGGCGATAGCCACGTGCCTGCGGACCAAATCTTGAAGGATCAGCAGCGGGACAGATATCTCCTCTCCCTCGGCCTTCAGGTGATTCGATACACAAGCGACGACGTGCTGAAGAATGTGGAGGGGGTACTCGAAAATCTGCGAAGAAAAATACCGTCAGGACCGACCTCCCCTGCCCCTCCTTATCAAGGAGGGGGGTGAAAAAGACTGAAGGCCCGCAGTCTCTCTGAGCGTTGCCTCCCCTTTGTAAGGGGAGGTTAGGTGGGGTAGAAAACCGTGAGCAGAAGCTAGGGATGCGGACGGCCTAATCACACTCCTTGTTCACCACCCCAAGCACGCGACGGCCATAGCGCTCTACCTTGACCTCCCCGATGCCGGGAATCTCCAGCAGGGCGCTGAGCGTCACCGGTTTATGGCCTGCGATGGTACGGAGCGTTTTGTCGTGAAAAATCACGAACGGCGCCACTCCCTCCTCTTCCGCCAACTCTTTGCGCAATTGACGAAGCCGCTCGAACAAGTGTGGATCAGCAGACGACGCGAGAGATGCGGCCGTGGAGTGGTCCCGGCTACTGACCGGCACCGTGAGCGGGACCACTGCTGACGATGTCGCGGCCTGACTCACTTCAATAAAACCGAGCCCCTTCAAAACATCCTGCCCCCGTCGAGTCAGGTCAAGCGTGGGATAGTCCAAGCCGTCTACCTGCAGATACGCCGAGTCAATCAAGAATTTCACAAGACGAGTCAGCGCCGTCTTCGTCCAGGCCTGATACATTCCATACCCCGGACAGTCTTCAGCCCCATAGGCCAGCAGATTTTTCGCTCGACTGCCACGCAGCAGTTCGACAATGCGAGTCACCCCGAATCGGCCTCCGCACCAGGATACTGCGGTGAGGATAGCCTTCGCGCACATCGACTCATCATTCACGATGTCCGCAGGCATCTGAACGGGCGTCTTACACCGATCACACAACCCACAAGGCCCCAGGGCTCGTTCCACCTCATCACTGAAATAGTCCAGGATGGCGAGTTGGCGGCAGGTGGTCACCGACACGTAGTCCAGCAGGTCCTGAAGCAACGTCTTCATGCGCTCCACTCGCGCGGCATTGCCGGATTCTTTCGAAGCCTGTTGAATAAAGTATTCCTGCGTGGCCACATCTCGCTCATGGAACAACAGCAGGCAAGCGGCCGGTTGACCGTCACGCCCGGCTCGTCCGACTTCCTGGTAATACGCCTCCAGGCTTCCGGGAATATCAAAATGGACGACCAAACGAACATCCGACTTATCGATCCCCATGCCGAATGCGTTGGTCGCCGCCAAGATTCGGATCGTCCCCACCCGAAACTCCTCGTGAACCGATCGCCGCTCGTCATCCGAGAGACCCGCATGGTAGTACCCGACGGACGAATTCGTGCGATGCAGACAGGCCGCTACTTCCTCCACCGCTCGTCGCGTGGCGCAATAGATGAGCAGCGTGCCCGTGGGGTACTCGCGCACCACGCGCTCCAACTGAGCCAGTTTCTCCTGGCGCGAACGGCACAGCCGAACCGAGAGAGCGAGATTCGGCCGGCGAAAACCCGTGACCAGCCGTAACGGATCGTGGAGCGACAGTCGCTCGCAGAGATCCGCTTGCACACGCGCCGTAGCCGTGGCCGTTAAGGCCAAACAGGGTGGATTTTCGAGTTCCCGGCGCAAGCGGCCGATGTTCAGATAGTCCGGCCTGAAATCATGCCCCCATTGCGAAATGCAATGCGCTTCGTCGACCACCAGAAGAGAAACCCACAAGGATCGCAACAGACGCAGAAATCGCTCGTGCTGCATACGCTCAGGGGCGAGGTAGAGGAGCTGGAGCCGTCTCAATTTGAGGTTCAAGACGATCTTGTCGCGCTCCTGTTCACAAAGGCCGGAATGGAAGGCCGCGGCGGCAACGTGGCGCGCTTTCAGACTGTTAACCTGATCCTGCATCAGGGCGATCAAGGGGGAAATGACCAGCGTCAGGCCTGGCAGAATGGTAGCCGGCAACTGATAACAGAGCGACTTCCCCTGGCCGGTGGGCATCACCGCCATGGCATCACGTCGGGACAACACGGCATCGATCACCTCCCGTTGACCGGGGCGAAACGACGAAAACCCGAATTGTTGGTGAAGCTGTTTGTTCAGATCATCCACGGGGAACACTCGAGCGACCCATTCAGCGTGTTGCAGACGGGCGAGTATAAGACGCCCGGCGAATCGCGGGCAAGCGGCCTGGGGCGAGAGATTTCACGCCTCCGCAGTCGAACTCAGCGATCGATCGATTCGCAATAAGAAACCCCGCCGGGGATCACCCGGCGGGGTTTCAGATTTCGAGACAGGCAGGGGGTCGCCCTCACGCCTCGCACTATCGTTCAGGTATGGTTATGGCGCGGTATAGCTGCCGAACTTCGGCACCGTATCACAGCCTGGTCCCTGATCCTGATTGGCCACACAAAGATACCGCAGCGCGCCCTGTGCAGACAAACGGGCTTCCTTGTGCAGGCGAGCCTTGCCGTACTCCACCGCCAACTTCAACTGGCGCATGGCATCGGCACCGACTCCGCCGGATTGGGCCTTGCTGAGCCCATCCTGGAGTTTTGCCGTGGCGCTGTCGGTGACGCTCACATCTGATCCCCATCGCTTGGTGACATCGACGGTCGTCCGCTTGCCGAGACCCGGCGCATCGGTCAACTCGACGATGGCATCATTCACTGCTTGAATCGCATCCGCGACCTGGGCCTGCGCAGTGACCGGCTGGCTGCCGATCGCCAACGCCGCGACGCCCAGTGTGACGAACATGAGTTTTTTCATTGCGTGTCTCCTTTGTCTGGCCATAGCTTTCAGCACACACTGTCAGCTGAATGCTGTGGACTGATTGCCTCGCCTTAGAAGTTCATCCACAACGACATATAGGCCCAGTGCTGATTCTGCGTCTGGTTCAAGGTGCTGGTCAAATAACCACCACTGAAAATCGTGCCATACGCAGCTTGCAGGGCGACTTTGCCGTCGGCGAACATCCGGGTGTAGGCCACGTCGATTTCGTCGCCGATGTGGGTCTTCGTGTTGTTGTTGTTCGAGAAGACGTAGCAACCCTGAGCTCCGCGGTACCAGCAATCCTTGGAATTGGCTAGGTTCAGGTTCGTGTACCACAATTCGATATGGTCACGCGCCGAAGGCCGGGCCTGCAAGTTGACCGAAGGAGACAGCATGTTCTTCCAGGCTTGCACGTCCATGTAGCCCATGTGGATGTGGTTCGTCGGAAAGAAGTTTTCAAACGTATTGGCCGTCTTACAGCCCATATTGCCACCGCCGGTGCCACAATTGTTCCTGCTATCACCTGAGGCATAGTCGAGATTGAACGCGATACGCGTCTTCCAGGCCGTATCGTAGAATGTATAACCGATCCAGTTTCTGGTTGCCCAGGCATTGATGTGCAAGCATTTCTGTTCGCCTTGACAAGCTCCCAATTGCCCCATTTGACCGAACTGCCAAGCAATTTCGTTCGAGAAGTCGAACCCGCCCTTGCGCACTTCGATCCGGTTTCCGATCATGTGTCGGGTCTGATTGGAGTGCTTGGCGGTTCCTACCCCCTGGCCCGCATTGTCCGCAGAACTGTAGTTATTTTTATAATAAACATAGAACGGCTCGATGACCATTCCCGGAACCATCTTGATCTGGTTGTAGAAAATGAACATGTCCGCATCGCGGTTCGCATCGCCACCGACTAAATTGGTAGCACCTCCAACAGCAGCCGACCCACCGGCAACGTTAGGCGCCCCGCTACCAACCGCAGCGCCCTGTCCTAGATCGCTCTCTGAATTCCGAAACCAACCAAAGTAGCTGTCCCAGCTCTTCGTCTGATAAGCAAACATCACACCGTCATGCGAATAGCCGGTATTGGCCCAATCGAAGTGACCGAACAGTGAGTGGTTGCCGAAGACCACATACTGACGACCGACCTTCATGCTGAGGCCCTGCACTCCTGCCAGGTTCCTCACCAACATGTAGGCGGCACGAACGCCCAAACGGCCTCCGTTGCCACCACCGGCATTAGCGCCAATGGAACCGTTATGGTTCAAGGGATCGCCTCCGTTGCCCGCATTCACGGCGCTCCCGTTGCCGCCCCAGGTCGCGCTATCAATTATTTCCACGTAAAAATTGACGTCCGGCGAAAGGTCGTACCCGATGCCCAAGCGCATCCACTGCTGGACGAACATGTCGTTCCCTTTGTTTCCGCCAGTAGGAGCAGTCCCTCTGGTCCCGAACGAGTTACATGTTCCGCCGCCCCCCTGCGCACCACCGAAGCACGCGTTGTTCCGCATTTCCGGGCGCACACGCAGATCCGCGCGCATCCACAGGTTCTTAATGTCGAAATTCCGGCCGATGACCGGATCGTAGAGTTCGTAGGCTTCTTTCTGCGGCATGTTGCGAGGGATTGCGGGGAGATTCGTGATGCGTTCGCCCGGGGGAAGTTCGTATCCGGCGAAGGCCGGGAGCGTCAGGCACTGCAGAGCTGAGATGGCCGCAGCGCCAAAGATGGCGGCCAACCGACCCCATCTGGTCCGTCCTTGGATGCGTTTCATAGCGTTCCTCCTGTGAATTGGATGGCAACCCTTCGTGTACCCATCACTCCAGGGTGCCGCCTAAAATCCAACCGCTATTGCACTACAAAGCTAACTCCTGTGTGCGGGTTTCAGTCGGCCGAACCAGAATGGTGCCCACCATCCGGTCATGACCGGCTTCGATCCCGAAGCCAGCCCTCACACCGTCAGTCTTGTATTGTTACTCTGGTCACCTCCCTTCACAGCCGTAGAGCGCGTATGAAATGGTATTAGGCCTGCTTGGGCAAACCCGATTCCTCTGCCCCATGCTCTACGCCCGATGTTGCGTGGTTAATCTGTTCTTCCGCTTCTTTCATCGACGACTCGAAATCCTGCTCGACCATCTTCATTTCCTGTTGGATCATGTTGAGTTCTGGCTCAACCGTCTTCTTCAGGTCGTCAGCCGTCTCCTTGAATCCCTTGACGGCCTTGCCCACCTGACGCCCGATTTCGGGCAACTGTTTCGGCCCGAACAACAGGAACGCGATGACCAGGATGATGAGAATTTCTCCAGCGCCAAGACCGAACATGGTGTTCCTACTGAGGTGGTTGTGTGAAAGACCAGGCGGCGCAACCGTGAAAACCAATCGCCGTCACCCGGGCTGATCCTCAGTCTCGCAAGTTATCCCTGCGTCGTCCGTGGCGGTGGTGCCGCATCGGCCTGCTGCGCAGGCGGCGGTGTGGCCGACTGTCCGGTTTGCTGGATTTGTGCCGTCGGCTGAGCCGCGGCCGGTTCCGTCTCGTTTGCCGTCACATCGATGGCATCCGCTTCGTGAACCGATTTCTTGAACCCCTTGATTGCTTTACCTAATCCCTCACCGAGCTGGGGAATTTTTCCCGCTCCAAAGATGATGAGCACGATGACGAGAATCAGCAGCAGCTCCATCCAGCCGAACGAACCAAACATGGTACTGTATGCTCCTTGTTACAGCTGTGCGATTATTCGCACGACATATGCTCACGGACCGGCGACTCAACTGCCTCTCGTGAAGTACGTCGTCTGAGAAGATCTTGCCTGCGAACCCCTCCCCTTCTGAATGTTCACCACGCACGGCGAAGGACGGGGCGACTATCGGAAATCGCGGGAAAGGCTATAGAAACGACTGGGATTAGTCAAGCTCTTTCTCCCACAGGCGCCCCCTTGCGCCTCTTTCCCTCCGACAAAACCGGCGTCTACGGCCGAAACGCGAAGTGATAGTACTCGACCGGACTCGGAGGTGCGCCAAGCGCCATCAACCACGACTCCCGCTCGTATCCCAGTTCTTCCAATTCACCCTGGGCCTGACTCAACTCTTCTTCGGTGACGTAGGCGATGGTATCCGGAATCCCATTCGATTTCATCGAGAGCAGCGTCCCCTGTGCCGCTTCACGTTCTTCTGCGGGCATTTCCTTGCGCAGGGGGAACTCGATCTTGCGTTGATACGGGCTCTCGTAGATGTCATTCAGCGTACGAATGGTTTTCAGCGTCAGCTGATCCAATTGCCATGGCTGAACCTTGGAACCCACCGTCGGATGGCAGGCGAGCAGATCCATCAGCGTCATCACATTCGTTCCCAGTCGACTGCCCACGAATTCCCGCTGGGTCTCAATGACGGTGGTCGTGATCCCGAGATGCTTCGCCACAGCTTGGATGAGGGCTAGATTCACCATGAAACTGTATTGGCCGCCGAATTGGCCATAACAGGGCTTCTCGGGATCATTGAGCACCTGCATATCCGCCGTTCCGGCATCGAAACTGCTGAACCCGACGGCGTCCGGCGCCAGCACCCGCTTCGCTTCCTTGATCGACGCGCAGGCGCCCAGATTCACCGGCACCAACACTTCCTCGTCGATGGCTTTCATAAACTCGGTGAGTGTTTTGCGATAGGGCACGTCCTTCCAATCCACCTTGTGATATTCGCGTTCCCAAATCAGATCGTCCAGAAAAGGCGGGAATTGTTTCAGTTGTTCGATGTCCTTGGCGTCGAAGGCGCGCACAAACCCGGACCAGTCGGCAATCGCCGCCGCCTTGCGTTCATTGAGGTTCGGGCGGAGATGCTCTTCCTCATACTCCCCGCCCTTCTTCACAATGAGCTTGGTGGCCAATTCATTCCACAGCTCATTACAGATGATCCGGTCCACGGTGCCGTCGGCAATCGTCGGCATGTGCTCGCCATCGGCACACAGGGACTCGACTTTGGACAGATGCGCGACCAAGTCAGGATGCGCGCGCGCCCGTTCCAGCGCGGGAGCGTGAGAATCAACCAACACATACCGCACCCGAGGATAGACCTGTCCCGCCTTGTCGAGATGCTGCAAATGGCTGAGGAAGCAGGCCGCGAGGTTGCCATTGCCGGGGCCCCACTCCATGACGGTCAAGGATGACTTGGGAGCGGCATCGCCGGATGCTGCGGATTTCGCCGCAGCTTTCTTATCCCGTTTGACCACCTGTTCGAAATAGTCGGCCGCCAACGCATGCGCTAATCGATAATCGGCCGAGGCAAAGGTCTGGTAGAAGCTGCGTTGTTGGTCCCCGCGCAGTTGGTAAAATAGAGTATTGATATGCGCCTGCCAATAATCGACCGGCTTGTATTCCCCGATGGGTTGCGGTAACGCGTCGGGATCCTCGACGGGTGTCATGAGGTGCTGTTCCATGCTGTCCCCCTGTAGAAAGAGCGAAAGTCTAACAGGAAGCAATTTTCACCCGCAACCTCTACCGGACGAATCCCCCTTCATCGTCCACGCTGCCGTTCGGCCGAACGCGCCGACGCGAGCTCTGGCCCCGGACCTTCCTTGACAGGCCTGTTGGGCGGAGTGTACCAAGACAGGATGAGATCGGTGCCTGCGCTTGGGTGTCTCCTCGTTCTTCTCTCCGGCTCCCTCGCCTGGGCCGAAGACCTTCCCCTGACCCGCAATGTCCCGGTCCCCGATTTTCAAAACCGGACCGAGAGCGCCAAACCCTACAATTTCGACGCCCCTCCGGAAGGGATGTTTCGTCGCATCGTGCTCGCCGAGGGGTTCGATGAAGAGATGGGCTTTCAACGGACCCATGAAATTGTTCCCGTCAAGCCGACCGACCAATTCTCGGCCGCCGGCAAACCTATTTTCATCGTGTTTGAGCTGCACCAGCACTACCAATCCTTTCAATTATTCGGGCGGTGCTATCCCGAGGAGGTATCCGGGCTGGATGGACGAACGATAGTGGCTGAAGATGCCATGTACATCGCGTTGGAAGATCAAACCGGCTATCTGAAGTTATTCCCCCCGGACAGCAGCTGGAAACCAGGACGCTATAAGGTGGAAATCCATGCCGGTGAACAGATCAACGACATGAGCCTGATGGGCACGATGCGTTTCACGATTCTCGCCGCCGCTGAATCGGACATCCCTACCAGGAGCCGGTGACCAACCCCGCACGCTTCAGACCGATTGACGACCGCTCCAGCGCCGGGCTATACCGGTCTGCCGCCGCAAAGGCTGAGCATTGGGCCGTTCGAGCGCAGTCGGGTCGAAAGGAGCGTTGTCGCCATGCAATGGGATATTCTCGCCACCATCCTCCTCACGGCCACCATTCAGTCGCTCTTCGGTGTGGGCGTGTTGCTCTTCGGCACCCCGATCCTTCTCATGCTGGGCTATGACTTCATCACCGCGCTGACGATTCTGCTTCCGATCTCGCTGACGATCAACCTGCTGCAAGTGAGCAAGGACTATCGGTCCATTCACTGGCCGCTCTATCGGCAGATCCTGACGTTGTCCATCCCCTGCGTGGTGCTCTGTCTGTTGTTCGTCACGACGTTCAAGCTGAACATCGGCAGCATTGTCGGCCTGTTCCTGATCGTCGCGGCGCTCAAGAGCGTCTATGGGCCCTTCAACCGATTGATCGAATCGCTGGTGCGATACGAGCGCACGTATTTCACCGTGATGGGCATCGTCCACGGCCTGACCAATCTGGGGGGCTCGCTGTTGACGGCCATGATCCACAGCAAACCGTACGACAAGGATCAGACCCGCGCGACCACGGCGGTCTCCTATGGCACCTTCGCGCTGTTTCAGCTCATGACGCTGAGCATGTCCCTGGGACCTTCGGCCATTGTCACGTCCATCACGGCACTGTATATGGCCGTAGGGGTGAGCATGTTCCTGGCGACCGAGCTCTTGCTCTATAGCAAGATGAGCACGGAACGATACCGCACCACGTTCGCCGCCTTTCTCTTTCTGTCCGGCACGGCCTTGATCTTCAAATCTCTCTTCCTTCGCTGACCGGACGGGGAACAATTGCGCCGCCGGCATTCCGACGATCCCCGGATCGTCTCGTGCCCGACGGGGCCTTGTGTTGACGACGAACCGGCTCTCGGTCTAGACTTCGCCCAGCTTCGCGCATCTCTCAGGTGATGGAGTTCACCGAGAACCGCCGGTTGCGATCCCCGCACGGCTGATAACTCCTACCAGCGCCCACGCGGTAGGAGTTGCTGTGACCCAGTCCCCCACGACCACCCAGAGCTACCCCCAGTATCAGCTCACTGAAGTCCTCCGCGATATTTTCGCCCACCTCGGCATGTTGCTGAAACTGGAGCGATCGATCCTGGGCATTATCGCTACGTATGCGGTAGCCATTGGATTCTTCCTGCTCTGTGTTCCTATTGCTGTCCAGGAACTCGTCAGCACGTTCTCCTTTTCGATGGAACCTCGCATGATCTTTACACTGGCGCTGTTCGTCGCCAGTTCCTTGACCGGGGTCGCGGCCTTTCGGGTGCTGCAGGCGCGCGCCGTGGAGACGCTACAACAACGGATCTACACGCGCGTTGCCATCGCCTTCACTCGCCTTCTGCCTCAGCTCCGCGATGATACGTTTGCCACGCCGCAAGCCCACCGGTTCATGGAAGCCGATCTCCTGACGCGCGCCCTGGTCGCAATGGTGGCGGATCTCTTTAATGTCGCTGTAGTCGGCACCATTGGGATGACCATGCTCATCCTCTTTCATCCCTACTTCGTGCTCTACATTTTGGTGCTGATCCTCGGGTTTGTGGGGTTGCTTACCCTCTTCGGACGCGGAGGGTTTTTCATCACACTGGAGATGTCCCGGCTGCATTACGAGATATTCGGCTGGATTCAAAATATCGCGCAGAATCTTCCGCACCTGCGGGCAGCCGGGGAGAGCCCGTACCTCTTGGACCGAACCGACACGCTGACTCGCATCTATGCCCGAATCCGGCAACGTCGTTCGGATACGCTCACCGGCCGGCAATACAAAGCGGCGGCGCTCTGGCAAGTTGCCGGGCACAGCGGGCTCCTCATTACGGCGGGTCTCTTGGTCGTCGATGGACAACTGACGGTCGGGCAGTTTGCCGCCGCCGAGGTGCTGGTCGGCAACCTGCTGCTGAATATGGACACCTTAGCTCGACGCATGGTCGCCATGTTTTTTACCTTCGTGTCCTGCCGGGAAATGGCCGCCGTGTTCTCGCTGCCGACCGAAGACGACGGCGCGAAGGAAGACGTGCCGGCGACACAGTTCGGCGGCTCTGGCATTCGCCTGACGTGCCGGAACCTTTCCTACAGCTGGCAGGATGGCCTGCCGATATTTCGGAACGTGTCCCTGGAGGTGGCTCCGGGAGAGAGAGTCGCCATCCTGTGCAGCACCAACAGAGCCAAGACCGCCCTCGCGAAAGTCCTGGCCGGTCTTCACCCGCCCTCGGCCGGATTTGTCCGCTATAACGACATGAACCTGGCCGAGGTGAGGCGCGACTCCGTCAGCCGGGTGCGCGGCCTCATCCTGGATTCGCATCCCACACTGCTCGACGGGACGCTGGAAGACAACATCACGCTGGGCCGACCGTCGATCGAGTACCAGGATCTTCAATGGGCGCTGCGGTTTGTGGAGCTCGACCACGACATTGATGCGATGCCGCAGGGCCTCAATACCCTTGTCTCCGGTGGCGAGACCCACCTCTCGATGAGTCAGATTCTCCGCCTTCTCGTCGCCCGCGCGATAGTGACTCGCCCGCAACTCTTAATTTTCGACGGGACCCTCCACAATATGCTGCCTGCGACAAGAGCCCTGCTGCTTCGCCGGCTCTGCGCGAAAGACGAGCCCTGGTCGGTGATCTTCGTCTCGAACGATCCGACCTTCTCGACTCATGTCGATCGGCAGATCATCATTGAATAACGGTTCCTGCTTCGCCCTGATCGCCAACCGCCTTGACCAAGACAGAATCGTTTGACCACCCCTCCGTGCGTTTTGTAGAATGGGCGCCGTGCAGACTGATCAACGACTGTGTGAAGGAACTGATCCCGCTCCATGACTGTGGCCACCCGCCCATGGGCTTCCGTTGTCATCCCGATCAAGGATGAACGCGACAATCTGGTCCCCCTGACAGAGCAATTGGTGAAGGTCTTGGACGGCCGAGAAGAGTCGCGATCGGCCCCGTTCGAGCTGATTTTCATCGACGACGGCAGCTCAGACGGCAGCTCCGTGGTGCTGGAGGACCTGGCCGCCCGATACCCGACGGTCAAGGTCTTTCACTTCGATCGGAATTACGGGCAATCGGCGGCCTTCGATGCAGGCTTTAAGCAGTCGACAGGAGACCTGGTGATGACCATCGACGGCGACCTGCAGAACGACCCGGCGGATATCGCCACGCTGCTGCCGCACATCAAGACCTTCGACCTCGTCTGTGGCTGGCGCAAAGATCGTCACGACAATCTGACGCGGAAAATTTCGTCCCGTATTGCCAACAGCGTCCGCAGTGCCGTCACGGGTGATCGTGTCCACGATACCGGCTGTTCCCTCAAGCTGTTTCGTCGAGCGGTGGTGGAAAAAATGCAGCTCTTCGAGGGCATGCATCGGTTTTTCCCTGCCTTGGCCCTGATGCACGGATTCACCGTCACGGAGGTGCCGGTCCGCCATTATCCGCGCACGCGCGGCACCTCAAAATACGGCGTGGGCAATCGTCTGTTCAAGGGGCTGTACGATCTGGTGGCTGTCCGATGGATGCAGCACCGCTGCCTGCGGTATCACTACCGTATCGCCGCCATGTCCCCTCCTCGTTCGACCTCGACCTCCGTACCGCTATGACACTCGATACCATTTGGCTGATCATCGGATTCCTCGGGCAGGGAATCTTCTTTATGCGCTGGGTCGTCCAGTGGATCGCCTCCGAACGCCATGCCGAAAGCCGGGTGCCGACGGCATTCTGGTATATGAGCATGATCGGCGGGTTGATCACACTCGCGTATGCCATCTATCGGCAGGACCCCGTCTTCATTGCCGGACAAAGCATCGGCAGCATCGTGTATCTCCGCAACCTCATGCTCATTCACCGCCCGAACTCGGCCGACTCCGGCACGGCCTCCCCGGCGATCAAATCCTAATGGAACCGCATATGAACGGAGAAGTCCCGTCCGCGCAGACGCCGGCGCCGATCGACCGGTCGATTCAGCCGCTCACGCTCGTCATCTTGCTGGCGTTGGCCGCCGTGTTGTTCTTTGTCGGGCTGGGGTCTCTCGGTTTGACCGATCGGGATGAAGGGCGCAACGCCGAAGCCGGCCGGGAAATGTTTGAAACGGGCCATTACATCAGCCCGACGTTCAACTATGAGCCGCGCTTTGCCAAGCCGGTCTTCGTGTATTGGCTGATGACCCTGTCGTACCACGCCTTCGGGGTGAATGAATTCGCAGCGCGATTTCCGTCCGCCCTGTTCGGTCTTGGCCTGATCCTGCTCCAATATCTGTTTCTGACCCGTTGCCGAGGGCCGGTCATCGGTCTGTTCGGCGCGGCCATGTTGTTGCTGAATCTGGAGATCATCGGGCTCAGTCGCATGGCGCTCACCGACAGCGTGTTAATCTTCTTTACCACACTGTCTCTCTACGGGTTCTGGCTCGGCCTCTACGGAGAGGGACGTGAACGCCACTCGATCTGGTTCTTTTACATCGGCATGGCGCTGGCCACGTTGACGAAAGGCCCGATCGGTTTTCTGATTCCGCTATTGGCGGTGGGACTCTATCTCTGGCTGACCCGCTCCTGGCCGCTCTTCCGCCGCGAGGGACGTCTCCTGCCCGGCCTGCTGCTCTTCGTCGCCCTGGCCCTCCCTTGGTATCTCATGATGTTGAACCTGCATGGGGAACGGTACACGACCTCCGCGCAGGGGGATACGATCGGTCGGTTCTTTGGCGCCATGGAAGGACACGGCGGCACGCTGCTGTTCTATCTGCCGGTGTTCCTCCTGGGATTTTTTCCCTGGAGTGGGCTCCTGCCGTTTGCCTGGTATCAGGCCTATCGAAGCTGGCGTGTGGCCAAACAGGCTGGGGCATTCGCACCGGCTCCGAGTGCAGATCCCCCATCGTCCTCACAGGCCCTCGAGTGGTTCGCCGCCGTCTGGGTGCTGGGCGGACTCGTGTTTTTCAGCCTGTCTTCCACCCGTCTGCCGCACTATATCGGCCCGTTGTTTCCCGCCGCCGCAATCTTGACGGCGTCGTTCTGGAATCGCTGTGTAACGGACCATGCCGCGCCGCACTTGCGCGGCGCCATCCACATGATGACGGCGGTCGGCTATATTCTGGCGCTGGCATTTGCGTCACTTCCGCCCCTGTATGCCAAGTTCGCCGTCAAGCTGGTGGATGAATTTCCTCTGGCGGGACAGGTGACGCTGGGACCGGGGCCCTATACCGTCGCCTCCATCTTTTTGGTGGGAATGGGTTTGGTTGCGTATTTCGGACTCAGCGAGACACGGCGGCCGGCCGCCTTCTGGGCCGCGGGGGGATCATTGGCCCTGGTGGTATTGGCCGTCACACAACTGACGTTTCCGCTGGTCCACCATTTTGTCATCGATCCGCCGCAGCGGCTGGCCGATGTCGCAGGGTTGAATCTCGGCCCGAACGACCGGCTGATTCTCTACGGACAGCCGCGCCCCTCGCTGGTGTTCTATGCCAAACGAAAAGCCATCGTTGTGCCCAAAGGCGAAGAAGCCAACATCAAGCCCTATTTGACCCAGCCGGGTCGCACGTTGATTCTCCTGCCGGCGGCCATGCGGAATCGATTGCCGTTTGAAACCATGGAATACCCGGTCATGCTCGAGCGGTACGGCTACATCCTCCTGGCCAATCAATCCATGATTCATGTCCCCGAAGAGGCAGAGAAACCTCAGGTTCGGATTCCCGGCCACTGATCGTCCATCACTGTAACGGCACCAGGCCTTTCAGGAACTGGACGGCAATCACGCCCGCGAGACTTGCCGCCGCGTACAATCCATCCCTGCGCCAGGACGGCTGAGCAACCGCATCGAGACGGTGTGCCGCAACAACCCATCGTGCCCCGCAGAGCAGACCGGTCAACGCGATGACGATCGGGGCTCCGGTCGCCAGCCCTACCCCTGACAGCAACAAGCTCTTTGAAGTGACGATCGCCGCAATGTTACCGCCTGTTGCCGACCGCCACCGGGGCATCACCTGCAGCACCCACCCTACGAGCACCAGCAGCACCCCCGATGCTACCAGCACGTGATCTGTCATCGGATCAAGAATGCGATGCGTCAACACCCAGAACCAGCCGGCCAGCAACAACACAACGGGGGCGATACGAACGAGTGCCTGGGCGCAGGATCTTCCCCACCACCGCAACGGCCCGTTAAAGACTGATCCCACCATAAACCCCAACACCATCCCGCCTACCACATCGCCGGGGAAATGGGATCCTCTCCAGATCCGGCTGGCTCCCACCCATCCGGCCAGGACAAATGGCACCCATGAAAGCCGAGGCAGCGCTCTCGCCAAGACCGTCGCTACGGCGACCGTCGCGGAGGTATGGCCAGAGGGAAATGAATCCAAGCCCGATTGCAACGAGGGCCACCATTGCCATCCGCCTGAATGGGTGAGGCGTGGCCTGGGACGGCCGATGATATGTTTGAGGCTGTTCACCACCAACGCCACCACCCCGTGGGCAAGCAGGCTATCCACCGCCGTACGGATCCAGGCCTGTCGCTTGAGCAAATACCCCGCTCCCAGGAGCAGCACGCTGATGGTAATCAGCGTCCCCCCGTTGCCCAGCTTTTCGCCAAGATCACCCAAGGATTGGAGCGACGACAAATTGTGCGAGCGGAGTAAGAGCAGGATGGGAATATCGATGTGAAAGAGCGCGGCGAACGACCCGAGCACCACCAGCGCGGAGAGGATCACCGCCGGGACCGGCGGGCTATCCGGTGGGGGAGCAGGCTGTGCCGGCATCGGCGCAGCCTGCCCGTCACCTGCTTCGTTCATGGAACCCAGTCGGCAAGAAACACGTTGAATTCTCCCGGCTCTTTCGCGTTCCGGTCGGACACCCAGACGAGGTGCTTTCCATCCGGAGAGAACATGGGAAAGCTGTTGAACTTGCCGTCCGCCGTCAATCGTTCCAGGCCGGAGCCGTCCTCATTGGTGAGGTACAAATGGAACTCTGGCCGCCCCCCTTCGTTGCGCGTCTCCACGTTCGACGAGAAGATGACGCGGTGTCCATCCGGATGGAAGTAGGGAGAGAAATTAGAGGCGCCGTTGCTCGTGACCTGCTGCTTATTCGAGCCGTCGGCATTCATGATGAAAATTTCCAAGCGGCCCGGTTCCACGAGGTTTTGAGCGAGGAGCGCTTTGTACTGGTCCAATTCCTCCTGATTACTCGGATGCTGGGCGCGATACACGATCCGCTTGCTGTCGGGCGAGAAAAACGCCCCGCCGTCGTACCCGATTTCCTGGGTCAACCGGCGGGGATGCGTGCCGTCCAGATCCATGGCGTAGATATCCAAATCCCCGTCACGCATCGATGTCCAGACAATCGTCTTCCCGTTGGGAGCCACCGTGGCTTCGGCGTCATATCCGGGAGTATTCGTCAGTCGCTGCGGGTCCAAGCCGTCGATCCGAACGGAGAACAAATCATAGTCGTCCAACGCCCACCGGTAGGCGCCTCCCTCCCTCTTGGGCTTCGGAGGACAATTGGGGCCTCTCAGGTGAGTAGACGAGTACAAGACGCGCCGATCGCCGGGAAAGAAATAGCCGCAAGTGGTCGTGCCGGAACCGGTACTGACCATCCGGATCTTTTCGCTGCCCAGATCCATCACGTACATTTGATAACAGCCAAGCGGGATGTCGGCCGGATGCATCGCCGCGGCAAACGTATCCTTCATCCAATTGTTCGTTGATTGGAAAATGAGCTTGTCGCCGCTGAACGAAAAATACGCCTCAGCATTTTGCCGACCAAACGTCAGCTGCTTGATATTGGTCAGATGCCGCTCGGTCGAAGCCGCCGGCGTCGCCGCAGGCGCGGCCGCCTTCGAGGCCGCGGCCGCGTGATTCGTCGCGGCGAGAGAGACCACCAGCCCCAGCATTCCCGCCATCACCTGCTTAACGTGTTTCAATTCGCACCTCTGTACTCATCCGATCCTCCCAATCGCCCCGTGCCACCACGGTGCCTTCGTGAAACACCACATAACTCTGCCATCCATAAAAAAACAAGAGCCGGGCCACACGAGTCAGCGCCTGCGGCGTCACTCCATAGAGCATGGCCACCACGCTCCCCGGGTGATCGTCGCGCCGGCATGACAGCAGTACCGCCATCGTCGGTCCTTCGTAGAGCTTCCCCTGCACGGCAAACCCCTGCTCGGTGAACCGAAGACGGTCGCCGCAGTATCGCAGCATGTCTGTGGCAGCCGGATTCTCCCCCGGTCCACCCAGCACGAGCACGGAGCCCGCAGGCACAGCCGAACTGCCTTCTTCCGGCCGTCTCACGGTCGTGCGCGACAGCTCGGGCTTCGACGCCTCTTGCGCGACGATGCGTTGCACAATGTCGGCGAAAGGACTCGGTTGCGCTGAAGAGTCGGAGGGCAACAACACCGTGCGTTGAGCATCTGTCACGTACAGATTCAACATGGGTGCCAATGCATTGCGCGCCACGCGGCGAAACAGATGCAGACCTGGGTCGAGCCGAACCGCCAGCGGGCGTTCAGGCAATGGTACGATCACCTCCTGCCGGGACTCCGTCACGTGAATGCGCGTTCGGTGAGTCCGTCCCCCGTCCAGCACAAATTCCAGATCGACAGCAAGGCGATATGGAGCCCCGTGTTGGGCCATATGCACCATCGCCTCCAGCCTGTTCCGTTCCCCTGAAGGCCCGGCTGACGGCTGCACCTCGAAACCAGTCACCTCAATCTCCGGCACGCCAGCCCGTTCGATCCACTGAGCAAAAAACCAACGAAGATCCCGCCCGGCCACGTCCTGAAACACTCGCTCCACATCACGCCACTCGGCAGCCTTTCCCAGATATCGCTCCGGTATCTGTTTGAGCGCTTTCCAAAACAAGGCCTCGCCGATTTCCTGCCTTAACGCATGGAACACCATGGCGGCTTGTTGATAGCCGATGGCATTGTCCTTCTCATCATGCTTCTGGGCAAACTGGATGACGGGATATTCCTCACCGGGACGAACGTAGACGGCGTATCCCATGAGCATCAACCGTCGCTGTTCCCGAGCCTGCGCCTCATCGCCCACCAGCTCATGGTAATAATAATTGGAGAGATAGGTCGTGAGCCCTTCCACCCAATTGCCGCGATCGATCCGGTTGAACACGCCGTTTCCGATCCACGAATGCACGATCTCATGGCCGAGCGCGTAGGGCTGCGTATAGTGCCGTTTGATGACTCCGCTCCCCAACAGGGTGAAGGAAGGCATGCCGAGTCCGCTGGAGAAAAAATTCTCAACGACGGCAAATTGAGAAAACGGATAGGGACCGAGCAAAGGGATGTACGCATCGAGGTATCGTGCCGACGCGTCCAAATACTCATCGGCTAAAGCGGCTTCGTCCGGGAACAGATAGGTCGCGAGCCGGATCTCTTGCCCCGACTTCGCCTTCCAGTTGCGGGACTTCACCACAAACCGGTTGGCGACCACCGTCAAGGCTTCGCTCCTGGTGGGAACCACCCAGTGTGCCGGATTAGACTGGGGCACGCCTTGCGTGACCGCAGCCCACCCTTCAGGCACGGAAATGGTCACATCATAGGTGGCGAGCGACCCCTCCAGATCGGGATACCATTGGCTTTCACTGCTGAGATACACGCCCTCGGGGCCGATGTGGCCGGAGGTTTCGCTGGGCGTAACAAAACGAAGATGCCGGGGGTCTCGCGGCGGATCGTCGACCACACCTCGATAGGAAAACCTCAACGCGATCACGCCGTCTGTCCGATCTGGGGCCGATGGCTTCAGAATCACGCGCTGCGGCTCGGGCCGGCCTGGTGAGGCGTCCCTCTCGAAGGCCAATTCGGGAGCCATTTCGCAGGGATCCTGACAGTGCGTGACATCCTGGATGTGTTCAAGATGGAGCGCGGGGGCAAGGGAAAACGCCAGCGTCTGCCCGGCAGCGCCTCCCGACAGGGTCACGCGATCCGTCGCAATGAGCTGATGGGAATCCGGCAGCAGCTCGAGCGTCAGCCGGTGATGTTCGATCGTTGGTAGAGAGGAAACAGGCTCAGCAACTGCAAGTGCAGGAACGAGACAACCGGCAAGCAGACTGAAACGGATGAGGCGATGCAAACAATTCACCCTTCACCGGCACCCCGAGGTTGACGGTGAAGATTAGCATTCCCGACAGACCATCACAAGCTGGATCGCCATCAAGGCGCGCTCTAAATCTAGAGGTTTGTCGAGCACTTCTTGCGGGCCCAAGGCCCAGGCATCGGCCAACAATGGATCGTTGTGATGGCCGCTCAAAATGATCGTCCGTCCGGCATAGTCGCGCTCAGCCAAGACCTTCAACAATTCCACGCCGTTCATCTCCGGCATGACAAGATCAAGAATCACCAAATCCGGCGCGGACTCCTCAATCATTCGCAAGGCCTCGCGGCCATCTTTGGCCCCGCGCACATGGTACCCGCGCAGACTGAGAAAACGCATCAGGAGATCACGCGCCATCACATCGTCATCGACCACGAGGATCTGCTCCTCGGGTGACTGGCCGGTTTCACTGCCCGCCAGAGATTGCGGGTATGACGCCTCACGCCGTGCCTGCTGGGCGATCCGATGCACCGCGCCCACGAGCACATCGAGCGATAATCCTTTTCGGAAGAAATCCGTGACGCGTAATTTTCGTGCGAGATTTTCCAACTCCTCGGTTGCGCCACCTCCCAGAATAATCACTCCGGCGCGCGGATCATGCGTCCGAATCTCTTTGAGCACGGCCAGCCCGTCCATTTCCGGCATGCGCAGGTCGAGCAGGGTGACGGCCGGCCGAAGCTGCCGGAACAGGGCGACACCCTCACGCCCGCTCGTCGCCGTACTGACTCGATACCCGTGGCGAGACAACGCCATCTGCAAGAGATCGCAATGCAACCGGTCATCGTCGATTACCAATAAGGTCGTCATCGTGGCTTCTCATTCATGTGCGAGGCCGTGGCTGCAAGGGCCCACTCTTGGACTACAGGCTCAGGAAACAGCCTAGCATGAGGTCCGCGGGATGAGAAGAAATTGAAGGAAAGTGCAGGATCGGCAGCAGAGGGGTCGATCAAGCAGGCACGTTAAAACAACGCGTCGACAAAGGCCTTGGCGTTGAAGTCTTGGAGGTCTTCGACGGATTCCCCCACCCCAACCAACCGGACCGGAATCTTGAGGGTATCGGCAATCGCCACCACGATGCCGCCGCGGGCTGTGCCATCAAGCTTGGTCAACGCAATGCCGGTCACCCCGACCGCCTCGTGGAACTGCCGGGCTTGCGCAATGGCATTTTGCCCGACCGTGGCATCCAAGACCAACAGCACCTCATGGGGCGCACCCGGACATTCTTGCGCCACAATCCGTTTGATTTTGCGCAACTCATCCATCAAGTTGGTTTTCGTGTGCAGCCGCCCGGCGGTATCGATGAGGACCACATCGGACCCGCGTGCTTTGGCGGCCGTAATCCCGTCATAGGCCACGGCTGCGGGATCGGCGCCGGGTCGATGTCGGATGATATCGACCTGAATGCGGTCCGCCCATACCTGCAGTTGATCAATGGCCGCAGCCCGGAATGTGTCGCCGGCAACCAGCAACGCCGTCTTCCCTTGCTGACGAAACCGCTGGGTCAATTTTGCGACGGTGGTGGTCTTCCCGACACCATTCACCCCCACGACGAGAATCACAAAGGGACGCGGCCCTTGCGCGATGAGCTGGTCGATCGACGCACCTTGCGTCGGAAGCAGGATGTCCAAGACGGATTGTCGCAGCAGGTCCCGCACCTTTTCGGCAGCCGAAAAGTTTCCCCCGCGCATCTGTGCACGCAGGTTCTCCATCACACGCTCGACGACAGACATGCCCAAATCCGCGCTGATGAGGGCGACCTCCAACTCGTCTAAAAGAGCGGGGTCGGCCGCGCGTCCCAGTAGTCGATCCAGCTGCCCGGTGACCGCATGGCGTGTTTTTGAGAGCCCCTCGCTCAGTTTCTGAAACCAACCCACCGCTCACCTCATCCCTTCGTCGACGTTCGCATTCCTGATCATGCGCTCACGTCACGCATCATACTGGATCTGAATCGCCGGATACCAATAGCCTTGGAACGGGGCCGATGCCACGTAACACGGCCCGTTCGCGCCGGGCCATTCGTCTGGCTTCCGGCTCGCTTCGCTCATGGTCATACCCGCATAAATGGAGAATGCCGTGAATCAGGAGTACGACCAATTCATGATCGATACCCCGTGAGTGGCGGCGAGCCTGGCGAATGGCTTGCGGCAACGATATGACCACATCCCCAAGCAGAGCCGAAGGCGGACCAGGCCCTTCCCTGGTCGCAAACGCGAGCACATCGGTGGTTTTGTCACGATGGCGAAAGGTTCGATTCAAGCGACGCATCCGGACGTCGCCTACGATTTCAAGGCTGAGAAGCGCCTCGCGTTCGCCGATGGATTGGAGAATACGATTAGCGAGCGTCCTGAGAGACGCGAGGCGCAGAGTCCTCCTCGTCAACCGCATGCCGACCACGACCGGCATTAGTGTGATTGGCCCCAGGAGTCTTTGGGAGGAGCTGATGAGCGGGCGGTCTTAGGAGCAGAGCTCTGCCCCTTTCCGAGATGGTCGCCTTTTCTGGGTGAACCGGGAGGTGCAGACGCAATCGAATGCCGATCGTAGGCTTTGATAATTTCTTGGACGAGCCGATGCCGCACGACATCCCGTTCATCGAAATACACGAACTCTATACCGGCGATGTCCTGGAGGATGTCCCGCACTTCAATCAGGCCGGAGACGCGGTCGGATGGTAAGTCGATCTGCGTGATATCGCCCGTCACGACGGCTTTGGAGTGAAAGCCCAATCGGGTCAGGAACATTTTCATTTGCTCAGCCGTCGCATTCTGCGCTTCGTCCAGAATCACGAACGAGTCGTTGAGGGTACGGCCACGCATAAACGCCAGCGGAGCGATTTCAATATCTCCCCGATCAATGAGACGATTGGCTCGCTCCATGTCCATCATATCGAACAGCGCGTCGTATAAGGGACGAAGATAGGGATTCACCTTGGCATACATGTCTCCCGGGAGATAGCCGAGTTTCTCTCCGGCTTCGACTGCCGGACGGGCCAGGATGATGCGGCTGACGTCCTTCTTCATCAAAGCGCTCACCGCCATAGCCATGGCCAGATACGTCTTGCCTGTTCCGGCAGGACCGATACCAATGACGATGTCATGCTTCTCGATCGCGTCGAGGTAGTATTTCTGCGTCGGGGTCTTGGGGACAATGAAGCGCTTCCGGGTGACGATGGGGGACGCGCTGAAGAGCAGTTCCTTGAGAGAGGCGTCTTGATTATGGCGGAGGGCGGTCAGCGCATGGGTGACATCATCCGACCTGAGATCATATCCTTCGTTGGTAAGCGAAGCGAGTTCGTTGAGGACACGCTCTGCTTGCTTCACGGCGTCGGCAGTTCCCTCAACCGTGACCTCTTCGCCCCGCGCGGAACACCGTACCCCGAACTCTTCCTCAATCAATTTGAGGTGGCGATCGTGGTGCCCAAACAGGACCGCTGTGTTCGTGCCTTCACGTAGTTTGATCTTGCGCACGCCTGTGACGAAGACTCCTTTCGCCAAGCCAATAACCAGATTCTAACAAACTGCGAAAGGGAGGAACAAGGTCGGAATAGGAGGGCGGGGAAAAATGAGAAACGCTAGGTTTCGAGGTGCCAGTTATCCTTGAGACGGTAATGATGGCTGCGATTGCGCCGTGGAGGGAATCGATAGTTCAAACTCCTGCCAGGCAATCCCGCCCTGCCCGTCTTCCGCCATGATCTTCACTCGATGAGTTCCCGCCGCACCTGGAATGACCTTCCAGTTAACCTGGCCCGTTACCTTGTCGATGGTCATCCCTGGGGGCCCGGTCTCCAAGCCATAGGTGACCGCATCGCCATCCACGTCCTTCGCTTGCACGAGATACTCATAGAGTTCCCGATTCGTCAGTGCCGCCGGATTCGAGACAATCAACGGCGGTGAATTGCCCAATGCACTCGGGGTTGACCGCACTGGCGCAGCAGCGGCATCCTGGTCCCGCGCCGTCACTTCGACCACCACCACATCTTTTCGCCCAAAGCCGGTGGTATCGAGGACACTTTCTTCGCCTTCTTTGACCTGTTTGTCGTTTCGCCACCAACGGTAAGTGTAATGAATCTCATCTCGATCAGGATCGATGGCATCGACCTTGGCAAGAACCCAATTGCTCTTTTCAGCATCTGCCTCGACGGTCACATGTGACACGAGAGGCGGGGTGTTCACCACAGGAATGGGGTCTGTGCGATAGGGGGCACTCTCCAATTCACCATCCAGGGCTACCACCTCGAGCGCAATCTGATCGCCTCGCTTGGCATGAATCGGGTCTAATTCAGGCCCGGTTGCCCCTAAGATGGGCGCGCCGTTGACGATCCATTGAAAGCGTGTGGTCGGTTCCGTCCCATCGGGATCGTCTGCCACCACATGGGCCGCAAGAGGGCCGGCGAGTACGAGCGGATTTGGCACGATCGTGACGAGACGAACTACGGGTGGGTGATTGCCATTCGGCCCGCTAGCAGCCGCCGGCCCGTCAGGAGGAGAAGAAGAACACCCCGATAACGCCGCGACGACCAAGGCCACCAGCGGTAATTGTGCGGCGGGAACGAGCGTGCGGAGAGAGAATCTCTCCGCGCTGCGCTCCAACATGCTCAGGATTGCCGTTTTTACTGGTTCGTCCATGAGAAAAATCTGCTCCGCGGATCAATCGCGACAGGCACGCTGATATTGGAGCCGATGGTTCCACCACCTGTCGTACAGGTGGCGCAATCCCCGAAGTTGCCCTGGCTCATGTTGATCAGCAGGCCGAACGGGCTTCCCCCATCCCGGCCGGACCCCATATGCACCACGACACCAAAGGCCAAACCTTCACCGAGGGACCCAAATTTGTTCACCATCTGATTCGCACCCGACGCAGTTTTACCGAGGATCGGCTCTTGATAGGCGCTTCCGGTTTTATAGAACAACGCCCAGAGACGGCTGGTTCCCGACGAGACACAGATGTCGTTGGTCGGGATAAAGGTGGGGAAAAACACCACTCCTCCGAAGACCGTCGGGCTACTGACAGCCCGCTCACCGATGCCATAGGGCGCCGGCTTCGTCGGCGGGTTGGCCGGTTCGACTAATTTAGTCACCCAACCATCTTTACTCTGAACCAATCCGATCAAGCCGGTAAACGTCGTGGCACCGGACACGCCGGAAACTTGGTTGGTTCCACTGGCCTGACCACAATCGCCGACTCCCACCACACAGACCGTGGCATTCGAGACATCCACAAGATCATTGTCCATGCAGTTGAGTGCGCCGGCTGATTGATTGCATCCGGCATTGAGCACAGAATCTTTCATCCCCACAAAATACTGGGTTGAGAGATCCGTCTTGTCAGATTTGCTGTAATAACGTCCGCTGCCCACAAACACCCAGACATTCGCCGCATCATCTGTCGTCACGGAAGGCGCGGTCGCAACGGGGCCCATCTCCGCTCCGGACGTAAACGTATCCAACATTTCCGTCGGAACCCGCGCGCTTCCGGATGCGATGCCCCACTGAGTCGGACTGGTGACCGTACCGAACTTGGCCGTGGCTCCCCCGGCTCCCATGGTCAAACGATAAATCTTGCCCCGCCAGGGAAGCGCTCCGTCATGAATCACTCGCCCGAAATACACGACGTCGTGGCGGTAATCGAGATCTCGATCGAACGCCGTGATGTCTCCGATATACGAATTCCAGGACCCCACCGAATACGACGTGACGAGGCTGTTGCCGCTACCCGGGCCCGTCGCAAGGTCGACGGCAAAGACTTTTGCACTCTGCACTACGCTGGCGTCATATCCGGTCGGGCCAGACCCGACCACCATGTACCATTTCGCGTTGGTATTACTGGCCTTGGCATCAGCGGCCGGATTCACGCGAACCACGGCAGGCGCACTCGTCGTCAACCCCAAATTCGAACTGCTGAACGACCAGAGCAATTTGGGAGCATCAGGATTCGTGATATCCATGGCGAAGTACGAACTGTAAAACGTATAGTCCGTACCGCCGATATTGACCGTCATCGGCGGCGCACCGGTTCCCGCCGAACAGGCACCGCAACTTCCACCCATTCTGAATCCACCGATCAGGATCGTGCCCCACCCGTTCGGATGATCCGTGTCCGGAGTGAAAATGCGGACATCCGCGACCTTGAGGGGCAAATCAACATAATAGGTATGCTGGTAGTCGGCGCGGCTCAAAAACTCCAGCTGCGGAAGGAGTTCATAGGGCACAAATCCCCACAGCTCATCCCCTAATGGAGCCCCGGTGGAATTGTCCGCGGGAGCAGTCGTAAACCAGCCGTGTTCGGTAATATTTGCGGGAGCAGAGGCACTCGCATCATCGCCTGGATGGTAATAACCCGCGTTGAACGCGTGCAACATCCCGTCGTTTCCGCCCACATAGGCGACCTGCCTGCGGTTGTACCACTTCTGAAGAAAAGCCGAATAACTCTGATCGCCATAGATGGCATCATGCCGGTCCTTCGGACCCGCAACCACCGTCGGGGTGGAGTGAATGACATCCCCGAGTTTCCACACCTTCAGGCTCCCGCTCCCGGCCGGAACCTGAAGACGACGATCCCTTGTTGTCGCCTGTTCCGCGCATGTCCCCACATCGCAACCACGCACAAAATTGATGATCTTGGTCCCTTCCGCACTCGACGCGGCACGAAGGTATGGTCGGAGCGTCGGCTCGTTGGCTGTCGTGAATGCCAGCTGTTCGCCGGAATCGACCACGCCGTCATGATCGGCATCCACCCAGGTGAGGATGGTCCGAGTCGAGGCACCCTTTAAGGCCAGCTGCTTTCCAGCCTCCCAGATAGGGAGAATGTCACTCAACAATTGCCCACAAGGATTACAAACCGTTGGATTCGCAATTCCATCACCGTCACGATCCTCGTACTTATCGACCTTTACTCCGACACCATCAAATCGGGTCTTAATGATCAAGTCGACCTTGTAGTCAAGCCGACCATCCTGATTCGTATCCTCTCGAGTATTGCCGAAGGTATCGATAAACAAGGCCTGCGTATAGCCGGTCCATTTCACGTCACTCAGCGTCGAGGGTTCGATCGTGCTGGGATAAAAATAGGATTGGTATAGGGCGCCTTCGCCGGTCGAGGCAGTGGCCAGCACCGATACGGATGAGCCGGACGCACTTCGCCTGAGAATACTCGCGATCGTGGCCAGCAGCTTGTCCTGAAGATCGTCAACGTTGGAGGATTCGAAATAGGCGTCAGGAATACCGTCCGGAGTGGATGATCCGGTCAGATTGTTTTCTTTATCCCATTCAGCGGTTTGTGGAATGCCATCCTCATTCGTATCTTCAAATCCACCCAGCCGCGCAGTTTGAGCGAGAATTCCCCGGCCATTGATATTGCCAAATGCGAAAAATGAGTACACCGTCAGGTTCTGAGTGCCGGGTATGCAGTGTCCCGTTACAGATAATAAACCTGCGATCGTACCGTCACTTGTGCCGCTGCAGGGTCGGAGATCGGTCGTGTGCGCCCAATAGGCCACATCGTCCAGATAGTGGCTGCCGCTGTCGGCATAATCGGTTTTATGTTCCGCAAGTAAATCACTATAGGGCGTCGCGGCGTTCGTGTTGCAGGTTCCATTGATCGGCCGTGGAGGAGCAGCGCCATCGCTCCCGGTGCAATGTTGCCCATGATGAGCATGCGCATAGTCTTGCAGGGCCGTCGGGATATTCTGGTCTTGCGTCGGTTCACCATCCGTAAACACGATCACAAACGTCCGACAGCAGGCCACAACCTGAGAACTCGATGACCAGGGCGGGGTATGGTTTTGCCCAAAAAAATACGGGTCGCGGCCACAGGCACTCGTGATATAGCTGGCGGGACATGTTTCAGAACCGACCAATGCCGTCAATTCACTCGTTCCAATCGAACCGGCCCCGTTCGTGGCAAAATTGACGCCGTTCGAATTGCCTCCGGAAAACGCGATCGGATAGACATAGCCGGTTCCAAGGGTTGACTGGATCTGCGCGACATACCGCGCAGTTTCATACAGGGCCTCGCTGAGCGGAGTCCAGGTTGACGGATAGGACTCCTGCACCGCATCCACCATGGCCGCCGCATTCGTATTAAACGTCTCGACCCCAGTTCCAGACCAATCGATAGACTGGCGGGAACCGGCCCCGACCAGCATACGCGCGCCCTCGCTACTGGATTTAAATTCCATTAGCCCGAACCGCGCTTTACTGCCGATCTGCTGAATGACCCCGGTCGGTTCTGTCGTGTATCCAACCTTCAGTTCGTACTTACGAACACTGTAGGCGTCCCCGCAGTTGCTGTCGAACGTCGTGTCATTATCGACGCAAAAATAGGCACTTGATACACCGATTGAGATCGTCACGGGATTGCTTCCCCTATCAGCGAGCGGAATTCGCCCGACATAGGTATTGGCGCCGACTCCACCGTTATAGCCCACATCGGCGCGCTCCGTGTTCACCCCTTGAGATTGTGCGCGAACCGTCTTCAAGGCGGGCGTTCCTGTAGCCGTACATGTGCCATCCGTAGCTCTGGCAGCCGCGCAATCACCGCCGATCATCGCTCGTTTCACGGCATCAAACCGGCGCAACGTCGACCAATTCAAGAAATTCCCGTCCCACTGCGTGTCCGGACAGGCGAAATCCAGTGTTGCCTTGCTGGTCCCGCTCTCGAATCGCTTATCGGTCGTGTTGTAGGTATAGCAGCGAAGAGAATCAAAGTAGCCCGAATAACGCGTGGTATTGGTCCATGTCGTGGTGGTCGAGGTGTTGCCGTCCGCCAGAGTCCCGCAGGAGGTCGACTCACAAGCCCGGTTGCTCATACTGCCGGAATTGTCCATCAGAATGATGATATTCGGGGTCGTTGCGTTCGACACGAAGGGCGGGACAGCCGTGTAATCCGCGTTGGAGACAACGGCGGCCGCATCGTCGGAGCCCCACAGACCGGAACTGACACTACCGGCAAGCACCACCAGCGAGACCAGAGTTCGGCAATTCATGCGTTTTTCCTCCTCATCTCAAGCAGGACAACAGCCATCGCGTTTCGGCTACGAGTTGAGACAAGACCTTTCATGCGCTATTGCGGCAACGTGACCACCATCTTATCGATGTGGCCTTCTTTGAGATGAAACTTCACGAGCGAAGTGGGAATGATCCGCTCTATCTCCAGTGGCTCCCCTTCGTGGGTAAGCGTTACCACCGCAGACTTCAACACGTAACTCCGACCATCGATGCGAATGCTTGATCCCTGCACCTCATCAATCACACCGAACTGAAACCCGACGGTTGAAAACAACATCGGCTCCTGGCTTTGCTCGGTGTCGGCATAGACGGAAGGCGATCCAACCGGCATCAGGATCAGCAGGCCGAGCACCACAAGAAATACTGTGTTGTTCATTGCCATGCCCCCTCTCTCAATTGATTTTCTTCACACAGGTGTCGCCATCCAAACAGCCGTACACCGAAGTCACCGTGCTATTGGAGCCGGTCGCGGGATTACCCGCCATGCAGGTAATCCGATACACATGCTCGGTGCCGGCCACCCCCGTTCCCTGTCCACTCTTCGCATGGGTATAGAGCAGATCGATGTCTCCGTTGACCGTGAACCCGGGCAGATTCGTCATGACAAAATTCGGGGCTGTGTTCGCCACATCCGCATAGTTGACGGCCGGCGTATTTGCCGGAGCCGGTGACGGCAGATCGTAGCCATAGATTTCAGCGTAGAGAGTCATGGCATTAGCGGCAGGAACCGGACCAGTCGGCGCGATGAACGAAGCCGGGAGCACCCCTGGAGGAGACAACGTCTGCTGAATGATGTTGGCAGCCAGTCCTTCACACGAATCGGCGGCCGCCACCACGGCCTCGGTCGTGCGGAAAAATCCCGCCATTCGATTTTCCATGCTGGTCACCGTGATGGAGGCGATGCCGAGTATGGTGAGAATCAACAGCATCAACATCACGGTGAGCAACGCAATGCCACGCTGGTCCCTCACCCCTGTGCACATATCTTGTTGGCCTCGAGCGGTTGTGGCCTGTCGCAGATTCATCACAGCGTCTCTCGTTACAGGTTTCTCGGCTGAATCGTGCGGATCATCACGCGCCGTCGCTGTTGCATATACGTGCTCGCGTTATAACCCGTATCTGCCGATGGATTATGGTCGCCGATGATCACAGGCCCGGTGGTGTTGACGGCCTTGGTTCCCTTCTCATCAAGACCGTCATCCGCGTTCGTCGGCCTGACGACCAGGCTCACTTGTGCCAGCCTGATCTTATCCGGCGTCCACGGCGCAATCGCCCACGCACTGTTGGAGACAAAATCTCCCTGCGTGAAGGTGGGAAATCCCGACGTCGAGGAGGCATCTTGATCATCGACAACCCCGTCCGGAAACAAGGGATTGGGCGCGGCCTGATTGCACCCGTCGCAGGCGTAGGCGAGTTGCAAGTCTTCCACACCATCGACCAGCGACACGTTGTTTCGCACAAGACAAGGCGTGTCACTGCCGCAGGTCGCCGGCGCATTCGCCACGACTTGATACCGCACGCATTGCATCAAGTACACAGGCGTGCCGACCGGGAATTGTCCATCGACGAAGTTTCCGGTACCGAAGCCAATCGACGTGGCATTGACAGCCTGCACCGTCTTTGACAATGCCCCGCCGATGGAAATCGTCGATCCGACCACGAGGCCTTGTGCAACCATCTCCGTCATAGCGGCTCCGGAAAGACTGATGCTGTTGTCATACGTCTTATTGTTCGGCGTTCCACCGACCGCCGCCGTCAGTGTCCACCCGGTCGTATTCACCACCGGCAACACCATTGACACGCTATCAGCCCCGGTGTCCGCACCTGTCGGCGTTTGGTCTTGGGGCAGCAGTCCAACCGGCTTGACGACGGCGCCAATGGTGGCATTGCACGCGCCCACAGATCCGGTTGCCGGATCGGTCGCATTGTAATTAAAGCCGGCCAGTTTGATATCCCGGCTGAGCAAGTCGATGGCCAATCGCACATTCTGTTGCGTGTCCGCGACCTGTGTGTTGACGACATTGGCGCGATTCGAGGTGACCACCGTGGTCATCGTCGCCGCCACAATCACCACTGTGATCAGAACAGCTGCCATCAGTTCCACGAGAGTGAAGCCCTGCTGGTTCCAGTCGAATCTACGCATCGTCATGCTCCAGGCTACGCCTATTCCGGCGCGACCATCGTCGTAAACATCGCGGTCTTGGTCCGGACCGTACTCACATCCGTCTGTCTGGTTTGCCAGCTGACGGTCACCGTGACGAGGAACCGGTTCATCGTCACCGGATTCGCCGTCGGAGCCGGATCGAGTTGGGCTACCGTGACCATTCCGGTGGCGCTCGGGAGACCAGAATTGGCCACCAGCGTTTGCCACTGCGTGCAATCTCCCAACGCCATACGTTGAGTGTTCGCGCTCTGTGCACAAGCCACACTCGTGTTGGTGTTATGGTAGTCCATGACACGCTGGCGGTTATTTTGAACACGCTCGGCCATATCGGCAGCGATATTGGTGACTCGCGACATGTCGTTGGCGTCAACATTTTTTCCCAGCGACATTCCCGACAATCCTGCAAGGCCTAACAGTCCGACAGAAAGCACGCCTGCCGCGATCATCGCTTCCAGCAGGGTGAACCCTTGTTGACGGCGAGCGACCATCCTTGACAGGGCCTTCGATTCTCTCGCGTGTTTCATGCAGCCTCTATGGGCACGTTGCGTGGGCACACCAGTTCACCTTGCCTGACGGGGTGATGACGAGTGAGTAGACCGTGCCCTGCTGAGACACCAAGGTCAGCGGCACGTTTGCGGTCGATCCGCTCAAGCCTTGTCGCGTGAATTGCACCGTCGGGCCACCGGTAAATCCAACAATTGCCTGAGGGAGCACGATGGGAGCGAGCGCATTGCCGAAATCGACGGTGACTCTGCCGGAGGCGAGCGCCAGCGTCACCGTGACGGCCAGGTTACGATTCATCGCGGCCATACGAGCCAAATTCAGACTGCCCGCCAATTCGGTCGTGCCCTGTTTCAGCTGATACCGCGCGTTCCATTGCAGATAATTAGGGACGGCCACCATGGCCAGAATGCCGACAATCGCGACGGCGATCATCACTTCGATGAGCGTGAAGCCTCTCTGACAACGGACAACGGAGGACCGTTGGTGATAGGGAACGACACACATAGCGACAAGCAGATGAGCAAGTGCCATGCCGATGTCTTTTCACAGGAATATTTATCTAACCATTTGATAACTCAGTTGCATTCATATCCCAGGCCGTACACTTCCGAGCGTTTCCTGATCACGAAGATGACAATTTTCGTCTAGGGTATGGCGATCTTTGCCCATGGGGAACGATCAATAGCAGGAGAAAGGGAGATGCGATGAGCCAGCGACAAGGCTCTCAAGAGTGGAGAAAGAGGAATTCCATCTTGATAGCAGGCCGAACGGACTGCCACCGTCTTACCAGGGATAGAATTGCTGCAAGGCCGATTCTTGAGCACAACCGGCCTGCTTCCACAGGGGAAAGGAAGGCTGGAAACAGGCGATTACTCGCCACGGCACTACTTAATAGCCACAGCGCGCACTTGCTTGTAGGTGGTGAGCCCTTGGAGCACCTTCTCAATGCCATCCTGAACGAGTGTCTGCATGCCCTCACTTTTCGCGAGTGCCAGCAATTCTCCGGTACGAGCCCGGCTTTGGATGAGCGCTTTCATGCCGTCGGAAACCACCATTAACTCATGGATGGGAACTCGTCCGCGGTACCCGGTGTGATGACACGCCTCGCAACCTCGACCGCGGAACAACGTGAACGCGCCATCATACGTCGGCCGCCGAAACGCCCATTCGTTCTCCCCGAATGCTTGCACCAATTCCTCGTATTCGCTGCGAGTCGGGTGGTAGGACTCCCGACAGTGCGAACACAAACGCTTACACAGCCGCATCGCCAGCACACCCAACATGGCGTCAGAAAAATTGAATGGATCACACCCCATATCGAGCAACCGCACGACCGTTTCCACGGCGCTGTTGGTATGGATGGTGCTGAACACCAGATGGCCCGTTAAAGAGGCTTCGATAGCAATGTCCGCCGTTTCCTTGTCGCGCATTTCTCCGATCATGATCACATCAGGATCGGCCCGTAAAAATGCTCGCATGGTGGCGGCAAACGTCAGGCCGATTTTGGGATGCACTTGCACCTGTCGCAGGCCGTCCTGCGTGATCTCTATCGGATCTTCCGCCGTCCAGATCTTCCGTTCGTCCGTATTGATCGATGCCAGAATGGCGTGCAACGTCGTCGTTTTGCCGGAACCGGTCGGACCGGCGCACAAGACGATGCCGTGTGGTTTCTGGGCGAGCTGTTCCACAATACGGCGAGTCTCGGCACTGAATTCACACTCGTCGAGTCGCCTCGGACCGTTAGCGCTCAGCAGGCGAAGGACCACGTCTTCGTTGAATCCCGCAGTGGGAAGCGTCGCCACACGCAATTCAATCTCCTGCCCGGTCGTCAATTTGAAACGAATCTTGCCATCCTGAGGCTTCCGCCGTTCAGCAATATCAAGGCTGGCCATGATCTTCACGCGAGACACAATGGCCCGGCGATAGGCGGCGGGAATCTTCATGTACGTAAAACACGTCCCATCCACACGGAAGCGCACCGCCGTTTCTTTCCGGTCGGCATACGGCTCGATATGAATATCCGATGCGCCTCGCCGATAGGCCTCTGCGATGATTTGGTTGGCGAGACGGACGATGGCCGAATCGTTTTCAGTGATCGCCGCGATGGTGGCGTTTTGCTGCTCCTCTATCTGCGCTTCACTGACCAGCTCGCCCAGAATGTCCGTGATGGGATCGCCGACCTCACGCCCGCATGCATCACTCAACAGGCGCTCGATATCTGCCCGCAGACCAACGTGGTAGACGACCGTTTGACCCGGAAAGGCCCGCCGCACATCGAAACGTTTGTCAGGGTTATGCGGGTCGTCGATCAAGACCTCCACCACCTGCCCCTGCCGTTTGAGAGGAACCCAATGATTCATTCGGAGGTAGTCGACGCTGAGATTTCTCAGTAACTCCGGCTCCACGCAGGTCTGCTCGTCAGAGGCGAGAAACTGGCACTCGTAGAATTTTGCGAGGGCTGCACCGATCGCCGGTTTTGGAATGCGATACCGGTCCATGAGTAGTGTGGCCACATCAAGCCGCCTTCGCACCGCTTCTGATAAGACAAGTGCCAGTTCCTCCTGCCGCAGAAATCCTTGATGCACGAGTGGCTCATAGAGGCCAGCCGGATGGATCCGACTTGGACGTGTTTTTCCCAATGGGAGTCCGCTTGGCACTAACCCAACTGAACTGGCGCGAATCATGGTGCTATTCCTTTCAACGACCTGACCGACTTGTTGATGACTTAGAATCGGACTTCGTTCTTATATTTTGGTCTGCCAACTGCCGGGGGCGACAAAGACCACCGGCAAACCCTGCACAAGTCCTTCGCGAAGATCGTGGTTGTACCAAACCTCCAGCATGCCCGATCCATTGGCCGCTTCCATGATCGTCCCTTGTGCCACCACCCCGCCGTACACTTTGAGATGGCCGGTAAATCGAACGTCCCCTGCGGCATACACAACCCCCTGAAGATGAATGCCGGACAGCTGCACCGGTACCCGTGCCCCAAGTGACTGCTGCCCTTCTGGCGGCGGGCTCAGCGCCGGCACGGCTCTTCCGGAACTTCCTGCCTTCCACAACACATGTGCATTCACAAGAAAAATGCCCTCGGCATAGTCCTGATCGAGCACAATCGTGCCCAAATTATCGAAGCGGGGTGGCATCCCATCAAGGGTATCGACAAATACGAGCCCCCGATGATCTCCCGGCCCCTTTGAAGCAAACACCTCGGATGCAGGACGTCCCATGCCTGGCTGAACTACGCCGCCCGCGTACAAGAGCCCCTCTCGGTCGATCCCATACACCTGACCAAACTGCATCGCCATTCGCTTCAAGCTCGCGTACTCCCACTGATCCACTTTGATGCCGGGAACCGGCTCTTGGTGCGGATGGACATTCAATGGCACGCCCGCCCAGGCCTCGATCGGAAGTTGGGCAAAATAGGCATCACCCCCCAGCCGGATCGTCAGCCAGCGATCCTCACGTTGCCCCATTTCGTCATAGGCCTGTCCATTCACAGGAGCCATTCCGCTCTTGATCGGAACCTCTTCCGGCCGGGGGAAATAAGCCCGGCCACGGACCACCATTTCACCCCAATGCGCAAAGACCGAACCGGCGCGCGCCTGCACTGCCTCGCTGCCAAGGGCACCGCTTTGCAGCGGCGCGTGCAGGGCCGGAATGGCATAGGCCCCGAATTCCATGCTCACTGTCTTGGTCACGCGAGAGGCAGGGCCAGCCCCAGCCGTCACTTCGACGGTGCAGAGCAAACCCGGTCTCGTGGCACCGTAGACTCGTAATTTGAGAATTTTCGCAAGACCCTTGAGCGACCTGAACCAACCGGTCTGCGGATCGTTCAATAACCGGTCGTGCTGGAGGTTCGCTGCATCGAACACCACATCAGGAGCTGCGCTTGTCCCGACAAATTGTGCATGCCCCAGCGCATCAAAATACGATGGGTCTCCCTGTGCATTGATCAATCGCTTGGCGAACCAGGCTGTCCCGATCTCCTGTGGACGAAGTGTTGGATCATGAAACCACCCCAACACCAGATCTACGGCCGCCTCAGCAGCGTGATGCGCCACCCGCTCTTCCTGCAAGGCACTGGCCCCGACAACTTCCTGACCTGCGAGCTGCATGGACGTCATCCCTAAGAGGGTCAGGAGAAACACCACCATCAGCACCGCTAATAACGCCATTCCCCGTTCATCTCGCCGCTTCGTCTGCGCTGATCGTTCCACACTTCTATTCATATGCCCTTACCCCCTTTTTCATGACATTCGGATCGCAATATCTCGCGAGAGCCTTAATCCTTGCCGGCCCACTTGTATCGTCACACGAACGCGCACCACATCACGCGCGTCATTGACCACCCCTCCACTTCTGTTGAAATACTGCAGCTGCAGATCACTCACATCGTTCAACACCGTACTTGCTACGCCGTCCACTTCACGCATCAATCGCTGAGTTCCTTCATCAGAGCGCTTGACGTAGTAGCGAACCCGGTTCAGCAAAATGACGGCAGTCTTCGGCTGATATTGTTCGAGCGTCGGGGTCATGAGCGGCAATGTTTGCTTTCGGCCGTCGGCAGCCAGACGATGCCAGACACAATGCGCTGCGGTGCACAGGAGCACCTGCTTGCCTTTCGGCCAATCCGAAGCGTCCTCAACTGGCAGGTCCTGCCGGCCCGCCTCAACAAGCTGCGTGAGGAGCGTTGACGATCCGCTCAAGTTGGCAAAAAACTCCACTTCGCCCAGCCCCGTCTTCATAAAGACCGTGTCTCCGACCAATAATCCTCCACCGGCCAATCGCAGTTCGCTACACAACACGTCCATCCCTAGCCGCAGTTCTTGATTCGCCGTCATGCTGGCATGCTGGGAACTCAATCGAACGCCGTATGCGGCAAACGCTTGAATGGCCGCCGAGACCGCAACGCTGCTGATCGCCAGCGCGATGAGAAGTTCGATGAGACTGACTCCCCTGGTATTAAGGCGCCCTTCCAACCGCATCGGCTCCGCCTGGTATGAAGCACAACGTCTTGTGTGTGTCATGACAAGACCATCAAGCCGGTAGCACGTGGGTTTGCCCGGATCGTACGCAGGCGCACTTCGCGCGCCTGGCCGCCGAGCGTTGTGAAACTCGCGCGCGCCTCAATCGTCGCCAGGCTCGCAGCTCCAAGCTGTCCTCCGCGGTTGAGTTCCACCGTCCAGACGAGTCTGATATTGGACTGCGTCAGGCTCCCCGTGAAGATACCGTCGCCATTGGTCTCATCGCCCAGCAAACCGTCGTCGTGCATGAGAGATTCCAGTGTGCCGTTCTGATCGAGATCATCTGCCAGCAATTGATCCCACGGCAGACTTCGCTTCCCCTCCAGACATGATTCAGCCAGAGCCAAGGCCGTTGTGGTCATCGCCCCGCGCTGAAGGCCACGCTGCGCCCATTCACACATTCCAATCGTCCCGATGATTCCTATCGACAGGACCACCAAGGCCACCATGCTTTCCACCAGCGTAAACCCTGCGGTACTCATCGTCGAACCTGGTTGTTTCGTCTGCTTCGTCACTGATCGTTTCATGACATCGATACCCGCCCCGTAATACTCACGGTGATCTGATGCGTCACCCGACTGGAATCACTCAGCACTATGGTCGTTGCCGTAGCGGACCGGCCGCTGGATTGGAAGAAGATCTCGGGCCTGGTGCTCATGGACTCGACCACCGTGCCGGTGTGCGCAAACTCATAACGACGCAGCACGGTCGTCTCACAGTCCACACATTCCGTGCGTAACTCGGATTGCGCCGTATTCACCACGACGCGAACGCGTTCGTGCCGCGCCATGGCTAATTGCCTGGCCATCCGTAATTCAGATGCAATCTCTGTCACCACTGCCCGCTGTCGATGTTTCGCAACAAGTGCCGTCCACCCTGGCACGCTGACTCCGAGTACGATCGCCACGATGGCGAGCACTGTACAAAGCTCTACAAGACTGACTCCGCGTTCGTTCATGTCCGCTCCTTTCTTCGAGCGCGTAGAGCATTTCCAAGTTCCGTGCCGTTGGATGTTTGCGCATGGCGCAAGGCATCCAACGTTAACCGGCTTGCTTAAAAACCTGGGATAAGATGCAGGGATGGGGGGATCTTGCGCGGACGGAGCCTGCACTCAGACAGTGAAATGCCCGGTGCCTATACGCTTGGACAATTCTGAACTGTTCCGAATCAGATACAGTGCCCCGACCATTCGGATACAGATGACGGACTCATCATGGTCTACAAACTGGCTCTGACAGCCACTTTGCAGGGATTTACTGAGGCAGGTTAATGAGAGACCAATACCAGTTGAGGAAGGGCTGGTGAAACAGGAGCGCAAGAAGCGATCCCGCCGCGAGGAATGGTCCAAATGGAATATATTGATCACGCCTGGTGATCCCGGCAGCAATCAGCCCGACACCGACGAGGGATCCTAGAAACGAGCCGATCATGATGGCTAACAACACCGGCTTCCATCCGATAAACGCCCCGACCATCGCCATGAGTTTTATGTCCCCGCCGCCCATGCCTTCTTTCCCGAAGACATAGGGGCTGACCCAGGCCAGGAACCACAGGATACCTCCGCCCACGAGGATGCCCAGCAGGGAGTCTACCAGGCCGATCGGCAGAACCACGGCGGCACAGACCAGCCCCACGGCAATCCCCGGTAACGTCACGGCATCGGGAATCATCGTATGGGAAAGATCCGTCCCCGTAATCACAATCAGGGCCGAGAGTAAGGCCGCATATACGAACGCTTCGGCGGTGAAGTCGAACATCAAAAATATGAGCAGGTAGCCGATGGCATTGGCGGCTTCGACCAGCGGATATTGGATGGAAATCGGCACCTGGCACGAACGGCACCGGCCACGCAGGAGCAGATAGCTGACAATCGGAATGTTGTCGTACACGGCGACGGGTTGCCGGCAGGCAGGACAGTGCGAGGCGGGCCAGGCGACAGACTCCTCTCGTGGCAATCGGTAGATACAGACGTTGAGAAAACTGCCGATGACTGCGCCAAATAACAGCAGTATCACATATGGGACCATCAAGCCTCCCGATACGGCTCGCTCACATTACGCTCACGGGACTGTCTAAGTATAGGTAGACAGCCCTAAGACAATAAGAGCATGCATTCGCCCCTCTGCGCCCGCCTCTTTTCATTTACAAACGCCAGGAGCACTGCGTATAATCCGACAACGCTTTTGGCCCGAGAAGTCGAAGATTCAATCTGAGCATTGCCTTTATTCCAAGTGGAGCGAGAAGTACATGCCGACAGCTGCCAGGACTACCAAAAGTCGAACCACAGCCTCATTACCAGAGCCGATTCTTCCCGCGCGCAAGCGACGCCCGGAAGCACTGACCACACGCGAACAGGAAATTCTTGAGTTGATCTGGACTGGCTTCAAGAACAAGGAAATCGCCCAGCGGCTCAAAATCAGCGTGAAAACCGTCGAGGCGCACCGAGCCAACATGATGAAGAAAATTCGGGTCTCGAACACCGCCCAACTGCTCAAGGCTGCCATTCAGGGCAAAATGCTCAAGCTGAGGTAGTCCGCCGGCTTTATGTTCCGGCCTGCCCCTCTCTTCGTTCCCGACGCTGACGCACAGCCTCATACAGAACGATGGCCGCCGACGCCGAGACATTGAGCGAGCTGACCTTCCCCGACATAGGAATGTGCGCCGCATCATCGCAGGCACTGCGAACCCCTGGGCGCACACCCTTGCCTTCTCCGCCGAACACCAGCGCGACCGGCCCTCGAAAGTCCAGTTCCGTGTACACCTTCGGCGCTTCGGCATCCAGCGCATACACCCAGACACCGGCCTGCTGCAGCCGCTCAATCCATCGCGACAGGTTGGGCACTCTGCCGACCGGCATATAATCCACCGCTCCCGCTGACGCCTTAGCCACCACACTCGTCAGCCCCACGGCACGGCGTTCCGGAATGAACACACCCTGCGCCCCGGACGCTTCAGCCGTGCGGAGGATCGCCCCTAGATTGTGAGGATCTTCGACACCATCGAGCAACACCAGCAGAGGCGTCTCGCCAGGAGTCTGCGCCGAAGCGAGAATGGCGTCCGGGTCGGCATAGGACTTGGCGGCGACGAGTCCAACCACACCCTGATGATGGCCGGCAGGAACAAGCCGGTCGAAAGCCACACGTGGTTCGACATATACGGGGATGCGCTGCTCTCTGGCCAGCCGCACGATGTCTCCGAACTGCCGATCTGTCCCCAACACGAGCAGCCGCTGGATAGGGCGGGACCCGGCACGAAGCGCCTCGCGCACGGCATGGAGACCGTAAATCAGCTCCGCCGAATTATCGCTTCCAGCGGCTGGTGCCATCCGGCCTGTCCTCGATGATAATGCCGTGGGACGCCAACTCGGCTCGGAGCTGATCCGCCCGTTGATAGTCCCTGGATTGTTTTGCAGCCAGTCGGGCGGCAATTCTGTCAGCGATTTCTTCATCGGACAGGGCGCTCATTGAGACCTCTGCGGTGCCATGGGATTCGCGCGACCCAGGACGACTGAACTGCCACCTGTCCTGCTGCAACAGCCCCAACACCGCGCCCAACGAACGAAACTCCTCCCTCACGGCCTGCCGCATCTCAGCGGACAGCCCAGCATCCAGTGCCTTGTTCGCTTCCCCGCGCAACTTCTGTAACGCGGCCACCGCATTCGGCGTATTCACATCATCGTCCATGGCGTCGGCAAACGCCTGCCGTGTTCGTATGCTGGTCTCACGCACCTGCTGATCGGCCGCGCCATGGGCAGGAGCCGGCTCCTTCAATCGCTCGAAGAGGTCATACAATCCGTTGAGGGCGTTTTTGGCTTCCGCTACGCTGTGATCGGAAAAGTCCAACGGGCTGCGGTAGTGCGTAGACAGCAGAAAGTATCGCAACATCTCGCCGGTGACGGCATCAGGCCATTCAGATTTGTCAAAGATTTCGCGAATGGTAAAGAAGTTGCCCAACGACTTGGACATCTTCTCGTGGTTGATCTGCACAAAGCCGTTATGTACCCAATAGCGCGCGAATTCTTTGCCGGTCGCGCCGCATGATTGGGCAATCTCGTTTTCATGATGCGGGAAAATGAGATCCATGCCGCCGCCGTGAATGTCGAACGTTTCACCGAGATGCCGCATCGCCATCGCCGAACATTCGATATGCCAGCCAGGACGACCCGGCCCCCACGGGCTGTCCCATGACGGTTCACCGGGCTTACTCCCTTTCCAGAGGGCAAAATCCATGGGGTGCCGTTTGCGCTCGTCCACATCCACGCGGGCGCCGGCCTGCAAATCTTCGATCTTTCGTTTGGAAAGGCGACCATACACCGGATACCGGTCGACCTGAAAATAGACGTCTCCATCAACGCGATAAGCCATGCCTTTATCCACTAAGGTCTCGACCAGGGCGACGATCTCGGCCATGTGCTCGGTCGCCTTGGGCTCAAGCGTGGCCCGTCGCACTCCGAGCCTGTCCATGTCGTCATAGTAGGCCTTGATGTAGGTCGCCGTGATGTGGTCACAACTGACCCCCTGCTCATTCGCCCGCTTGATGATTTTGTCATCCACATCGGTGAAGTTCTTCGCGAATTCCACGGCAAAGCCGATGTATTCCAGATAACGTCGCAGCACATCAAAGACCAACGCGCTGCGGGCATGTCCGATATGACAGTAGTCGTAGACCGTCACCCCGCAGACGTACATGCGGACTTTTCCTGGCACCATCGGCTCGAACGGTTCCTTGCTTCCGGTCAGAGTATTATAGATACGCAACATGATGCGTCATGACTCCATAGACGGGCGGCGCTTAGGCCAATGAGACCAGAGGAAATAGCCGAGGCCCGCAGCCAGCAATACACCGATCACCAGATCCGCGTGATGGAAATACTGGTGCAGTTCATTCCAATGCTCCCCCATCTTCACTCCCACATAGGCGAGCGCATAACAAAAGGGCACCGCGCCAATAAATGAATAGAGCACGAACTTTTTGACGTCCATGCGCGCAATTCCTGCCGGGAGCGAGATAAACGTTCGTACGACTGGCAACAGTCGGCCGATCAATACCGCCGCCTCTCCATGTTTGGCAAACCAGCGGTCGGCCAGTTCCATATCATGTTGGGACACGAGAAAGTACCGGCCGTACCGCTCGACAAACGGCCGGCCGCCCCAGACCCCGACATAGTAGGCCACTAAGGAGCCCAACACGTTTCCGATCGCGCCGGCCAGCGTCACACCCACGATCGAAAACTGGCCGGTGAATACCAAGTATCCGGAGAATGGCATAATGATTTCACTTGGCAGGGGGATACAGGCACTTTCGATTGCCATCGTGATCACGATGCCGGTGTAGCCAAACGTCGAAATGGTGGCGATGACGAAGCGGCCGAGAACTTCGATCAACCATTCAATCAGGGCGCTCATGCGCGAGACCTCCTAGAAGAACGCCCTCTGGCCACACTCCTGGTGGCAGGCGGTTTGGAGAGCGGCTGTTCCCAAGCTCGAAAGTGCTCCAGCATCGCGTGATGGGTCGTATCGAGATGGATCGGCGTCACAGACACCATGCGGCGCTCCAAGGCTTCATGGTCGGCGTCTTGTTGACGGCTCCACGATTGACGGGTTCCCGCAATCCAGTAATATTTGCGCCCTCTCGGATCCACTTTCTCGACAATGGGATTATTGAAGCGGCGCCGACTCAAGCACGTGACCTTGACGCCCTTGATGGAACGCAAGGGGACATCGGGAATATTCACATTCAAAATGGTTTCCGCCGGCAATCCATGCCGTAACACTTCCGCAGCCACTCGGGCCGCATACTGCGCCCCCACCTCGAACCGGAACGTCTCCCCGCCTTCCTGCGACACCGCCACCGACGGAATGCCGAGGATCGTCCCCTCTAGGGCGCCTGACACAGTGCCGGAATACATGACATCATCGCCGAGATTGACGCCGCGATTGATTCCCGAGAGGATCATCGCCGGCGGTCCCGGCAAGATTTTCACCAAGGCAAGATTGACACAATCCACGGGAGTTCCGTTCACCATAAACACGCGTGGCGCCATTTTGGTAATGCGGAGCGGCTTGTGCAAGGTCACCGCATGTCCCACGGCGGTTCGTTCACGGTCGGGTGCGACAATCCACACCTCCCCCAGCGCGCCGAGGGCAGCCGCCACGGCATGAATACCGGGAGACGCAATCCCATCGTCGTTGGTGACTAGAATCCGTACGCGCGCCACAGACACTCCTTCTGCATGGAATTCACCGTGAAGGGAGAGGACTGAACTCGTTGGCTCACGAGGGGTGGGAGGGCAAGAAGGTTCACAGATAGGCGAAGATGGTTGGACAATACGTGATGGACTACATCGTGCCGATGGTCGGGGCGGCGGGATTTGAACCCACGACCCCTCGCACCCCAAGCGAGTGCGCTACCGGGCTGCGCTACGCCCCGACACGACCGACATCGATGTTACCCACACGGTTGGACGCAGCCGCCCGCATCACCGGAACACTTCATGCTGAATGTGAATCGATCATCCGGATGATCGCCTGGAGATCGCCCCTGACACGTTGCGCCAGTTCTTTCCGCGACCCGCTCTTCTTGACGGTTGCCCGTCCTCGACGAGCCCAGTACCGCTTCACTCCGGCCAGCGTATGCCCTTCATCATAGAGCATGCGCTTAATCTCCAGCACCGTATCCACATCGCGCTGCACATACAGTCGCTGATTGCCGCGGCTTTTCTTGGGCCTCAGGAAGCTAAACTCCGACTCCCAAAACCGCAAGACATAAGCCGGCAATTTAGAAATCTTGCTGACTTCGCCGATCTTATAAAAAACCTTACTTCCCAGTCTGGGATCATTCCCCATGACCGTGTCTCATGCTGCGTGTGCTCGTGGCAAGGTGGCGACTAGGAATTCACGTACTTTTTAAAGACTTGACTCGGCCGAAACGTCACCACGCGACGGGGGGTAATACCGATTTCTTCACCGGTGCGCGGATTCCGTCCTTTACGGGCCCCTTTACTTCGAACGACAAAATTCCCAAATCCTGCAATTTTGACCGCATCACCCTTCTGCAGCACTCCCTTCAGCAGATTGAGCACGAGTTCGACGATATCAGCTGCATCGTTTTTAGACACTCCAACCTGCTTGAAGATTTCGTTCGCGATATCCGCCTTTCTCATGCCTTTCCCCCCGCCATCCACTAGAGTCGTTCCTTAGGAAGTGCTTCTTGGTGTCGAGCGTCCAAGACAAAGAATTTCCC
>JADYYH010000016.1 GCA_020853775.1 Nitrospira sp.
ACCGTCTGTCGCCATCGGGTGCCTCCATCGCTGTACGTAGAAGCTGCTTGGTCGCCGCTCCTATAGCACAGGGAGGAGCCTCGATGGCTTTTTTTATGACGCGAGTCGTGAATTTTCCGGGCTAGCGACAATCGGAAGATCTGGATTCAGTCGTGCGAGCGCTGCCTGAAGATCCCTCACCAATACAACATCTCGCTCGGTTGAGCGCCCTAATACACCTTGCGGCCCGAAGGTCTCGGCATTGTAGGCATAGACGCTTTCCCAGCCCAGGCGATCACGCAGGTGGTCGGCGAACGTCTGCTGAACCAGTCGGTCTTCGCTGTTAATGTCAGTGATCATGCGCGCACGCCCAATCGGCCGGCCATATTCTCCATCACCTCGAAGGCTCGATCCAGATCAAACGCACGAAAGTCCTTCTCACGGAGCACCGGTCGCAGCTGCGGCGCAAGCTGCCGCCGGAGAATGGCTAATCGTTCTGCGGATACATTGATCGGCTCGTTGCCGGGGACCGCCAACTTAGCCTGGACCAACCCGATCAGCTCTGTGTCTTGTGGCTCCAGGCCGAGTGTCTGTACGGCGTAGTCGATATCGAAGAAGTCACGAATGGCCACTTCCCGACGAGTGAAGGCCGCGCGAAATTTCTCGGCGAAGGCCTCCGCCCGGGAAATGCACCGCACTTTTTTCGGGGGAATCAACGTCCGGCCGGACACCGGGTCGAGCAGAATCGTCTTGGCATCGCCGCTCACAACCGGATGCAACAGCGGCTCGCGTAACCCCACTTCAATCTTGATCGTTTCTTCTCGTGGCCCGACGAAAGATCGATACCCGACCAGGGCATTGTACTGCGTGGAGCTATTGGCGCCAGTTAGCGGCTCGATCACCGTCACGGAAGGAAACCTGGTCGGCAACGCAGCAATAACGGCCTTGAGCCCCTCCGCCATTCTACTCCTGGCCGCGCGAGACGCATCGGTCGGCATCGGAATCACAAAGTCCAGATCTTCGCTGAGACGATAGAAATCGGCATGGACCTTGGCGAGGCAGGTTCCGCCCTTAAACACCAGGTTCTCATAAGCGTCGCTTAGATATTCAAGCAAGAGGGAGCAGAGATAGTCTTTTTCGATCAGTCGCTCGGGAAATCCGTAGTATTGCCTCGTGAACCCGAGCGCTTCACGAAAGAATCCGGCTTCCGCGAATAGATCCGTCATGCGGATGATGCCTCATCGTTGACGACCACACCCCAGCGCCCGGCAACGGGACCGCGCTTCGGCTTGCCGGGAATCCAGGGGATGGGCCCCTTCGTGGGTGTGAGGGCCCGCTCCAGCTTGCGTAGCAGCTTTTCTTCGACGCCTTCCTTCTCCAGCAAGACCCCCATGCGTCGGATCGTGCCCTTGTCGCCATAGCGTAGGGTGCACAGGACCAATTCCGCCGCGCTAATTCGCCGCGCGGTCAACTCGCGACGAATCCACTCATACCCGCGTGGGATGCCATTGAAGCGGGACCAGTCATAGACGGCATCCACCAGCGTTCGCACCCGGGATGAATAGACAGTCGTTTCCCCGTCCGGCGCCGCAACCACCGCGGTATCCCCGAGCCGGCTATCGGCGACTTTAATCAACGTCATGTCCAGCGCGCCGATTTTCCAGTCGCCCGATACCCGGTTGTTATACGCATACAGCCGGACGGGAATCTGTTCATCGAAACCGTAAACGTTAAACGCGTTCGGGCCGGAGAGTTGATAGCGCCCGTTGCGTGCTTTCATCAGGGTGTTCAAGGCCAGCGCTTCGCTCGGACTCCACTTGCCGCCGAGCGGCAGTTTCTGCGGCGCAAGATAGAGCCCACGTTGAACACGAACGATCCAGCCGGCCTTGGCCAACCGGCTGAGGAGCTTTCGTTCTCTGGGTGCGGACAAGTGCAGGGGGCGGATCAAGTCGCCGGCCCGGACAACGGCTTGTCCCCGCATCTGGACGTAGGCAAACAGGAGCCGCTCGATCTCTCCCAGTCCTTTTTTCATGGCTGCACTGTATGTGTGGGTAAATCCCCTGTCAAGGGATTTTCAATGAAATAGTGTACGACCTCGCCTAGACCGTAATCTCCCCGCTCATCAGGCGCGGCAGCAGCAGGTCGCGGGCGGCGCGGAGCTTTTGATTTTGTAACGCCAGGACCTCGCGCTGTCGAAAAGACGTCGAAGCCATCTCGCCAAACTGCCACATCAGCGCCTCTGCTGGGAGTACGATCTCGAAGTTGGCTATCATTTCTTTGGTTAACGCTTCTCTCGTTGATCCCTTCTGTGCATAGCTCAAGAGCTGCCGCTTTCTTTCGTCGCTGGTGATTGCCTTCTGAACAAGGAAAGGATCCGCTTTCTCAGGATCAACGCGGATGATCATGACATGCTGGTTGACTCTGGCAGGGAGATATCGTTCCGGGGCCATGCAGCATCGCGCCACCGAGGCTCCTGTGATATTGAGCAGGATGTCTTTCGACTCGACAGTGACCCCCGCTAGGTCAGAAGCATGAGCTTCACTCACGAACGCTAGACCGTCATCCTGAAACAGATCGTCATGCACATTCTGGCTGCGGATCAGGGGAACGCCTTGCACCAGATAGGAAGATTCGCCGCCGCGAGGCGTAAATCCGCTGCCGATTTTGATAGTGATTGCGCCCAACCGCACTTTGCGCCACCCTTCCGGCATGCCGTTGGTAATGCGGGTATGTTCGTGACCGGGGAAGCGGAGGCGGATGAACCATTCGCGGTAGAGCTGCCGCGCCGCCTCTTCCAGCAGCACCATCCGCCGCCGGTTGTTCTCAATCAGGTCATCATAGGTGTATAGGATTTCGCCGATGCGTTCTTGAACCTTCGTGTCTGGGTACCGTACCTTAAATTCGTGGAGAACATTTCGGTTTACGCCGGGAACGGCGGCCTTGTCGCTCTGGCAATTCCGCAAGACGTCCTGAAGGAAGTAGGCGACGAACCGCGGGTGATTACCCTTGAAGTCGGTGACATAGAGAGCCGTGTTCAACGGCCAATAGTCTTCCTCAATGTAGAATACCTCGCCGAGCGTGCCATAGCGGCCAGTCACGACACCTGGAGCCTTCGCCTTCGCTTCGGCATGCCGGCCGGTGACGCCGGATGAAGACACAACCGGTATATCGCCGTCCTGCCGTTGAGAGTCCGGAAGATCGTGCCCACGCTTAAGTGTCACGACATCGCCAAGGCGTGAGACTTTCCAGCTCATGCTCCCAACTCCTCGAAGTTCTCTTGAATCTTCGCTGCCAGCTGTACCGCTTCCTTGTTGAGGTCGGCCAATTCGGTGTAGATGTCGCGCAGGGTCTGCTCGAAGTCGAAGTCTTCGTCCTCCTCCGGAGGAGCGACGCCGACATAGCGACCGGGAGTGAGGCTCCAGTCGGCGGCCTCGATCTCTTTGCGGTCCACCAGCTTCACCAATCCCGGCACAGCCTGAAGCTCGGCCTTCGGAAAGCGGTCTTGCAGCCAGGCCACTTGCCGATGGAAATACACGGCCTGCTTCAGTTGCTCGACGGCGGCTTTGCGCTCGTCATCGAGCAACTTGACCAACTTGCCCGTTGCGCGTCGGTCGTAAGCCTCCGCAAGGACATCGTCCGTCGCCAATTCAGCGCCCATGTCCGCATTGCGCGCGGCAAGCTTGTAGAGCAGGTCCACCTGCTTGATGAGGTCGCGGACCGATGTGGCGCTTGCGTCATAGCTTTTACGGGCGCTGTGCTGCGCGTTGTTCTTGTCGGGCAAGGCCTTCGCATATTTTTTGACGAAGTCGCCAAGAGCGGCGAGCAACTGTTTTCTATCGATCTCATACAACGACTGCGCCTCCCGCAGCTCGGTTACCGCTTCTTTGAGCGTCTGCTTTTTCTCTCCGTCGAGCGTCTCATGCTTCTCCGCTGCAGCGGCGAGACGGTCGAAACGCCCTCGCAGATCCGCGAGCCTTGTGTCGAAGGCAGACAGCGCTGCTGGAATGGCCCCGCTCTCGGTGCAAACCCGGCCGATGTAGTCCCGGATGAGGGCCAGGAACCGAGCCGTTTGGTCACGGTAGAGCCACACGATAGCCGCGAGGTTTTGCATCTGTTCAGGCGAGAAGTCGTAAATCTTGCGTGTGACCTTCCGGTAGACATTGCGCGCGTCGAGCATCAGGATTTTGTCTTTGCGGGCAACCGGCTTGTCCCGGTCGAAGTACCACAACTCGCAGGGGACGGTGCGGGTGTAAAAGAAGTTGGAGCGGATGGAGATCATCACATCGACATCGCCTGTCTCGACGATCTTCTGTCGGACCATTTTCTCGCCGTGACCGGCACTCGATGCCTGGGACGACATCACGAACCCGGCCCGACCTTTTGTATTGAGATAGCTCCAAAAATAGGAGATCCAGAGGTAGTTGCCGTTGGAGACTTTCTTTGCCTTGTTCACGCCGGGCAGACCAAAGGGAAGGCGTCGCTTGTCCTCCTCGGCTTTCACCGCATCCACCAGATCCACATTGAACGGCGGATTTGCCATGACGAAATCGCACGCGCCGACGAGGCTGTGTTCGTCCTGGTAATAGGTGATGGCCTCGGCGATTTTCCCTTCCAGCCCGTGCACGGCGAGATTCATCTTGGCGATGCGGATGGTCTCTCGATTCTTCTCCTGGCCGTAGAAGATGACTTTCTTCGCCGTGTCGCCACCTTCATGCTCGATGAAGTGGCTCGACTGCACGAACATGCCGCCTGAACCACAGGCCGGATCGAACACCGTGCCATGATCCGGCTCGATGACGTTGACGATGGTTTGCACGATGGACGCAGGCGTGAAGAACTCGCCGTTGTCGTGCGCCTTCTGGATCGAGAATTTGGCGAGGAAGTACTCGTAGATGCGGCCGAACACGTCGCCGGTGGCTTGCTTGATCTGCTCGCTGTTGAAGAGACGCATCAGATCTTCGAGCACCTTCGGCTCAAAGATGCCATAGTCTTTCGGCAACACGCCTTTGAGTGGCATGAACACATCTTCGATCGCCGTCATGGCGTTGGTCACGAGCGTGGGAAGACCGGTAGGATTAACGGTCGCCTCCGACATGATCTGGTCATAACGCGCTTCCACCGGCAACCACAGCGCCCGCCTGCGAACGTAGTCCTCAGGCAGGACCTTACGTTTCGGCATCTTCCCGCTGGTCCGATCTGCATCAATCTGCTGTGTCGCGGCATCGAAACGATTCGCCGCATGGCGCAGAAAAATCACACCGAGGACCGGCATGAAATAATCGCTGGAGGTCAGTTTGGAATTGGCCCGAAGGTTATCCGCCGCCTCCCAGAGTGAGGTTTCGAGTTTCTCGATATCTTTGTAGCTTCCGTCGGTCATATGATCCTTCGCGTTGATGCCGTACCGGTGGGAGCACCTGAACTTTTGAATTCCACGGAGAATACTGCTTCGGCCCTCGCCACACAAGCGGCCGCACGAGCCATTTCAGACTACCATCGCACGGTGACATCGGAGGTCATTTCGCGGAAGATTTTTCCATGGACTAGGACGCAATTCTTGCATTTGCCGCAACCAGCCCCGTATGCTCGAAACACTATGACCGAACCAACCGTGACCATTTCCAACTTAAGCCTCGCCGAATTGAAGACCCTGGTGGAAGGTCTCGTCGATGACCGGCTGCGAACCTTGCTGGGCGATCCCGATCTCGGTGCGCCACTGGGTGAGTCCGTCCGCGAACGACTGAAGCAGTCCCTCGCCTCGACGGCCCGCATCTCCGGTGACGAGGTGGCCGACACGCTCGGTCTGCGGTGGTAACATGCCCTGGTTTCGCCTCGCCTTCCGCCCCGATGTGATCACCGACCTGCGTGCTGCCGATCCCGCCATGGCGCAACGGTTGTTCGACAAAACCAAATGGCTGGCGTCCAATGTGGAAAATTTGCGCCATGAACCGGTGGCGTCCGATTTGCCCGGCATCCATAAATATGCCGTAGGTGATTGGCGCATCTTTTACTCCATCGACCGGGCGGAGCAGTTGGTGGACATTCACTATATTCAGCACCGGCCGCCCGCAGGCCGGGCATCCGGAGCCTGACGATGCTCACACTCACACCGAAGGCTGTCGATCGCCTGCGGGCCTTGTTGCTGGAACATCCGGAAGATCCGGTCGTGCGGATTGCCGTGCGCGATGTGAACGCGCAACGTCTGTCCTTCTCGATTACGTTAGAAGAGGCGGCTCGCGAAGCGGATGTGGTTGAACGGATCGAAGGACTGACGATTGCGTTGGACCGGTCGAGCGCGCACCGGACGAGCGGGATGACCGTGGACTTTCAGGCAGGCAAGGGCTTCCTGTTCGCGCATCCGCCGGCTGATGAGTTGGGGTTGATCATGCCCAGCAGCAACTAGTCAGGATGTTGAAAAAGGCCGCCAGCGGCGTTCTCGCGTCGCGCAGAGACTCAACGTACTGGCAAGTACGCTTCGCCTCCGCGCTCGCTACGGCCTTGCCGGACGACCTTTTGACCATCCTGGGGCTAACTCTCCGCGGCGAGATACGCGTGACAACTCCCGTTACGATTTCATCCGCGGAAACACGCTGCCGAAATGCATGGGGAAGGTGCCCCTGGCTACATCCGCCACATATCGTTCCAGGGCTTCCTGAATGACGGGAAACGCCAGGTCGTCCCAGGGAATGGCATCCAGCGTGAACAGTTGCACATCCAGGCTTTCCGTACCGGCTTTGAATTCCGGCGCGCGCATGGTCCCGCGAAAGATCATATGCACCTGGCTGATGCGGGGCAGGCTCAGCACGGCATACAGCGAGGTAATGTCCACCTCCGCATGCGCTTCCTCGAAGGTTTCGCGAACGGCGGCCTGCTCGGTGCTTTCGCCGATTTCCATGAAACCGGCGGGAAACGTCCAGTGGCCGACACGAGGTTCGATCGCCCGGCGGCAGAGCAGAATTTTATCTTCCCACTCCGGAATACAACCGGCGACGATTTTCGGATTGATGTAATGGACGACCTGGCAGGTTTCGCAGACAAACCGCGGCAGGTTGTCGCCGGGAGGAATTTTTTTCGACAGCCCGGCCCCACACTCGCTGCAGAATTTCATTGCGGCTCCCGATCACGACGAGAGAAAGACAGAAATGGATAGCACAATTCAGGCATTCTTTGCACCCTGCCCGCGCGGCCTCGAAGCCGTGCTCGCCGAAGAACTCACCGAGCTGGGCGCCGCCGGCGTCAAAGCCACCGCCGGAGGGGTGGCCTTTCGGGGGCCCCTCGCGCTCTGTTATCGCGTGAATCTCCACAGCCGCATCGCCAGCCGCATTCTGTTGCGGATTGCGGAAGGGGCCTATCGCGATGAACACGATGTGTATGCCGCGGCCCACGCCATCCGCTGGCAGGACTGGTTTACCCCGCAGCAACGTATCAAGGTGAAGGTCAGTGCGCACCGTTGCCCGCTGAAGAGCCTGGACTTTGTGACACTGCGGGTCAAGGATGCCGTCTGCGATCGATTCCAGTATGCCAGAGGCAAACGCCCCTCCGTCGACACCCATGCACCGGACATCCTGATTGCCGTCTACTTAGACGGCACGCAGTGCACCTTTTATCTGGATACGTCCGGTGAGCCGCTGTTTAAACGCGGGTGGCGAAAATCCGCCGGCGAAGCGCCCATCAGGGAAAATCTCGCGGCTGGCATCCTGCGTCTGTCCAAGTGGACGCCGGACACCCTGCTCTACGACCCCATGTGCGGTAGCGGAACATTCGTCGTCGAAGCGGCCTTGATGGCCCGCCGCATCGCGCCCGGCATCGGCCGGCGCTTCGCGTTCGAAAAGCTGCTCTCGTTCGACGCGCCACTGTTGAATACCCTCCGCGCCGAACTTCAGGCGGCTCAAATCGGCGCTAAGCCCGGGTTGATTCACGCCGCCGATCAGAGCGCGCAGGCGATCACGTCGATCACAGCCAATCTCGCGCTCGCCGGGCTCACGGAAGCGGTGACGCTGCAACAGGGCGATGTGCTGGACCTGCCCGCGCCGGCGGAGGCCGGTCTCCTCGTGACGAATCCTCCGTACGGCCACCGTATGGGAGAGCGCGAGGCATTACAGACATTTTATCCACGATTCGGCGACCATTTAAAACAACTCTTCTGCGGATGGACCGTCCAGATTTTTACCGCCGACCTGAAGCTCCCCGGCCTGCTGCGTCTCGCGCCCTCACGCCGGGTGCCGTTGTTTAACGGAGCCATCGAATGCCGCCTGTTCGAATTCCGCATGGTCGCCGGCAGCCTCCGGAAGAAAAGAGCTGATGGCACATAGCTAGGGAAATAAGAGCTAATGGCGTATGGCCGATAGCTAGGAGTTACAAGCGGATCTCTTCCATTCCAACCACCAGCTTTTCTCATTCCTGCCATCAGCTATACGCCATCTGCTCCCCTGTGCGTTTCCGCCATCGGCCATACGCTCTTGTTCTCCCGCCATACGCCATCAGCCATAAGCTCCCCCTCTTCCGCGCTTGACAGCGTCGCGAAAGACTCCTATTTTCAGCGTATGAACGCGTCTCACGCGCCCCTCGAAGAACTGCAGCCGGAGCAGGATCTCTCCCTTTCGCGCCTGATCATCGTCTCGAACCGCGAGCCCTACGAACATCGGCTGGTGAAGGATCATTTGATTTGGGAGCGCACGTCGGGGGGACTCATTTCGGCGCTCGACCCGATGATGCGGCGGCTGGGCGGCACGTGGATCGCGTGGGGCAGCGGCAAGGCCGATCGGGATGTAGTGGATGAGGAGATGGTCGTCGAAGTCCCTCCCGATGCTCCGACCTATCGCCTGCGCCGCGTATGGCTCGAAAATGGAGAGGTGAAGGGCGGGTATCAAGGATACGCGAACCAGGTCCTCTGGCCGCTCTGCCACCTCACCTTGGACCGGGTCGCCTACCGGAAAGCCTTCTGGCATGCCTATCAGGCGATGAACGCACGCTTTGCGGATGTGGTCCTCAGTGAGCTTGCTGAAAAACCGGGATTCGTCTGGGTGCACGATTTTCATCTCGCCCTGCTCCCCGGTCTTATCAAGGCCTCCCTTCCCAATCAGCCGGTCGCGGTCTTCTGGCATACGCCCTGGCCCGGTCCGGATGCATTTCGCATCCTGCCCGAACGAAGAGAAATCCTGGAATCTCTGCTGGCCGCCGACCTGGTCATGTTCCAGACGCACAGTTTTCTCCACTGTTTTCTTGAATGCGCCAAGGAGTTTCTCGACACGGAGATCCTGCCCGACGACCATCACATCGAATCTAAGGGCCACCGCACCAGATTGGTGGTTCGCCCCATCAGCATCAGCTATCAGGCCTGGGCCGAACGGGCACAATCACCGCAAGTCACGCGCGCCATGGACGTGCTGCGTAATCTGCACATCTTTCAACCGACGATACGTATCGGGCTGGGCGTCGATCGACTCGACTACACCAAAGGCCTCCTGAAACGGTTGTGGGCCATCGAGGCGTTTTTCCAGCAGTACCCGCAGTACCGCGGCCAGTTCACCTTTATCCAGATCGCCGTGCCGACGCGCGGCGATGTCGAAGCCTATCGCAGCTATCGCGAACTCATCCGCGAAACCGTCAACGAGATCAACATGCGGTATGGCACGATTTCTCACCCCGGCAGCCCGCAGGCCTCGCGCTGGCGGCCGATCGAATTTCGCGAAGGGCGCATCGGGATGGACACGCTGGCGGCCTATTACCGCATGGCCGATCTGGCGTTGGTGAGTTCGGTCTACGATGGCATGAACCTGGTGGCAAAGGAGTATGTCGCGAGCCAGATTGAAGAGAAGGGCGTGTTGCTGGTGAGCCATCTGGCGGGGGCGGCAGACGAAATGACCGATGCCCTGGTGATCAACCCCTACGACCCGGAAGGGGTCGCCGATTCCATCCGTCAGGCGCTGGAGATGCCGTTGGGCGAGCGCCGTGACCGGATGCGACGCATGCGCGCCTATCTGGAAGCGCATGACATTCGCGCCTGGGCCGATGACTGCCTGCGCGACGCGGGAATCCTTCCGCATCAGGACAGCCCTGCCCTTGGATAACCGACGCGAGTTCGCAACCATCGGTTTGCAGTGCTTCCGCCGGAAACTCCCACTCTTCCTGCTTCTCAGCTGCTGCACACTCCTGAGCGGCTGCGCACAGCTGTCCAAACTATTCGCCGTCACGCCGCCGGTAGACCAACAGGTGGATCGACAACAACAGGCGATGGTGGCTCAACTGGCCCCCCTTATCGAGGCCGAACTGCAGGACAATCTCAACGTCATGCTTCCCGCAGTTCGCAAGGGCCTGGCCAATCAGACGAATAAGGCGGCCAAATTCAAGGGCGATCTCGTCCTACACGCGCTGGCTGATCCCTGGCAGGGCCTGACGACGATCGAACAGACCGGCCTCTTAGCCGCGACTGCCGCCGAATCGGGAGTTGAGGAACTGCCCGCCGTCATCGAAATTCTGGAAGAAGGGATGGATCGACACGGCGCACCGTTCAAGCCGCTCAACTTCCCGATCACCCTGGCGCCGGAGGATCTTCTCGGATTCATGATGGAAGCGCTTGAAGATGCCCATCAGGACCGCGAACAGGCGCTCCGCCACCTGTCGCCACAGGATCGGGACTTTCTCTTCACCCAGGCGCGCCCGTTGGCGGAACACTTCATTCCGCACATTACGCCGCCGACCGGGTTGGCGGAAGCGGAAGCGGCCGGCCGCTATGCGACGTTGCTCATACAGCAGGTGGATTATGCGCCGCTCATTGCCGCCGCGCAGCGATTGGCCCGGCTGGGCAACCGGAAATTTTTGCAACAATTAGACATCGCGCTTCACCATCGAAAGCCGATTACGCAGGCGGTTTCCGGCATAACGGGCGATCTGCTCCTCGTTCAGCAGACCTCCTACGGCCTGCTCGTGATCGGCGGCCATGGCCCCAATACGTATGACCTCGACAAAGGCGCCGCGCTCATCATCGACCTCGGCGGCAACGACACCTATCGAGGACTCATCGGCGCAAGCCCGAACAGCGACCTCGGCAACAGTGTGGTGATCGACCTGAGCGGCAACGATCTCTATCAGCCCGCCGCGCTCGGATTGGCCACAGGGCGCGCCGGCATCGGCATCGTCATCGACCACAGTGGAGACGATACCTACCAGTTAGCGCTTGGTTCCGGAGGGGTCGGCTTTGCAGGGCTCGGGATCCTGTATGATGGAGAAGGACAGGATGTGTACGAAGGAACCCGGTTTACTCAAGGCGCGGCCTTCGGCGGATTCGGTCTCCTGCTGGACCGCGCCGGCGACGATCGGTATACGAGTTTCGGGTACGCGCTGGGCTTCGGCGGGCCGTTGGGTGTGGGCGCCCTCATCGATGTGTCCGGCAATGACTCCTATGAATGCGGGGGAAAATATCCCAGCGCCTACAATGACACAGATGCGCCGCATGCCCGACCGCAGGATCCGGGCTTTCAATACGATTGTTTCGGGCTCGGTACCGGCGCGGGGCTCCGCGTCTTCAGCAAACAGTCGGCGCACCGGGCTCAGAGTCTGGCCGGTGGATGGGGTCTGCTGATCGATCTGGCGGGTCGGGATCGTTATCGCAGCGCAAACTTTTCACAAGGGCACGGGTACTTTTTCGGGCTTGGCGTGAAACTCGATCTGGCCGGCGATGACGAACACCAGTCAGCGCGGTACGGCGTGGGAACAGCCGCCCATTTCGGCGTCGGCCTGAGCCTGGACTATCAGGGGAAGGATCGGTACGGATCCAAGGGACCGTTCTACAACGGCGGCACAGCCTGGGATGGCAGCGTCGCCCTGGCCGTGGATGGTGGTCCGGACAGCGACTTCTATGACCTGCCCACCTCGACCGGCCTGGGGATGGCGGATCTTGGCGGCTGGGGTCTGTTCATTGAAGAAGGCGGCGCCGATCAGTACTTCGTCGGTCGAGGATTAGGTCAGGGCGCGGACACGAGCATCGGCGCATTTTTCGACCTGGAGGGCAGAGACGACTATTCTGCCGTTCCACTTCGAAACGGAGAGGCGCGACCGGAACGGTTGAATCGCAAAACCTATATCGAAAATCAGGGTAGCCTCTTCATCGACCGATAGCAGGATGGTGAAAAAGACCGCCGGCGTTGTCCTCGCATCCCGCAGAAGCTCAACGTACCGCAAGGCTACGCTTCGCCTCTTTCCTCGCTGCGGCCTCGCTGGACGGCCTTTTTGACCACCCTGCAGGCTCGCTCCGCATTGCGTCCGGCCCGTGAGCGCTCCCCCTTTCCTGACCTGCGCTTGACTCACTCCGCCTTGTGGCTATCTTAACCGGTAAGAACGGGCGTGACCCTGTCTTCTGTCCCGGTCGCGCTGCTCTCACCCGATGACCATCCGAGCACAGCGGAGGATAATATGACTGATTCGAACGGCCCCATACTCACGAACCTGCCGATACTCCCCTTGAAACGCACGGTGCTCTTCCCCGGCACGATGATGCCGTTGACGGTAGGACGCGACCGTTCCATCGCGGCCGTTGAAGCAGCGCTCAAAACGGAAGACAAAACCTTGCTGGTCGTGGCGCAACGAGACGCCCAGACCGATCAGCCGACGCTCGAAGACCTGTACACAATCGGGACCAAGGCCGTCATCAAGCAGACGGTTCGAAGCCCGGAAGGTCATTATAATATTTTGATCCAGGGATTGGAGCGGTTCGTACTGCTGAAGCTGGATCAAGTTGATCCTTATCTGCAGGCGCGGGTGAAGCAATTGCCGGCTCCCAGCGAACGGAGTACGGAGGTCGAAGCGCTGCATCGAGCGATCCTCGACATCATCACCGAACTGCCCAAACTGATCCAGACACCGGGAGTGCATGAAGCGGTGGCGGCGCTGGGGACCGAAGAAGACCCGGTGGTGTTGGCGTACCGCATCGCCTCGTTGCTGAATCTCACGTTGGACGGCGAACAGCAATTGCTGGAAGCCTCCACCCGTGCGGACCTGTTGCGTGGGCTGTACGCCACGCTGTCGCGGGAGGTTCAGATTCTTCAGTTGCGAGATAAAATCACCAGCGAAGCCAAGGAAAAACTCGGCAAAACTCAGCGGGAATACCTGCTGCGCGAGCAGCTGAAGACCATTCAGCAGGAGCTGGGCGAGAGCAACGGCGAAGAAGATGAGGTCGCCGTGCTGCGAAAGAAGATCCAGGAGGCCGACCTTCCTGAACAGGTGAGAAAAGAAACCGATCGCGAGTTGACGCGGCTGGCGAAAACGCCCAGCGCCTCGCCGGAGCATCAGGTCATCCGGAGCTATCTGGAGCTGGTGCTCGAGTTGCCGTGGAATACATCGTCGGAAGAAGGTCTAGACCTCGCGCACGTGCGGAAGGTGTTGAACGAGGATCACTACGGCATCAAGGAAGTGAAGGAACGGATCGTCGAGCACCTGGCGGTCCTAAAGTTGAACCCTTCTGCCAAAGCGCCGATTCTCTGCCTCGTCGGCCCTCCCGGCGTGGGGAAAACCAGCTTGGGGCAATCCATCGCCAAGTCCATGGGTCGGACCTTCGAACGGTTCAGCCTCGGCGGGCTGCATGACGAAGGCGAATTGCGCGGCCACCGCCGCACCTACGTCGGCGCCCTGCCCGGCCGAATCATCCAAGCCGTGCGGCGAGCCGGCGTGAACAATCCGGTCATCATGCTGGACGAGGTCGATAAGCTAGGCCGCGACTTCCGCGGCGATCCCGCGGCGGCCTTGCTGGAGATTCTGGATCCCGCGCAGAACCATACGTTCCGCGACCATTATCTCGATCTGCCGTTCGACCTGTCGAAGGTGTTTTTCATCACGACGGCCAATACGCTGGAGACGCTGTCGCAGCCGTTGCTCGATCGTATGGAAATCATCCGTCTGAACGGCTATAGCGAACGCGAAAAACGCGAGATCGCTCTGCGGTATCTCTGGCCGAGACGGCTGAAAGAAGCCGGTCTGAAGGCAGAAGACGTGACGTTGTCCGACAGCGTGCTCGACCATGTGATCGGCCGCTACACCAGGGAATCCGGTGTGCGCCAACTGGAGCAGATGTTGGGCCGCATTACGCGAAAAGTGGCGGTCGCCTTTGCCGATCGGCCTGCCGATGCCACGGCCGCACCGGTGGAGATCACGCAAGCGCTTCTGGACGAATGGCTGGGGCAGGAACGATTCCAGCCGGAAGAGGCGCGCAAGAATCTGCCGGCTGGTGTCGCTACCGGCATGGCGTGGACGCCGACGGGCGGCGACGTACTGTATATCGAGACGACCCTGCTGCCCGGCAGTCACGAGTTGACGCTCACCGGACAGTTGGGCGACGTGATGCAGGAATCGGCTCGTGCGGCCCGCAGCTACCTCTGGTCGCATGCGGAAAGCATGGGATTGGATATCTCGCGCTTCAAACGGAACGGGGTTCACATTCACGTGCCCTCGGGCGCCATTCCCAAAGACGGTCCTTCGGCCGGTATTACGATGGCGACCGCGTTGGCCTCGGCCTATGTCGGCAAACCGGTCCGGAGCGACACGGCCATGACCGGCGAGATCAGCCTGACAGGGCTGGTGTTACCGGTGGGCGGGATCAAGGAGAAGGTGCTGGCCGCCCATCGAGCCGGCATCAAGCGGATCATTCTGCCGAAGGCCAATGAGAAGGACCTGAAAGAGGTGCCACAGGAAGTTCGCGATGAACTGACGGTCATTCCCGTCGAACGGATCGAAGAAGTCCTGCCGGCGGCTTTCAACCAGGATGCGGCCTCGGCGGAGAAACACGACCCTATGGCGACGTCCAGTGCGTCATAACCTGTCGGGCCCCGGCTGAGTAGCCGGGGCCCCGCTCATTACCGCCTTCGCTCTCGACTATTCTTGCACAATGTGACAGCCGTGACTGGCCAATCCGATCGCCTTGCCCTTCCGTAAAGAGCTATGTCAGGATGAAGAATGTCACCTGGTTGATGCGGGTCTCACATGAACCGGCAAAGGAGAGGATCCATGCCATCGAACATCGAGATCGGACCGATCGTGAAGGTGTCCAAGCCCGACGAGGAATGGAAGAAGCTGCTGCCCTCCGCCGCCTATCGCGTGTTGCGGCATGAAGATACCGAGCGGGCCTTTACGAGTCCGCTGCATGACAATCACCAGGTCGGCATTTATCACTGCGCCGGCTGTGATCTCCCCGCCTATTCGTCGGAGCATAAGTTTGAGAGCGGTACCGGCTGGCCCAGTTTCTGGCAACCCATCGATCCGAAAGTCGTCGAAACACGCACCGATACCAAGTTCTTTATGACGCGGGTCGAAGTGCACTGCGCGCGCTGCGGTGGCCACCAGGGACATATTTTTGAAGACGGGCCCGAGCCAACGGGATTGCGCTACTGCATCAACGGCGTCTCACTAACATTCGTTCCCGCCTGAATACTTTGCCGGATACGTCGATGAGACACAGCCGTGTGTCTCTCTCGTGTTGATGATCGCGATCGCCGCATGGAACGCATCGCCGCACCTTGCAATTTGTCGCTGAACACTCCTAGACTGTGACATTCCATGGCTTCTCTGCCCTCACTACGCCCTGCATTTACCGCCCTCTTGATGGCGGTTAGCTTGCTCGGCTGCTCCCAATCCAATGACGTCATTTCAACCAATCTGAACGCCTGTCTCATCGTGACGGAGGCCGAGGTTGAATTCGCCATCGGCACGCCGGTCACCCCGGGCCTACGCCAGAATGATCGGCAATGTCTCTATCAGGCGAAGCGGAATCCGCAAGAGACGGTCATGGTGGAACTGAACGCCGGTCCGGATGGGGATCGCAGGAGTGTGTTTCAGGATCAGCGCTCAAAAGCCGGCAACCAGCCGGTCCCCGGCGTTGGGGACGGCGCGTTCACGCTTCGTTCTCCCATCGGGGGAATTCAGCTGACATTTTTAAAATCTGATGCGCTGGTGACGCTCTCGCTCACGTCCCCGAAGCAAGCCAATCCGCAAGCGGCGGTCACCAACCTGGCGAAGGTCGCCGCGACCAGGCTTGGCGCTCCGATTCGTGCAACTCCGGCAGCTGCGGCGGAACCAAGCATCACAGGAACTCCTTCACAATGGGCCGGCGAATGGTACGGCTGTGTGCCCGTCGGCATGATGTACGGCAAAGGCCACCTGACGTTGAATGAACGCGGCACCTGGTCGATGACGACCGCCGTGGTCATGCCGGGCACGATCATCGCGGACCGGGGACGCTGGGAAGCCGAATCCTACCAGGAGATTTTGCACGGCACCTATCAAGTTGCCGGCAGCGACCGCTTTTCCACCACCGGTATCCTCAGCGTGACCTGGGATAAACTGGCGAAGAATCAAGAACCGAGTAAGTTCGATCCGCTCCTCTGGCAGTCGTTCACGGTGATTCCACGGAAGGTCGCCGTCAAACGGCTTCCGGCGGTTGAACCATCCCTGGTGGGCACCTGGGAAGGGTCGTCCAAGTTTGTCGATCGGCAGGAAGAATTTGTCTGGACGATTACCGCGGCCAATGTCTCGGAATTTTTCCGAGCGACGTCGCAGACCGGTCGTGTCGAGCAGGAACAAGACCGGTTTCGATTAGTCGTCCCGCAAAGCAAAACGCCACCCCTCTCCGTTCGCGTTTTGTCCCAGGATAAGATGGAACTGACCGATACGAGCGGCGCGGTGTCTCAATGGAATCGGAACGAAAAACTGCTGTCGCGCTGTTAGCTGCTGTCATTGACCGGACTTTTTCCAGGCCCGAAAAACTTTCGCGCACCTTGAACTGATTTTCCTGCCTTCGATAGACTAGAACCATGCGGATATGGATCATCGCCACCATCTTTTCGGCCGCATCTCTCTTAATGACGACTGGGGTCCATCTCGCAGCTGCCGCGGAGGGTCAGGGCACGCAAGCCAGTGAGTTGTTCGACCACCTCATTCCAAAGGACGCGCTTCGCCACCTCTACAACCAAGCCCTCTCCACGTTGCAGGAATACGTCGACGTGGAGGGCAAGCTGCCCGGCAAAGGGTCGTCGCAGCAACAGGCGGGAGAGTTTCGCCTCAAACTGTTTCCTCAAGGCAAGTCTCGCTCACAGGAACACATGAGCGCCGAAGGATCCTTTCGACGCTCACCCGATACGGATCAGCAGGAATTCACTCTGCGATTCAAATCCTCCCGCACTCCCCAACAGCCTCCGCTCGCCAATGACGACGTGATCTGAAGCGCGTCGGTCGTGCCCTAGTCGTCGCCGAGCGTGCACTTGACCAAGGTATGACCGGGGCATAGAATACATTTCTGGTGTACGACCCGCCTCAACCTGGAGGTCGGAGCGATGTTCTTCCTTGGGACGCAAATCCGACAGGATGAACATGGCAGGTGTACCCTGCTCCCAGCCAACCTCGTCTCTTCACACCGCCGAATTGCAAGCTTCCACTCAACGCATCCTTACGCGCTCGCGTACCCTTCATCTGCAGCAGGCATTGCCGTCCGGTACGGCGGCGCGCGCACAGAGGACTCGCGCAAGACCCGCGCGGGAGCGTGGCCTATGTCAGGAGTCTATTGGGGAATCGTGACCGGTCTCTTGGCGATGGTAGGAACTCTCTTCGTCTGCATAGACATTCTGTATGGCGCAGGGGGCGGTTCGTCCGACTCGCCGGCAGAGGGGTTCGGTGAGTCGAATCAGACGGTCGGATCCGCGTCGACAGGCTCGCGTCAGGCAGCCTAAGGCCGTCGCAAGCCGGCAGCCTGAGGGATCAGAGACGCCATAGATGTTGCGTCAAGCGATGGCTCTATCGGCGTCCCGGCCAACAATCTGTTGTTCGATCAACGGAGGTGCCACATGGAGGTCGAGATTATCGGTGTTGGAACGATGATCGCGCTGGTTTGGCTGATTGCCTGGTCCATGGCGGGCGAGAGCGAGTCTGAGAGACGACGCCTCACCTCGGCGCCTGATGCCGGCCATTCCTTCGACACCGACTCAGGCGAAACACGAGTCAGGCACGCAGCCTGAACGGCACTCGCTGAGTACCGGGAGAGTGGGCGCGCCTTGTCTGACGGCGAGATCGACGCGAGTGGCGAGGTTTGTCGCCAGGTAGAGGAACAATCAAGAATCGATTGTTGTCGTGTGCGACTGTCAGGCGAGAATCTTCGGCTGTCCGATGCCGGCAATGACTTCTTCGGTAATCACGACGGACTTGACGCCGCTTAACGCCGGCACGTCATACATCAGGTCCAGCATCACCTCTTCGAGAATCGTGCGAAGCGCCCGCGCACCGGTTTTCATCACCGCTGCCCGGCGAGCCACGGCTTTGACGGCGGCATCGGTAAATTGGAGGTCGATGCCCTCTAGCTCGAACAGGGCCTGATATTGTTTCACCAGCGCATTCCTCGGCTCGCTGAGGACCCGAATGAGCGCCGGGACGTCGAGATCTGCCAGGGTGGTCAGGACCGGGAATCGACCGACAAATTCCGGGATGAGCCCGAATTTCAGCAGGTCTTCGGATTGCACACATTGCAACACTTCGCTGTGGCCGTCGAGCTCACCGGCAGGAGCGATTGCGCCGAATCCCAACCGCTTGGGCATCGTCCGTTGGGCGACCATGGCATCCAATCCGACGAACGCCCCGCCGGCAATAAAGAGAATGTTCGTCGTATCCACGCGGATGTAGTCCTGCTCCGGATGCTTGCGTCCGCCTTTGGGCGGCACGTTGCACACAGTCCCCTCGACCAGTTTCAGGAGCGCCTGCTGCACCCCTTCGCCGGACACATCCCTCGTCAATGAAGGATTCTCGGACTTGCGGCTGATCTTGTCGATCTCGTCGATATAGATGATGCCGGTTTCGGCACGGGCGACGTCGTAATCGCAATTCTGGAGCAGCTTGAGGACGACGTTCTCGACATCTTCCCCCACATAGCCGGCCTCGGTCAGCGCCGTCGCATCGGCAATGGTGAAGGGCACGTGAAGAATACGGGCCAGCGTCTGGGACAGCAGCGTCTTTCCCGTCCCGGTCGAGCCGATCATGAGGATGTTGCCCTTCTCGAGATCGACGTGTTTGAGCCGCTCCCGATTCACAATCCGTTTGTAATGATTGTGCACGGCGACGGAAAGGACTTTCTTGGCGCGATCCTGCCCGATCACATATTCATCGAGCTTGGCTTTGATATCCGTGGGCTTCGGAATCACCAGCGGGAGGGGGGAGGCTGACGCAGGGGAACTCTGAGCCTTGTTCTTGGCAAGGGACAGGGAACAGCGCTGAATACATTCCTCGCAGATGGACACCGCTGCCTGGCTCCGACACGAGGTGCAGGCGAACGGCTCCGAATTCGTCACGAGCGTCCGGCCGGCATCCTGAGGCTTGCCGCAAAACGAACAGCGCCGGTCTGGTTTCTGCGTCGAATGCCGCTGGTCCCAGAACACCGCATTTCCTCCATGCTACGAGATCTGCGTGGATGCGATGCCTCATCTTATGCCTCTGGATGGCGACCTGCAAGCAGGGACAGGCTGACTAGAAAGTCATACCGACACCACCGGCGATGATATGGGTGCGATAATTGAGTGTGAACGAGGGGCCTCGGGAGCCGTCCGTGAACTCACTCTCCCACTGATAATTCGCCACGAAATATTTGTACTCCGTGAAGAGAAACAGGCGGTCCGTGACATTGGCGCGGACGCCGCCGAGGAACTGGTAGGCAAATGCCCCGTCGGCGGCATTTTCATGCACCACGCCGATCGTGCTGTGCTGGAAATTCAAATCGCGGGCAAATCCACCCGACAAGCCCGCGCCGACGCCGATATACGGCTGGATCGTCTCCCCCGGATAGCGCAACAGGACGTTGGCCATGGCGTTGATCGATTGCAGACGAAAATTCGTCGATCTCGTCACGCCCCCGCTCGTCGCCGTGGGCGCGTTCACCTTCCCGTCGAGGCCCGACAATTCGGCTTCCAGTCCCAGATAGCGCCCGGCAAATGCCGGGAAAAATCCGATCTTCAATCCGCCGCCCAAGCCACCTTGAACGTCCGTATTCGTGAACGGGTCTTCTTGCAACCGGGCCGGACGATTCAGCGGCCGGCTGCCTTGCACATACAGGCTGATATACATGTCCGTCTTGGTCTCTTCCGGTTTCACCTCAACCGGAGCGGTCGAAGACTTCGTGGCACTCGAGGCGGAATCAGCGGCCAGCAACAGAGCGGGATGAGCCTGCGCCAACACCCCGACAAGCAAGACGACGGCGAAAGAAGAGCAGATCGATTTCATGATGGACTCCTGTGAGTACGTAGCAAGACAGGACGGGAGCCGCCTGCCATAGGCCACTCATATCATGAGAGAGAACTCTGACAAACTGATTCAGACGTTTGCGCTACTCGGAGAGACAGGTCAGGAAGCGGCACAAACGCAAGACGCGTCGTGAGTGGCGGGGCTCTCGTTCGTACAGGAGGCGGGGGCTAGCCGCGGGTGAAGAATTGCTTGAGGGTCTCCTCGGGAACCAGCCCGACCAACAGTTGGTTGTCCGCCCGTTGCAACAGCGGCACGCCCTGATGGTCTGCCTCTTCCCAGCGCTCTCCCCATTCGCGGAGCATCAAATCTATGGCGGGCGCAGCCGGGCCAAGCAGGGCTGTTCCTGCAAACCCGTGGCGTTCCGCTTCCAGCCGCAACAGCTGTCCATCGGAGAGATCCGCCCCGTTCACCCAGAACAGGCGATACAACGAACGGATAAACTCAGCGGCTCGAGTGGCATCCGTACGCAGGGCGCGAGCCGAGGCCGTAATGGCTAATCCGGTATTCGGCTTTCCCGCCGGCAGTGAAATCGACAGTTCAGGCGCAAGCCGCCGGACCATCTCCACCTCTTGCTTCAATTCCGCCTGTAAATGCCCGGCCCATGTGGCCATGGGCTGCGGCAAATGCGGGGCATGCTGCACCCCATGCCAGGAGACCTGTTCCATGAGACCACGCGCATAGAGCCGTTCGTGCATCGCATAACAGAACGGGCAGTTGAAGTCGCTATAGAGGCGACACCGGTTTGCCTCATTCGTCATTTGCCGTCTCGCGGCGGAAGAAGCGCAATGATGCGAACCGGCGCGCCGGTGCCTCCCGCGATTTTCATCGGCAGCGCCACGAGCCTGGCGCCCGACGCGGGAACCTCTGCCAGACCTGCCACGTTCTCAAGCCCATAGAGGCCCGCCGCATTCACGATCCGATGCACGACAAAATCCTGCGAGGGCCCGTAATCGATACTGGCCGTATCAATGCCGATTCCGGAAATGTGCCGTTCCTTGACGAGCAGCTCTGCCGCCTCCTTCGAGAAGCCGGGGAAATGCAGTGTGGTCGCGCTCTCCGGGGTCGCGCTGCCGAAGTATCGTTCACGATCGTTCCAATAGGCGCCCCAGCCGGTCAGCATCATGACAATGGCGCCGGCCGGGATGGTCCCATGGCTGGCCTCCCACCGACGGATGTCGTTCGTGGACAGACGATAGTCACGGTCATCGGCCGCCGCGGCACGCACATCGATGACCACCGCAGGCCCCATCAGCTGCTCGACCGGAATGCCGTCGATCCCCGCCTGGCCCTGCGCGAAATGAATAGGCGCATCCATATGCGTGCCTGCATGCTCCGACAAGGCCACCTGCCCGGTGGCATACCAGGCTTCGGTGGCCGTGCCGCCCCGTTGGGTGGAGTCCCGATGAAACGGAGGATTGTTGGGCCAGACTTGGGTCGTATCGTCAAATGGATAGGTCAGGTCGAGCACGCGTGGTCCCGCCTCCGCGGCACAAGACCAGGTTGCCACCGACAACTGCATCGCCGCACAGACGGCCAGCGCCGACAACCGGAGCCGATGAAGACAGTTTGATTTTGGAGCCATGATTTCTCGCAACATGAGTGACCACACGCAGACGCTTCCGTGCGGGGCGCAAATACGGTACCCTCTCACGCCTCGGCAGTGCAACCGCAAGGAACGAATATGTCCGATCACCACCTTCATCTTTCCGGGCAACGCTTTTCGGTGGAATATGACATTCACGGATCGGCGGAGGATGCGCAGCGGCGGGCCGTCGTCCTTTGCATCGACCAGACCGTCGAGGCCGCCGATCACGTGATTCCGGCAGGTGTGATTCGTGAGGAGTTGCTCGGCCATGTGGTCGGCATCGACAGGGTGAACGATAGCGTTCACCGCGCGGTGCTGACGTTTCCAGTTGAACTGCTCGATGGAACCATGGGCACCCTCCTCCACATGAGCTTCGGGATGGCGGGATTAAGGTACGGGGTTCGCCTCACGAACCTCGCGATCCCGGATGGGGCTCTCGCCAGGATGACCCGCCCCCGTTTCGGAGTCTCCGGACTTCGCGCAGCACTTGAAGTTCACGCCCGTCCTTTAGTCTGCGCCGTGCTGAAACCACTCGGCTGGTCTCCGCAGGCCCTCGCTGACCTGGCTTACGAATTTGCACTCGGCGAAGTGGATGTGATTAAGGACGATCAAAGTCTCGGTGATCACCCGTTCTGTCCATTCGCAGAGCGTGTGACCCGTTGCGCCGAAGCCATTGCCAGGGCATCCAGACAAACGGGCAAACGCTGCCTCTACGCGCCTCACGTGTCGGGTCCCTGGCCCACGCTCCTCGACCGGGCCTGTCTTGCGCAAAACGCCGGTGCCGGCGCGCTGCTACTGTGTCCCGGGCTGACCGGCTTTGACGCCCTCAGCTCGATGGCCCGCCTCCCTTCCCCGTCACTCCCCTTGATCGCGCATCCGGACTTTCAAGGCAGTCATTACGTCAATCCGGCCAGCGGCATCGCGCCTGCAGTGCTCTTCGGTCTTTTTCCCCGATTGGCCGGTGCCGATGTCTCGATCTATCCCACATTCGGATTGGATTTCCCGATCTCGGAGGAGGATTGCCGCAGCATTGGGCGCGCCTGCCGAAACCGTTTGAGCCCCTGTCCTCCGATTTTTCCATCCGCCGCCGGGAAGATGAGTGCGTCACGAATCCATGAGATGCTCGCACTCTACGGAACCGACGTGCTCTTCGTGCTTGGCAGCGACCTGCGTCGCGACCCCACTCGTATCCGAACGGCCTGCCAGGAATTCATTCGCCTGCTCGAAGCACGGGACGCTCCTTAGTTCGTCTCTCCACACGAGCTCAAGGTTTGCTCCATAACCTTCTAATATCACACGTTATTTCAAGCTCCTGACGTACCCGACCTACTTCGCACAGCCCTGGACGTTTTTCCATCTCTCCTACAAAGCGATCAGGCGGCGACACAGGCTATCCCCTCGTTTTTTCAAGTTTCCTAAGCTGGCCTCCGATACAGGCCATAGCCGAAGTACGTACCGTATAGAGTGATCCCCTGCCTGTCTCTGAGCAATCATGGCCACAACCAACACCGACGATTCCAAAAAACTCGACAAGTCTGGCGCACGAACGCTCAGCCCTGAGCACCTTCGTGTGGGGATGTACGTTGACCTGAATTGCGGCTGGTTCAGACATCCCTTCCCACGACGTTCGTTCAAACTGAGCTCTGAAAGTCAGATCGCCACGATTAAGGGTCTTGGTCTCACGACCGTCCTCATTTACCCGCGAGAATCAGATCCAGACCCGGAGACGGACGAAACAGCAGGCGAACCCGTTCCGACATCGACCGACATGGGCGAGCCAGCGACACACCCGGCTCCTGACGAGACTGCTACCGGGACCCATCCTGCCCACACGGATGAAGAGCTGCCCACGCATGGCGACTATCATCAGGCCGTAGAGCTGGCCTCGGAAACCTATCGCCAGATGCTCGGCACCACCGGTGAGATGATGGACGCGCTCACCAGCGGATCCGAGGAAGGCATGCGTTCTGCCGAGACGATGATCGGCGGCATCAGCACCTTATTGACCAATACTCAGGCCGCCGGCACCGTGGCCAGCGCTTTCGACCCTGAAGATATCGAGGATGCGACCGTCCTCCATTCACTGAACGTGGCGACCCTTTCGATGATGGTCGCCCAGCAATTTGGCATCGATCAGCACACGCTGCAGATGATCGGCCTGGCGGGGCTGTTACTCGACATCGGAGAGCGACGGATCCCGCGTCATATTTTAGAAACTCGCGCCCGCCGGTCTGAACCCGAACATGTGAAGTACCAGCTGCACCCCTATCTCGGCGTGGAGATGCTGCGAGGATTTCCCGGCATTCCCGAAGAGGTGCTGGACGTCATCCGCAGCCACCATGAACGACTGGATGGTTCCGGATATCCCGAGAAGCTGAAAGGGGACCAGATTTCATTCCCCGCGAGAATCGTCAGCGCCGTCGACCACTACGACACGTTGGTCAACAGCCTTTACGCCGAGGAAGCGCTTTCACCGGCTGAAGCGCTGGCGACCATGTACAAACACCAGAAGCAGCTGTTTTCGACCGAGGTTGTGGTGGCCATGATTCAGACATTGGGCGTGTATCCCCCGGGAACCGTTGTCTCCTTGTCTGACGGCTCATTCGGCCTCGTCCTGAACATCAACTTCAAGAATCGCATGAAGCCTCTGGTGCTGATCTATCATCTACGGCCGGGCCAAGACTCTCACATCGTCGATCTTCTGCAAGACCCCGTTCTTACTATCCTCCGTGCCGTGTCACGTGAAGAGTTGCCCCGCCCCATCGTCGAATACTTCCGGCTGAAACGGTGGACCGGCTATTTCATCCAATCCACCATGCGCACGGCCTAACGCACGCTGCCGGCTCCTCGTCTGATCACTGGCAGCGGCGCAGTGCAGTATGGTATCTCCCAGGCATGGCGCTACCCCGTGTGCTCCTCATCATTCCCCCGCTCACGCAATTAAACACGCCGTATCCCGCGACGGCCTACCTCACAGGCTTCCTGCGATCTCGAGGGTACGAAGCGGAACAGGCCGATCTCGGCCTCGACATGATCCTGCGTCTATTCTCACGGCCCGGACTTCAGGAGGCGTTCTGTCGCATCAAATCCAGCAAGAGGCCCTGGCGCGGAGAGGTGCAGCAGTTCCTGGCGCTCGAAGACAGCTATCTGGCGACTATCGAACCGGTCATCGCCTTTCTTCAGGGGAAGGATCCGATGCTGGCTCCGCATCTTGCCCGGCCCGGATTTCTTCCGGAAGGTCCTCGCTTCGCCGCCGACGGGCGACCGGGATCGAGCCCTTTCCCTACTTCTCCGACCGACAGCGCCCGTCACCGCGCGACGCTGTATTTGGAAGATTTGACTGACCTCCTCCATGAAACCATCGCGCCCCACTTACTCCTGAATCGTTATGCTGAGCAGATCATGCAGGCGACCTCCTCATTCGATGGAATTGAACAGGCGCTGGCCGGGCCCCTCAGTTTCACGGACGAGCTCCTCCTTGAGGCGCTCGCCCCCATCCTCGCCGACCGCTCGCCCGATGTGGTGGGTCTGACCGTGCCGTTTCCCGGCAATCTGTTCGGCGCGTTGCGCATTGCACAGGCGGTCAAGGCGCAGCGGCCGGCGACTGCCGTCGTCCTGGGCGGGGGCTATGTCAACACAGAACTCAGGCGACTAGAAGACCCGCGCCTGTTCCGATACGTGGACTACGTTACGCTGGATGACGGCGAACGGCCCTTTCTGTGCCTACTCGACTTTCTGGCTGGGGCACGGCCACTGACCACTCTGTGCCGCACCTTTGTGCTGGCCGACGGGGAGGTGCAATTTCGAAACGGCAACACCGAGCCCGACATCCCCATGCATGAACTCGGCACACCGACCTACAAGGGCCTCCCGTTGGGCCGTTACCTCTCGATCCTCGACAGCCTCAATCCGATGCACCGGCTCTGGTCGGAGGGCCATTGGAATAAACTGACCGTCGCGCACGGCTGTTACTGGAAACAATGCACGTTCTGCGATGTCGGGCTGAGCTACATTGCGCGCTATGAGATGACGCCCACCGACGTCCTGATCGAGCAGATCGAGGCCTTGATCCAAGAGACCGGCCAGCGCGGGTTTCACTTCGTCGACGAAGCCGCGCCACCGGCCGCCTTAAAAGCCCTGGCACTTCGCCTCTTAGAAACGAATCAAACCATTTCCTGGTGGGGGAACATCCGCTTCGAGGAAGCCTTTTCACCGGACCTGGCGAGGCTTCTGGCGGCATCCGGCTGCATCGCCCTCACGGCAGGACTTGAAGCGGCCTCTGACCGTTTGCTCCGGCAGATGAAAAAGGGAATTACGGTGGACCAAACGGCCAGAGTCGCCGCGGCCTTTCGTCATGCCGGCATTCTGGTCCATGCCTACCTCATGTACGGAATGCCGGGGGAAACCATCGCCGACACAGTGGATTCTCTGGAACGGGTCCGGCAATTGTTTGCCGACAATTTGTTGCAATCGGCATTCTGGCACCGCTTTACGGTCACCGCCCACAGCCCGGTGGGACTCAATCCCGCCGCGGACGGCATCACCATTCTCGGGCCGTCATTCGAAGGGTTCGCCGAAAACGATCTCCGTCATGCCGACCCCCGCGCCTCCTGCCCGCCTTGGCTCGGCGAAGGCCTTCGCACGGCCATTCTCAACTACATCGAGCAAGCAGGGCTGACCGTGCCGGTCCAACAATGGTTTCCAGAAGCCGTGCAACCTCCTCGCGTCGCAAAAACCTGGCTGACCCGGGCGTTGGCCGATGCGGCCCCCGAACCTCTGACCGCCGAGCGGCGGTGCGTCTGGATCGGTGGACGTCCGGTCGTGGCGGCAGAAGGCACTATGCGCACCAAGATCATCCTGCCGACTTGCATGGAGGATTTCTCCATCAGCGTCTCCTCAGATCAGGTCCACTGGCTCCTCGATCTGCTCCGGAATGCCAGTCCCTCACCACACCGGGACGGGCACGACTACCCCCGATTGGCCGAGGCGCGCGAGCGTTTTCCCCGAACCGGCGCACGCGGATTCGATCGCTTTGCCAAAACCGCTGCCTGGCACAACACTCGCCAAGCAGGACTGCTGCTGGTCTGAACCTGACCGGCACGCATGCACGCCAACAGCGCCCTTCCCCCTGTCCACATGTCAGTGGCATGCTGCCGGTCATGGCATGGTGTTTCTGGCCCTGAGCAGCCAAGGCGTCAAGTCGGCAGGGTGCCTGGCTACAACACAACAAGAGGAGTCGGCCTATCGGCCGACTCCTCTTGCTCTGCCTGGACAATGGTAGGAGCTGCTGCCGTTACTTGTTGGGTTGCGGTGTCAGACGCAGATACGGCTTCACCGACTTGAATCCTTTGGGGAATAGGGTCTTGGCTTCGGCATCGCTCACCGCCGGGGTGATGATGCAATCCTGGCCATCCTTCCAATTCACCGGCGTCGCCACTTTATATTTGGCAGTCAATTGCAGGGAATCCACCACCCGCAGCAATTCATCGAAATTCCTGCCGCACGACGCCGGATAGGTCAGCATCAGCTTGATCTTCTTGTCGGGGCCGATGACAAACACCGACCGCACCGTCATGCTGTCCAGCGAGTTCGGGTGAATCATGTCGTACAAGTTGGCGACCTTCTTCTCGGGGTCGGCGATGATCGGATAGGTCACCGTGCAGTTTTGCGTCTCATTGATGTCGTTCATCCAGCCGCGATGCGAATCAAGCGGGTCCACACTGATGGCCAAAATCTTCACGCCGCGCTTCTCGAATTCGCCCTTGATTCTGGCCATGTAACCCAATTCCGTCGTGCACACCGGGGTATAGTCCTTCGGGTGCGAAAACAAAATTCCCCACCCGTTCCCCAGCCAGTCATGAAAATTAATCGTGCCGTCGGTCGTTTCCGCTTTAAAATTCGGGGCATCGTCGCCCAGTCGTAATCCCATGATTTCCCTCCTTCAATATCTCGTCGAACGTGGTGAAAGAATTGGCACATGAAAGCCGACAATCGTGTAAGACTACCGTTTCTGAGCAGGAAGGCGCAAGCGGGAAGGGGTGCTGGCACGCAGCGGGAGCCATGACAACGATACTCCCCTCAAGTTTCGGCTCCTGGTTCCGATAAGGAACACAGGTGCCAAAGGAGCTCGCATGGACAACATGAGACCACCCGCGACTGGACTTAGGATCGCCAACGATGCCATGTACCGTCTCCTTCGCGAGGGGTGCATCAAGGAATTTAACGTCAAACGTGCGGCAGGTGAACCGGTCGACCTGACCCGCTGCGATCTGCGCGGGCTGGATTTGCGCGGATTGGAAGTCGACGGATTGGATTTCAGCGAATGTTATTTCCGGCAGGCGGACCTTCGCGGCATCGACTTCCGCAAAGCCAAGCTGGAAGGCGCCAGCATCAACGCCGCAAAAATTTCAGGGGCGTATTTCCCGATCGACTTAACCGCCAGTGAGATCGAACTCTCGCTCCTGCACGGCACGCGGATGCGGTACCAGCCCAAGCCCTAGCCTCCCCGGATCGGTCAGCTCCCCGTCAAACTCAAATGGACTTGAATCTGCGGCTTGTCCGATGCCACGAGTTCGGCCTCGACGAGAAAGACCCGTTCATCGGGCAAGTGGCCTTGCTCGATCAGATGTTCGCGAATGGCCTTCGCGCGTTCCTGCGCCAGAGCCCGCAGTTCAGAATCCTCCACCGTCATGGCAGGAAAGAGTTGCTGCCGGAGTTCATCGGCGGTCAACACCCGCTCAACGGATTTTCCTCCGGGAAGATCTTCCCGCTTCATCGGCTGCTTCCCCAACTTCTCCGCATAGAGGTCGCTGAGGAGCTCGAACTCACGCGAGGGAGAGGGCACAGCTTGCACGTTCTTCGTGCCTCCCTGCGTGAACCGCCGTTGGACTTCGGTGGCGATCTTCTGCAAAGCAAGGGCCTGTCGATCCCTTGTTGGGTCGGCAATTCCCGTGACATCCACCCGTAGCGCGGGCCGCTCCTGTAAGGCCTTGGCGATCGATTCCAATTTCCGTTGTTCCGCCGCCTCGAGGCCCTCGCTTCCCGCCTGAAACTCCACAAACTGTAAGTCTTCTCCACCGCCGCCAACGAGTCCGCCCAGCGCCGAAAACGGAGAGGTGGCCACTTTGGTGAGGAGGTTCACCAGCGCGTTCAACACGACCCGCCCGTACCGGAAATCGGGTTCGTTCAAATCGCCTCGCACCGGCATATCGATATCGATCCGGCCCCGCCGGTCCTTCAACAGACCCACGGCCAGGCGGACCGGGAGCGTCGTCGCATCCGGGCTGTCAGTCTTGTCTCCGAACGTCAACTGATCGACCAGCAGCTTATTCTCCCCGACCAATTGCTTTTTGGAGATCTGATACATGAGATCCAGCGAGAGCTTTCCCTTTGTGATCGGATAGCCCACGAACTTGCCCGCATAAGGCGAGACAGGTGTCAAATCCACTCCCTGGAATACAAACGTCAGATGCGTAAACGTGTCTTCGCTCAGCGGGTTGATCTGCCCCTGGATCTTCAGCGGTGCGACCTCGTCCACCTTTCCGGCCAAGGCCACCTCTGCCTTGGCAATCTGCCGTGACGAAAGGCCCTTGATCGTGCCCGTCAGATCCGTGATACCGGTGGTCACGGTCGGGGTGATCGATTCATCGATGAAGGTCGCCGACAAGTTGGTCAACCGGACGGTGGCGATCTCAACCGGTGTGGGGGCCGCAGCCTTCTTAGGTGTATCGGTCTCGACCGGCTTCGATGCGGGAGCCGGAGGGGCATTGGGCGGACGCAGCACGCGCGAGAGATTGGTCGTCCCGTCCTTGTCGGTGACGAGACGTATCGCCGGATCTCGTAACGCGATTTCGCCGATCTTGACGGTTGTCGGCGCCACATCCAACGCCATGTTGCTCAAGCTGAGGGCGGTCCATCCAAGAAACTCCTTCGATGAAACCCGGTCGGCCAGGTGAAGCGTATTGAGCCCGGCCTGGCCTTTGTACTGCATCATCGGCTCCGCTTCATGGCGGCTCCGATAGACGAGTTCTCCGTCCAACGCACATTCACCGTCCAGGATCTGAAGCTGAACGAACGGATCGAGGTACGCTTGGAACGGCCGCAGTTCGATATGATCCAGCTTGAGCGCCAGCGCAGCTTGCAGGGAATCGAGACGGAGCGTGCCCTTGCTTTCCACCGTGCCCCGCTGATTGAGCCGGAAACCGGCCGTGACCGGCATCGCACCCTGAAACGGCACCTGCACATCGTTCATCGTCATATGCAGATCGTCGAGCGTGAGTTCAACCGGCGTCGCAAGACTTCGATCTTCAAACGCCACCTGAGTGTGTGCGATCTCCACCGCCTGCACGGCCACCTTCCAGGGTTGTCCTGCTTCTGCAGCAGGAGGCTCCGGCTGGGCAGAGGCTTCCGTCGTGGCGGCAACCGGCGCAAAGAGCGATTGAAAGTTCACCACCTTATCCTGTCCAAGCCAGGCGCGAATCTCCGCGCCGGTCAAGGCTACGGTGCCGATTCCCAACTCGCGCTTCAACAGGTCCATGCTGATGCCGTCGATCCCGAAAGAGGGCACGGTCAGCACCGGCTCGCGATTCCCTGCTTCAGACAGCCGGAAATCCGCCAACTGCACCTTGCCCTCTGTCATCCGCAGATTGACCGGCGCGAGGTGCGTATCGAAGTGATAGCGGGCATCGACCAACAATATCCCGCTCAAGATATCGAAGCGAAACCGGTCACGAAGGCTGGGCCAAAACGTATTCAGGCTGACATGCGACAGCGAGACATGCCCGTCCGACTCCATGGGATCGAGGTGCAAGGTGCCTTCCCACGCCAGCACTTCGCCTTCCCCGAACTCCGCGGTGAAGGCATAGGCATTTTCCCCTCCACGCCGGCTGCTGAAGTTCCGTACCGAAATTTCAATGGGCACTACATCAATCGTCACGGGCCTTTTCTTCGAATCATCCCGATACTCGATCACGCCGCGTTGAATGCTGAGCAGCCGAACCTCAACAGACGGCATCTCCCCCTTGCTTGGTTGCTCCGCCGGTGGCGCAGGCCGGTTCGCCTCTTCGGAGGGGCGCGGGACCAGGCCGAGAAGATTAAGTTTCCCGTCTGCCTGCAGATGCACGAGTCCAAAGGGGAGAATCAGACGGATCTCATCGAACAGGTATGAAGAACGGACCAGCGACGTCGCTTCAAAATTGACGAACAGTTCCTGAAACCCGAGCATGGGCGTGCGGTCCGGCTCCTGAATCTCAAAGCCGGTGAGTTCCACGGAAAAGGTAAAGGGATTAAGCCGGACATCGTCAAGCACGACGGGATGCCCTAAACGTTCGGACAGCGCAGGGATGCCGTAGGTCTTTACCGCATAGGGAACGACCAGAAAACCCAACAGCGCATACAACGCCAACAGGCTACTGAGCACAAAGAGCAGGATGCGATAGCGGGAGAGGAACTTCATCGCAGGAACACAGCGGAAGGTGGTGCGCCCGGCTGGAATCGAACCAGCGACCCTCAGCTTAGAAGGCTGATGCTCTATCCGACTGAGCTACGGGCGCGTTGCGTCAATGATTTGTATTCTTACTGTAATGATGAGGATTCATCAAGAGTCATCACCGTGTCAACGGTGGGCTATCTATCTAATGTTGGTGCTGCCTGAGTCAAGTCTCACGGCCCACTCGCGTTTATCGCTGTCGTCACTGCCATGCCGCCTTGCCCTTCTCTGGTCGGCCGAGGAGACAATGCCGAGTCGCGTAGACGGGTACTGTATGAGGCTTTGTTCCACCAGCGCGGTCTTGCTTTACCGGCTAAGTTGCTGATGTGGTCGGTCTTTATACGTGAAGACCTGCTGAACGGCAAGACCGCGAGTGCGAGAACCTCACGAGAAGATCCGGGTTGGCATCGTGCGTCGAAGGAGCCTGGCAGCGACAGGAGTATGAATAGTCGCAGAGTCAAGCCTCACAGGGCAGCGCGCTGCATGCGATGGCGGCTTGCAGATTCGAGGAAGGGCCGGTCCGGGTGGGTGGCGCCCTCTCAACGATGATGCGTCATGTCGTTGAGAGGGACCGGCTGATCAGCGTAGTCGCAGTCTCGTTGTCGGTGGCTTCGATTTCGACACGGTCTCCGCCTTTGAACCCGCCATCGTCTGTGTTGCCGATTGTATTGAAACCCAAGCCGGAAAAAACGTCCCGGAGTACGGATACGTCTGCACGCTGCTAATGCGGGCTTTTGCAGTTTGGATGGGGGCAGGGGCAGATGGCAGAACCGGTCTGCCCGCTCGCCACCGATTCACACTCACGACTGCAATAGGCCTCGTCGGTCACCCGGCATCCACATCCGTAGTGGGCACAGGTCTGTCCTTTTTGTTTGACTGTCGTCGTGGTGCTCATGGTCGTGCCTCCTGACAATGATGGTCCGACTACTGCGTATAGCGCCATTCCTCGCGAGTGGGAGCTAGCAATGCGCCTAGAGCTGACGACGGGCGCGGTCAGGTCTTCAGCGCAGTTTGGCGAGGTTCATCGTGGCGCGAGCAGCACCATCATTGAGGGAGGCCTCTATGAAGCGACGGGAATAGACGATGTGCTTCACCTGACTGGGGCGTATAGGCTATGGTGCGACATGGCCGTGCGCAATGTGGCTCTCTTCATTCTGTATACCGCATCGGGGCGTCTCCTCCTCCAGCACCGCACCCCCGACGCCCCTCGTTTACCTAATTACTGGGCATTTTTTGGAGGCGGGATAGAGCCAGGAGAACATCCATCGGACGCACTCAAGCGCGAGGTGAGAGAAGAATTGTCGTATCACGTACAAGACCCGTATTTTCTCATGACACAAGTGTTTAGAGAGGGCGAGGACGAGAATACGAAATATGTCTTCGTTGAACGATACGAAGACCAACCGCTTGAATTAGGAGAGGGACAGGCCATGGGCTGGTTTCTCCCTGACGAAACGCACGACTTGCAAATGGTCGACCACGATCGTGCCATTGTGGAACGAGTGCGGCAGTATTTGCGCGAACGGTAAGCGCTGCCGCAGGGCACATGGTTCGAGTCTCATCGAGAGTGGGCCAATCCCCTCCCGCGAATACATCTCTTCTGTCCGCCCCGCCGTGGTGAAACGATACGCCCCCTCGCCGTACGACGGGCGATGCCATTCGAATTTAGCCGAGGATCCGATCGAACTCGCACCAAAACGCCGTGAGTGCCGTATAATGCCCGCCCGCAGGAGCTGATCGTCCCACCTTCACACTGGTGGATATGATCAGCCGCTCGTTCGACCTTCATCAAGGAGACCACCATGTCGCCACGCACACGTTCCACTTCCCCGACTCGACGACCCCGATCCAAGAACTCTGTGCTCGACTATCCAGGATACGCCCTCAAAGCCGGAGTCATCGCCCCATCGACGATTCGAGCCGTCCAACGCCGATTAAACCAGGTGGGATGCGGGCCGATCCCCGTGAGCGGCCTCTTTGACCGCCGGACGCAGGAAGCCGTGCGCCTTCTGCAAGCGCGCTCAGTCGATGGGCAGGGACAATCGCTCAAGATCGACGGCGTGGTCGGGCCACTCACCTGGGCCGCACTCTTCGGAGCGCATAGGATACCTTCGATAGCCACCAGGCCGATCTCCGCTTTGGTGAAAGCCACCCTCAGCGTCGCCTCATCACAGGTCGGGGTGATGGAAGACCCGCCCGGTTCAAACCGCGGGCCCAAAGTGGATGAATATCTCAGAGCGGCGGGACTCGATCCTTCGGCCGGGAGTTTCGCCTGGTGCGCGGCCTTCGTGTATTGGTCGTTCAATCAGGCGGCAACCAGGCTGGGAACTGCCAATCCCGCCATTCGCACGGCAGGCGTGCTGGATCATTGGAACAAAGCCGGAAAGGCCGGTATCACCCGTTTGCTGGCAGGGCAGATCTTGGCCGATCTCTCGCTGCTGAAGCCGGGACTTGTCTTTGTCATCAACACCGGCGGAGGCCATGGACACATGGGTCTCGTGGAAGACTTTCGCGACGATCGGTTGATCACGATCGAAGGGAACACGAATCTCCCCGGCGACCGCGAAGGTGTGGGCGTCTTTCGTCGAAACGGTCGCACCATAAGCGACATCAATCGTGGTTTCCTGAGTTACGAGATGTCGTCCGACGCATGACGATCATGAAGCGGCGATGATCGACGCCCACTTTTCCATCGTCCAGGTCCCATCGGCCCTACCATTCTCTATACGAGGTTTGTACTATGGCCTGATGTGCTTCCATGTGTGCGCGTGACCGCAATGAACCCTGACCCCTCGGTGAAAGAAAAGTAGGCGCGGGAGTTTTTCCACCGCGTCTACCATGACCGGCGCCTTCTCTCGCTCATGCAAGATGTCGCATTGAACTCATCGTTCACGCTGGTTGATGTGCCGGGTGGGTTGCCCTGGCTCGGCCATCTCCGCGCCTTCAAGCATCGCCCGCTCCGCACGATGTCGGAATGGTGGCGTCAGTATGGCGATGCTCTCCGTTTTCGTCTCGGTCCCAAGACCATCCATCTGTTCAGCCATCCGGCCCTGGCTGAGAACGTGCTGCTGTCGCAAGCCGAGTGGTTTGGCAAGGTGTACGAGCAACAGCGTCCTACCGGGCTCGCCCTCGTGCTGGGCAACGGGTTGGTGACCAGTTCCGGCGAGGTGTGGAAGCGGCACCGGCGCATCATCCAGCCGGTGTTCCACCGCTCTCGCATGGCCGAGATGGCCGATCGAATGGTGCAGGTAGGAGAACAACGGCTCGCCGGTTGGGCGGCTCATGGTGCACGGCCCGTGGACATCGCTGCGGAAATGATGCAATTGACGCTGGAAGTCATCTCCCAAACGATGTTTCACACCAGCGTTGCGCAGCATATGGACCAGATCAGCCATTCACTGCGCGTGAGTCTGAAATATGCGTTCGATTCATTTCATAACCCGCTGCACCTGCCGGCCTGGGTCCCGACCGCTCGCAACCGGGAGTTCGGTCGCGCCCTGCAATTCATGGATACGCTGATCTACGAATTAGTCGCGGCCCGGCGGCAGAGCGGCGCGCAGTATGACGACCTCCTCAATCTATTGCTCCAAGCCCGGGATGAGGAGACCGGCCTGGGATTGAGCGATCAGGAGCTCCGGGATGAAGCCCTGACAATCTTCGCGGCCGGGCATGAAACCACTGCCAATGCGCTTTCTTGGACATGGTATTTGCTCGCCACCCATCCAGAGGTGAAGACACGATTCCACAGGGAGGTGGACCGGGTTCTCCACGGCCGGACTCCCACAGCAGACGATCTGCCACACCTGCCCTACACGCGCGCGATCTTCGATGAATCGCTCCGCCTCTATCCCCCGGTGCCGGCCATCCAAAGAAAAACCCTGTCGCCGACGACGCTCTGCGGAATCACCCTCCCGGCCAACGCCATCGTCCTCGTCGGCCTGTATAACCTCCACCGGCACCCGGAATTTTGGTCAGACCCCGACACGTTCCTGCCGGAACGCTGGCTGGACAGGGAACGGCCGCCTGCCCGCTGCGCCTACCTTCCGTTCGGCATGGGACCTCGAGCCTGCGTCGGAACGCACTTCGCGACAGTGGAAGGTCCTCTGCTTCTGGCACTGATCGGCCAACGCTACGATCCTCAGCTGGCACAAGACAGCGTCGAGCCTGAAGTCATGGTGACGTTGCGGCCGAAGAACGGCATCCGCATGACGCTTCAGCGGCGGCATCAGCCGGTGATTGCTGGCTAAGGACGAAGGCTGGCAGACGCGTGTTATCCTGGTGGCAACCCAGGCTGATAAGGTTTGGAAGCTAAGGGAGGGCCAGGATCCGGCTGGAGAGAAGGGATTTGGTCGGGGCGAGAGGATTTGAACCTCCGACATCCTGGTCCCAAACCAGGCGCGCTACCGAGCTGCGCTACGCCCCGACTGCATGTTCCGCCATCGCTTGTTGCAGCATCGTCCTCGCTTGTGCGAAGGCGCGCGCACGATGACTGATTTGATTTTTCACTTCCGGCGGCAATTGCCCCAACGTCTGACGATACTCCGGCAGAATAAAGACTGGATCATATCCGAACCCGTTGGATCCCACAATCGACTCGGCAATGACCCCTTCTAATACGCCTTTAGCCGACAGGGTTTTGCCGCCGGGAAACGCCATGGCGGCAACGGTCACAAACCGAGCCCCCCGTTGCGCAGGAGGGACGCCACTGAGCTCATGTAATAACTTCCGGCAATTGTCTTCGTAGGTCGCCTGTTCCCCGGCGTATCGTGCGGCAAACGCTCCCGGTCGACCGCCCAGCGCATCGACTTCCAGCCCGGTATCGTCCGCGACGGCCGGTAATCCCGTGTAGCGGGCGATCTCCACGGCCTTCTTCATCGCATTGGCTTCGCAGGTCTCACCATCTTCCACCACTTCCGGGGCCTCAGGAAAATCATCGAGGGTCCGAATCGTGATGTCCAGCCCGCTTAGCAGCGCGACCAGTTCTTGCTTTTTATGCTGATTCCTGGTGGCCAGCACAATCTGCATGGTTAGCCCAACGAGCCGATCAGCGACTTCTGCACATCCACCAACTCTCGGATGGCGCCCCATCCGAGATCGAGAAACTCATCCATATCTTTTTTGTTGAAGGGCGTGCGTTCGGCCGTGCCCTGCACTTCGACGTATTGGCCGGCCCCGGTCATCACGAGGTTCAAATCGACTTCGGCATGTGAGTCTTCTTCGTACGCCAAGTCCACCATCACCTGCCCGCCCACTTTGCCGATGCTGATGGCCGCCAGATAGTCGGTCAACGGGTTGACCTTGAGCAGCTCTTTCTTTTTCAAGACGGTAATGGCATCAGCCAGGGCGATGAAGGCGCCGGTGATGGAGGCCGTGCGAGTTCCGCCGTCGGCTTGAATGACATCGCAATCGATCCAGATGGTCCGTTCGCCCAAACGGCCGGTATCGATGACGGCGCGGAGAGCCCTTCCGACCAGGCGTTGAATTTCCAGCGTGCGCCCGCCCTGCTTGCCCTTGACCGATTCTCGTGGCGAACGATCGTGTGTCGCCCGCGGCAGCATGGCATATTCGGCCGTCACCCACCCGGTTCCCTTCCCTTTGAGAAAGGGCGGCACTTTTTCCTCGACCGATGCGGTGCAAATCACCTTGGTGTCGCCCATTTCGATCAGGACGGAGCCTTCGGCATGTTTCGTAAAATTGCGCGTCACTTTGACGGGCCGGATTTGATCCCGTCGCCGCCCATCAATTCGCCCCAACGCTGCCCCGCTCGTCATTCAGTCGCGCTCCTTCCTGCATAGCCAATCTAAAGGAGCGGATTATAGTGAACGGACCATCAAAGAGCAAATCCGGGCGATCGAATGGAGCCGGGATTCTCAAACTGCGTTTCAACTGGCGTTCAGCAAGTGCCCCTGTATAATTCAGCATAATGACCGACTCGATGTCCGAAAACGACACAGGCCCAGCATCAGCCGCCTGACCGGCGTCAGACTTGACGGCCAAGCTCTCAGCGCCGAGGAAGATTCTGTCCGGATCTGAATCAGTCCAGCAAATTGTTGGCCATTCATCACGCCGGACAGGGGCCGATGGCAGGAGGGTGGTATTGGCACAGAAGGTGCAAAACTCAGAAACCAACCACCATCACTTCAGACTGAGCTGCTAAAAACCGATACTGATTCTATCCCTGATTCAGCATCACCTTGAACTTAACCCGCGAGCGAGCCGTATGAGCATCCCGAGCGTCAGTGAAGTCACCACGCAGCAATCCATTCTCGAAAACCGCAATATCCTGATCGTGGACGACGAAGAGCCTATTCGCCGCCTGTTAGGCTACCTGCTCGAGCCGCATGGCTACAAAGTCACCCTGGCCAGCGAGTCTCGGGAAGCCCGTCAACGAATGGAGACCGGGTACTACGCGATGGTGCTGTGCGATGTAAACATGCCCGGCGAATCGGGTATGGACCTCATTCGCCACATTCTGACCCAATATCCCAACACGGCTGTCATCATGATCACGGGGCTCGACAGCCCCGTCCTGGCCAACGCCGCGCTGGATATGGGCGCCTTCGGGTACATCATCAAGCCGTTCGAGGCGAACGAAGTCTTGATCAACGTGGCCAATGCGTTGCGCCGGCGCAAGCTGGAAATCGAAAATGCCATGCATCGGGAGAATCTCGAAGAGGTGGTCCGCACCAGGACGATTGCCCTGCAGCAAGCCTTGGAATGGCTGGAACGGAGCGAGAAAGAACTGCGGCTTTCCCGCGAGGAGACCATTCAACGACTCGCCATCGCCGCTGAATATCGCGACAGCTCGACCGCGCAGCACATCCAACGGATGAGCCATTACTGCGAACTCCTGGCGCGCCGATACGGATTATCGCCCGACCGATGCGATCTCATTCGCACCGCCAGTCCCATGCACGATATCGGCAAGATCGGCACCCCGGACCATGTGTTGCTCAAGCCCGGCAAATTCACCCCCGAAGAATTTAAGGTCATCACGCAACATACGGAAATCGGGTATCGGATTCTGGCCGGTTCCGATTCAGACCTGCTGAAAGTCGCCGCGCTCATCGCGTGGACCCATCATGAGCGGTACGACGGCACGGGGTATCCGCGCGGGATCAAGGGTGACGAGATTCCACTGGAGGGCAGGATCACGGCGATCGCGGATAACTTCGACGCCCTCACGACTCAGCGGGTGTACAAGCCGGCCTATGATTTCGACCACGCAAAGGAGCTGATGCTGAAGGAACGGGGCAAACATTTCGATCCCGACCTGCTCGATATCTTCTTTGATTCCATGGCCGACATCAAACGGATCTTCGATCAGTTTGCAGACCCGTCCTGGCTGTCGTCCTCCCGCCATCGTGCCATCACTCATGATCAAGGGGAAGCCGTATGACCCGCAGGTCACGAAACTGGATCGCCTATTTGTGCGAGAACCTGGCCTCGTCCGGCCTGATGCCGACGTGGGAAGCTGCGACGTACCTGACCGACAATCTGTTCGGAGACAAACCCAACCCGAGGCTCTTGCGCACCAGCTGCCCGTATGAGGATACGACGCACTTGCTCCAGCGGTTGTACCAGCCGCTCGTCGCGGCGGCCACTCGTGATCTGCCGCTGCCGGCGGGAGCCATGATCCACGTGTTCACGGACGTCAGCCTCACCGGAAAATCGGCCGTGCTGGTGGTCTATTTCCCGGGCCCCAATCAGCCGTACCATCTGCTGCTGTTGGATGCCGCCAAGGCCTGGGAGCTGGTGTTTGAAAATTCAGACGAGTTCAATACCTGGGCGGAAGAACGGTATCGTTCGATCAAGGCTGCGCTTGCCAATCTCTCAACCGGCGTACCCGCCTCCCCTGCCTTGCCCGCCCCACTCGAAGCCGTCAAAAATTGATTGGAAGCTGAGCGCGTACGGCTGATGGCACAAAGGCCGGAGCCTTGCTCGCGCCGCTGTCCGCCATGGGCTAGATGCTATCCGCCGTCAGTTCTTCGTGATTACGCGTCGTAGTTCAAATTCGGCGCCAACCACCGCTCGACTTCGCCGATGGAAAGCTTCTTGCGCACCGCATACTCTTCCACTTGATCGCGATTGATTTTCCCCACCGCAAAATACTTCGCCGCGGGATGCGAAAAGTAGAGGCCGCTGACGGCTGCCGCCGGCAACATGGCATAGGATTCGGTCAACGTCACACCCGATTGCGATTCGGCCTGCAGCAGATCGAACAGGAGTCGCTTTTCTGTGTGATCGGGGCAAGCAGGATACCCCGGCGCCGGACGAATGCCGCGGTACCGCTCGCGAATCATGTCTTCATTGGTGAGCGTCTCCGCTTTCCCATACCCCCACTCGAGGCGCACCTGTTTGTGCAGCCATTCGGCGAACGCTTCGGCCAATCGATCTGCCAGCGCCTTCACCATGATGGAGTTGTAATCGTCGTGGTCCTTCTCGTACTTCGCGCAGAGCGCCTCCACGCCGATCCCTGCCGTCACCACAAAGGCGCCGACATAGTCGCCGCGTCCGGACGCCTTCGGGGCAACATAGTCAGCCAGGGCGAGGTTAAACTGATCGGCCGGTTTCTCCATCTGTTGCCGGAGCGTATGGAAGGTGGTGAGGACATCCCGACGATCGCCATTGCGATACAATTCAATATCGTCGCCGACGCTATTGGCCGGGAAGAAGCCGTAGACGCCACGCGCCGTCAGCAATTCGCCGCGGATAATCTCTTCCAGCAACGCCTGGGCATCGGCCAACAGTTCCGTGGCCTTCGGGCCGACGGTGGCGTCTTTCAGAATATCGGGATAGCGGCCGCGTAATTCCCAGGTGTGAAAGAACGGGGTCCAGTCGATGAAGGGCACCAAGTCGCGCAACGGCAGGCGATCGATCCGACGCGGTCCGGTAAACGAGGGCGTGGGTATGTCGGCTGCGGCCCAATCGGTGGGCATCCGATGGGTTCGCGCAGACTCCAGACTGCGAAGTGTTTTACTGCCCCGATCCTGGTGCGCTTGCCTGATGCGGTCATAATCCGCCCGAACCGTAGCGGAAAACTCTTCTCGCTGCTGCTGGTTGATGAGTTGTCCCACCACGCCGACGGCGCGCGACGCATCGAGCACATGCACCGTGGCATGGGGGTAAGATGGAGCGATCTTCACCGCCGTATGGGCCTTGCTGGTCGTGGCGCCGCCGATGAGCAAGGGCACGGTAAACCCCTGCCGCGTCATTTCCTTGGCCACATGCACCATTTCATCCAATGATGGGGTGATCAAGCCGCTCAGGCCGACGATGTCCACCCGCTGTTCGCGAGCCGTCGCGAGAATTTTTTCGCAGGAGACCATCACGCCCAGATCGATCACCTCGTAGTTGTTGCATCCCAGTACGACTCCGACGATGTTTTTGCCGATATCGTGCACATCGCCTTTGACGGTCGCGAGCAACACCTTGCCGTTGGCGCGGGAGGTACCCAGCCGTTGTTTTTCGGCCTCCATGAACGGCATGAGATAGGCCACGGCCTTCTTCATGACCCGGGCGCTCTTCACCACCTGCGGCAGAAACATTTTTCCCAAACCGAACAGATCACCAACGACGTTCATGCCGGCCATCAAGGGCCCCTCGATGACGTCGAGCGGCCGGGCTGATTTCTGCCGCGCTTCTTCGACATCCTGATCGATATAGTCCGTGAGTCCCTTCACCAGCGCATGGGCCAAGCGCTCTTCCACCGGACGCTGTCTCCACTCATCGTCTTTCACCGCCGCTTTGCCCTTCTGCTTGACCGTTTCCGCAAACGTCACCAACCGTTCGGTCGCATCGGGGCGGCGATTCAACAGTACATCCTCCACCAGCGTCAGCAGGTCCTTGGGAATCTCCTCATAGACGGCCAACTGCCCGGCATTGACGATGCCCATATCGAGACCCGCTTGAATGGCGTGGTAGAGAAACGCGGCATGCATCGCCTCGCGCACGACGTTGTTGCCGCGGAATGAAAAGGAGATATTGCTGACGCCGCCGCTGACCTTGGCCAGCGGGAGATGCGCCTTGATCCAGCGCGTGGCTTCGATGAAATCGACGGCGTAATTGTTATGTTCTTCCAAGCCGGTCGCGACGGTGAGGATATTCGGATCGAAAATAATATCCTGCGGGGGAACTCCGACCTGTTCCGTCAACAGACGATACGAGCGCTCGCAAATCTCGATGCGCCGCGCCACCGAGTCGGCCTGACCACGCTCATCGAATGCCATCACGACGATGGCCGCGCCATACCGCCGGATGAGGCGCGCCTGCTCCAAAAACTTGGCCTCGCCTTCCTTTAAGCTGATGGAGTTGACGATGCCCTTCCCTTGAATGTTGCGAAGCCCTTCTTCGATGACCTCCCACTTGGAGCTGTCCACCATGATCGGCACACGCGCGATGTCCGACTCGGCCGCCAGGAGACGCAGAAACTTCTGCATCGCTGCCTTGGAATCCAACAGCCCCTCGTCCATGTTGATATCGATGATCTGCGCCCCGCCCTCGACCTGCTGGCGAGCCACGGTCAAGGCCTTGTCGTAATCGCCGGCCAGGATCAGTTTGGAAAAGGCCGGTGAGCCGGTGATATTGGTCCGCTCGCCGACGTTCACGAAGTTCGATTCCGGCCGCACGGTCAGCGCTTCGAGGCCACTGAGGCGCAAAAAGGGCTCAACCTTGGCCGGCCGACGAGGCGACAGCCCACGCACCGCTTCCGCAATATTGTGAATATGATCGGGCGTGGTCCCGCAACAGCCCCCGACAATATTGAGCCACCCGTTCTGCGCCCATTCACGCAGCTGAGGCGCCAGCGACTCCGGAGTTTCAGGAAAGCCCGTGGGCAACAAAGGATTGGGCAAGCCGGCATTCGGATGGCTACTGACAAAAATCGGCGCGAGCTGCGACAGTTCCTCGATCAAGGGCCGCATTTCCTTCGGCCCCAGCGCGCAGTTCATGCCGACACTGAGCAACGGCACATGGGAGATAGAATTCCAGAATCCCTCGACCGTCTGCCCGGAGAAGCCGCGATTGCTGCCGGCCTGAATGAACGTCACCGACGCCATGATCGGCACCTGCCGGGCGCCTTCTGCGAACAGTTGCTGTATGGCAAAAAACGCCGCCTTGGCGTTCAGCGTGTCGAAAATCGTCTCCACCAGCAGCAGGTCGACGCCGCCGTCCAGGAGACCGCGTATCTGTTCGCCATAGGCCTGCACCAATTCCGGATAAGTGGTCCCTCGCGCTGCCGCATCATTGGAGTCAGTCGAAACGGACGAGGTCTTCGTGGTCGGCCCGATCGCGCCCGCCACGAAGCAGCGCCGCACCGGCTGTGCCGCGACGACCTGAGCCACCGCTCGCCTGGCGCACTCGGCGCCGGCTTTGGACAGTTCATAACCCAGATCATCCATGCCGTAGTCGGCCAGTGACACGGATTGAGAATTAAACGTGTTGGTTTCGACAATGTCCGCCCCGGCTTCGAGGTACTGCCGGTGGATTCCCTCAATGACGTGCGGTTGTGTGACGTTTAAGAGATCGTTGTGTCCCTTGAGGTCTTTCTTCCACTCCTTGAACCGTTCCCCGCGAAACGCGGCTTCGTCCAGCTTATGGCGTTGGATCATGGTCCCCATGGCGCCATCGAGGATCAGGATACGTTCACGGAGCAGGTCTTGAATGTCGTGTACCGGCATGACTCCCTATGTCTTTCTGTCACCGAGCTTCAGATATGCGGCGACTGCGGCGATGAGTGCGATCGAGCGGGCATCATATCGGGAACGGACTTTTTTCAGCAAGCCATGACGGGCTTCCCGCCTTGACATTGACTACCCCGGCCGATACGATGCCGAACAGTGTCTGGGCCGAGCCTGAGTCGATTGTATGGCGCATCAGACAGTGACCCGCCTCATTTTTTGTTGTCTCCTCTGCATCAGCCTCATCGGACCGGAATGCCCTTCCCTGTGGGCGGGGTCTTATTTTGAGGATGGGTATCTCGGGCTGACTCAAACCGAATTACACGACAAACTCGGCCTGCCCCAGGCCGTGCGAGACCGCAAATCGGCCTTGCGCGTCTTCACCTATTACCCCATCAGCGACTGGGAACAATACTTTAAGAAGGTCGTCGCTCCTGAAAACGGAGAAGATGTGTACACCTTCAAACGTGACGACGTCGAAGTCCGGTATTCCTTCAGCTTTACCTTCGATCCCAACGATCAGAACGAGCAGCGCCCGCTCTTCGTTCGTCTGGTCGATATCGAGTTTTCTCCACCCGTGGCTCTGGGCCGAATTCCCCAGCTCGTCCCGGAATTCAAACCGCCGGAGGACGCCGCGGCCCCAGTCTTCCGCTCCAATATCATGTTGTTGTTTTTTTCGGGGAGCCCGTCGGCGGATGCGCGCTTCATTGTGCGGGAAAAAGGAAAGGATGCACTCGACTGGTCGCTCGCCTTCCAGATGTTCGCCCTGCAGGGTCTACCTGATCCACTGACGTCGAAAGCACCGATCGACCGCCTGGAAATCAGTACGCAAAGCCTGCCGCTGGTCAAACTGCGCCAGCGCAACACGCATGAACCGGTCGTCAATCCCTACTCCACAGCCTTCGCTCAGCAGCCGCCGCCTAAGCCCGCCGTAAAAAAGATTCCGGTACCCACGTACGCAGATTAGAGGTTCAAGGAGCTGGTTGTTCGGCTGATTCTACCTGGCGGGCCGTGCGTTCGTCTTGTGCGCGGTAACTCTGCTCGGTCTGACTCCGCATCCGCCCCAGCATATTGTCTGCCGGCCGACTGGTTCCCGATTGAGAAGGTCCCGCAAGCGCCTCCAGAGAGGGAGCCTCGATCGCGACGACCTGGTAGAGGGCAGAGACTCCCACCACCACCAGCAGCACCTTGCAGAGAATCCTGATGGCGGGATTGGCGCTCAAAAAAATGAACAGCAGCAGGGTCAGGGAAGCAACCCCTGCCACGAGCACGACGGCGGTTTGATAGGCCGTCAGCCCTTTGATTGTTCGAGAACCGACTTTTGCCGCAACGGCACTCAGGATATCGCCGATCACCCCCGAAGAAGAAGGCTGTTTGGTCTCAGTGATGGCCGGCGCGGCTACAGGAGTGGGAGCCGACGAGTCCGTACCGGTCATGGTGCGCACGCGGCCCCGGTAGGCAGCCGGAACCTGGTCGATATTATCCGTCAAAACTGCTTGGCCCTGGGCGTCCGTATAGACATAGAGAGACCCTGCCTCGGCCTCAATCCCGGCATATCCCAGGAAACAGAACCCCAGCGCACCTAACCATACCCAGGCCTGGTTCCGTCTCCAATCCCTATGTCCCATGCTCCGCCCTCCTACGGCCGTCCATTAAGCATAGCAGGTCGAAACAGGGAGGACGGCGACAACACGCCGTCCCTGGAAGGTTTTCTCCTCCCTTGACGGACCGAAAACCTATTGTTTAGCATGCAGCAAGCACCTGGCACTCGCACACTCGTTGACGGAAGGATATTTGTGACCGATCAGATGACTTCGGCAGACCCGGTTTCCTCCCTTCCCCCGACCACGGAGCCCACACCGTTTATCCGCCAGCGGCCGGTCAGGATCATCATTAATTCGTTCCTGGCGCTGTTCGTGGTCGCGCTGATCGCGTTTCGGTTCGTGCCAGGCTGGTTGGACCCCGATTTCTCCAAACACATTGAAAGCCACCGGGTAATGGTGGGCATGGATCGCAAGCAGGTCCTGGATTCGTGGGGGTCGCCGAACACGATGAACGTGACCCATACCAGCGATGGGCTACGACGCGAAGAATGGATCTTTGAAGATTGGGAAAGCCCGGCGGTCGTCAAACACCGGTATCTCTACTTTGAGGAAGGCAAATTGATCGGCGGCCATTTTTCAGGGTCCGACGTACGCCTCCCGCTGCCGACCACCCCGGAACCGGTCAAACCCAAAGGCCACCCGTAATCGTTACCTATTGACGCCTCCGGCCAGTCTCCCCTCAAATCTTCGTCTCAATCGGCCTCGCTGGTTGCCTCGCGAACGTGCAGCGCCAGTCGGCTCAAGAGAATCTCCGCCCGTTGCCTGTCGCGTTCCGCAACCATGACGCGGCTGCCCAAGAGCGCCACCCCCGGATACAGCGCGCCGATGTGTTCGTGCTGAACGGCATAGGGAATGCCATTGCCGTCGAGCAAGCTCCGGATCAGCGCCAGTTCCCCGACATCTGCCGGTTCGCAGAGACTCACCAGAGCCTGAAGATGTTCAGAATGATCCCCTACCGTCACAATCCGCCTCCCGCCAGGCACCGTCGCACATTCACCAAGCCGGAATTGCCGGGAACCGGCGTCTCCGGCTGCGAACAGCACGTGATTCGTTGCAATTCCTTCGGATGGTCAATACACTCACGGAAGCGCAGACAGGGTCCGGAAGCAGAAGCTGGCCTTGATATGGAGCGATGACTGCGCGGAGATCGGCGTTGATGTCGTTGCCGCAGGGGGACAACGGACAACTTACGGGGTCTCGGTGATCTGAACGCGCCGTTCTTTCCCTGGCCCGCCGGACACGGTCAGAACACGTTTCCATTCACGGACCTGGTAAATGGCCCAGGCTTGCGGCTGATTCTTGTAGAACGCGTCCGGATCTTCGCCGGAGGCATTGAGGTAAATCGGCTCCGTAAACCCTTCTTCCAGTACATAATCCAGCAAACAGTCCGTGGTGAACCCTTTTCCGTGCAGGGCGACCTCGGCAAGGAAGTTGAGAATCTCGTCGGAATCCTGAATGGTGATAGGCTTCATCTGACCGGTGGCTGATTGTAGCCAGTAGGCACGAAGGAAGGCAAGGCATGGCACAGAAGAGATTGACCCGCACGCAATTTCTCGAGCGGCTGTTGTCCCTCATGGATCGTAAACACCATTGGGCCTGGCCGATCATCATGGGGCCCGGCATGACCAAGGCCCAGCTGAAGCTCCACTACCAGCAGGAATACCTGGTCTACGTGCGGGACTTTCCCGTTCTGCTGGCTCGAGTGCATGGGCAAAACCCACCGCCCGACGTCCGGCGGATGTTGGCCGAAAATATTTATGAAGAAGATACCGGTGGCCTGTCGTTTGGACGATCTCATCCCGAGCTCTTTCATGAAATGATGCACGGGCTGGGATTCGACAGCCGCGTCTTTTTTCGAGCGACGCTCCTTCCCGCCAGTCTTCGCTATCGGCGCTGGTTGGAACAGGTGACGGCCAGCCGCGACTGGGTCGTCGGCGCCGCCGCCCTCGCGGTTTTCGTGGAGGGCAGCATCAAAGACCGCCAGGAAATTCTGGAACCCTCGAAACCAAAAACCGAGGCGGAGATCGAAGCCTATATCGACGCGCATCCTCTGATTCGGCATCACAAGATCGAGCGGCAACATATGGATCTCATACGCGCGCACCAGAAGGTGGAGGCTGGACATCGGCAAGACGCCTACACGATGGTCGTCAACTATGCCGAACGCAGGCGCCAGCAGAACGCGGTGTTGGCCTGCGTCAGGCAAGGACTGACGTTGTGGATGGCCTACCGCGACGGCATCGCCAAAGCCTGCAAATTGGCCAAGCCATGAGGAGATTAGACGCCATTCCGCGACTGCTGCCGCTGTGCGGCTTCGTCATACTCACTCTGGTTCAAACAACCTGGGCATCGATGTCACCTGAGGACATGGTGCTGGTTCCAGCCGGTGAATTCATGATGGGAGCCTCCGCAGACCAGGGCGGCCTCCCCGATGAGCAGCCGATGCGTCTGGTCTCTCTGGGCGCGTTCTGGATCGATCGGTACGAAGTCACCAACGCCGCCTACCTGCAATTCGTTGAGGCCACGAACTATCAGGCCCCTGCCAATGCTGCCGGTCGCTTGACTCTCTGGGAACAGAACCGTCCATTGCCCGGCATTGAGCAACATCCGGTCGTGAACGTGAGCTGGTTGGATGCCGTCGCATTCTGCCGCTGGGCGAACAAACGGTTGCCGACGGAAGCGGAATGGGAAAAGGCCGCCCGAGGAACCGACGGACGCACCTACCCCTGGGGCAATGAATGGAGCACCGACAAGGGAAACAGCGCGAGTTACTGGGCCGGGAAAACCGTGCAATTTGCCGATAGCGCGGAGTGGGAAGCCTTTTGGCTCAAAGGCCTGGGAGCGGAAATTTCCAAGGCCAAGGGTCTCAGGGGTGAAATCCTCACGTTGCCGGTCGGCAGTTTTCCCGCCGGCACCAGTCCTTATGGGGCGCTGGATATGGCCGGCAATGCCGCCGAATGGGTACAGGACTGGTACAACCCCAACCATTACCGCTCGGCACCGCTCACGAACCCCCAGGGACCCGAGCGAGGCGCCATTAAAGCCATGCGCGGCGGATCCTGGCTCAAACCGGCGATCAGCCTGCGCACCTCTGATCGTGATTGGGGGACGATGGACAGCCGGCCTTCCGGGACTGGATTCCGCTGCGCCAAGGACAGCTATTAATCCAAATCTGCTCCACTGACCACGGCCCTGCCTGAGACCCAAACCCCGATTTCCTCTCCCTGCCGGTTTTCAGGAGATTCTAGGTCACCCGGGCTTCAACGGCTATACTGCTTCTAAGTACTGTCACATCCGTACCGACTTACGTTGCTCCTTCGAGTTTTCGCTATGGCATCCCAGCTTTCTCGCGCCCCAGACGCCGTTTCTGGACCAGCATTCCGGGTCTTGCTAGCCGATGACTCGCAAGAATCACAGGTCTTGATTCGATTGTACCTGCAAGGCCTCCCCTATCAGGTTGACGTCGCAGGAGACGGAGAAGAAGCGGTCGCCCTGTTCAAGGCCCGGCCGTTTGACCTCATTTTTCTCGATCAGCACATGCCGGTCATGGACGGTTTTACCGCCGCGCGCCTGATGCGCCAGTGGGAATCATCCAATCATCGGTCGCCGGTACCTATTCTGGCTCTGACCGCCGACTCATTGGTCGAAGCCAGGGAGCAGGGGCAAGCTGCAGGGTGCACGGCATTCTTAGCCAAGCCCATCGCTAAAGAACAGCTTCTCGACGCGTTGCAGAGGTTTGGCGCCAGCTTCTCAAAGCAGCGCGCTACGACACAGAACAGTGCCCCCGCCGGACTCGCAACCCTCATCGACGAGGAAATCGCACGACGGCGTCCCCTCTTCCTCGACAACCGCCGTCGAGAGCTGAGACGCCTGCAGAATGCCGTCGAGCGAGGAGATTGCGAATTCATCCGGATCACGGGACACCGCCTCAAAGGCCTGGCCGGATCATATGGGTTCCCCGACATCGGTCTGGCGGGTGCAGAGTTAGAGGAAACGGCGAAGGATCAGGATCTCGCCGGGATGCGACGGACCATCGATCAGCTGGCTGCGCTTCTTGCCCAGGCGAGCCAGGCCGTGTAAGCGGAGTTCCGGGACGTGCTATAGGAAACCTACGACCATGAGCATTCTCATCATCGACGATTTTCAAGAGGAGCGGGATCTTCTCCACGCCATCCTGCAGCGGGCCGGATTCGGGCCTCTCCTGCCGGTCGCGACGGCTCAAGAAGGACTCACTCTCTTGGGGATCGGTAAACGCGGAAAACCCGGCAATGGCATCGATCTCGTTCTCATGGATCTCGAAATGCCCGGGATGAATGGATTGGAGGCCTGCGAGAGAATCAGGATGGAAGAACCGCTCCAGGGCCTGCCCATCATTATCATTACCGCCCATACGGCAGAGCACGATATTCAGGCCGCCTATACGGCGGGCGCCACGGACTATATCCGCAAGCCTGTGATTCCGGTGGAGTTGCTGGCGCGAGCCGCCACAGCGCTGAGCCTGAAACAAGAAATCGATGCGAGGAAATTGCGCGAACAGGAACTGCTCGAACGAACGAAGGAACTCGACCATGCCTTGGAGCACATCACCACGCGCCATGGCACCGTGCAGATCTGCGCCAAGTGTAAACGCGTCAATACCGAAGGATCCTACTGGCAACGGATCGAAGACTACTTACGACGGCTGGGGCGCTCCACGGTCAAAGAAGCCGTCTGTGACTCCTGCATGGATCAGGCCTATCCTCATCTGAAACGGATGCCGTAGCAGGCTGTTCAGACAGGTCGCCAGCGGCGTTCTCGCGGCGCACAGAAGCTCCCCCTACCGCAGCGAGTACGCTTCGCCTCTGAGCTGGCGGCCGCCTTACCGGACAACCTTTCTGGGCAGCCTGCGAATAATGCTGATTTGTCCACAGGTGGCCGAGGGCTCTCGCGCAGGATTCTTGAGTAGTGTGTCTATCACCTGCTACCCAGCACTCCATACATCAGACGACCGGGACGGTTATCGATTCAATTGGGCAGGCAACACAAACGCCACCGCTTCGATACGCACAACCGGCATGATCAGCCCTTGTCCTTCGACGTCGTGGGAGAAATCGTAGACAAGAGATTCGTCCGGGATCAGTCTGCCGCACAACACCACGTCGATCTCGATGCGCTCGCCCCGTTGCATCCTGGCCTTGAGGTCGGCGGTCGCCTTCCCTGCCGAGGCGATCAGTGTCGCCGGAAGATCTTCATGTTTGAAGCGCACCTCACCCCATGACGTCCGGGTGAACTTCGGCCCCAGCGCGACACGAAATCCTCCCTCTTCGTCGTCAAACCGTGACAACTCGCCAAGCCAGACCACAGTCACCAGCCATTGCAAGGGCTCCTTGCCGTCACGCCGGGCATCGCGTTCACGGTTCAAGGCAAAAAGTCGTTCGTCATGTCCGGGATCATGGTGTCCCTGGCCATAGATCTGAGGCCAATCCGGAGGCGACCCGTCCAGCGCCGCGAGAAACCGTTCGATGGGTTCAGGATCGAGCAGGAGATGGTTGTCGGGAGGAAGTGTCGCCAGCGCCGCAAACAGGGTCTTATGCAACGGGCGCAGCGGAGAAGCATCTGCTGCGGAACTTACTGCGGACATCGACCAGGCCAGCAACAGCACAGCCATGACAAAAAGGGTCCGCACGTGGAGGGCACTCCTCAAATCAGGCGGCAGGGGGCGATAGGCTGCGAAATACATCCCTGAGCTCGCATGTGGCAGGATGCTCCCAAGACAACACACCGGCGTCCACCAGCACTTGAAGCCGTGGCACAGGGTCTAATCGAGGCAGCATCAGGGCATTGAGGGATTGAGACTTCAAGACCTGCGTGTAGGTCCCGATCCAGGATTCGACGACCGCCCGTAATCCGACATCCGTCGCCTTCATTCGACCCAACCGGACTTCCTGTAGCAATTTGATCAACGGGTCTGATTGGAGCAGCGTGCCGATCGCACGACGCAGTTGTGTGTCTTGATCGTCCATCATGAATGACTCGGCATCGTAATTAATTCATGGAACAGGCACCGGGGCCACGCGGATCGCCACAGGAGCCGCATCCACTGCCGGAATTAGACACCACCGGCCAGCCGCCGGTTGCGCCGACCCCGAATGCGGAAAATTGTTTATTCAACGCCGTCGCCTTGCAGGAAGGACAGGCCGGCACCGTTTGTCCCTGCACGATGAGCTCGAAGCGGTGGTTGCATTCCTGGCAGACGTATTCGAAGATGGGCATGGGGCTATACTCCTTAGAATTTGAAATATTATAAGTAAGGCTCATTCACTTTCGCAATCATCAGCCGATAGGAGCCCACACATGTGGTCAGAAGATAAATCCTTCGTCTTTCGCATCAGCCTGGAAGCGCAATTTCCCGACGACTACGAGGGCCCGCACGATGAGCAGGCCTGGCTGCGTGAGTGGGAACTGCAGATCAAGCCGCTCCTGATCAAGAACCTGTTCGACACGCTGCGGGAATACCCCGCTTGGAAATCGCATGTCAGAAACCGGGGGAAATCGCCGGCGGAAGAAATTGAAGTCGCCATGATCCGCGATTTTTCACCAACCCCATAGGCACGCGAGCCGCTATGTCCCAGGCTACCGCTCAGGGTCTCTACATTCATATTCCCTTCTGTCATCAGCGCTGCCATTTCTGCGCCTTCTACCTCGAGATCCATCACGCGCGCTCCGCGGAACAGTTTGTCGCTTCGCTGTTGATGGAGTTACGGTTGTACGGCGAGAGCGGTATCTTGGGACCGGCCCCACTCGATTCGATCTATTTCGGCGGCGGGACGCCGACAACGCTCTCCTCCGAGCAACTCACGACCATCCTGACGTCGAGCAAGCAGACGTTCGGACTGGTTCCGGACGCCGAGGTCACTGTCGAAGCCCATCCGGGATCGGTTACGCGAGAGAGCCTGGCGCATCTTCACGACGCCGGATGTACCCGCCTCAGCTTCGGCGCCGAATCGATGGACCAAACGGAATTGGATCGCGTCGGACGACCAGGGTCTCCCACCAGCACAATCCACGTCATGGCCGTGGCACGTGAAGCCGGCTTCACCAACATCAACCTCGATCTTATGTACGGGCTGCCGGGCCAGACTTTGGAAAGTTGGGCGACCTCATTGAGGCAGACAATTGAACTGGCTCCGGAACACCTGTCTTGTTATGCCTTGACCATTGAGGAAGGTACTCACCTCAAGTCAGCGATTCAGCGCGGCCACGTCCCCGCCCCTGATGAAGAGCTTCAGAACCGCATGGAAGACCTGGCCGAAGAGATCCTCTGCCAGGCCGGCTACCGTCGTTATGAAATTTCCAACTATTGCCGACCTGGATTTGCCAGCCGACACAACCGGCTTCACTGGACCGGCGGGCATTACCTGGGCGTCGGCCCCAGTGCGCAGTCCTATATTGGAGGTCGGCGATTCGGCAATGTGAGCGATCTGGCGGCCTATAAGGCAGCCCTCGGAAACGCCCGCCTCCCGGTCGCGGAATCCGATCAACTCATGCAGGCGGGTGAAAGTTGTGAACGGCTGATCTTCGGGCTGCGCCTCGTTGATGGTATTTCACTCAAGCAGACAGGTGCCCTGTCATTTCCGGCACTCACGCAGGAAGTGGACAAATTGCTGGCGGACGACTTGCTCGAACGCCAGGGCGACCTGGTTCGCCTCACCACAAGGGGCCGACGATATGCGGATACGGTAGCGGTATCCCTCCTGACGAGCCTGAATGGGTAGCGACGTTCAATCATCCCATTGACTTCCATCCCCGGCAGAGGGGAGACTGTTGATTCGAAAGGAGATTCATTCCCATGCCCGTGAATATGGATCCCAGCAAGCGCCGCCGTCGTCAACCAGTCGAAGCTGCCGCGTCCGCCACCGATCAAGACACGGCTCACGTGAAGCGATTCGGTGAAGACACGGAAGCCGACCGTGAAAAGGCGATTGCGGAAGCCGAGTTGAAGAATTTGTGGGACGCGACCGAAGTCATCGACATGGATAGCTGGTAATCCGTCTCTACACACATCCGCACCGTCATCTTCATCTCGCAGGACCCCTTACCGAATCGCCCACTGAACCAGATGTATCGATGAATTCCTCGCCCGTTCGGAATGCCCTGTTTTATCCGTTTCACCTCTGCGCTCCGGATACCCTGGATTACCTGCTGGCGCACTATGGATCCATTCACTTTCGCGACTATATGGCGCTTCGCCTGACGCCGTTCATGGGGACGACGGCCTACCAGGATCGAATGGGAGACGAGCACCCGGACCTCGTCCGCAGCGGCCGCATCGTGCAAGGCCATGCGGTCAGCGGGCCACTGGATGACGCCGCCGTGGCCGGGATCGATCATGATTTTTCTGATCCGCATTGGAGACAACTGTTCCATGCCGGACTGCAGGAGGATCGACGGTTTCAACGAGGCCTTTTTGATCTGACGCATGCCATGCGGATCGGATCGACCCTCGTGCCGGGCCCGGCTGCGTTGCTTCGACTACTCGAATCGCAACGCGCCGGCGCTCAGTGTACCGTGGCGCTGGTGCAACAATGGGCTCGTTCGTCTCCTAGCCTGGAGGACGCCTACAACTTTGAATACGGTCTGGCGCTTCTCAAAACGGCTGCGGCTCAGGTCTACACCTTCCGCCTGGCCAGCGCGCATGGGTTGATCGCGGTCACGGATTCCGTGACCCATCATCGGTTACTGAGCCACACCATGGCGCGAGAGGGCATCGACCTGTCGAACGAATATGTCGCCCCACCCCGGAGGCACTCCTCTCCATGACCACTTCGCGCTACGGAAGTGACATGCTGGGCATTCCTCTGCTGCAGCGGGGGAACGGAGAAGCTGACGACCTGTTGCACTCGCCCCCGTTTCACCTGGTACACTCGGCGCCGGACGAGACGACCGCATGAGCACCCTCACCCCCGTCATGACTCCCGATACCCTCGACACCACTGACGTGGGCACCGGCGACGATCTGGAAGCCCGCGTGATCGTGTTCAATTGCGAATGCCACACCTACCAGCAGGTGATCGCACTCTTCTGCAAATGTATTCCGGGCATGAACTCCTCCCGGGCCTTCGAATTAGCCTGGCGCATCGACCATGAAGGCCAGGCCACGGTCTATTCAGGAGCCCGAAAGTTAGCGGAAGAAATCGGAACCAAACTTGCGGCCGGAGGATTGCGGGTGGGTGTTCAGTAACAGGAATTAAGAGGCGGCCCGGCGGTCTGCGCCGACCATCTCGACGCAGACGCAGGTTACTTCGCGCGTTTTTTCGGTGTGGCGACTTTCGTGGATTTGGCTTTGGATGCCGGAGCAGCCGGCGCGGCAGGCTTCTTCGCAGTCCCCTTGGCGCTGCCGTGAGTCGTTTGCGAACTTTTTGCCGACTTGGCCGGAGTGTGTGCGGCCTTTTGCTCCTGCGCAGCCGCCGCCTTGTAGTAGGACTTGTTGAGCTTGCTCAGCATATCGCCGTTCAGCACACGCACTTGGTACAATTCGAACAACTTGCTGATGGCCTTGGGGTCGCCCTTGCGCGCCAGCCCCAACAGCCGTCGCCGCTGGTTCATTTCTTCTTCTTCAGTATGAGACGCCGCTCGCCGCTCCATAGCGCTCCTTTCAAGGAATGCCCGAAACTATGGTACACATTCGCCAAATTGCCGGATGAAATGCCCCGCAGTATAACAGATTCGGCCTAGCCAGTACTACACAAACCTTGATCAAATGAGAGAAATTGTGCCGACCAGGCAACATGGGATTGTCGGCGAATGGAGAGTCCGCACGGTTGTAGATGAACGGGAAAGATCACTATAATTATTTTTCACCCCATATGAGACAAAGGAGTCCCCGATGCAACATGCTGCCCCTGCCGATACAGAACCGACCGCAGCCGATGATCCCCAGGCACGTGCCCTTCTCCAACGCGCCTTCGAAAGCACCGCCCGCTGGCAACCGGATTTTCGAGGTTTTTCGGCCGACCTCAGCGTCAACACCAATGGACAAGTCGTGACCGGAACCGTCGTGGTCAAGGGACCGCGAGAGGTGACCGTTCAACTCGCCGATGAAGCGATTCAAAAATGGGCGCAGGAGCAGATCGGCATGATCGCCGTGCACCGCGCTCCCCGCAAGTTCGAGGAATCAGACGGAAAACACCGCCTCACGATGGAAGCCGGCGAGGGGCATCCGCTGGGCCGCCGGCTCGACATTCATGGCGACGGCATGCAGTCCTTCTATCGCATCAAGGATAACCGCATCACTCAAATCAACCGGAAGATGCCGCATGTGGCCTTCACGATCAATGTGGAAGAGAGCAGCACGACCCAGGATCAGAAGCAACTGACGACGAAGTACACCGTGTATTATTTCGCGCCGAAGGACGGCACACTGCGCAATGTCGAGAGCTTCACGGATACCCATGTGCGCGTCGGCGCGTCCGATCTTCCGGCCACACGGCGGATCATCTCGTATGAAAACGGCAGCGTGCTCGTACGAACGCTCACCTTCACCAACCACAAACTACTGGCCTGATGGATTTACGCACGGCATTCCCGCGTAGCATGAAAACCAGGCTGGCTGGCTATGCCCACCTGGCACGGATGATCGACAAATGCCGCGCGGTGCTGGCCGGAACCGAAGGGGAGTATATCTATCCCTGCCCGATGGATGAACGGCTGCTGGACTATGCCGGTATCACCCCCGGGCAATTCACGGCTGCCGTGAAGGCCCATCCGACCGATGACGGGGTGGCGGAATGGTTCCGACGTACCGCCCCCCCTCGTGGCACACAGGAACTCGAAGACTGGAACGGCACGTTGCTCGAGCGAGGGCCGAGTTCGCCGGACAGTGCGGCGAAATTCGCAAAGTACCGCGATGCGATAGACCCTTTGCGCACCGACATCACGGCCTGGTCGGACCTCCAGGATCTGGAGGAAGGCAGGCCCGTTCCCCGCAGAAAATAGCCCCTCACCGACGTCATCAACCGGCATGCGCCGATTGATGACGTCGGTTTCTCGTTACATTTCTTTCGTATCGGACCTCCGAGCGTATCCGAACAGATTCACGCTGTATCCCTCCCGATACGTTCCGGTTGGATAATTGAGACTTTGCCATACAGTCGACCGGAGTGGTCGTCATCTATATGGGCTACCGCGTACTACCATCACAGGTTCAGTCCAATCACATTGCGTTAGAGCGGCCAACCTGGCACGCAAATGGCATTTGAAATTCAGGCATCGCACAATGGCAATGCCCCGTTTCCAACCATCGGCAGGAGGTACGTACATGGCTCTGGTTCAACAAAATCTCGTTCCCGGCACCGGCGACCACCTGATCACGCTCGACACTGACACGAACCTCGAATGGCTCAGTCTGAACGCCACCGCTAACTTGTCCTACCTTGACGTCCTGGGCGGCGCCGGCGGCTATACCACCACCTACGGCTTTCGCTTTGCCACGGGGCAGGAAATCAGCCTGCTTCATCAACATGCCGGCGTGACGAAATTCGGCCTCACCCAAACCGTGCCCTTTCCTCAGAGCAATCATGTCGCGATGGAAACGCTGATTGAATTGATGGGCGGCGCAGCGCTGTACCCATCGGTCTCCAGCGGGTCGGTCCTGGTTCAGACACAGGGCATGATGAAATTTCGTGGAGCCGGCGTCCCTACGCCGACGACTCCCATGAGCGTCGTACAACTCTGGCTGTTCAAGCATAATCCTGCCAGCTCCTATGCAGACAGCAATCCGGCCGGACCTGCCGGCAACCGAGTTCCTGAAATCGCCTCCTACCTGGTCCGCAATCGAGTGATGCCCCTTGGTGGCATCTCTCGAGGAAAGTCGGCCAAGGCTGCCAAAACACGCGGAACCAAGAAAAAGTTCTGATTCCATCCGCCGCCCTCGTCCCCTGAAGCCGGTCACACGACTTCAGGGGACACCTGCCACCGCGCAAGACAGCCAGCAGCCCCCTCCAATCTGACTTGCCCCTCGATTGATTTGTGCTCAAGAGAAGCATAGGCTAATGATTGTACGGATGCGGTACACGTCGGCGGCAGCAGTAGGATTCACACTCCAGCCCGTCTTTCTGAGGACTTCATGAAACGTCCTCGCTTTCGAGCAGCACATCTCGCTCCAGATTGTCACAGCCACAGGACCGGCACGGCACCAACCCAGGTATGGTGACATCATGACCACCTCTGCGTCGCATGACCAATCCCGCTTCGCTCCCGGCCGGAGCTCAAACCCTTCTATTTCGCCGAAAAACCTCCTCATCGCCGTCGACGATTCGAACGCCACCATCCGTGTCCTCCATTACGTCGGAGTCTTGCTTCGCGAGACGCCAGCGGTCACCATCACCTTATTTCATGTGTTGAACCCCATGCCGCGGGAGTTGATGGAACATGGAGGCTCGGAAAATCCCGACATGGAGCATCAGCTCGGCGAGCAACTTCGCAAGGATCAGCTAGAATGGATGCAGACGGAGGAGACCCTTGAATATCCCATCCTTGAGAGGGCTCTCGAGCGACTCAAGGAGACAGGATTTCCCAGCGAGCGTGTGACGCTCAAATTGGGATACGCGGGCGACCTCGTTGACACCATTCTCGATGAAGTACGAGCCGGCGGCTACGGCACCCTCGTAATTACGAAGCGCAGCCAGCCGGATGCCGCGCACCTCTTCAGCAGCAACGTTGCAGATCGTCTCTCACGAGAGCTTTCCGGCGTCGCACTCTGGGTCATGGAGTAGGCTCAGGGCGTTCATCACGACGCACCCTTGTCTCTCTGGCAGACAAAGCCAGTCACTCTTCCGACACCTCAACGAACGCCCTTCAACTCCAGCACTCGGCGATCAATCCAACGATCGGATGACTTCGTAGTATGGACAGGGGTCGGCGAACCGGCCGATGTGGCAGACACCAGCTCGTGAGATCACCAGGAGGGCTGACATGTCAGATGAGACAATTCCCGCAGCCGTGCGGCAATACTTTGCGGCCATCGAGAAGAGGGATGCAGATGCCTGGGTGAACTGTTTTGCCGAGGAAGGTACAAGTCACGAACCAGGCGCACCGGCTCCGTTGAAGGGGCATGTGGCTCTACGGCAATTTCTGGTGGGAGTGCTCGGAGCGTTTGAGAAAATCAGCATGACGGAAGACCATGTGTTCCAGTCCGGAAACCGGGTCGCCGTTAAATTCACGGGGCGCGGCACGGGCAAAAACGGTCGACCGGTTTTCTTCGAGGGTATCGATGTATTCGAGATCAATCAGGAAGGAAAAATCCAAACCATGTGGGGCTACTGGAACCCGGCAGCAATGATGAAGCAACTGCAGGGGTGAGGGAAACTTGCCTTCGTAGATCTTTTTCGAGAACCGACTTCATCAGCTAACCAGCGAAAAGACCGCAACATGTTCTGTGCTTGCACCGATCGGAACTGCTGCGTACATGCCTTTATACACAAGGACAGAACTCAGAGAACACGATGCAGAACATGCTCAAACTAAAAGTCACAGTGCAGCCCGGCGGAATCGTGCACATTGAGTCGCCGGAATTGGTCCCAGGATCGATCACCGACGTTATCATAACTCTTGAAACACCCGCTTACCCTCACCATTTCCCTGTCTCAAATAAGTTCAGTGAACCTCGGACTGTCTTTGCCGATCGCGCCGTGGCAAGCACACTTTCTCCGGAAGCATTAAGTATCTTCTCCCAAAAGGCCGCAGCGGCACCCCATGGAATTCGCGGTTCTGGTGGGTCAGCTTTCAGCACGCCCACTACACCGGCGTGAATACCAAGGATTTCGATATTTCGAATCAGGCTCTCAGGAAGAACTTTCAACCTCGTTGAGTCGAGATCGCACAGCCGTTGCACAAACACCAAGCCCATCCTCCAACGTGCCTTGCCTTCCCCAACTCCAAAGTCAGAGGGATTGAAGGATGATGCGTACTTCCTGCGACATTCAGCCACAAAGACATCAAGGGCGAGTATCGTGTTCTTACGCTCAACTACCACCATTTCCTTAAGGAAGGTCTGATTAATTCCCGTTTGCATTCGGCACGCTGGTCCTGAGCTGATCACCAGCGGGAATTTGGTGGGGATTTGCTGGTCCAGGCCCCTCTTCCTGTGGCCCACCGCCTCTGCGCTAGCCT
>JADYYH010000017.1 GCA_020853775.1 Nitrospira sp.
CGACGCGGGCCAGCTTGTCGTTGAGTTCGAAGACCGTGCCGACCGTGATGACTGTTGGCCCACCCATGCGTTCGACGGCCCATTGATCGAGGGCCACGGCGTCAGGTTGCCGGAGGTCTTCGAATCGGCCCTCCAGCACTTCTGCCGGACGGCCGATCAAGGTGGCGGCGTCCAGGCCTGTCAAGGTGATTTGGTGATACTCGCCGTTCGCAAGCCTGGCCCGTAAGAGCCCTTTATATAGAGGCACGGCCCATTCCACACCGGGGATGCTGCGCACGCGATCGACCGTGGTATCGGCGATCGGTTTGACTTCATCGACCTGCGCGATGCCTGGATCCGTGACCCAGATCGGCACGTTGATGTTGCTGATGCTCGATTGCGACCACATCATGAGGCCCCAGAAAATCGACCCCTGTTGAACGATCAACATGACCGCAAAGGTGAGACCGCACAGCAGCATGAGGTATTTCGCCCGATCGCCGAAGAGCATTCTGAGGGCGATGTAGTTCATTCACCCTCCTCGCCGGCGTGGTGGTCCGGGGCAAAGGCCATGACGAGAGGCATCTGGGGAAGACTGATCTGATCGTGTCGATGAAAGAAAAACGTGCAGATTCTGGCAATCGGGCAACCTCGGTGCAGGGCGACGGTCCAGAATCGCCGCACATGCTGGCCGTCGTGCTGCTGAATTTCATCCATGAGGCGCAAGGGGCCCGGGAATGGATTGGAGAAGTTTATTCCCATAGGCGCCAATCGCTCGGAGAGTCCGTCGGTCAGGAAGTCGAGAATGTCTCCGCACCAGGAGAAACGGCGGCCATCACTGCTCGCCTCGCCCGAGGGAAGCAACTGGCGCTGCCGTTCGTCGACATAGGTTTGAATCTCGCGGCCAACGGCCTCTGGTGTCAGTTGTGACGCAACGGATGTCATGGAGCTAAGGAACAAAGCAGGGAAGATGCCAGATCACGACCGAGCATGGTCAGCGTTCATATCTTACTGAACCGTCTAGAGAATATCGGAGGGGCGTGGATGCGCGGGGGAGGTAGTCTCTAATGGTATCTGCCGAGATATTGGCATCTGGAAGGAGTGGTGCCCATATGCGGGCAGTTACGAGGAGGGCCTGACCGGCCGGCTGATGTCCAATTTTTTCATGCGGTGCTGCAGGGTGGATCGTTTCATGCCGAGTTTTTCGGCGGCTCCCTGTTTTCCCGCCAGGACCCAATTGGTTCGAACCAGTACGTCCATGATATGGGCGCGCTCCGCCTCCGCCAATGTGCCGGGGGTGGAGTTCCGTTCATGGCTCAGTCCGAGGCCGTCCAGTTCATCGATGGTCAGTACAGATCCTCGACTGACGATCACCGCGCGTTCCATAAGGTGCTCGAGTTCTCGAACATTTCCCGGCCAATCATAGGCGGAGAGGGCCTTGAGTGCGGCGCTGTTGATGCGCGTCACCGGCTTCCGGTGCCGAAGGCCGTACTTCTTGGCAAAGTGGCGAGCCAGCAGCGGAATGTCGTCGCGCCGTTCCCGCAGCGTCGGCAGGCGAAGCGGGAAGACGTTCAGGCGATAAAAGAGATCGGCACGGAATGCGCCGCGTTTGATGGCTTGCTCCAGATCGACGTTCGTCGCCGCCAGCACGCGAACATCTACGCGGATGGTCTGGGTTCCGCCGACCCGGTGGAACTCCTGCGCTTCCAGCACGCGCAGCAGTTTCATCTGGACGTCGATAGGGAGTTCGCCGACTTCATCGAGAAAAATCGTGCCGCCATGGGCGAGTTCGAAGCGGCCCAGCTTGCGAGCCGTCGCGCTGGTGAAGGCTCCCTTTTCGTGGCCGAAGAGTTCGGATTCGATGAGCGTCGGCGGAAGCGCCGCGCAGTTCACCGTGATCAGGGTGTTCTGCCGGCGCGGGGACAATCGATGAATGGCTTGGGCCACCAATTCCTTGCCGGTACCGGTTTCTCCCGTAATCAACACCGTGGAATCGGTAGGCGCGACCATTTCAATGGCTCGAAGCGATTTCTGAAGTGCGGGGCTATCCCCTACGAGGCTTTTCAGATCCAGAGAGGCGCCCATTTCTTCACGCAGGTACACGTTTTCCTGCTCCAGTTGATCCTTGAGCCGCCGGATCTGGTCATAGGCGGAGAGATTGGTGATGGCGTGGGACAGGTGAAAACCGATTTGTTCCGTCAGCGCCAGGTCGCGTTCGGAAAAGGCGTTTCTCCGTTTGCTTCCGATGGCCAGGAAACCATAGGGCGCTCCTTGGACGAGGAGGGGGCAGAGCATGGCGGAACATACGCCAAGTGATTCGAAATAACGGTGTTCGGCAAATCGGTCCTGGTTGTGTCCGGTGAGCAGGAGGGGTTTGCCGGTGGTGAGGATTTCGGCCGCGGCCATTTGCTCGAACGGAAATTGCCGCAAGGCGTCCTCGTCGATATCGACCCCCTCGCAAGCCACGATGTCGAACCAACGATTGTGGGGTTCGCCGACAAATCGTACGAGGCCGGTCACGTCGTGGTGGATGACTTCGCGGAGGATTGGCTGAATCGAGCGAATCAGATTGTCGAGTGTCAGAGTGCCCAGCACGACCTGATTGTTGATGGCCACCAGCGTGTCCCGTTCTTCAGCCGCCAGCACGGCGGTCAACACCGGTGCAATGTGTCGGCTTAACAGGTCGAGCCATATCCGATCCTCCGCCGAGAAGGCTCCGGGTTTGCCGGGCGCGACAGCGGCGATGACAGCCAGCGTCTTGGCGGCTGGGCCAGAGTCAACGGTCATGCTGATCGGAGCGACCAGCACCGATGTGCCAAGGCAAATATGCGGCGCGAGGGCTCGGGCTTCCGTCCAGGGAGACGTACTCAGATCGTCGGTCAGGATCGCCTGCCCGGCAAGGACTGCTGCTTCCTTGATGGTACCGGCTGCGGGTAATTGCGCGATGGGGTAGGCGGGCGAAGCCGGGTCACGCAAACTTTCGGATACCGGTGAAAACGCGGCGGCCGTCTCGCTGTACAGATAGAGGCCGATGACGTCGCAGCACAGGCGATGGCTGAGTTCCTGGTGGAGTCGTTCGTCGAACTGGCGGAGAGTGTTTGTTTGGAGCAGCGCGCTCAGGATGGGAAACCAGTCACGTCTGTCAAGCATGGTGCCCATATGTGGGCACTTTAGCACGGCTTGATGATCGAGGGGAAGGCAGGGACGGAGAAGCCGCGGGGATGTCACGTATAGGGTGGAAGTGAGGAGTCAGTACCGACCATAGGCATACGTTATCACTGCGGGTTTCTGGATTTGAGGGCATCCAGGCGGGGTTTGTCGAGTGTGACATAGATAGACTTTTCCTGTGTCACGGTCACAGCGCCTGCTGTTTGCCCTTTGGCCTTTTTGACCCACTTGCGTCGGGTATAGATCACATCACCCTTCCCGCTTTTTTTCAGATCGCTGTAGAGGAGAGCCAGTGTCGCCGCGTCGCGTATCGTTTCCGGAGGCGGCTCGGTGCCCTTGTCCAATCGTACGACCACATGCGAACCGGGTGTGCCGCGGGCGTGAAGCCAGAGATCTTCGCTCTTCGCAAGTCCGAAGGTGAGATCATCATTCTCGCGAGCATTGCGACCCACCAGAATGGGATGGCCGTCGGATGAGACAAAACGGCGGAACGGCCCGCGGGATTCTCCGCTGTTGACGCGTTTCCGCCGTGGGGGGGGCGATTCTCGTCCCGCAGGGCGTCCCTCCGTACTTGGCGCCTGCCAGGTTCCTTGTTTGATCCTGTCCAATTCGGCTTGGGTCTGCTGAACCTCTGTTTCGATCGAGGCCAGGCGGGGCGAAATTTCGCGTTGGGCTGAGACGAATTTACGATACTTCGCAAAGTACGCGTCCATATTGGCCTGCGGTCCTTTGGTGGGATCGAGTGGAATCGTCAGCTCAGGCAATCGTTCATCGTAATAATCGACCACTGACACCGTGCTCTGCCCCTTCTTGAGCAGGCCGAGATTCGCCTTTAACAATTCTCCGTAGCGGGCGTAGGGTTCGTATCGTCCGGCCTGTTCGAGGTCTTGGCGGAGGGCGGCCATGCGGCGCAGGAGCTTTTTAAGATGTTTCCGCAGGCCCGATTCCCGTTCGCGGGCTTGAGCCTGGTGCGACAGCTCCGCTTCACGTTCCCGATAAAACGCTTCGAGTCTGGATGATAGGGGAAAGGGATTCTGGTCCGACTGCGGCTGCGAGTCCGGCGCAGGAGCGACCGGCTTCTGGGGCGCCGATCGAAACGATGCCGCTGCCGGTGCCTGATAGGTTTGGCCGATGCGCTCTTTATGGTGACGAAGCGTGGCGACCACCCGGCCTTCTCCGTCAAGAAAGAGGAGATCCGCATTGCGGCTGAATAGTTCTGCGAGGAGAGAGACGGGTCCGTCCCGGCTGGTGAGAGCAAGGCGAACGATGCGATCGCCGGCCATGTGCTGAATGCTGTCGATCCGCGCGCCCTGAATGCGCGCCCGGAGCAGCTGGCAGAATGAGGGCGGGGCCGGCGGATTGGGCAGCGGCTGCTGAACGAGATGGATCCGCGCCGTGTCGTCCCGCAGGGAGCAGAGCAGGCGGCGAGTATGTCCCGGGACACGAATTTCCAGGATAAGGGTGTCGGACAGCGGTTGAGAAATCTTCTGAATCCAGCCGTCCGCCAGGGCTTGGGTTAGTTCCTGGACAATGGAACCAATTTCTGTCGCAGTCAGAGCCATTTTTTGGTCCGCCGTGCCAATCGTACGCCCCTCGACTCGACCGGCCTCTATTGATGGGCTCGAAGTGGTAAGGGAATTGTTTCGAGTGAGTGCTCGATTTTACCCATTTTTGTCCCATGAGACCAATTCGGTCACAAACACCCTCATTCAGTCCGAATGAATGGGTTCGACGCCCACGCTTCTTCCGGCCAAACGATCAGGGGCAGCCGGAGGAGAGTGGCATCTACATTGCTTCTTTCCACCTCACCTGGTTGTTGAGTTGTACGAGTGGGCAACAGCTCGTCCCGTTTTGGGGATCTTACAGGCTGTCCGACAGGAGGCGACTCATGACATGCACACGATGTGAAGGGTTAATGGTGATAGACGACTTGGTCGATCTCCAGGAAAGTTATCATCCCATGCGGTTGCGTGGTCACCGCTGCCTGAGCTGCGGCAATGTGGTCGATACGCTGATTCAACGTCACCGGATGGTGCAGAACTCCCACCTCCATCCTGTTCGGAGCACAGGGCCGGAGAAGCCGTTTCTCTTTGATTTGATCAAGCGCACGGCGTAATTCGGTCTCCCGCGAAGCCAGCCTCGGTTTCGCGGGGATGCTGTCGGCGAATCCCACGGCCGCTCAGGCTCCTCTTTTTTGCTGCTGCGCGTTCCCGTCTACGCGACTCTCTCCATCGTGTCCTGAACTTCGTACGCCGCGGTCGTGCTGCATGCTTGTCAGCGAGCGAGCAGTCGCGTAGAGTGCGCGCGGCATTCTCTTTGACTCAGAAAGGCGATGAGTAATGACGGTTCTTGATGCGCGGATACTCGAGCGGCTGATGGAGGCATTCCAGCAATCGATGCGTGGGTTGTTGAAGGACGTGTGCCGCGATTTCACACGCAACTATGCAGACGCCACTTGCACGTTCGATTTGCCAATCGACTGGTTCCTGTCACTGGGGCATTCTTTCACGCAAGCCGAGTATAGCAATTGGAAAGTGGTGGGATGGATCGAGTCGCTGAACGACTTGCTCTATTTCGTCGATATCCTGGCCCAAGTGCGGCAGGAGCGGTCCCGGCTTGAAATTGCCGAACAGTTGCGCGCGGAGTTTCGAGAAAAGTTTTACGAACACGGCTATGCCGATGAAATGTTTCCTCGGGGCAAACCGGAGCCGCGGTTGCTTCTCGGCCGTTTGACGGCGCTCTGCCGCAGGCTGGCGCGGGAAATCACGCAAGAGTCTGTGTGTCTTGCACCGAGGCTGGCCTGTGCCTGGGTAGCGGAACAACGCCGGAGTGCCTGGGTGGTGCCCTGTGATCTGACGGCGAATGTTGAACGGGTGGAATTGCCCTGGAGCTGCGCAATCGGCACGGCAGGCCTGTGCTACGAGGCCTCTGGAGCAGTTCGCACCGCACTGCAGCGCGCCGAGGGCCAAGGAGAGTTCATGGTCACGGCGTCCGGGATTGAACTGTTGATCGGCGATCGCGCCTATCCTCTTATGGACTGCGGCAGGCATGAGCGGTGGCATTGGCGGCGGCTCGAGCCGTTGTCGATTCGGAAGAGCCGATACGGATCGCTGATCCTTGGGCCAACACTCGTGTATGGAGAGGAAAAGACGCCGATCGGCGTGCGACCGACGAAGCCGGAGGTGGCCATGCGCATGCGCCGGGCGTTATCGGCCATTGCCGCCGCCTGGCCGGAGGGCGACCGGTTGCTGGCGTTGCTGACATCGCGCATCGTGCCGCTGAAAGCCGCTGGTGTCGTCAGTTTCAGTTACCGGCACCGCCCAGGGTTATCCGCCATCAACTGTTTTGAGCGCGATCAACTGGACCTGATCGACGACCTGATCCACGAAAACAGTCATCACCACCTCAACCTCCTTCTGCGCAAGGAGGTGATGTATCAGCACGATCACAATCAGGAGATTTTTTATTCACCCTGGCGGCGCACACTGCGACCCTTGCGCGGAATCCTGCATGCGACATTCACCTTCACCATGGGTGCCGTGTTGTTCGAGCGGCTCGTGATGTGGGGATCAGGCAAGGCGGGGAAGCCGGGTTGGAAAAAGGCCGGCCTCAACCAACGCGATCTCGCCCGTGCTCGGTACCGGTGCCTTGAGGAAATCGAATCAGTTCGGTATTCGTTGAAGGATCTCGAGTACGCCGGCCGCCATCTCAAGTGGCTCACAGCCGGGGGCAAGGAGCTGGTGACGCACTTGCGCGATGCGCTCGCTTCTCTGGAGCGCGGGATGCAGAAGTATGAACAGGGGGTCAGTCAATCCGCGTTCGGTCCCGCGCTGCGCCGGCATCGAACGGAGCTGGCCCAGGCGCGAGAGACCTTGAGTCTGATGTAATCCCCTCATTGACGATTGGGCGGGAGATGGGGATGCAAAACGGGCCCCGGCTTCAAACGAAGCCGGGGCCCGTGGCTTGTGACCGAGTCAGTGGTATCTTCCCGCCCGTTCGCAGGCGCTCACGTGGCGGGTTATTTGTTGGCGCTCACGCAGCGGGCTGGTGACGAACCAGATAGGAGCCGATTTCCGGGTCACCGGTCTGCGGGCTTGCGGTCGGGCCCTCGCTTTCCGCATGTGAGCCCGTGATATTCAGCAGGCTGAGAGACAATCGGATGGTCCCGAGAATCCTGGTCGGCACGTCCGGGGGCGGAGCCGGGGGCTTCATGATGCCGCGGCTGGTGATCACGTTGGTCTCTGGATGAAACACTTTGCCGTCCATGAGGTTTTGGAGTGTCTGAATCGCCTGGTGGTTCCGGGCATCATTGGGGGAAGGCGTGAGGGCTGGTTCCGTCAGGCCTTTCGTAATGCCGGCATGCCCGCATAACTCGCCGATCTGCCTGCCATCGGCATACTGAAAACCATGCGTCGTCGTGTACTGGCCGAATCCGCCCATAATCTCCTGATACGATCGCCCGGCGGTCTGGGAAAGATTCAACCACTGTAAATTCGTGTCGGTATCCAAGGTGAGCAGCCGATCCTCGCTGCCTGCAACGAGATCCTGTTGAATCAGTGCCATGAGGCCCTCCATGATTGGCGGTAGGAGACGGTGTTCAGCTAGGGAACCTCTGATTAATTCCCGATTTTGATCAGTCAGCGTCTAAAACACAGGGAATTTAACTCGTCGCTGTCTGAGACTTCGAATTAATCAGACCTTCCCTAGATCAGGTAGATACTAGCACAAGGGTATCGGGCGTACGTCAGTTCAGGGCAGGGAGAGATGTGGCGCGCCGGATGGTGATGGCGGCAGTGATACATTTATCGGGGTGGCTACACGGTCTGTATCTCCGAAGATACGGACGTATCCCCGAAGATACGAGAGACGGCGTGAACTGAAGGCTTAAGGGGCCGGGCGTGAGAGCATGGCGCCGCGATGTCTTTTCTAGAGGCGGCTCAAAAAGGTCATCCAGCAAGGCCGCAAGGAGTGGAGAGACTGAGGCGTACCCGAGAGGGTACGTCGCAGGGAACCGCACGACTGAGAACGCGGCTGGGTGCCTTTTTCAGCAGCCTCTACGGTTCGACGGTCACATCGACATACGCCGGCACACTATCCGCGCCCTTCTTATCCGTCACACGGAGCTTGAATCGAAAGGTGCGAGTTTCTGAGACATACGGGGCGGTGAACGACGGCTCGGCCATATTCACGTCCAGCATAGCCACTTTGCTCCCGCGCACCTGGCTCCAGGCGTAGAACAGCGCTTCCCCTTCCGGATCCCGACTCTGCAATCCGCTCAAGCGCACCTTCGTGCCGGCCTTCACCGTTTTGGCCTGTCCGGCATTGGCGATGGGTGGTTCATTCGGTTCGGGATTGACCTCCACGCGTACGTCGAGTGTGGCCTGTTTGCCGCGATTGGTGACGGTGAGCGAGGTTTTGCCGATTCCGACAATCTGCAGCAGTCCTTCCGGCAGAACTTTGACGATCTGCTCGTTCCCGGATGTATAGACGGTACCGGAACTGGGAGAGGAAAGCGGGCGGCTGGTGCCATCGGCGAATTCACCCACCACCGGGAGTTCGAAGATCTTGCCCAGTGAATCGACGTGGCCGTAGGCGGAGGACTGTCCAGTCCGGCCAAGTTGGAGCGGTTTCTCTGTTTCGAAATCGATCGACAGAAGCTCGGCCTTGGGCTGAACCGTGACGAACACTTCATCGAAGACGGTTTTGCGTCCCAGGCGGCCCTGGGAAATATCAGCGACGGCCAGGAGCCGCATGCGGCCGACGGCGTCGGGGGGGACAGGCAATGTGCCCCCATAAGGCGGCACCCGGTCGACCGTTGACGTGAGTGCCGGCAGCGCGACGACGGGCGCGCCCGTGATGCTGTCTTTCTGCCAATACTTGTCGGTTGAGATGTTGCCCTGGGAGCCCTTTCCTGCGCGCTCATCGGCTTGTTCCACAAGAGATTCCGTCTGGTCGGGATACCAGTAGTAACGCACTTCGACGAGGCCCGCTTCCCGGCCGGCTTCCACTTCCGCAGTGGTGGGCTCACCGGAGGTCAACGTGGCGCCGTTCTTGGGGGAGACGATGGTAAAGGCCAATCCCGGATGCGGAAGGGCGCCGAGCAAGAGGACCATGGTCAGCAGGTTGGTGCCTGCTTTCCACGTTGGGGATGGTGTCGTTCGCATGCTCATCTCGTCAGGTGATAAGGCACGTCGGTCAATATCACACGGTCTTTAAACAACAGGGCGCCTTTCAGCATGAAGGCCCGTTGATTGTGCAGAATATTCTGCCACCACCGCGCAGGCAAGATTTCCGGAATCACCACGGTGACCCAACATTCCTGATCCTTCTGCAGCACCTGTTCGAGGTAATCCAATAGAGAGCTCAGGACGGACCGATAAGGAGAAGGCAGCACCGTGAGAGGAACCCCGCATCCCCACTGGGCCCATTGGATTTCGACCCGGGCCGTTTCTTCGGGATCCACATCCACAAGGACGGCCCGAATATCCCCGGACCGGCTTCGTGCATAGTCCACCGCGCGGATGACGGCTCGGTTAACGCCGCCGATCGGCAGCACCACGATATTGCGCCGGGGCATCGGCGGGCGGTGCCCCCGTGACAGAGCGACCTGCTCTGAGACAGCTTTGTAGTGGGAGCGAATCGCGCGGAAAAACGTGATCAGCATCGGGATGAGCACGATGACGATCCAGGCGCCATGGGCGAACTTGGTGCTGGCGATAATCAATGTTGCAATGGCGGTTGTGACGGCGCCGATGCCATTGACCAGCAGTTTCTTTTCCCAGTGCGGTCCCTTCTTGACGAGCCAGCGTTTCACCATTCCAGCTTGCGAAATGGTGAAAGACAGGAACACGCCGACGGCGTACAGCGGAATGAGCGCGTGGGTGTCTCCCTTAAAGAGCACGATTAAGAAACAGGAAAACACGCCAAGGATAATCACTCCGTTTGAGAACACCAGGCGGTCGCCCATCATGGACATTTGATGCGGCATATAGCTGTCGCGAGCCAGAATCGAGGCCAGCCGGGGGAACCCGTTGAAGCTGCTGTTGGCGGCCAGGATTAAAATGGTCATGGTTGAGGCCTGGACGAGGAAGTACAGCAGGCCGGTTCCAAAGGTCGCCCGTGCGATTTGAGAGACGACGGTCTCGTCGCCTTTCGGCACGATGCCGAAGTAGTAGGCCATGGCGCTGATGCCGATGAACAGGGTGCCGAGGATGACCGCCATGCCGATCATGGTGAAGGCGGCGTTTTTGGGCTCAGGTTTCTTAAACGCGGAGACGCCGTTTGAAATCACTTCGACGCCGGTCAGCGCCGTACAGCCGGACGAAAAGGCGCGAAGGAGGAGGAAGAGCGTCAAGGGTTCCGTCGGAGCCAGGCTTGGCAGCGGCTCCACCCTGGTCGCGTGGCCGAGCAGGATTTGAATGGCGCCCACGCCGAGCATGGCCGCAAGTGTACCGATGAACATATAGGTCGGGACGGCAAAAAACTGTCCCGATTCCCGCACGCCGCGCAGGTTGACGACGGTAACCAGGAGAATCGCGGCGACGCAGAGGGCTTCTCTGTGTGGCAGCAGGTCCGGGAAGGCTGAGGTCAGCGCCGCAATGCCGGCCGCGACGCTGACCGCGACCGTCAACACATAGTCGATCATCAGCGCGGCTGCCGCAACGAGACCAGGCCATTCGCCGAGATTGGATTTCCCGACGATATAGGCTCCGCCGCCCTCCGGATATTCAAAGATGATCTGGCGGTACGACATGGTCAGAATGACGAGCAGCCCGATGATCGAGAGGCTGAGCGGGATGGAATAGCCGACCATGGCCGTGCCGGCCAGGGTGAGGACGAGCAAAATCTCCTCCGTGGCGTAGGCCACCGAGGAGAGGGCGTCGGAGGAAAAGACGGCTAGGGCCAGTCGCTTAGAAAGGCGTTCGTGAGCGGCTTCCTTCGTCTTGAGTGGCAGGCCGACAAGCCAGCGTTTCAAGATCATGCGACATTATGCCTCAACTGGCGGAAGAGAGACAATGGAGCGTGGCGATTCGCGCAGGAGGAGGATGACGGGCGATTCCCTGTCAGTACCTCGCGCGGTGAGCTCTGCTGAACGCGTGTGAGGCCTCGATGCGGCCTGCCTGTTTGCATCACAACAGGGCAAGGGGGTTGACAGAGTCCCGGGACTTCAGTAATCTCCGGCCCTTGTTTCAAGGGAGTACCCTGCGGGCGTGAAACCGCAGGATTACACCAGCACGGGTCGCTTTTTTATCGAGGTTGTCATGTTCTAGTTCGTAAGCGCTCGTAACATTTAACATCAAGTTCTCATCCAACTCTATCCAAGGAGGCCGGTCCATGGATTGTCAGTGGTTCACTCGCGTCACATCGCGCGCCCTCAGCGTTATCGCTGGTGGTGCGCTTGTGTGCCTGCCGCTAGCCGCGTCGGCTGAAAATCAGCTGCACGCGGATCATGCGGTGCCTCAACACACAGCAATGTCCCATCAACTCCCGTCGTGGGCGGAGAAGTTGAAGGGCCAAACGATCGTCGAAGATGCGATGGCTGGAAAGCCGGAGCGGTCTGCGATGGTCGAGCAGCAGCACCAGCGGGTCATGGAACATTTGACCAATGATCCGCAGGCGCAAGCGGTCAATACGGGTATGTTCAATACCCAGACCATGATGCACCAATATGGGGCAGGCGGTCAGGATCTTCTTCTGATGTCTGACCCGCGAGTCGAGCCAGTGGCAATGACGAATGGCGGGAAGTGCCCCGCCACCGCCCCGGTCCGGCAATACAATGTGTCGGCGATCAATGTCGAGATCACGCTCAATCAGTGGCTCGATTTTTATCCCGGCTACATGTACACGCTGGATGAAAACCTCGACAGGGTCCGGGCGGAGGAGACGAAGAACCGGGAAGCCCGTGATAAGGAAGGGTTTGATCCCGGTGCGGTGATTCCCGGCGTACAGGCCCAGTGGATTCAGCCGCTGACGATTCGCGGCAACCAGGGCGATTGCGTCAAGATCAAGCTGACCAACAAGTTAGAAGGTGGCGAAGACGTCAGTCTTCATATCCATGGTTCCAGCATGGTGGTGAGCGCCACCGGCGCTGCAGCCGCCACCACGAACTCCGACAGCATCGTTCAAAAGGACAAGAGCGGCGAGTTCGAGTGGTACATTCACCCGAGCACGCAGGAAGGCGTCCGGCAGTTCCATACGTTCGCCAATGACCGCGAATTGACCGTGATGGGTCTCTTCGGGTCCTTCGTCGTCGAACCGCGTGGCTCCGAGTACCTGGAAGCCTTGGGGACCGGCGATGCGACTCCGACTGCCAGCGGGTGGCAAGTCATCATCAGGAACGGTACCGGTCCGGATTTCCGCGAGTTCGTGTTGTACTACCACGAAGTCGGCGACGAAGCCTTCCGCCCCGTCAATAAGAAGGGCGACTTCCTCCCGCAGCGCGATCCGCTGACAGACGCCTACCGTCCGGGTGGCCGCGCGATCAATTATCGCAGCGAGCCCTTCGGCATTAATAACATGCACGTGCAGCACGAGTACTTCGGCTTCGAAGACGAGTCGATGGGGTACAGCTCGTACACCTTTGGCGATCCGTCTCCCACGATTCCGCGGTCCTACATGGGCGATCCGGCCAAGTTTCGGCTGGTGCACGGCGGATCGGAAGTGTTCCACAGCCACCACCCCCATGGCGGCACCATCCGGTGGCCGCGCAGCCCGCGCGCCATCGATGACATGAATCTCTGGACGACCGCCGGAAACGGACCGGTCAAGTACCCCGTGATCCGCGCCAAGACGGATCGCGTGGACGTCGAAGTCATCGGGCCGTCAGAAGCCTTGGACCTCGAGACGGAGTGCGGCTCTGGCCTGTGCCAGCAGTTGGCCGGCGATTTCCTCTTCCATTGCCATGTGGCCCACCATTATGTGGCGGGTATGTGGGGATATTGGCGGGTGTACAACACCCTGCAGCAGGGCGACATGCGTAATGACGTCATGCCTGACCTGCGCGAGTTGCCTGATCGAAAGGGGCGTATCAAGGGGCCGATCACGTCGGACAAGTTAGTCGGTCAGACCGTGGATTGGTTCGGGAAGGCCTTCAAGATCGTCGAAAAGGGCAAGAGCGATTGGAAGTCCAATCCAGCGGTAGTCACGATCAAGGACTGGGTTGAGATGCAGCTCCCGACGATGGGCAAGCCGGGACACAAGAATGACGAAAAGGGGCAGACCGTGTCCTATGATGCCACGGTGCTGGACTGGGCCTGGGAAGGCACCCGTGCATTGAGCGAACCGGAAAGCACCATTGATAATCCGAAGTATAAGTCGACCCATCCGGGCAAGCGGCATCCGATCACGTTCGAGCCGTTGACCGGGAAGGTGGCCTGGCCTCACCTGACCCCGCATTTCGGGAAGCGCGTCATGTTCTCTCCGAATCACGTGGGCGCGCCCTGGTTGGAGATGATCCGCCGGGATGCCAATGGTGAAGAGAGTGTCGATCAGGCGTTGCCGGGTGAAAACGGCAACTGGAGTCTCTGCCCGGAGAATGCCGGACGGAAGCACTACAATGTCCACTTCATCAAGCTCCCGATCACTATCGCCAAGAAGACGGGCAAGGAGCCCCCGGTCATCGATCCGAACGGCTTGATCTATGTCCTGCACGAAGAAGAGGCGGAGATTCGGAAGAACGACGATCTGAAGTATCCGCTGGTGGTTCGCGGCAACATCTACGATTGCGTGGATTGGACCTTGACCAGCGAGTGGGACGATGACGACTACACGAACTTCCAGTCGTCGAAGATCAATACCCACTGGCACTTCCTGCAATTCGACAACCAGGCGTCAGACGGCGTGATCACCGGCTTCTCGTATGAACAGTCGGTGCGTCCGTTCACGATGCTGGAAAAGAAGAATGCGAAGGGGTTGCCGGTTCCGATGAACACGGTCGTGACCGCCGCCGCTAAAAAGGGCGCGAACACGATCACGGTGAAGAATGCGAAACAGTTCCATGTCGGAACCTTGCTTCTGGTGGGTGCCGACAATGTGAAGGGCAATGAAATTTCCCGTATCAAGGCCATCAACGGCAATACGATCACCCTGGCCAAAGGGTTGAAGCACGATCACCCGGCCAATGACATCGTCACGGTCGAGTTCGTGCGTCAGCGGTTCTGGGTGGATGCGGACGTGGGGACGGTGTTCTGGCACGACCATGCGTTCGGTGCGACTACCTGGCCGCACGGCGGCTTCGGCACCTTCATCGCCGAGCCGGTTGGGTCCACGTATCATGACCCGAAGACCGGAAAGTTGATCCGGAGCGGACCGATCGCGGACATTCACACGAATGAACCGGTTGGCCATGGCGTAAACAACAGCTTCCGTGAATTGATGGTGCAAGTGCATGACACCGTGCCGCACACCGTCAATGTCGTGACGGCCGGCAATCCTCCCGGGCAGCCGATTGAAGTGGCGCTCGAGGCGGGAAAAACCGTCTCCTTCATGATGCCCGAGAAGATCTACATGACGCCGATGCCGTTCCTGAACGGTGGCACGCACACCACCGGCAGCGGACTGAACTTCCGGGCGGCCCCGGTGGCGCAGCGATTGGCGACCAATCCTGATGCGTCACAGATCTTCAGCAGCCAGGTGCACGGCGATCCCTATACGCCCACCTTGCGCGCCTATGTCGGTGATACGATGGTGTTCCGTCTGTTGCACACCCTCATGAACGAGTCGATGGTCTGGACCCTGTCCGGCCACACGTTCTGGACTGAGCGGTATGCCCAGGATGCGAACCGGAAGAATTCGATCCATATCGGTATCGCCGAGCGGTATGACCTGGTGGTTCCTGAGGCGGGTGGATCCCGGCACCAAGCCGGTGACTACATCCACTTCAACGGCCGATCCTCAAAGTTTTCCGAGGGGGGCTGGGGCATTATCCGGGTTTTGGATAAGGAACAGGGCGACTTGAAGAAGCTGCCTGCGGGCTTCTCCAACAAGGGGGAGATGCCGAAGCCTCTGTCGGTGTGTCCCGCCGATGCGCCTGTGAAGCAGTTCAACGTGGTGGCGATGGATTATGCCGGCATGAAGTTCAATGCCAAGGCTCCGGAATCCATCGAAGTGGACTTTGAACGACGGATCCTCATGACCAATGCCGAAGCCAAGATTTATGCATTGGAAGAGGACACCGCCAAGGTCGCTGCCGGCGCGCATCCGATGCCGCTGACGCTCCGCGTAAACAGCGGCGATTGCGTCAAAGTGCATTTGAAGAACAAGATGAAGGAGAGCAAAGCCTCCTTCTCTGCGATCGGCCTGGCCTTCGATCCGAAGGATTCCATGGGCGCGAACGTGGGGAACAATCCGGGAGATCAGACGGTGGCCCCGGGAGGCGAGCGTGATTACACGTATTATGCGGATCCGTTTAACGGCGAGACCACTTCGTTGGTGTGGGATTGGGGCAATGTGATGACCAATCCGCGGAATGGGTTGTTCGGTGCCGTCGTGGTCGGTCCCAAGGGGTCGAAGTATCGCGATCCCAAGACCGGCGCGGATCTGTCGAATAAGAATGCCTGGGCGGCCGATGTCATCATCGACCACTCGGTGCCGGGCAATGAAACGCGGGCGAATTATCGTGACGTGGCGTTGTTCTTCCAAGACGAAGACAACATCATCGGCACGAGCTTCATGCCCTACGTGCAGAACGTGGCGGGGTTGACCGGCGTCAATTACCGGTCGGAACCGTACAAGTTCCGTGAAGAGCAGGGGTGTTCGCTCGGCAAGGTCTTCCAACCGTGTAAGGCGGATAAGCCGGAAGATCCGGCCACGCCACTCATCGAAGCGCATGCCGGTGATCCGGTGCGTATCCATGTGCTGGGCGTGAGCAATGAGCAGAACGGCATGTTCAGCGTCGAGAAGCACGAGTGGCCGATCGAGCCGTTCATGCGCGGCGCTGACTTGATCAGTGTCGTCGAATTCTCCGGCTCCGAGACGATCGATGCGTTCCTGCCCTCGGCGGGTGGAATGTATCGGATGCCAGGCGATTATGTGTACAGCAACCAGCGGTTGCCGTACTCGCAGTCCGGCCAGTGGGGCTATGTGCGGGTATTGCCGTCCGGCGATACCAGGCTGTTGCCCTTGACCGGCGCCGGTGCCGGAGCCAAGAGTGCTGAAGTCGAGCAGCCTGCTGCACACGCGATTCCTGTCGCGTCGAAGTAAGCCGGTCACATCTCACGGAAAGTGAGAAAGGGGGGAGCCTGAAAGGGCTCCCCCCTTTTGTTATGAGAGGGGGATTGTGTATGATCTCCGAAGTGCCTACAAACAGGTTGGCATAGGTTCCATTGACGCACTCATCGTTGTTGGAGGGACTATATATGCGAATGACCGGACTCGCTTTGCTTGCTCTTCTAGGAAGCTTCTCTTCTCCCTCATGGGCTTACGAAGAAGTCACCGTCACAGATGGTGGCAGTATTACCGGTACGGTCACGATGACGGGGGGCAAGCCGACCCCGAAAGGATATAACCTGATCACATTTCCGGATCCTGTGTATTGTGGGCGTATTTCAACCGGGACCGGGTGGAGAATTCTGGATGAGTTTTCAGTGACCCCTGGAAGCGGTTTGAACGATGTAGTGGTTCTGTTGACCGACGCCACGAAGGGAAAGCCGTTCAAATTCGAACCGCAAACTATCGAAGCGCGTGATTGCCGGTTTCTGCCGTTTGTTACGGTTGTCAAAAACGATTCCGAGGTGGTGGTCATGAACATGGACCCGGTCATGCATGACATTCAGGCGTATGAGACCTCCCAACTCGGGCCGCGTGTCCTGTTCAACACGCCACTGCCTATGAATCCTCATCACAAGCGTTTTGTCACCGCGGAAAGTCATGAGCATCTGGCCGGCGAACCGGTGAAAGAAGCGATTCACATGACGAAGGGGCGGCGGATTTTCGTGATGCAGTGCGGGTTTCACGCGTATATGGAAAGCTGGGGCATGGCCGTCGACAATCCCTATTACGCGCTGACGACCGATGGCGGCACGTTTACGCTGAGTGATGTCCCTCCCGGCGACTACACCCTGATGGCCTGGCATCCGGCCTTAGGGACCATGCTGCAGAAGAAAGTCACGGTCACGGAAAAGGGGACGTCCACGGTCGATTTTGCGTTCGAGGCTCCGAAAGGCCGGCGCAGCGTCCATGAGATTGAGCACAATCCCCATTATGGACCGGAATCCCTTGGCAAGGTCGTGGATATCCGCCCGACGTTAGAAAGGCAGGTTCCCTAGCAGCGTGAATCACAGACAAGGAAGGTCATGATGCTGAATCGAACTCAGAAGAGTCATTCCTTCGCGGCGGCTGTGTTGATGTGGGTGGGACTCGTGGTGTCGCCGGTCGGGGCGTACGAGGTGATCGACGTGCAACACGGCGGTACCGTCGATGGGACCGTGACGTTGGCGGGCGGGATTCCAGACCCCAAAGCCTTCAATCTCATCACGTTCCCGGACCCTACGTATTGTGGGCGGATTTCAAACGGAAGTGGATGGCGCTTGCTGCGCGATTTTATCGTCTCCCCGGAGGGTGGACTGAAGAACGCGATTGTCACGCTCGAAGGCGTGGAATCGGGAAAAGCATTTGACATGTCTGTGCCGTTGATCGAAGCACGCGACTGCATGTTCCAGCCATGGGTGACGATCGTCCGGAACGGGCACGCGGTGGAAGTGGTGAACATGGACCCCGTGATGCACGACATTCAGGGGTATGAAACGTCGCCGGAGGCGGGGGCGCGGGTCCTCTTTAATACACCGTTGATCCTCAATCACCAGCATCAGCGCGGGAATATGCACGCGGTGCACGATCACGCTCCCGGCAAGTCGCTGGTCGGGCCGGTCTATTTAAATAAGGGCCGGCGAACGTTTTACATGCAGTGCGGGTTTCACGCCTATATGGAAAGTTGGGCCATGGCCGTCAATAATCCCTACTACGCGGTGACGGACGACGAGGGGGCTTTCAGGATCGAAAACGTGCCGCCGGGCACCTATCAAATGGTGGTCTGGCATCCGCAGTCAGGACCTGGGGTGACGCGGACGATCACGATCCTCGCGGATGGAACCACGACGGAAAAAGTGGCGCTCCCGGCTCCAAAGGGAACGCGGACAGCATACCGGGTGATGGATAATCCTCGGTTCGGGCTTGAATCCCTCGGGCATCCCGTGGAGATTCAACCGTTGGTGGAGCATCAGCACTAATCGCAGCTGGGCCGGCGTACGGCAACGGTGTTCGAGAGGGTGCCTTTCCTTAAGCCTCTGTCTGTTGTCGTCTGTGGCTGTTCTCGGGGAAGAGTCCCCAGGGCAGCGAGTCGCACCGGCTATTGAATTCTCAGCGTCGCTCGTCAAGCGGGTGGATGGGCGCCGGTTCGAAGCCCAGGTGTTTGCCAAAAGTGATCGCATTCGGTTGGAGTACAAGTATGCGGTCAAGACGGACCTGGGCTATTCCAGCATAGAAATTCTTCGATTGGATAAACGCGAGTCGTGGTTTCTGCTGGCCCAACGCCGGCAAATCCTCTCGGTTCCTATCAAACCCGAAGAAATCCTGCCGATTCAGCCCACCCTGCCGGGAGAGCAAGCCCGGACGCTGGTTGGCGATGCCACCACCATCGGGCGAGCGTCCAAGCTCTATGACGTTCGGGTGGACTATAATGGCCGAAACGAGCGGTTTTATGAATGGGTTGATGTGGAGACGGGCGTCGTCTTGAAATTGGTGAGTCAGGATCGAGATTGGGCGATTGAATATCTCCGTTTTCGGCTGTCTCCTCAGCCGGACTATTATTTCGAGGAGCCTACCGGGTATCAACACTGGGTTCCCAAGGCAAGGGCCCAAGAACGCGGATAAGTGTCCGTAGCACGATCAGGAAGGGGTGTCATGGTATTGCAGACTAAGAGGCGCTGGATCCGAGCCGTCAACCTGTGCTTGGCCGCAGCCATCGTGTTCGGATCGCTTGTCGGTCTCTGGCCGGTTCCCGCCAGTGCGGCCTCATTGAAGGACGCGCAGGCCGCCTTCGACAAGAAGCAATACCAGGAAGCCTTGGACCTCATCGAGCAAGTGACGAAAGAGAAAGGTACTCAGCCGGACATTCGGCGGCTGAAAGTTCGCTCGCTGATTTTCCTCGGGAAGCCGAAAGACGCATTGGTCGAATACGAACGGCATGAGCAGGAATTGAAGCAGGAGGATCGGCCGCTCTTAAAAGACGTGTCGCTCGGCTTCATCTATGCACTCGTGAAAGATATGCGCGAGCAGATGCGAGGGGCCGCGTATACGGCATTGAAAGATGTCGATTCCGCCGAAACGATCCCTGCGTTGGAGGATGGATTGAGTGATGGGTCAGGCCTGGTCCGTGCCCTGGCCGCGGAGGCCTTGGGAAAGCTCGACGCAGGACGGCGGTCGCCGCGATTGCGGAATGCGTTGGAGGATCAAGCCGGGCTCGTGAAGGCCACGGTTATTAAGGTGTTGGGGAAAAGCGGTGACCGCTCGGTGATTCCTCTCCTAGAAAAGGCCCTCCAAGACGAACAGCCGGCTGTGCGTCTCGCGGCTGCAGGGGCCCTGTATCATACCGGCCAGGCGGCGATGTGGGAGACGATACAAAAGGCAACGGCGGCACCGAACCCCGAAGAGCGCGCCACGGCGTTGAGGATGGTGGGGGATTTGAAAGATGCGCGGGGGCTTCCGGTTCTTCTGGAGGCAATCACCAATACCCAGCCTTCCGTGCGAGGGGCGGCAGCGGCGGCCTTGGGAGAACTCGGCAAGGTGCAGGGCATTCCCGCACTGGAAAAGGCGCTCGACGACAAGATCCCGGCCGTAAAAACCTCGGCGGCGATCAGTTTGGGTGAATTGGGCGTCAAAGAGTCGCTGGTGGCGTTGAGAAAGTCGCTGGCTGATCCGAACCCGGTCGTCAAGGCTGCCGTGGTTTCGGCCCTGTTGCGGGTAGGGGAGCCCTTCGAGTCTGTCGCCGAGGCCCTGTACGAATTGGCACAGAACAATGATCCCGGGACACGTTCCGCGGCTGGAAAAGCGGCGGGGCGCGCGCATGGGACGAATACGCAAGCTGCGATCGAATTTCTTGCCGGACTGCTGAAAGACTCCATCCCCCGGCCGCGTATTGCCGCGGCTCGCGCCCTCGGGCAAATCGGCGGGGCGGAGGTGTTGCCCATGTTGAAAGCCGCATTGCATGACGAAGATGATGCCGTTCGCGCAACGGTCGGGGGCTCGATCGCGCGAATCATCGGACACGCGAAACCCTCGCCCAATCACGCGAAATCCTGAGGAGACAGGCCTGAGGGATTTGAAGTTGACAGTGCGAGTGGGATTCCAGTATAGAGAAATGTTTAGGGGCCTAGTCGTGGTGAAGGGAAAGCCACGCCGAGATCGAGTCTTGTCATAACAAGGGGCAATGGTCACCAGCCCTTGTGATTGAGTGGTGACAACGTAGCTGGCCGGTTAATGTTCATTACAAGGAGGCAGTGACATGAAGAAGGGTGCGATGAAAGTAGTATTCGGCGTTGCGGCCGCAGCATTTTTGGCTGCGCCCCTCACCTCGTTTGCCGGAGGTACGATCGCCGGGAAAGTGACCTATCCTGGGAAGGCCGAGCAGAAGGAATTCGCCTTCTCGAAGTTCCCCAACCCGAAGTTTTGCCCAAAGAACCCGAACAAGAGCCTCATGGATGGCGATAAGCGCTTCATGAAGACCATCGAAGTGGCGAAGGATGGTGGCTTGAAGGGTGCAGTTGTGGCCGTGGTCGATATCGAAGATCAGGCGTTCCAGGATGGTTTCAAGGGTACGGACGTCGTCGCGGAATTTTGCGAATTCCTGCCGTTTAGTGGCGTCGTGGTGAACAGCAAGAATTTCCGCGCTGAGAACAAGGATGCCGATCCTGATGATCCCAAGTCTGTCCTGGGTGTGTTGCACAACCCGCACAGCTTCACGGTGAAGGGCTCCACCTCGGCCACTGGTTTCAACATCGGTTTGGCGAAGAAGGGCGACAAGTTGGAGAAGCCGGTGACCTTCCGTGGTGGCGCCGAAAAGGCTGGCTACTATCGCTTGCAGTGTGACCAGCACGAGTTCATGCAGTCCTTCTTCTTGCCGGTGTGGAATCCGTACCACGCGGTGGTGAAGGATGACGGCTCGTTCGAGATCCCGGGCGTGCCTGCCGGCAAACACAAGGTGGTTGTCTGGCACCCGTTCGTCGGCAAGGGCAAGCTGAACGAATTCGAGATCGAAGTGGCCGAGGGCGGCACGGCGAACTTGAAGGCTGAAATCAAGTAGTTTTTCCTGATCTGGCGGGATAACCTGCTGACGAAGGGGCAGTGGTTCACATGGACCACTGCCCTTTTTGTTTGTCGTGAGACCGCCTCTTCCACAATGAAGCACAGGTGGTCATCGCAGTATGGAAAGTCCTTCGTCTCTTCGCTGCGTGCCTCCGCAAGCCGCATGAACACTCGACTTTCAGGCTCCTGCCTGTCCGCTCCTCGCCTTGCGTTTCCCTTTCTGAACTGGGTAAGATGACCAACTTCAATCGTCACAATCACGAAGTGGGGGATCTGTGCCTCGCGAATTGTCTCTCGCCGAAGTCTTCCAGTTGGGCTATTACTGGGAGACCAAAATCCTATTGACTGCCGTGAAGTTAGAGGTGTTTTCCCTGCTCGACGGGCAGGGACGGTCCGCCGCGGACGTGGCGCAAAAACTCGGCGCGGATGTTCGCGCGCTGGAGTTGCTTCTCAACGCCTTGGTGGCGATCCGGTTGTTGACGAAAACCGGGGCCGTCTATGCCAACACTTCGGTGGCGACCACCCATCTCGTCAAGCATGGACCGCAATATGTCGGCCATTTGCTTCTGCTTCACGATGCGGAATGGGGGAATTGGGGCAAGCTCGAAGAGGCGATCAAAACGGGTCGATCTCCCGTCACTCAGCATGTGTTTGAGACGGATCCGGCGCTTGGGGCCAATGTGCTGTCTGTCCTGCACCGGATCGGCCAACAAAGCGGGCCTGATCTGGCGAAGCGACTTGCGCTTGGCCAGGCGAAGACCATGCTGGATCTGGGCGGTGGCGCCGGCACGAATGCGATCGCGTTTTGCCAGGTATATCCGGGGCTCTCCGCCACCGTATTTGATCTCGCCACGACCCTCCCTCTAACTGAACGGACGCTCAAAGACGCAGGACTTGAGGGGCGAATCACCTTGAAGGCCGGTGACTTCAACCGCGATGCCCTCGGTGGCCCGTATGATGTCGTGCTGATGTCGGACATCCTCCATTACCAAGACCTGGCGACCAATGCCGCGCTGGTGAAGAAGATTTACAGCCATCTCACTCCCGGCGGCCGCCTGATCATCAAGGATCGGTTTCTCGATGCGTCGGGTACGAGCCCGGCTTGGACCGCTGCCTTTGCCGTCCATATTCTTGTCAACACGGAACAGGGCGGCTGTTACCGCACCGCAGAGGCCATGCAATGGATGCATGACGGGGGCTATGTTTCGGTCGAGGAAATCGAACGGACGGCTGTGGTGCAAGGGGTCAAGCCGAGTGCCGGCCAGAGTTGACGATGTTTGAATTTCTTCGACAGCCGGGATTTTTCGGAACTCACGCGACGATGGGCGCCGATCTGAGTCAGTTGATGGCGACGCTGTTTACCGGCCTCTTCATCGTCGGGTGGGTTCAAGCGAAGCAGCATCGCGGACATCCGCATCATTGGTTGATGCTGGGCGGCATGATTACGATGGTGGGATTCTTTACCGCCTATTATCTGTTCCGGCAATTAGGGGTATTGGCGTTTGAGGGGAAGGAAGGCTTCGGTGGGTCACAAGCCTTGTACGACTATGTCTTTATCCCTGTGCTCACCATCCATATCATTCTGGTCATCATCGGGCTGGTCATGGCCGTGTATATGATTGTGTTGGGGTTTCGATCCCAGCAGTTTATCGGCGGCAGCCGTGTGCTGAGTCCGTCGCTGCTGCTGACCTCCTGGAAAAAAGTCGGGATGATCTTTGCGGCACTCCTCACGGTGGTGATCGTCCTCTTCGGAACCAGGGTGATGTCAGCCGGATTTTCCCTGCGCAAGCTGGAGGTCTATCTTGGCTTTCTCAGCCTGGTGGCCATTGTATTTGCAGTGGAAATGGGGATTCAGCGGATTTGGCCTGATGGTGGCCAACGGCACCGGGCGCTGGGCCGATTCACCATGATTGTGTACTGTATCTTGTTCCTGACGGGAACGTTTACGTATGCGATGTTGTATATTTTGTACCCGGGGAAGATCGGCTGAAGGGGTGCGCGTCTCATGCTTGTGTGCGGATGCGGCGGGTGGATGCATACCGAGGGTGTAGAAGAGCGACTGTCGAATGACGGCGAAGCGACATGGTGTGTCCGCACGGAATGCCGTCCTTGCCGGTGGCTGGTCGGAATTGATGTGCCGGCGGGACAGATCGAGGGGCTGGTCGATCGGTTGATGTGGTCGGATGACGCAAAGCATCGCCTGGATCGGGTTCCGCCTTACGCCGCCCCCGCGCTGCGTGAATTGGTGGAAGGGTTTGCCAGATCCAGGCGGCACCGGGTCATCACGTACGACATGATCGATCAGGCTCTGACGGGGGACGTCGTGGCCTGGGATGCGGAGGCCGAGCAGCGTCTAGCCAATGTCCCGGCACCCGTGCGTGCTATGGCGCGAATTGAGCTCGAGCGGACCGCTGTGGATCGGGGTGAGCGTTCGGTGAGCGTCGCGTTGATGGAAGAGGTCAAGGCGCGATATTTCGGCATGGCGGCGCAGCGAGCCTAGTGAAACGCATTGAGGTGGTGTGCAGGAGGTCACCGGGTGTCCCTCCCGTGCCTGGCTCTCTTGATTTCTGGTGGATGACACGATGTTGCATCGGTTGGCCCTACGAGTGCTTCCGAGTTTGACGCTGGCCGTCACAGAAGATTCGGTTCGGACACGTAAGCGTCTGGTCATGTTTGTCCCCGGGCTGGTGGCCTTTGCGGTCTATCGGGCAGCGAAGCACGGATTCTCTCTGGCTGATCCCCTCACATTACTGGTGCTCTGCGGACTCGTGTCGATGGCGACGGCGCTGTGCGCCTATCGAGTCGGGCGCAGGGTGCCATTTCTGCAGCTTGTCGCAGCCGATGGATGGCAGCGTATCGGCTGGATCCTCGCCTGGATCGGGTTTGTCTACGGCATCCAGTTGTCGCTGCTGGTCCTGGCGCTATTGTGGCTTGTGGGATACGACTATGCCCAACACCCAGATGGCCCGGCCATGATGGCGATGATTATTCCCAGCACGGCCGTCGCCCGCGATGCCTTTGAAATCGGCTATGTCCGGTGGCTTGAGGCGAGTGGGAGGCCGTTCATCACGTTTCCCGATGGCGCGGCGTTGCGGAACTTGCTGCAACGGTTCGATCGGGCGCTCTTGGCCTGGGTTACGGCAGGCATATTCGGTGGCGTGACTCTTTCTGCGCTGACGGCGACCGCGGTCAGTGGCGACCTCGCGGTGTTGGTGCAAGGGGGCATCATTACCCTGGCGGCGGGCACCCTTGGTCTCTTGGCCTACTTTGCTGGTCAAGGCGACCAGACCACTTTTGCGGCCAGGCTTGCTGCGACGAGCTGGGGTGAATTGATGAAGTTCTGGTGGTGGCCCGGGTTGGCCTTCGCTGCGACCTATTATCTGGTGCTGGTCGGGGGGTGCCTCTACGTACTGAAGCAGCCGATGCATTCAGCGGCATTGTTTGCCGGGGTTGCCGGCCTCGTCGGCGGCATCATGCCGTTGTATTGCTACTACTTGGGATATCGACGAGAAATTGAAAGTCGTCAGCCCGGTGGCGTGCCGAGCGCCTTGCTGCGTTGCCCGTTCGTGATGGGCATTCTGGGCAAGTCTCGCGAAGCCATTGCCGGCTCAGACTTGGGTGAATCTGAGGCTGTCTTCGAGAAGAGCAGCCAGAGAGTGTCGTCATGACTACACGTCGTTTGCTTTCGTTCTTGATCGTTCTCCTTGTCGGCGGGTTGCTCTCAGTGGCAAGTCTTATCGTGCCGAGTCCTGCGCCTAGCATAGCCGCGGACCCATCGAACGATGTGTACTTCCATACGCCGGGCACTCCCAGCGGCCCTTCTGTGCCGACGGCCAATGATAACCACTATCCGCAGATTGGCTCATTGGATAGCCGGTTGCTGATGTGGTTTATCATCCAGCAGCACACGTACTTCGGCGGCTTCGTGCTGGCCCTGCCGGTCTTTTGCGTCCTCTTGGAATTTTTGGGATTGGTGGCGAGAAATCCCGCAATGGCCTTGCGGTATGACGGCCTCGCCCAGGATCTGTTGAAGGTGGCCTTATTAGCGCTCTCCGTCACCGCTGCAGTCGGCAGTCTGATGCTGACGATGTTTATCATGCTCTATCCCAGTTTCATGCAGTACATGGGCGGCACCTTCAAAGGCATGATGCCGCTGTATGCTTTGGTCTTTGTCGGTACCACCTTCCTGACCATCGCGTACTACTACAGTTGGGAACGAATGGCGGCGCCTGGCTCAAAATGGATCCATCTTTCCATCGGCCTGCTCGCGGTGGTCTGTGGGACCTCATTGCTCCTGCTGGCCAATTCCTGGTCTGCGTTCATGATGTCGCCCTCCGGGGTGGACGGGCAGGGACGCTATCTCGGTAACCCGTGGCACTTACTGCGTTCCGCGCTGTGGAATCCGCTCAACCTGCATCGGTTCCTTGCGGACATCATGTCGGGGGGCGCGGTCGTGCTGGCCTATGCCTGTTACCGGTTCTTTTCCGGGAAGAGCCAGGAGGAGCGGGCCTATTACGACTGGGTCGGCTACGTGTTTTTATTTGTGACGGTCTGCGCCTTGCTGCCGATGCCCTTCGCCGGCTATTGGTTAATGCGTTCCGTCTACGCATACAGTCAGAGCATGGGCGTCACGATGATGGGCGGATTGCTGACCTGGCTGTTCGTTGTGCAGGCGCTGTTGATCGGCGCGCTGTTTCTTGGCGTGAATTATTATCTGTGGCAGAGCATGGGACGCATTCGCGGCGGGGAACGGTATCAGCCCTACTATCAATATCTCCTGCTGGCGTTGACGGGGTGTTTGTTTATCTGGCTGACTCCGCATACGCTGTTGATGACCGGTACGGAAGTCAAAGCCATGGGCGGCGCGCAGCATCCGGTGATCGGAAATTACGGGGTGATGTCGTCGAAAAACGGCGCCGTGAACGTGATGATCTGCATCACGGCGTTGAGTTACATCTATTATCGTCGCGCGAACCGGACGATGACCATTTCCTGGGTCAGGGCGGGGAACGTCATTTTGGGAGCGCTGTTCGGCCTGGGTGCGGCGCACATCATCGGCTTGTCGATTTACGGGTTTTATCTTCCGGCTAGTCTCCGCGTGGGATTATCGGGTCCGCAGGCGGTGACGACACTGCTGGTGGTCACCCTGGGATTGCTGCTCAACCGGCGTATGTTGCGAGGAGCGACCATTCACGGTCCAGTACAGTGGGGACAAATCTCCATTCGTGGCATGGTCGGTTTATTCGGCCTGGCAGCGGCATTTACGTGGGTCATGGGGCTCATGGGCTACATTCGTTCTTCCGGCCGGTTGGCCTGGCATGTCAACGAGTTGATGCCCGATACGTCGCCCTGGGCCTTTACTCCCTCGCTCGGTTTTGCCGCAAAGATGGTCACGATCAATATGGTGCTGTTTTGGGGCGCGGTCTTCTTTTTGTTTTGGGTCTGCCAGAGAGGGCAGCAGCCAGTGATGCATGAGGATGTGAGCGCGGAGAAGGAAGCGGGATTTTTGCCCTCTCCCTCGCATGAAGGTTAGGCAAGGTTCATTAGGGAGTCTCGTGATGAGTATGAGGATAGGTGCCGGGGTCTTGGGCATTGTAAGTATGATCGGATTGTGTACGGTTTTCGGTGGGGCTGTGTCTGCACATGCAGCCGAGGCCGGCGTGTTGGTCTTGGAAGACTTTCAGTCGGCGGATCAAGATGGATTTCCCGTAGAGTGGCAGCATGAAAACCAGCGTAGCCAGGCGAAAGGGCGGGATGCCTACAAGATTCAGGCTGAAGAGGGGAAGAAGTTTCTCGCAGCAAAAGATGCGGGGCAGCGTATAAAAAAACGCAAAATCGACTGGGATCCGAAGGTCTATCCGGTGCTGACTTGGCGATGGCGCCTTCACAAGGCTCCGAGCAACTCAGAGCCGGTTGCAGCGCTGTACGCCTCACTGGATACGGATCTCATGTTTATTCCTGTCTTTACGAAATACATCTGGAGTGCTGGCAAGCCGGTGGGGACGTTCGTTGAGGGAGGCATGTTTAGCGGTTCGGAGTTGGTCGTGCAGAGTGGGGTGTTGCCGGTGGGGGAGTGGGTCGAAGAGCGGGTCAATGTCTACGAAGACTTCAAGCGCATTCATAAACATGAGCCGGCGGAGAAGGCCTGGGGCATTTCCTTATTCGCCGGTCCGGGTGTGGAGATTGATTTCGGCGCCGTGACGGTGGGCCCCGCCAAGTAGTGCAAGGGTAGCTAAGTGAGGATGCGAAGCGTATGAACCGACCCACCGCCAGTGCCTGGTTTGATGTCGTGTTTGGCGTTGTGGTCATGACCACCGTCGGCGCCCTCATCGGGTCGTTTCTTGGTGCTTCGTCCATTCCTGCGACTGCCGGGCTTGGGCTGGCTCTTGGGGCAGTAGTGGGGTATTTAGGTGGCCGGAGATTCCTCGTCAGCATTTTAGTCGGTACCGTTCTGGGAGGCTTACTTGCTTGGTTCATCGCCGGCATTGAAAAGGTTTCATTTGGAGCCGGCGCTGGTGCGGCGATGGGAGGCTTTCTCGGCGTGCAGATTTCGATGTTGCTGGACATGCGAGCGGCCAGAAAAGCCGCACAGGTGGAGGAAGGTGAGGACGCTGGCGCGGCTCACTCGGCAGTGACCAAATTATGAGGTGCGAGTAAGTGATGGAAAATCGAGGCGTACTCATCGGGTCGATTATTTTTGTCTTCGGGTCGTTCATTTTGATGATCGGGGGGTTGGTCTATGAATCGTATAAGGCCAAGCAGATGCGCCAACTGGTCCTCTCTGTCGTGACGGAAGCCAAGCCTGTTGCCGCGCCGGCAGCGCAGGATTTTTCGATGTACAAAACATTTATCGGGGATGATGGCCGGGAAATGGTGCAAATCTCCGAGGGGCCGTTTGTGATGGGCAGCCGTGACAATGACAGTGACCCGGATGAAAAACCCGAGCATCAAGTCTATTTGAAGACCTACTTTCTAGATAAGCATGAAGTGATTCAGGATTCCTACGATCGGTTTCTCAAGATGACCAAGCGCGTGAAGCGAAAGATCGAGGTGTTTGAGGACGATCCTGCCAAATTGCTCAAGCCCGAATATCCAGCCATTGCTGTGACGTGGGATGACGCGGAGGCATACTGTAAATGGGCGGGTAAGCGCCTGCCTACTGAGGCGGAATGGGAGAAGGCTGCTCGAGGCGAAGGGAAGCGCCGTTACGCGTGGGGTGACGAGTTTGTTTCCGGGTATGCCAACATCGACGGAACGGAAGATGGATTTCGTTATTTGGCTCCCCCTGGATCATTCGAATCGGGTCGAAGCCCGTATGGCATCTACGACATGACAGGGAACGTCGGTGAATGGGTGGCCGATGTGTATGAGGAGAATTTTTATCGCGCCTCGCCGTATCGAGACCCGAAGGGGCCCGATCAGGGCGAGCAACGAATCATTCGCGGCGGTTCGTGGCGGGAAACAAAACGGAATGTTCGCGCATCCAAGCGGTTTCAGGCGAAGCCGTGGCGCCATGATATCACCGTCGGGTTTCGTTGCGCGAAAGACGTTGATGCCGATACGGCAGTGAAGTAGCCAATCGAAACATGCTGGAAACACGGTTCAAAGTGGTGTTTCTTCTGGCGGTGCTCTTTGCCGCCAGTTTGCCCATCATAGCCATTCTCCGCGGGACGATTTCAACCCCCCTCGAAGCTGAATCTCAACATTCAGAAGACGAGTCGGTTAGTCCCGCTCCCGATTCTTCCGCATCCGAGCAGCCTTTGGAGGAAGAACTCGTTGTCATCCCTGCGGGACCGTTTATTCGAGGGACGAGTCAGGGAGGGTTCGATGAGCAGCCGGAGCGCAAGATCTATCTCGATGAGTTTTCCATCGATCGATACGAAGTGACGAATGCGCAGTATGCCGCTTTTGTAAAGGCTACGGGCCATCGTAAATCCGGACCCCCTTCTCGATACGCCAAAAATACTGGGCGCATGCGAGGAGTCAATCAGCCTGCGGTCTATGTCTCGTGGGATGATGCAAAGGCCTATTGCGAATGGCGAGGGAGGCGTTTGCCGACAGAGGCAGAATGGGAGAAGGCCATGCGTGGGCCTGATGGGCGCCTATGGCCCTGGGGAAATGTTGAGATCCCGGGAGGGGCCAATTGGGCTCGCGTTGACGATGGTTTTGAGGTTGCGGCTCCGGTGGGCCGAGTGCGGAGCGATGCCAGCCCCTATGGAGTGATGGATGGTGCCGGCAATGTCATGGAATGGGTGGCCGATTGGTATCTGGAAGGCGCCTATGCTGCAGCCTCGGACCGTAATCCGGAAAGTCCAGAATACGGTACCTATAGGGTGTTGCGCGGGGCGGCGTATACCAGCTCAGGATCGGACCTGCGTATCACCGCCCGCAGTAAAATGATGTCGGATTTTCGGGATGAAACTATTGGGTTTCGTTGTGCGCAATCGAGCGCAACGGCCGGTCGCATATCTGAGATCGGGAGTCAGAGAGGATCATAGGAAATCGAAGTAGTAGAGGATCAGAAACACAGCCAAAATGATATTGACAACCATTCCAGCCAAAACTATAATGTCGAACACTTTTGAGTTTTTAGCCATAAAAATCCCTTTAAAAATCATGTGCGTGAGGGATTTTGATTAACACAGCGTAGTTGGTGTGTCAATTTAAAATACGTACTTAAAACGTTGGGAGAATCATGATGGAAGCTGCTCAGGATGACGTCAAAGTTAAGATCGGGAAGATGATTTTCTACATCACCTGTGCAGTGGGTCTTTGGTTTTTTTACTGGTTCGGAGGGATTCAGTGCCCTTGTTGATCCCGAATCCTGGCCAGGAAAATGTCCATTAAGTTGAGGGGGGTTTGAGATGGGCCAAACAATTGTGTATGTCGTCGTATCAGTGCTGATCTGCGTCTCGTTTTTTGCAGCGGTTGATCACTTTTTGATGGATGCGCAAGGATTGGACTTTTGGTATCTCCTTCGAAAGTAATTTTCGAGGAGTAAGGCTTTGAAGTTGTTGTTCACATACGCGATGTATCAAGGAGGTAACCCATGGGCTCTGTAACCCGCACGAAGTTGATGTCGGTCATGGCGCTGTGCGCGATGATCGGCCTCCTCCTCATGCCTGTTCTGGTTGCGATCCCTGCCCTTGCTAGTGATGGTGGCGCTCCTGCTGCCGACGCTAAAAAAGAGGGTGGAGAGGCAAAAGTTGAGAAGGGCAAGGACGTTTACTACAAGACGGAAGGTATTGTCTCCGGGCCGCCGGCGCCAAAAACCACGGACAGTGAGAAGGATTACCCGCGCTACAATTTTGAAAGTCGCGTTCTTCTCTGGTTTGCCAACCAACAGCACCTCTACTATGGCAGCTTCGTCTTGGCTGTGCCGATCTTCTGTATGATCATTGAGTTCATGGGCGTCGTGAGTAAAGATAAGGCGCTGGCCAAGCGGTACGACCAGTTGGCGTACGATTTTATCAAAATCAGTTTGACGGCCTACTCGCTCACCGCGATTCTGGGTGGAATTCTGATCTTTACTTTCCTGACTCTGTATCCAGCCTTCTTCCAGTACCTCTCCGGTATTTTTAGACCTGTCATGCACATCTATGCGTTGATGTTCGTGGCCGAGAGCGGCACTCTTTATATCTACTATTACGGTTGGGACAAAATGAAGGAGGGTTTCCTCAAGTGGATTCACCTCAGTATGTCAGTCGTCCTGAACGTGATCGGTACCATCTTGATGTTCCTGGCCAATTCGTGGATCGGTTTCATGATGTCGCCGGCTGGTGTTGACGAGCAGGGTCGGTATTTGGGCAACATCTGGCATGTGATTCATACCGCATTGTGGAACCCTCTCAATCTGCATCGAATCCTCGGTAATATGGCCTTCGGTGGTGGTGTCGTCGCGGCCTATGCAGCATATAGGTTCTTGTCGGCGAAGACCGACGAAGAGCGCGCGCACTATGACTGGATGGGCTACATCGCAATGGCGCTCGGTGTGTCGTTCTTGATTCCATTGCCATTCGCCGGATATTGGTTGATGCGAGAGGTATATGCCTACCGCCAGCAGATGGGTATCACTTTGATGGGCGGTTTGCTGGCCTGGTTGTTCATCATTCAGGCGACCATGATCGGTATCTTGTTCCTCAGTACGAACTACTATCTCTGGCAGGCGCTTGGTCGGATGCGCGGTGCAGAAAAGTATCAGCGCTACATTAAGTACCTCGTGTTCCTGCTCACGTGCGGATTCCTGGTCTTTATTACTCCCCATACCATCGTGATGACCCCGGCCGAATTGAAAGCCATGGGTGGTCAGCAGCACCCGGTGCTCGGTAACTATGGGGTTATGTCCGCCAAGAACGGTGGTATCAACGTGATTATCACGACCACGGTCTTGAGCTTCGTGTGGTACATGCGAGGCAATAAAGTTTCGACGGTCTCCTGGTCGAAGTTCGGCAATATTTTTATGGGATGCTTCTTCTTCTTCGCGTACCTCAACATTATTATGTTGGCTGTGTACGGCTACTACATCCCCGCGAACGTTCGCGTCGGTCTGTCGGTGCCGCAGGTGGCTACCACATTGTCCTGCCTTTTCTTCATGTTTGCCCTCAATAGCGTCATGATGAAGGGTGCGAAGCAGATGGGGCCGATTGAGTGGGGCAAGATTTCTGCGCGATCCCAATACGCGCTGATCATGCTGGCCACAGCCTTCACCTGGATGATGGGACTGATGGGATATATCAGATCCTCGGTCAGGCTCTTTTGGCACGTCAACGAAATTATGCGTGACAATTCTCCATGGGCCTACACCCACACGGTGGGTTTTGCTGCGAACATGATTTCGGCAAACGTCCTGTTCTTCTGGATTTCAATTATGTTCGTGTTTTGGTTGGGGGCCCTTGCTGCCAAGAAGGCACCAGTCGAGGCAAAGGCAGCTGTGCCAGGCAGGGCAGCAGCCCCGGCGGTTGGTCACTAATCAAAGCGCAAGAAATGAATCAATGGGGGAAGGTATTTGGGCTGTCTCAGCAGCCGGTGCCTTCCCCTCCTGCAGGAGGTTTGAGCTGTGATTGAACTCATTAAAGCGGCCATAGGAATGGGCTGGCCTGCATTAGGGATCCTGGTGGGCCTAATGTTTTATTTTAAGGCCTCTATCTCGGATCCTGTTGCAAATAAGCGTGCGGTGTTCAAGACGTTCATCGGAACTATTGGCGCATTTCTTCTTTTCATGGCAATCGCCAACTATAAGATGAATTTCTTTGAAGAGTCGAGGCTCTTGCCGGTTTCCCTTGTTTTGATTACTTCCATGACATTCATGATGGCCCTGTATTTTACGAATATCAGCGCTTTGCTGAAGATCGGGGGCTTCATGTTCTTCATTGCTGCTGCACTTTCTGGCTACGGGAACTGGTTGCCGCAAGTCGAGGGTGGTTTCCCGCCCATCGAGGAGAAAAAAGATTTCAGCAACATGCCGCAGACCGAACTGGCCGATGAGGGCGAGAAGATCATTTTCGGCGGTGTGGGGCAAAACAAGGTGCAAGGAGCCATAGGTAAGGGACAATGCCCGCTCTGTCATGCGTTTCACAAGGGCATGTTGGGCGAGCGTGCTCCTAACTTGGACGGTATTCCTGAGCGTGCCGAGGCTCAGCTCAGTGATCCTCGTTACCACAAGGGAAATCCCGCTGCTCGAGATTCCAATCAGAAAGAAGCGTTTCCTGGTTCTGGGACTGCTGAAAATGCGATCGAGTATATCGCTGAATCCCATTCATGTCCCAGCTGCTTCGTCGTAGCCGGTTTCGGTGTGAAGGGTACGAACGACAAAGAAAGTCCTATGCCATCCATCCATAAGCCGCCAATTTCTTTGAGTATTCCCGAGTTGGCTGCGGTCGATACCTGGCTGTATGTGAGAGAGGGCCGCGAGGCTCCTGGCTTTGACGAAATTGTGAAGTCCTACGAGAAGTTTATTCCAGAATCTGACCGTCCGAAACCCCCGACAGAGGGTGATGCCAAGCCAGGCGCGAGCGCTTTGATGGCTGACGGAACCGAGCCAGTCGATCAGATTTTCGCAAAAGGTCAGTGCGTAGCCTGCCATACCATTCCTGGAATTGCAGGAGCGACTGGAACCATCGGTCCGAAATTGGTCGAAGGCACCAATGCGCCTCTTCGAATTAAGGATAAGGATTACAAGGGCAAGGCGAAAAGTGTCCCTGACTACATCATGGAATCAATCGTTGAACCCAGCGCATATGTCGTGAAGGGCTTCCCCGATAACACGATGCCGAAAGTATTCGGCCAAAAGCTTAGCGCTGGCGCACTCAAGAAGCTTGTAGATTACCTGTCGCAGGTTCACGAAGGAAAAGAGCCCCCAAAGGCCTCCTAAATTCAGCGATTAGGGATCTCGTTGCTATTGCGGAAGAAAGGGAGATGAGGACATGAAAGCATTAATGTCAGTCGGGGCGCTGATTGGCGTCCTGGGACTGCTCATGTTGATCGGAATGATCTTCGGAGTCGTTCCATCGAACACCGTTAGACTCGTCGAGGGCTATATGCCCATGCAGGTGTTAAGTGAGCTGGCTGTTTTCGTAGCCGGATTTACCGGCCTGAGCTATTTGGCTAATTCCATGGGAATGGCCTTTCCTCGGTTCTGGCAGGGAGTGTTGTTTTGGGCGTTCGTTCAGATGTATCTCAAGTTCCGTATTTATCCGCCGATCCCGTTCAGTGTGCGAGCGATGTACGGCGTCGTGTCGTTTGTTGCGGTCTTTATGTGGGTCTCGGCGAACGAGGAAGATTGGAAGAAATTCCGGCAACCTATTCTCAACGTTCTTGATGCGAACACAGGTTTCCATAAGGCCCTCCGCACTATGTATCTGATCCTCGTCCCGTTGCTCATAGGCGGATTTTCCTTCGTGACCATGAAACCCAGCGTCGATGAACCGATCGAGTTGCGCACGGTCCACCCGGCGCCTCCCGCTAGCACAAAGGTGCACGGTAAGACCTATACTCTGCAAACTTCACAGAATCCGTACCGCGTCAATCTCGAAGGCAAGTACGATCAGGCCTACAGCAATAAGCTGATTGTTGAGCAGGGCATGGGTCGGTTGATGGCTCCCAATGCCAACCCCTGGGATGAAAAAGCTGAGGGCTATTTGAAGTATGTTCGGGAAGGTGGAGAAATTTTCTTCCAGAATTGTCACTTCTGCCACGGCGACAATCTGAACGGCCGGGGGCTTCATGCGTTTGCGTTCAACCCGATCCCCGCGAATTTTACAGACCCGGGAACGATTGCGCAGCTGCAAGAGACCTTTATTTTCTGGCGCGTCGCTAAGGGCGGAATTGGTTTGCCGAATGAAGGATTCCCTTGGGCATCCGTCATGCCACCGTGGGAGCAGCACCTGACCACTGACGAAATTTGGAAGGTGATCTTGTTCGAATATTGGCACACGGGATACTATCCTCGGACATGGGACTAATTCTGAATCTTACAAACAACCTGGGAGAACAGGTGGTGAGGTTAACAATGAGCAAATTTCGTGTGAATGTAAAAGCATCTCCGCTCCTCGGGGCTGCCCTGGGTGCGCTTCTCATCTCCGCCAGTGCGGTGGGGATCGGCCATGCCGGAGATCTTCCTGAAGGTTTCGCGAAGGGTGAGTTAGCCCCCGCCCCGCCTGCAGACATGATTGAAGCGGGAAAGCGTGTGTATTTTACCAAATGTGTCTGGTGTCACGGCGTTGATGGCGCCGGTGACGGCCCTGGGGCCGATCGACTCTGGCCACGTCCGAGAAACTTTAATCAGGGTACATTCAAAATTCGTCATACGGCGAGTGGAGAATTGCCACTTTTCAACTACAATGAAAAGACTCCTGGTTCCGGCAAAAACGATTTGTTCGATACCGTGACTCACGGTCTCCCCGGCTCCGCGATGCCACCATGGGAAGGTATTTTAACCGAAGAACAGCGAATTCAAGTGCTGTCTTTTGTGACGACCCAGTTGGTGAAGGATCGCAAATTTACGGATAAACAGTCCGAAACTCAGACCGTTCTTCAACTCGGTACCATTAAGCCAGCTGAGGCTACCGAGGATAGCGTCAAGAAAGGCGCCCAGTTGATTGTAGATAAGAAGTGCATTGAGTGTCACGGTGTCGAGGGACGCGGTGATGGCAATGCCTTCAATCTGAAGGATGACTGGGGATTTTCTATTCAGCCCGCCAATTGGCACAAATGTTGGAATTTCCGCGGCAGCCGTCAGGATCCGTATAATGTCCGGAATATTTTCCGTACATTCTCCACCGGCGTCAACGGAACTCCGATGCCCTCCTTTGCAGATAGCACATCAGTCGAAGATCGATGGAATATTGCGAACTTCGTTAACTCTTTGTGCGAACGCGATGAGGAAGGAAAACCTCTCGGCATTGATCCTTTGACGGACAAGCCCAAAATTAATTTCGTCGTTCCTTCGGCGCCCGTCGAAGGAGAAATTTCGAGCGACCCTGAGAATGAAATGTGGAAGAAGCAGGGTCGTCGCTATGTTGCCATGGGTGGTCAGATCACTCATAAGCCGCGCAACTTCGTGAATCGTATCGACGACATCTGGGTCAAGTCTCTCTATAACGAGAAGAGTGTCGTGTATCTGATTCAATGGGATGACCGGACCAAGAGCATCGCGGAAGGCAAGCTTCCTTGGGCACCGACTCAGGTTAACGTCGAAAACTTTGGCGTGAAGGAGCAGGCGCCAAAGACCGGCGAAGAAGGGTCCATTGCTGCGGCTCAGAATAACTATGCCGTCTACAACGATGCGATCGCGTTCCAGTTCCCGATTAAGTGGCAGGAAATTCCTGCGCCCTTCAAGCCACGCTATTTGTTCGGCGACGCGAAGTTCAATGCCGACATTCTGAAGTGGGAAGCCGACGGCTCGTTGCGTTCCTTCAAGGGAACCGGATGGGATCAGGATTTTGAAGAGCGTGATGACTTTGAAGAGAAAGTAAAGCTCTTGAAGTCAGAGTGGAAGGACGGTCGGTGGACTGTCATGATTTCCCGTCCGCTCAAAGGGAACAAGGACGATTATGACGAATACACCCGGTTTGATATTGGCAAGTACATCCCGATGGTATTCTTTGCCTGGGATGGACACAATGGTGATGCAGGGCGGAAGATGGCGGTCTCCGCTTTCTACTACACGATCCTGCAGCCCCCGATTCCTCAGGAAGTGTACATTTACCCAGCCATTATCGCAGTTGGTGTGGTGTTCTTGGAGGGTTGGATGTTGACCCGCCGCGCCAATAAGAAAAAGGGCAAGGTCCTTTAAGCGATAACTGCGGATGTATGTGTCATAAGGCGAGGGGGTGAGGTAACTCACCCCCTCGTTTTTTTCGAGACGTTGTACGACGTGATGTGAGGCACGGGTGCGATGATAGAAGATGTCTCTGGTGTTCTGATCGCCGGCGGTAGGAGCCGACGAATGGGACGTGACAAGCGTTTCATGAAGGTCGGCGGGGAAAGCGTGTTTGATCGAACACTGTCTCTCTTGCGCGGTACCTTTGTTGAGAACATCGTCGTTCTTGCGGAACCCATCGAGATGCTTGATGTGCAGGCCTGTCCTGTTGTGTATGATGTGATTCCCAACGCGGGCAGTTTAGGCGGACTGTATACAGGGTTGCTGACAGCCTCCCGCCCTAAAATATTCGCCGTCGCGTGCGACATGCCTTTTTTAGATCTCGAAGCCATCCTCTCCGTCCTGTCCCATCGTGAAGCAGCGGACGTGGTAGTGGCCCGCTTGTCGGGTAGGTTGCAGCCTATGCACAGTGTGTATTCGAAAAGATGTCTGCCATTTCTCCAAGCTATGGCGGAGCGAAAAGAACTCAAAATCCAGAATCTATTTGATCAGCAGGGATTGCGAGTAACCATATTGACAGAGGATGATCTTCGGGCTTTCTGGCCGGGGTTTCGGTCCTTCCAAAATATTAATACGCCCGACGACTTAGCTTTGGCTGAGTTACCACCTGCCGTTCAACCGTGACAGTCCCCGCAAATAGTCTTGGGGGTAAAAAGGGGGTGTTGGTCATTCATCCTGGGGCGTTAGGGGATGTGTTGTTAGCCCGCCCTGCTCTGCACGCGCTGCGCGGCCAATTCTCCAACCATGAAATCGCACTGCTTTCGGCCAATGCCGCAGGATCTCTTTTGTGCGATTGCGGAGAGGTTGATCGAACATTCCCCCTGGAGGAGATGTATCTGAGTCAGCTGTTTGCCGGTTACGGGACTATTGGTGATGCATTTAGGCGTTGGTTGATGCAGTGCCAGGTAGGAGTGGGATGGTTGCGAGATACGGAAGGGGCTCTGACTGATTCGTTGCGCGCCGCAGGAGTCGGGAGCATCAACCTACAATCTCCTTTCTTTTCTGATTTGTCTGCCATCCATCAAGCAGATCGTTATTTCGAAGCCATTGGGATGGAATGGATCGGGCAGGAATTCATCCATTCACTGGTCTTGCCCGCTGAACGTGCGACGCAGGGCCAGAGGATTTTGAAGGCGTGTAATTGGAATGGCAGGTCGCCATTGGTCCTGCTTCATCCAGGAAGCGGCAGCCTTCACAAATGTGTGGATGCGTGGCGCCTTGCCAAGGTCATTGAGTGGTTGATCGAGGCCGGCACGGCACCCATGCTCCTCGAGGGGCCTGCTGATGAGCGGCAGGTTGCCAAAGTGCGTTCCTCACTGACTGTGTCAGTGCCGGTCATTCGCGAGCTAAGCTTATCGATCGTAGCCGGAGTCCTGGCGCACGCCGCGCTCTACGTAGGGCATGACTCGGGCATGACACACCTCGCTGTCGCATTATCCATTCCCACCGTAGCATATTTCGGCCCCACGCAGGCTACTCGCTGGGCTCCGCGCGGGCCGATGGTCTCGGTCATATCCGGCAGGCCATGCGTCTGTGCTGGTTGGAGCAACGTTGAGACCTGTCACGACAAATTCTGCCTGCAAATTCCTGTGGAAGACATGATTGAAGCCTGCCGGAATCAATTGCTGAGACATTCATAGTCTTTCCCGCGAGCTCCTGATCTTGTCTCTCACATTCGTGGTGTGCTAGATTGCGAGATTGATTTTCGCTGTTTCCACGCAGACTTAGAGGAGTTTTTGTGGCTCAGGGTGTGGTGCAAGATATGGTGGCCGAAGTGTTGGCCGGGTCGCTTCGATTGGCGCAACAACGCGGGATTCTCAAGATCGAGCAGATGCCGGTTATTAACCTCGAGGCGCCAAAGCGGCCCGAGTGGGGAGATGTGTCCTGCACGGTGGCCATGTCCTTGTCTGGGTCCGAGCGGCGGCCTCCCTTTGAAATTGCTCAAATTATTGCAGATCACATTCAGGATCGAGAGGCGCTGTTCGCTCGGGTCGATATTGTGCGGCCGGGGTTTCTCAATCTCACGCTCAAACCTGATCTCTGGATGGAAGTGCTGCGGCATATTGAAACACAGCGGGCAGAGTATGGTCACAGCCGGCTGGGACAGGGACGGCGGGTGCTGGTTGAATATGTGAGCGCCAATCCGACTGGCCCCTTGCACGTCGGCCATGGACGTGGAGCCGCCGTAGGGCAGGCGCTCGTGCGGCTTCTTCGTGCCACAGGACACGAGGTCGTCAGCGAATATTATATCAACGATGCGGGCCGTCAGATGAAATTGCTCGGGGTGTCGGTCCTCGCGCGCTATCTGGAGTCGTGCGGGCAGACCGTCCCGTTTCCGGAAGACGGGTATCAAGGTGAGTATATTCGTGCAGTCGCTACGCGCGTAAAGGCGGAGCAGGGGGGGGCGTTGCTCTCGCTTCCTTCCAGTGATGCAGAGCAACGAAGTAAGGAGTTCGCCTATCAGGAACTTCTCGCGCTGATTCGGCAGGATTTAGACACCTTCGGGATTACATTCGAATCCTGGTTCAGCGAAGCCTCGTTGTTGTCCTCCGGTGCGGTCGAGCAGGTCTTGAACGAGTTGAGAGACCGGGACCTTCTCTTCGATCAGGATGGCGCGCAATGGTTTCGTTCATCAGCCTATGGTGATGAAAAAGATCGGGTTGTGCGCAAGCAGGAGGGGGAGTACACCTATCTGGCGTCAGACATTGCCTATCATCGGGACAAGCTGCGGCGTGGATTTGATCTGCTGGTCGATGTCTGGGGGGCCGACCATCATGGGTATATCCCGCGGATGCAAGCAGTCGTGCAGGCCTACGGCTACCCAAAAGAGCGTTTGCGTGTCGTGCTGGTGCAGATGGTCAATCTTCTCCGAGGCGGCAGAAAAGTTGAAATGTCCAAGCGGGCCGGAGAATTTATCACCCTCCGGGAAGTCATGGAGGAAGTCGGGGCGGACGCGGCCAAATTTTTCTTTCTTATGCGCGATTCCAGTACGCATTTGGATTTCGATCTGGAGCTGGCCAAGCAGCAGTCGCAGGAGAATCCCGTCTACTACGTACAGTATGCGCATGCGCGGATCAGCAGTCTGCTGCGCGTGGCAGCATCGCGAGGCATTGATTGTCCGCTTCCGAGCCAAGCCGACCTCAACCTGCTGGCCGATCCCGATGAGCTTGCGATCATTCGAAAGCTTTCGGTATTTCCCGTGGTGTTACAGGCGAGCGCCGTGGAACTGGAGCCGCATCGGATGGCCTACTATCTCCGTGAGCTGGCAGGTCTCGTGCATCCCTTCTACAACAAACATCGGATTTTGCCTCCGATAACCGACATCGAGACTACGCCGGCGGCTCAAACCGAGCCGTCCTCTACCGTTCGGCTACCCGAGGCAGTGTCGCCCGGTCTCACAGGGGCCCGTCTGGCGCTTATGTGGTCTGTGCAACAGGTCGTCCGCAACGGGTTAACGGTGCTGGGCGTCTCGGCCCCAGAGCAGATGTAGGACGGCCAATCGGATGCTATCGTTTCGTATCACCCATGAAGAAGCGGGAGGGCAAGCCCGGGTCGGCGTGTTGACCACCGGCCGAAGCGAAGTGGCGACGCCCGCTTTCATGCCGGTCGGTTCACTGGGCAATGTGCGTAGTGTCGATGGTGAGGAACTCCTGAAGATGGGCTATGGGCTGATCTTGAATAATGCCTACCATCTGTACTTGCGTCCCGGTCACAAAGTCGTGGAGGAGTTAGGGGGCGTTCATGGCTTCACGGCCTGGCCGGGTGCCATTCTCACCGACAGCGGCGGCTTCCAAGTGTTCAGCTTGGCAAAGTTTTGCAAGGTGACGGATGAGGGCGTGGTCTTTCAATCTCATATCGACGGATCTTCCCGATTCATCAGCCCCGAAACATCGATCGAAATTCAGGAAGCGTTAGGGGCGGACATCATCATGGCATTCGACCATGTGGTCGCATTGCCGTCCTCGTTCGATCAGGTGCGCGCCGCTGCTAAGCGGACCTCCCTGTGGGCACGCCGTTGTGTGGAGGCCAAACGTCGAACCGATCAATCCTTGTTCGGGATCGTGCAGGGCGGATTGGATCAGGGCTTGCGGGTGGAATCGGCCCGCGATCTGGTGTCGGTGGGATTTGACGGATATGCCGTCGGCGGCTTGTCCGTTGGCGAGGGCAAGGCCGACATGTATGCCATGTTGGACGTCACGGTCCCCGAGTTGCCGTCGGCCAAGCCGCGCTATTTGATGGGTGTGGGCATGCCCGAGGACTTGGTGGAAGGCGTCGCGCGCGGGATCGATATGTTCGATTGTGTGGTCCCGTCTCGCCATGGCCGAACCGGATGGCTGTTCACCTCCTTCGGACGTGTGGTGATCAAGCAGGCTCGATATGCGAGGGATGAACAGCCCATCGATCCGGCCTGCCGGTGCCCGGTCTGTACCCGATATACGCGGGCGTATCTGCATCATTTGTTCGGCGTGAAAGAAATGTTGGGCGCCCGCCTCAATACGATTCACAATTTGTGGTTTTTTGCGAAGTTGATGGAAGAGATCCGGAGCGCCGTGCGCAGCGGCACCTTCCAGGAGTTTCGCCGCGAGTTTCATCGGACCTATGTCGTGGACCGGCCCGGCGGCGATGGGCGGTCGGACGTAGACAATACGAACATGTCGTAAGGCGACAAGCAGGGGGCTGTATGTGGGATTCAGTGGCATGGGCGCAGGGAACGTCGGGAAGTGGGGGCGCGGGGGGAGGCCTGCTATCGCTGGTCCCATTCGTCCTGATCTTCGTCATTTTTTATTTTATGCTGATTCTTCCGCAACAAAAACGCCAGAAGCAGGCGAAGGCCATGCTGGAAACCTTGAAGAAGGGCGACAAGGTGGTGACCGCCTCAGGCATTTGGGGCACCATCACGAACTTGGGAAAAGAGACGGTGACGCTTCAAATTGCGGACACGACCAAAATCAAAATCCAGAAAGAGCACATTGCTCGGCTGCGCGGTGAAGAGGAAGACTGACGCATGCGACGGAGACGGGAAGGATTGGCGCACGTATGAAAAAAGTCGGCGGACGGTTGTTAGCCTTAGTGACGATGGTGGTCGCTTCGGTCATCTTTTTCTTGCCCTCCTACCAACCCCTGTACAAGGAACTGCCGCGGTGGGTCCGCGAGGTGTTGCCGGATAAGGGGATTACCCTTGGATTGGACTTGCAAGGCGGTATTCACCTGGTGTTGGAGGTGGAAGAAGATCGAGCCGTGGAAATTGCGGTCGAGCGGACGGCGGCGGGACTCCAAGACCTGCTCGTCGAAAAGAAAATTCCCGCTGAATCGGTCAAGCGCACGGGACCTTCGCAAATTAGCATCGGATTTCAAAATGCCGAATTGAAGGCCCAGGTGCAGAAGCTCCTGGATGATTTCCCGACGTACGTGGAGGTTGAGGCAGCCGGCTCCGCGAATAAGGTGGTGTGGGAATTGCGGGATGCCGAGATTAAGCGCATCAAGGATTCCGCCATCAACCAGGCCCTTGAAACGATTCGTAATCGTATCGATCAGTTCGGTGTGGCGGAACCGCTGATTCAGCGGCAGGGGTTGAAGCAGGTCGTCGTGCAGCTGCCGGGTATCAAGGACGCCAAACTGGCGAAGGACCTCATCAAGCAGACCGCGCTGCTCGAATTCAAATTGCTGGATGATGACAATCAACTCAAGTTGGATTTGCCGGGTCGGATTCAGAAGGGAAAGGAACGTGAAGAGGCGTTCCTGAAGCAGGTTGAGGGAAAAGTTCCGGAAGGCGATCAGATTCTGTTTGAGCGGATCGTCGAAAAGGAAAGCGGACAGGAATGGCTGGCTCCGTATCTGGTGAAAAAGCGGGTCATGTTGGCCGGCGATGTGCTGAGCGATGCCCGGGTTTCTATCGGCCAGTTCAATGAACCCTATGTGTCGGTGACCTTCGATGCGAAGGGGGCGCGAGAGTTCGATCGGATCACGGGCGAAAACGTCAAGAAGCGCATGGCGATCGTGCTCGACAACACGATCTATTCGGCCCCGGTCATTCAGGAGCGCATCAGTGGCGGAAGAGCTCAAATCACCGGCACGTTTTCCATGGAAGAGGCCAACAACCTGGCCATCGTACTTCGGGCGGGCGCGCTGCCTGCTCCGCTGAAGATCATTCAGGACCTGACAGTCGGGCCCTCCCTCGGGCAGGACTCGATTGAGAAGGGCGTCAAGGCGACGGTCTTTGCCGGGCTGCTCGTGATCGTGTTCATGGCCATCTATTACCGATTGTCCGGCGTCATCGCGAATTTTGCGTTGATGCTGAACCTCATCTGCTTGATCGGGTCGCTGGCCGCGTTGAACGCGACGCTGACCTTGCCCGGGATCGCGGGTATTATTTTGACGATCGGTATGGGCGTCGATTCCAACGTCTTGATCTTCGAGCGCATCCGTGAAGAGTTGCGACAAGGGAAGGCGGTCCGGGTAGCCATTGATGCCGGATACGATAAAGCCCTCTTGACCATCGTGGACTCGCACGTCACCACATTGATCACCGGGTTTGCGCTGTTTTTGTTCGGGACCGGGCCGATCAAAGGTTTTGCCGTGACGTTGTGCCTTGGGATCGCGATCAATCTGTTCACCGCGTTGGTCGGCACCAAGGTCATCTTCGATCTCTTTAATCAGCGCAAGAAAATTGAGCAGCTCAGCATTTAGGAAGGAGCCGGTATGTTCGAGATTTTGGGAAAGACGAATATCGATTTTATGGGGAAGCGCACCATTTCGTTTGCGCTGTCCGGCATCCTGGCCTTCCTGGGGATTATCGCGGTGCTTCAAATCGCGCGTGGGGCGGCTAATCTGGGAATCGATTTTGCTGGCGGAACGGCGGTCCAACTCAAATTCGACCAGTCGATCCGAATCGACGAAGCCCGGCGGGCGTTGGAATCGAACGGTCTGGGATCGGCCGAGTTGCAGGAGTTCACGCAGGACAATAAGTTGCTCATTCGCGTGAAAGCCTCGACGACCATTGAGGAGAAGGTCGCGGAACGCGTCATGGCGGTGTTCAGCAAAGAATTTCCCGGCAACAAGTTCGTGGTGGATTCCAGCATGGAGATCGGCCCGACGATTGGAAAAAAACTCCAGGAAGATGCCATGATTGCGGTATTGATCTCGTTCGTCGGGATCGTGCTCTACATTGCCGTCCGGTTTGAGTTGCGATTCGGCGTGGCGGCGGCGCTGGCGACGTTTCACGATGTTCTGGCAGTGCTGGGTGTCTTTTACATTTTCGACAAGGAAATCACGTTGTTGGTGGTCACGGCCCTGTTGACGCTGGCCGGGTATTCCTTGACCGATACCGTGGTCGTCTTCGATCGCATTCGCGAGAATCTTCGCACGCGTCGGCGTGAAGACGAAGAAACGATCATCAATCAAGCCATCAATCAGGTCCTGAGTCGCACCATCGTCACCAGCTTGACCGTGGTGATCGTGCTCATTCCCCTGGTGCTGGCCGGCGCCGAGGTCTTGCACGATTTTTCGCTGGCCTTACTCGGGGGCGTCATGTTCGGGACCTATTCGTCCATTTTCGTGGCCAGCCCGCTGCTGCTGCTGTGGCCCGGCAGCCCGGGGAGCCTCCTAAAGCGTCGCTAGGCCTTGGCTCCTTGGAGCCAGGCCTAGGGCCCCACCTCCTGTTGCGACAGGGCCATTAGTCGGGGTGTCCGCACGCATGCTGTTCTGGAGCCGGTCACACAGCCTCCAGCGGAAAATCATCACAGCCATTGTGATGGTCGGTCTCCTGCCGTTGGGTCTTTCCCTTGTTCTGACCTATCTCGAAGAGCGCCGGGCTTTGCGCGAGACCATCGGGGCCAACTTCAAAGAAGTGGCCGTCGAGGCCGCCCGGCGGATCGAGATGCAGGTCACGCGCGGGATGAACGAAGCGCAGCAACTCGCCGCCACACCGTTTCTTCGCACCTCGGTTACTGAATCCAACCGCACCTATCTGGACAAGGACGAAAAGACCGTCCAGTCCATGATCAAAGCCTGGCAGCAACGGTGGCGGCAGCGGGACAAGCAAAGCGAGTTCCCGCTGTTCATCAACCGCATTGTGACCAATTATTTGATCCGGTGGCACGATATCCGAAAAGCGGACTATGTGGGGATTTTCGTGACCGACAATCGCGGCGCGCTCGTGGTCAGTTCCATTCCGCAGGTCGAATACTATTATGGCAAGACGGCCTGGTGGCAGGCGTTCATGAAGCGCGGAACGGGGAAGGTGTTTGTCAGTGATATCTTCTTCGACCCTGCTTTCGGCACGCACGTGGTCAACGTGTCGGCACCGATCGTCGATGATGAGCAACATGCCACAATCGGCGCGGTGACGGTGCTCTTGCGCCGGGACACGCTGTTTCACTCCGTGTCTGAGGCCACGGTGGGTCAGACCGGGCATGCCATGTTGTTCAGTTCGGACGGCGCGCCGGTGATCTGTCCCATCTTGTCTCCCGAAGAACATGTGGTCAGACCCGAGCTGATCGGGGCGATCAACTCGAATACTGCGGGCTGGACGACCGCGGAGAATGATTCGCATGGCGGAAAAAATTCCATCGTCGGGTATGCACCCGTTCGCCTGGGTGCTGATCTCACGCCGGAAAGTCTGGGCGGCAAACGATGGGTGACGTTTGTGCGGCAGGATCCCGCTGAATCCTACGCGCCGCTCTCGAGGCTCGTGGTACAGGTGACCGTGTATGGGCTCGGAGTGTTTGCCGTGTTGGTCCTCACCGGTCTGACGGTCGCTCGGCGAATCGCGCGTCCCATCGGCCTGTTGCACGAGGGGGTGCAGAAAATCGGGAGCGGCCGCTTAGACCAGCAGTTAGATCTCAAGACCGGTGATGAAATCGAACAACTCGCCGACGCGTTCAACAAAATGGCGGCGAACCTGCGCGTGTCGTTCGAGCAGATCGAGCACCGTATGGAAGATGTGCGTCGGCTGGAGGCGAGGTATCGCGATCTCATCGAGCATTCTCCGGAAATGATCTATCAGCTGAACAAGGCCGGGCAATTCGTGCATGTGAATAAGACCGGCTTGGACAAGCTTGGATATACGCTGGAAGAGATGTTCCAGATGCACCTCTGGGACCTGGTTCCCAAAGGGCGCGAGGCCGAGGTATTGGCCTATCTGGAGCGCCTCGTCTCGCAGGGGCGCAGTACCATTGAGACGGTATTTGTGGCGGCAGACGGGCGTCCGATCGACGTGGAGATCCATTCAACGGCGTTGTTCGAGATCGGCGGAGGACTCGTCCACTCCCGCGCCTTCGTCCGCGATGTCACGGAACGCCGACTGCTGGAAGAGCAAATTCATCGCTATACCACGCGACTCGAGCAGGCCGTCAATGAGCGGACCCAGCAACTGGTGGCCTCACAAGAGCGGTATAAGGCGCTCTTCGACCTCGTGGCCGATTCGGTCTTTATGGTGGGTGAAGACGGTGTGATCGTGGCCGTCAACAAGCGTGAAGAGCAGGCGCTGGGTTATTCCGAGCAACAAGTGGTGGGACACAGCATTCTCGACGTGATTCTGCCGACTCATCACGAGGAAATGCGCTCGCTCTTGGCGAAGATCCACTCCGGCGAACGTCAGGTGCCCACGCAGGAAATCACGGTTCGTGATGCCGGCGGTAAGGAAACACCGGTGGAGATGGATCTGATTTTGGTGCGCGGCAGCGATCACACGTGGGTGATGGTGCAGCTTCGCGACATCACTGATCGAAAGCGCCTTGAACGCCAGATGCACACGTATCAGCAGGAGCTTGAAGCGAAGGTCAGCGAGCGTACCCGTGAAATCGAAGAGACGAAGCAGTATCTTGAGAACCTGCTGGAAAACGCCAACGACGTCATTTATACCCTCGATAGCGAGCAGCGTTTTACCTATGTCAACAGCAAGGTGTTGGCCTGGGGCTATGCCAAGGAAGATTTGCTGGGGCGGCCCTATTTGGGATTGTTGTCGAAACGGCATCGGGGGCGCCGGCTCAAATCGACGTTGGATATCGGCGTAAAGCAGGTTTATGAGGTCGAGGTACTCACGAAATCCGGCGAGCCCCGTTCTGTCATGGTCAGTGTGTCGCCGCTGCATGGAGTCGACGGCGAGATTCTGGGAGTGCTGGGCATTGCTCGCGACATGACCGACACGAAGAAACTTGAGCAGCAAATCAGAAATTCCGAGAAGCTGGCATCGGTGGGCAAGTTGGCGGCAGGGGTAGCCCATGAAATCAACAACCCCTTGGGTGGTATCCTGAACTGTCTCTACAATATGCGTAAGGGCACGCTTTCGCCATCTCGCCAGGAAGAATATCTCGCGTCGATGGAAGACGGATTGCGCCGGGTGCAGCGAATTGTCAGGCAGCTCCTGGACTTTTCCCAGCAGCACAATCCGGAGCTGGCGCTGGCGGATATCAATCATGTGGTGAACCGCGTGTTGCTGTTAACCGACCACCTGTTCGTTCCTCATCGGGTGCGGCTGGAGACGGACCTAGCCGGCGACATGCCGGAAATTATGATCGATCGGCATATGATGGAGCAGGTGCTGATGAATCTTCTGTTGAATGCCATTCAGGCCATGCGCAACGGCGGCGTCCTGACCATCCGCACGACGGTGAAGGAGGCCCATTGTCTGGTGCGGGTGCAAGATTCCGGGTGCGGCATTTCCTCGTCCGTGCTTCCGCGGATTTTCGATCCGTTTTTCACCACCAAAAACGAAGGTGAAGGGACCGGGCTCGGCTTGTCGGTGAGTTTAGGCATCGTCGAGAGGCATGGAGGACGGATTGTGGTGGAGAGTGAAGTCGGCAAGGGCACGACCTTTACGGTGTCGATTCCGCTCTCGACCGAACGCTATGCCATTGGGAGGTTTTCGTGAAGGGGCTCAAGATTTTCATTGTCGATGATGAACCGCTGATGCGGCTCTCTATGCAGGATGCGTTGGAAGGGGTCGGGTGCGAAGTCATGGCGGCAGCGACCGGCACAGAAGGGCTGGTCGTCCTCGGCACGCGTCAGTTTGATGTCGTGATTACCGACTTGCGCCTTCCCGGTGCCGACGGATTGACGATTCTGAAAGCCTGTAAGGAACGGAACCCCACTACCGAAGTCATTTTGATCACGGCTCACGGGTCGGTGGATACGGCGGTGGGGGCCATCAAGCTGGGCGCCTACGACTACATCACCAAGCCGTTTCAGATGGACGAGTTGCTGCTGATTGTCGAGCGGGTCGGCAAAATCATCGGGCTGCGGCGGGAAAATCTCGACTTGAAAGAAGTGCTGGAGGATCGTTTCAGTTTCGGCGGTATCCACGGGCGCAACCATCAGATGCGAGCGCTGCTGGACAAGATCAAATTGATCGCGGCCACTGATTCGCCGGTTTTCCTGGTGGGCGAGCGCGGAACGGGGAAGGAACTGGTTGCGCATACCATCCATTTGAACAGCCCGCGGCGGGATCAACCCCTGATCAAGATGTGCTGCGCCGGCCTTCCCGATCATCTGCTGGAGGCGGAACTCTTCGGTCATGAAAAGGGCGCAGTAGCCGGGGCTTCGCGGCAACGACGAGGACGTTTCGAGCTCGCACACAAGGGGACGCTGCTGCTCGATGATGTGGATATGCTCTCTCCCACCCTGCAGACCAAACTGTGGCGGGTCCTTCAGGCGCGGAAGTTTGAACGTGTCGGAGGGCGTGAATCGATCGCGCTCGATGTTCGAATCCTTAGCGCGTCGCGGCGTGATTTGAAGGAGGCGGTCGCACAGGGACGGTTTCGTCAGGACCTCTCTGAACTGCTTGACGCTGTGCAGGTCGTGGTGCCGCCTTTACGTGAACGACGGGAGGATGTCCTGGTCATTGCCGAGCATGTGCTGGAGGTCACGTCAGAACGCCTCACTAGGTCTCCTAAAGGATTTTCTCAGCCCAGTTGCGACTTGCTTCTCCACTATTCGTTTCCAGGGAATGTCGGCGAGTTGGAGCAGATGGTAGAGCGGGCCGTGGCCCTGGGGCGAAACGGGGAGCCTCTGCAGCCCTGGGATCTGTGTGGATTCCAAAGCTGCCCCTATCTTGGTGGTGCGCCTCAGCCGACCTGTGGGTTTTGCGCGGAGGGCCTGTCGGCACAGGTTGGAGAGCCTGAAGGGCCTGCTGCTGCCACGCTGGCCACGGCGCGTGAAGCCTTTGAGAAGGACTACATTGAAACGGTGTTGAAGCAGGTAGACGGCAGCCGAACAACCGCAGCCGCTGTGCTGGGACTTTCCCGGAAGGCGTTGTGGGATAAGTGTAGGCGCTACGGCATCTCCTCCGCCAAGGGCGAGGCGGAGGAGAAAGACGAGTAGATTACTCCGCCGGCTCCAGACCACCCTCCCACAGCTTCACCGTGCGGTCCCAGGAAGCGCTGGCCAGTCGCAATCCATCAGGCGAGAGGGCAACTCCGCGCACGGGGCCTGTGTGGGTTTTGTCGGTCCGGAAGTTCCGGCCCGTTGCAATGTCCCAGAAGCGGATGGTGTTATCGTCGCCGGAGCTGATCAGGACTTTCCCGTCCGGTGACACGGTGAGGGATCGCACCCAGCCATTATGTCCGCGCAGGACGCGCAGTTCGTTCATCGTGGGCATTTCAAAGAACCGAATGGTGTTGTCGCGGCTGCCGGTAATCAGAATCTTGGCATCGGGCGTAAAGGTCATCGCCCCGATCCAGAACTCCATCGGTTTTTGAAATCCGCCGTCGTCTTCGATGAAGAAGCCGCGGGTTTCCGTCGAATCTTCAGCCGTTTCCTCCCAATGCCCGTTATGGAGGATTTTCTCTTCCCCGCTCGGCAACACTTCCCAGATGCGAATTTTCCCGATGTCGGATCCGCTCGCGAGATGTACCCCGTCCGGTGAGAAGGCGACACAGACCGACCAATGGTGATCATATTGATCCTTGCCGAGCAGGGTCATGAGGTCGGTGCCGGTCGTGACTTCCCAGATCTTGATATCTTTATTGTGGCTACCGCGCGCCAACATGAGGCCATCAGGGGACAACGACAAACTGCACACATTGTGGTCATAGCGGGTGAACAAGAGCTTGGTCGGCTCTCCGGTCTTCGGGTTCCAGAGGCGAATCGTCCGGTCTTCGCTCCCTGAGGCCAACGTGCGACCGTCCGGCGTGAAGACCAGGGCGCGAATGTCGGCCGTATGGCCGCGCAATGAACGCAAAAGTCGTCCGGTTTCAATGTCCCAGATGCGGACGTAGCGATCCACGCCGCCGCTGACGATCGTCTGCCCGTCCGGAGCATAGGCGACGGTCCAGACGCCATGCGAATGTCCGCGGAACGTTTTGAGTTCCCGGAAGCCCGTTTTCCAATACTCTAAATGGTCGATAGCCGGTGCCTGGGCACTTCCTCCTTGTGTGGGCGCTGGCGCGGTGGAAGGAATTGTCGGGGGCGTGGTCGTTGAGTTGCTCATAAAAGTCTGTGCCTCGTCCCTGGTGTGAGCGGGGGCCATTTGGCCCCGGCTTGCCCTCCGCGGTTTGCAAAAAACGCCGAGGGGTTTGTATAATCGGCGGTCGTTTTGAGGATCGTAAGAGAAGGACTGGGAGCAAGTCAAGCACAGTGCTTACGCATAGTTTCTCCCTTCACTGTAACGGAAAAGGTGAGGTCTTATGACTACCGGAGTAGAAGTATCCAAGCCGTCCATGGAAATTCGATTTCAGCCGGCCTTACTGCAGGAAGTCATCGACTCTTTTATTGAAAAAACCGAGCGGGAAGGGGACCCGACCTACTATAAGGAGTTTCACGAACTGGCCGATCCGATCTATGAGAAATTCACGCTCGATGATCGCGAAGCGGAGTTCAAGAAGCTGTATCAATACTTATTCGGGATCTGGGGCTTTTCCGATATCATCCGCGACGCATTCAATGAGTTTCCTGACCTCAAGGCGCGAGTGGGGGTCGTTCTCGTCAAGGGCGTGCTGAAAGAGGATCAGGAGGGTGTCGACGTTCTTCGCAAATGGGGGTCGGTTGAGCACGATCTGGCCAAGCAATTCGAAGAGAAGGGGCTGAAGGGAGTCGGTATTAAGCTGATTCCACGCCGCTTCTATGATCCTGCGCTGACTCGCTATTGCCGTCATGAACTCATGCATATCAACGATATGCTGGATCCAGCATTTGGGTACGATCCTGACACCAGGGTCGGACAGAACCCCGGTGAAGAAACGCTCATTCTGCACCGCTACCGCATCCTCTGGAATATCAGTGTCGATAGTCGTCTCATCGCCGCAGGGAAAGAGCCGATGCTTCAAAAGGAGGATCGGTTCAAAGAGTTTCGCTCCTGGTACCGCAAAATTCCACCGGCTCAATTGAAATCCGTATTCGAAGGGTTGTGGCAGACGAGCTACTTTACCCATTCTGAACTGGTGGAAATGGCGACCGATACCCTCCGCATTTTGGATCGCGCGGTGGATGTCGAGGGAGGAGAAATCCCGGAGACCCAAAACAAAGTCATGCTGATGCCCGGGTTTCCCTGTCCCTTATGCCGATTCCCGACATATACTTGGGTCGAAGATATGGAAACGAAGTTGGAGCCATACATTTTGGACTTCATCCGTGAAAACCATCCTGGCTGGGACGTCGAGTATGGGGCCTGTGACCGTTGCGTAGAAGTCTATAAGTTGCGTGCCGACGGTGTCATGTAGTCGGGGTGCAACGTGGCCGGTGATCCCAAATACGGGCGTCGTGATTTTCTGAAAGATTCTGTGGTCTCGGTGGCCAAGGCGGCGAGAGAATTCGCTATCCATAAGGATGCGCCTCGCGAACAGCCGGCGGCCCCCGTGCGGACAGACTGGTTGCGCCCTCCTGGCGCGGTCGACGAATCAACCTTTCTCGAACGCTGCACGCGCTGCACCGATTGCATCAAGGCCTGCCCCCCGGGGGCAATCGTCAGTGATCTTTCGAACGGCACTCCGGTGATTTTTGCCAATCAAGTGGCGTGCGAGCTTTGTGAAGATTTTCCCTGCATTGCTGCCTGCGCGACGGACGCGCTTTTACCGGTTGCTAATGCTGTCGAGGTGAGAATGGGCATCGCCGCGGTGTCCCATCGGGTCTGTACGGCTGGGCAGGGGTGCCACGCCTGTGTTTCGAAGTGCCCGGTCGAGGCACTGTCTATGGATTTTCATGCGCTCCGTCTTGATGTGGAGCAGGAACGCTGTGTTGGATGTGGGATGTGCGAGCAGATTTGCAAGACCGTCAATGATCGCATTGCAGTCAAAGTCATCCCCGCGAGAAATCTTTCTGCGGGCAGCATTCACTACTGAATCCGTCGTGTGCTAGAAGTGTCGAAACATCAACTCATCATGCCAATTCATGAAACAACGGCAGGGAAGCAGTGGCAAAGGGGAGAGAGTTCATGCTTGACATCCCTCCCTCCTTTACCTATCATACGCCTCCTGTGCCGCAGGACTCAGATGTTGCGTAGTGTGTGCAAAAAATGCGCAACATGTTGAGGTGAGGAGCAAGATACGTATGACATCGAAACAAGTCGTGCAGCCCACCTCCCCGTCCTCCACCGCAATTGCTCCCCCCAAGGCAGTTCCGATCAAGGATTCGCCTGCTGTCGA
>JADYYH010000018.1 GCA_020853775.1 Nitrospira sp.
AGAGGTGGCCCCGCTTGTTTGGACAGAATGTTTCCGTTCTTAAGTGGCGCCTCGCGAGTTACTGACTACGCGGCCGTCAGTCGTGTCGTCAGATGGTCATAATACACCTGGTCGGGCGTCTGACCGTCAAGCGTCCGATGCGGCCTGGTCTGATTGTAAAACGTCAGGTAGCGCTCTAACCCCTGCTGGGCTGCGCTGACGGTTTCATAGGCGTAGAGATACACCTCCTCGTATTTGATGGTTTTCCAGAGTCGTTCCACGAACACGTTATCACGCCAGCACCCTTTCCCATCCATGCTGATCTGGATGCCGTGGTCTTGCAACAGTCCGGTAAATTCGAGGCTGGTGAACTGGCAGCCTTGATCGGTGTTGAAGATCTTCGGACTGCCATACTGGGCGACCGCCTCCCGAACAGCCTCGATACAGAAGTCCGTGGTCAACGTATTGGAGAGCCGCCACGCCAACACCCGGCGACTCGCCCAGTCCAGGACGGCGAACAAATACACGAAGCCGCGCTGCATCGGGATGTAGGTGATATCGGCCGCCCAGACCTGGTTCGGACGGGTGATCTCCGCGTTGCGCAGAAGATAGGGGTACACCGTGTGGGCGGGATGCCGCTGGCTGGTGTGTGGTTTGCGATACAGGGCCTCAAAGCCCATGCGGCGCATCAGGGTGGCCACGTGCCGACGCCCAATCGCATGGCCGTCCTGCCGGAGCAGATCGCGCAACATCCGGGCACCGGCAAACGGATGGGCCAGATGCAGCTCGTCGATCCGGCGCATCAGCCCCAGATCCGCTGCCGACACCGGCGTTGGCTGGTAGTAGGCCGGCGCTATGGAGTCAAGACGCTGGCAGTCACAAAGGCAAATCCTTGCACTTGAGATCCCTGTATCAGGCGAAGGTCATGAAGATGTTGGAGATGGTCAGCAAGAGAATGGTGTGCATGGGCCTGCAAGAGAAAACTTAGGATTGAATGGCAAACATGCTGGCTGGCTTTTCATGTTCGTCGAGAAACCACACCTCCACGTCATTTGCTCCCCTCTGCGTTTTTCTCAAACCTTTACGCCATGTCTCGTTAGGTTTCCTTTTCCTAATGAATGGCATGCCCAGCGGCATTGATTTGTCGATTGCCACAAAAATCCGCTTGGCCTTGGCATTGCCCACGTTTCTGTTTCTCAGCTTTCTGATATCCTCTTCAAACTTCTTGTGTAGTCTATTGGATGGGGCTGCCTTCATTTCAATGACCACTTCGACATCCTCTCGCTGAAGCTGCTCTAAGACATCGGTCCCACTCTGTCTCACACGAAAGACGACTGGCCTATCCTTTAGAACCACAATGTCGTACGTCAGTCGGCCCTTTTCTTTTTCCGGAAGAAGTCGCACCTCTGAGTGAACTCGGCTAGTCCATACCTTCATATGGAAGGCCTTATCGATAGGTAATACACCGCGATCTTTGCCCCTTCTTAGTTCGACGCTGACTTTTCCCTTTATTCTCTCGCGCAACTTGTGGAGCAGAACCGATCGAAAATCCGCCTCTCGCATATTGAATAAAGGAGCCTTCGCATGTTCCTCAAGTATTGCCCTAATCGCAGAACGACAACATTCAACTGTTTGCTCTTTCATGGGCATAAAATTCACCAAAATCTACAGACAGTCGGCGCCGTCAGCCACCACCTCCCTCTTCCGCCTAGCGGGGGTGGAAGGGATGGGGATCGGGGGAGTCGGCATGGCGGGAGCGGCAAGATGTTGCAGTTAAATGCGCCGCTGCGCGACGGCATGCGACCCTTGGTCGCGCCTCACAGTCGCGCACGGCAACCGGTAGCGAGTCGTGAGCAGCTTCCGCCCGTCGCACCATGCCGACGCCGAATGCGTCACTCCTCACACCCCCGCTTCCCTCAACACCTGTCCCGTATACGACCGCTTCACCTTGGCGATCTCCTTGGGCGGGCCTTCCGCCACGATTTCACCGCCGCGGTCGCCGCCTTCGGGACCGAGATCGATGATCCAATCGGCATTACGAATCATGTCGAGGTTGTGTTCGATGACCAGGACCGTATTCCCAGTTTCGACCAGACGATCGAGCACGTCCAGCAATCGTTGAATGTCGGCGAAGTGGAGGCCGGTGGTGGGTTCATCGAGGATGTACATGGTGCGGCCGGTGGGCCGTTTGGAGAGTTCGCGTGACAGCTTCACCCGCTGCGCTTCGCCGCCCGACAAGGTGGTAGCCGACTGCCCCAGCTTCACGTAGTGCAAGCCCACGTCATGCAGCGTTTGCAGCTTGGTCTTGATGTAGGGAATGTTTTCGAAAAACTCCAAGGCCTCATCCACCGTCATGTTCAGGATGTCGGCAATGCTGCGGCCTTTGTATTGAATCTCCAGCGTCTCGCGGTTGTAGCGCTGCCCCTTGCAGACCTCGCAGGTGACGTAGACGTCCGGCAGGAAATGCATTTCGATCTTGATCAGCCCGTCACCCTGGCAGGCTTCGCACCGCCCGCCTTTGACGTTGAAGCTATAGCGCCCGGGCTTATAGCCTCGCACGCGAGACTCGGGCAAATTGGAAAACAGATCGCGGATGAACGTGAAGAGGCCCGTGTAGGTGGCGGGATTCGACCGGGGCGTGCGCCCGATCGGCGATTGATCGATATCGATGATTTTATCGAGTGCATCCACACCCTTGATGTCTTTGCAGCCATCGATCTTCGGCTTCTTGTGATAGAGCAACTGCGACAACGAGTGGAACAACACTTCGAGCACGAGGGTGCTTTTCCCGGATCCCGACACGCCCGTCACGCAGGTCAACAAGCCAAGCGGCACGTTGACGGTTGCGCCTTTCAGATTATGTTTTTTCGCCCCGACGACCGTGATCAAGCCTTTCGGTTTGCGCTGGCGCTGCGGAAGCGAGACCATTTGTTCGCCACGCAAGTACAGGCCGGTCAACGAATCCGGATTCGCCATCACCTGCTTGGGCGTACCCTGAGCAATGATCCTGCCGCCATGCGTGCCGGCGCCCGGGCCCAGATCGAGGATGTAGTCGGCCGCTTCCATCGTCTCCGCGTCATGCTCGACGACAATCACCGTATTACCGAGATCGCGCAGGCGGATTAAGGTCTGAAGCAATCGCCGGTTGTCCCGCTGATGGAGCCCGATCGAAGGTTCGTCCAGAATGTACAACACGCCGACCAGGCCCGAGCCGATCTGCGTGGCCAATCGAATACGCTGCCCCTCCCCGCCCGAGAGGGTCGCGGCGGGACGATCCAGCGTCAGGTAATCCAACCCGACATTGACGAGGAACCCCAGCCGCTCCCGAATCTCCTTCAGAATGCGATGGGCGATGACGAGTTCCCGTTCGGTGAATTTGAGCGTCGAGAAAAAGTCCGCCGCCGCGCGCACGGAGAGGCCGGTGATTTCGGCGATGGACTGTTTGGCGATCTTGACGGCCAGACTTTCCGGTTTGAGACGCGCGCCCTGACAGGTCTCGCACCGTTCGAGCAGGGTGAAGTCATCTTCTTCCGATGCCCCCGGCGTCATGGCGTAGCCGATTCCGTCGCAGGCCGGGCAGGCGCCGTGCGGGCTATTGAACGAGAACACGCGCGGCGTAATCTCCGGATAACTGACTCCGCATTTGATACAGGCGAGCTTGTCGCTGTACAGATGCAGCTTGCCGGTTTCTGAGAGCACGCCCACCAAACCTCCGGCGAGCTTCACCGAGGTTTCGACGGAATCTGCGATCCGCCGCATCAGGGCTTCACCCGGCTTCATCACCAACCGATCGACCACGATTTCGATGTTGTGCTTCTTCTGTTTGTCGAGCGTGATGTCGTCGCCCAGATCGACCATCTCGCCATTGATACGCGCGCGCACGTACCCCGCCTTGCGCATCTCCAGCAGTTCTTTGCGATATTCCCCTTTCCTCCCGCGCACGATAGGAGACAGGATCTGAAACTTGGAACCTTCCGGCAGCTCACAGATGGCATCCACCATCTGTTGCACCGTCTGGGCGGTAATCTCCTGTCCGCATTGAAAACAGAACGGGTGCCCGACGCGGGCATAGAGCAGCCGCAGATAGTCGTAGATTTCCGTGACCGTCCCCACGGTGGAACGGGGATTGTGGCTGGTGCTCTTCTGTTCGATCGAGATGGCCGGCGATAAGCCCTCGATGGAGTCCACGTCGGGCTTCCCCATCTGTTCGAGAAATTGCCGGGCATACGCGGACAACGACTCGACATACCGCCGCTGCCCTTCCGCATAGATCGTGTCGAAGGCCAGCGAGGATTTTCCCGACCCGCTCAGGCCGGTCATGACGACCAACTTGTCCCGTGGAATCTCGACATCGAGATTCTTCAGATTATGTTCACGCGCGCCTTTGATAATGATGGAATTGCTCATAAGCGCGGGATTATATCACGCCCATTCGCGAGTCTCGGTATACGAGCATCATGACCGGACACCAACGCTGGCTGAACTGTCAAAATATCGACGCCTCTCGACCGCCGGAGAGAATTTCAGTTTTCCATCAATGTGCCGATAGGGAACTGCGGGAGCCTTTGCCCCGCACCCACAATCTTCCACAATTCTGACGGCTGCCATGCATGACGTGCTAAGCCTCTTCAAGCGCAATATCAACCAGCTGTTCGGGATCACCGTCGATATCCTCAACGTCAGCCGCTCCCTGCAGCAGCTTTCCCTCTCCATGCAGATTCTCGCGAATAACGGCGTGGTCCAGGCCGCGAAGATCCCCGGGGGAAAAGGCCGGCCCATGCTGGCGCTGGTCGAGATCCTGAACAACACCCCCAAGGAAATCCGGCCCGAAGTGGAGGCCCTGGAGCATCTCTGTGCCGGACTGGCCAAAGTCACCGCCAGCAGTTCGAATATTGTCTGGCGCTACCACCAATTGATTGCCAGCCTCGTTTCAGCGATGACGCACGGTGAACCATCCTCCAGATCCACCAGTTTAGACACACTCTCTCACCTTCGCTTCACCACGGCTGCTGACGTGACACAATTGGCGCAACATCCGGCGTTCACGGCAGGGGAAGCCATTGAACGAGAGAATCGCCAGTACCTGGTGCATCACTGCCAGGCGAATCTTGCCCAGTTGCAGGATCGGCTGAAGAATGCCCTTCGCTGTCTGGGGGAAACCCATCAGGCGTTGACGGGCCTGAAGATGATCGGCCTCACCGCGCGGTATATGGCCTTCTGCATCTCCTCTGAGGCGGCCGGACTGGCAGAGGCGGAAGCCAACTTCAAGAACCTGGCGGCCGAAATCAGCTGTGTCGTCGATGACCTCGATCACAAAACACGCGCGATGAAAGACGCCATCGAACATGGACAAGAGCTCCTCGGCCTGCTGCTGAAAGGGCATACCTATGCAAAGTAAAGTGTTGTTTAATACAGATGGGCATCAGTGGGTGGTCATCGGCCGGGACCCCGAAAAGGACGACCACGTCATCGACACCAACGAATATGTGATCATCCACCGCGGCCAGGCCATGCTGCTGGATCCGGGAGGCATTCAAATTTTCCCCCAAGTCCTGGCTGAACTGGCCAAGCATGTCCGTATGCAGGATATTCAAGCGATCTTTATCAGCCACCAGGACCCGGACATCTGCTCGTCGTTGGCCATGTGGCTCGACCTCAACCCCGCGATCAAGACCTATTGTTCCTGGCTCTGGACGGGCTTTGTCAGCCACTTCAGCACCGGCGCGGTGATTACGCTCAACCCGATTCCCGACGACGGCATGCGCATCAAGATCGGCGAGCAAGGCCCGGAGGTGGAGGCGGTTCCGGCCCATTACTGCCATTCTTCAGGCAATTTTTCGCTCTACGACCCCAGTGCGGGGATCCTGTTCTCGGGTGATGTCGGCAGCGCCCTGGTTCCGGATCACCATGCCAGCCTGGTCGTCACGGACTTCGAGCAGCACATCCAATACATGCGAGGGTTCCATCTCCGCTGGATGCCCTCGACTACCGCGCTCCGTGGATGGGTCCAACGCGTTCGCGCCATCAAGCCCAAGATGATCTGCCCGCAACACGGATCGATTTTCGAAGGGGAGAACGTCGGCAAGCTGCTCGATTGGCTGGAAAGCCTCGAAGTCGGTCAGTGGAAAGGGGCCGCCCCGAAGACGGACACTCGCGCAGCGGCTTAATGCCGGCATCCCGGCGAGCCAACTGATTTCGCCACCTTCGCCCGGCCGGACCCGCGACCTTGACAACAGGCAAAAGCGGGTGCTACCACCCTCCCATGGTGCGGGCGGAACGATCTCCCATACATGATCAGCCGGAAGAGGCGGCAAAAGCCGTCTCAACCTGGTCCGGGCAGGCGCGTGAACAAGCCGTCCAGCGGATGTTCACTGCGATTGCGGGCGTCTACGATCTCAACAACACCCTGCTGAGTTTCGGCCTCCACCACCATTGGAAACGCCTCACCGCGTCGTACGTGCCCACCGTGACGAACGGACGCGCGCTCGACATCGGCGCCGGCACGGCGGATCTCGCGCTGCTGATCGAACCCAAGATGGGGGAGCAAGGCCATGTAGTGGCATCGGATTTAAACCATGCCATGTTAGCCGAGGGGCTCCGCAAAGTTGCGGGACGAGGACTTCTCGACCGGATCACCTGCCTGCAGGCCAATGCTGAGCAACTCGGATTTCCCGACGACACCTTCAACGCCGTGACCACGGGCTTCTGCATGCGCAATGTGGGCAATCTGACCCAGGCGTTCACGGAAATCCGTCGGGTCCTGCGGCCGGGCGGTCGATTCGTGTGCCTGGAGTTTTCCCGACCGGCCTATGGCTGGCTGCGCGGCCTCTACGATTGGTATTCGTTTCGCCTGCTCCCCTGGATCGGCACCAAGGTCGCGAGAGACCGGACCGGAGTCTACGAATACCTCCCGGCGTCGATCCGCACCTTTCCCGATCAGGAGCGGCTGGCCACCCTGTTACGCGAAGCCGGATTCAGCCAGGTGGAGTACCGGAACCTCACCGGGGGCATTGTCGCCATCCACGTGGCAACCAAGTAACAACGAACGTATGGCCTATGGCGAATAGCACCACGAGCCGGGAACGATTCCTTTCTCACCTGTCGGCCATACGCGATTAGCCATCAGCTCCGACCATGGAATCCATTCTTTACATTTTCCTCCCCTGCAAAAAGGTCTACCCGATCGGCGTGACCTATCTGGCCGACTTTATCCATCGCCGGAAGCCGGAGGTGCGGCAACGCATTCTCGATCTGTCGCTGTTCCCCGAATCGCAGCGGACGCAAGCCATCCGCGATGCCGCACTAGATTTCAAGCCGGATCTTGTTTGTTTTTCGTGGCGGGACATTCAGATTTTCTCCCCCCACGAGGGTGACGCCTCGCTGGAGCATGCCTTTAATTTTTACTTCGCGAGCAATCCGATCAAGCGGGTGGCCGCGTCATTCGCCGGCTTGAAGCAGCTCTATCGGTATTACAGCCACATTCGCGCGAATCTGTCCTATCCCTGGTTGATCCGGAAGGAATTCCCCAAAAGCCAGATCATGATCGGTGGTGGAGCATTCACGGCGTTTGCCGATCAATTGATCGAAAAACTTCCGGAAGGCACCATTGGAATCCTTGGTGAGGGCGAAGACGCGATCCTGAAGGTGGTCAATGGCGAGTCGCTTGAACACGAGCGCTATATCGTTCGGGAAGGAAAACAGACCCGCAAGGGGACGCAGGGGTCACCGGCATTGCTCGACGCATTGACCGTCGATCTGCCTTACCTCACGTCCATTTTCCCGCAGCACGCGTCGTATATGGATGAATCGATCGGCGTCCAAACGAAACGCGGCTGTCCTTACGATTGCGCCTTCTGCCTCTATCCCTACATTGAAGGCAAGCGAGTGCGGTATCGTCCGCCGGAAATGGTCGTCAAAGATATCTCCCAGCACTATCATCAATGGGGTGCCCGTCGCTTCTGGTTCACCGATGCCCAGTTCATTACCGGCAAAGAGGCCTACCCTCAGTGCACGGAGATTCTGGAACGAATCCTGAGCGAAAAACTGGAGATTGAGTGGTCGGGCTATATCCGCACTTCGCTCATCACGCCGGAACTGGCCAAGCTGATGGTGCGATCGGGTGTGGGAGATTTGGAAGTCGCTATCACCTCCGGGTCTCAGGAAGTACTGAACAATCTGCACATGGGCTTCAAGCTCGAACGCCTGTACGATGGCTGTCGGTATCTCGCCGAAGCCGGCTTCAAGGGCAAGGTCATCCTCAATTATTCGCTGAATTCTCCCAAGGAGACGGAAGAGAGCCTGCTGCAGAGCGTGGAGTCCTACAAAAAGGTCGCCTCAATTTTAGGGGAGGAGCGTGTGTTTCCGCTCATGTTCTTCCTGGGAATCCAGCCCAATACGGACCTGGAGCATCGGCTGCTGGAAGAGGGCTACCTTTCAGCCGGGTACAACCCGCTCATGCTGACGCCGACGAGCATTCGTAAACTACTGTACAATCCGGCGCCGCTTAACAAACTCATCGCCAAGGCGTGCCTGACCGCTTGGGAACAGAAAGAGGGCAGTCGCGATCCTCGCGCATGGACCGGATCCCTGTCCCAAACGACCCCCTCCGGGCCGAAGCCGGACCAGGCTCATTATGCCGATGCGAATCTCATTCGCGGGATTCAGAATAACTCGGGACGTGAAGCGCTCTTGACGTTGGAAGAGATTCTTCGATCACGCCGCCCTGCTCAACCAACAGCCGCCGCACCGGAAAAGACAGCTGTGAGTCCAACGAGTTAGCGACTATCCACAGACCCGTTGACCACCGTCGGTTTGCTTGCAATCCCCAAGAACACGGTGCTATCATGCCGCTTCTTTTGGGGTAAAGTTCCATTCAACCGTTTGAATTCTTGGCGGTTCTCTGATCTCATCCCCCTATAGAGTGTTTGCCTAGGAGGCGTTTCGATGTACAAGAC
>JADYYH010000019.1 GCA_020853775.1 Nitrospira sp.
ACGGTCAGAAAGTGCTCATCCGTCTGAACGGGAAATGACTTGAACCGCCCCTGGTACACCGGCCCGGTGCCCGCCGTCTTCCGGTGGGCATGCCAGCGTTGGGTATGGGTGACCGTGATCCAGCGCACCACGTCCGAGAGCTCCCCGTCATGGCGCGGCCAGAGCAACAAGTGCCAATGATTGGGCATCAGACAATAGGCGGCGAGACGAATTCGGGTTCGAACCGCGGCCTCCGCGAGAATCGTCTCAAAGGCCGCATAATCCCCCGGCTGCTCAAACAAGGGGAAGCGCCCGACCCGGCGGTTCAGAGCATGATAGGCCAAATCTCCCACAGCCAGACGAGGACGGCGCGGCATCCCACCCTTCTACCAGCGACGTGACGAGCTGTCAAGAAAAGACTCCCGACCCCTTTTACGACTTGTCCTTATTGTGCCGTCACGTCCAACATCGTAGGGGGCACAGGTGGTATACCGCTGCATTGTTTGTCTATCTCATTCTTCAGGCGAAGAATTTCTGAGATCTGCACAGCCTGTGATTTTTTGATCAAATCCTCCGATCTCCTGATTAGTTCGGAGGACTGGAGGTTATATTCGTTTTTAACGATCTCTCTTTCTGCTAAATCAAATGCTGTGTCCATTGCTGCCATCCCTACAGACAACACTTTTTCGGCCACCCCAAAACCGGAGACAGTCAAAATTAGAGCCGCGGGCATAGCTAGCAGGTCTTTCACATCTGCTTCCCCCGTTATGCCGTATTGGGAAAATACTTTAGACCACTCCACGCCCCGCGCAACAACAGCGTCGACTGCTCGTTTCTCTAGCACATTGAGGCTGGCCTTTACACCGATCTTGGACTTCTCCGCAATTTTCCCTACCAGCAGCCCTCCCCATGTAACAGCGACTTTCTTTCTGAATAGCACGTCCGCCTGATCCCACTTCTTCGCGATGTCCTTTGCCGCTGTTCGAAACTCCTGCAATGTCGCATCGAGTCGCTCTTGTTTTTTGGCATCATAATTGTCGTATACAGAAGCAAACTCTTCAAACAGTTGAGTATCGCGGTACCTAAATGCATCATCACAAGCCATTGTCTTCCCAGCAAAGAGAAAATTTTGAGAAGCATGAGCAGGAATTAAATTTGAGCATGTTAAAGCAAGAATTATAGTAGAGAAAGATACGGTTGAACTGAGTCGTGTTGCTCTCGCTCCCATTAAGATCCCTCCTTGTTGTGTCGCACAAAAGGCTATTTCTTCATCATGCTTATCAGATCCAAAATAAGCTCCATTGCTGGCCGTCGAGGACCACTGTTAATTGTCTTGGCTCCGCGACTCCATCAGGTGTCAGGTGCTTGTTGCTAAGAGCGTGCTAGTCCTGCATGAATTCGTAAACCTATGACACCGGAGCGACCTTCCAGAAGAGGAAGGACCCAACTGGATCGACGTCCCCCCATCTTCAGTAGCAGCCACGTTTAGACTCCGGGGGCTACTGTAGCTGATTTGCTGGCCAACTGCTGCGCATAGGCGACGGATGTCAGCCCACCCAACGCTTTCTTTGGTCGCTCTTCATTGTACTCACGCCGCCACGCTTCAATGATGGCTTGGGCATGGGCAAGATTCAAAAACCACTGCTCGTTCAGGCACTCATCACGGAAGCGCCCATTAAATGACTCAATGTAAGCATTCTGGTTGGGTTTCCCCGCCGTGGCTTGGTAACTACTCCAACCCCAGTCGTGGAGCTGTGACCAGCTTCGCGCGGATGGGCTTCAGCACCACATAGCGGCACAATTCCATCAAATGTCCGTCTTGCGCGTAGCCCTGTCGATCCTGAGTTGGGATAAAGAAGAACATCAGATAGCGGAAATTGGTAGATGCCACAAGAGGGCTATTCGGCCCTAATGCCTGTAGAGTCACCTGGTGGCTGCGCTTCTGGCAGAGGCCGATGCGGGCTATTGCGGTTTCTGTGAGTACGCCTGCTGCTCTTTGGTCCGTATTAATCGGAGAATCACGGGCGTTGTTGAACCGACAGCCAAATTCTCAAGCATCGAGGCGCGGTGTATACTGCAGAAAAGAGCTCTTCACGTCGTCCGGGAGGCCCGCATGACTCTCGACCCTTCCCTGCTTGAACCCCGTATTCGTGCCATCGGTGAGGATTTGGCCCGCCGTTCCAGCGGACTGTCACCCGGTTTGTTCGATTCTCGTTGGTGGTCGCAGGCGGCGATTAACCTGGCGATGAAAGATCCGGCTTTCAAGGCGCAGCTGTTTCGCTTCATCGATGTGTTGCCGTCGCTCCGCGATGATGCCCAGGTGGTGCGTCTGGCGGAAGAGTATTTCGGGGAGATGAGCGGGCATCTCTTCGGCGCGCAGTGGGGACTCAAGGCACTTGCCTCTACGAAGCTGGGCGCGACCCTCAGTGGCAAGGCGATCCGGCATCAAGTAGAGCAGATGGCGACCAGCTTCATCGCCGGCGCGTCGATCGAGCAGGCGGTGCCGGCGCTGCAGAAATTATGGAGCGATGGGCGGGCCTTTTCCGTGGATCTGCTGGGCGAAGCGAGCGTGAACGAACGGGAGGCCGATGCGTACCGGGATCGCTGCCTGGCCGCCTTGCGAACTCTCGGCAACCTGTGTGCGGCCTGGCCGCCCTCGCCGCTGCTTGAGCGGGATCATCTCGGGCCGCTCCCTCGTGTGCAGTTGTCGGTCAAGATTTCGGCGCTCTATTCGCAGCTCGATCCGATCGATGCCGAGAGCAGTTACCGCGCGGTAGCCGGCCGCTTGAGACCATTGCTCAATATGGCCTCCACGCTCCCCGCCTCCATCATTTTCGATATGGAACAGGCGGAAACGAAGGACCTGATTGTTTCCATTTTCATGCGCCTGTTTGAGGAGGAGCCGTACCGCACGTTTCCCCATGCGGGCATCGCGCTGCAGGCGTACCGTACCGACACCGGGGATGATGTCCAGCGCTTGCTGGCCTGGACGAAACAGCGGGCGGTGCCGATGACGATCCGCCTGGTGAAGGGCGCTTACTGGGATTCCGACGCCATCCGGTATCGTCAGCGTGGTTGGCCGATGCCGTTGTTCGAACAGAAGTCCCAGACCGATGTGAATTATGAATCGCTGGTTCGTGTGTTGCTGGAACAGTCACACCTGATCAGGCCGGCTTTCGGCACGCACAATCTCCGCAGCCTGGCCGTGATTGAAGCGGTGGCGGAGGCGCTGAGCCTGCCGCCGGCGGTCTGGGAATATCAGATGATCTACGGCATGGCGGAACCGTTCCAGCATGCGATGAGCGACCGTGGTCGTCGCCTGCGGCTCTATGCGCCGGTCGGCGAACTCCTGCCCGGCATGGCCTATCTTGTCCGCCGCTTGTTGGAAAACACGTCTAATGAATCCTTCCTGCGGAAAGAATATGTTGAGTCGCAGCCGCTGTCGTTGTTGTTAGCGCCACCTGATGGCGCGCTGTCTCAACCCACATCGTCCGCGCCGGTGGAGCACAAGTCTTCCCCCTACACGTCATCCACTGAATTCGTGAATGAACCGGTCGCCGATTTTTCGCGTGCGTCGGTCCGTGCGGCCATGGTCAATGCGATCGATCGCCGCCGCACGCACTTGGGGGAACGACTCGACGTGTCACCGCTGGCCGTCCATCTTCCGACTGGGCCTGACTTGTCGACCTATGACCCCAGCCGGCCGGATCAACGAGTGGCGGTGGTGCAGACTTATCAGCCGGCCGATGTCGCGGCGCTCATGAAGATTGCCGAGGCCCATGCGGAGGCCTGGAGTGGACGGCCGGTTGCCGACCGTGTCGCGGTGATGCGGAAAGCTGCAGCCCTGATGCGGGATCGCCGATGGGATCTGGCCGCGTGGGAAGTGTTCGAGGAAGGCAAGCCCTCGCGCGAGGCCGACGCCGATGTGGCCGAGGCGATCGACTTTCTGGAATATTACGCCGGCGAAATGGCGCGACTCGATCCCCCGCCTCGCTTGGGCCGTTATCCCGGTGAACTGAACGAGGTCTGCTGGAGTGCGCGCGGCGTGACGGTGGTGATTGCGCCGTGGAATTTTCCCCTGGCGATACCGACCGGCATGGTCGCGGCGGCCCTGGTCGCAGGCAATCCGGTTCTGTTCAAGCCCTCTGAACGATCCCCGGCGCTGGGCTATCAATTGGCGCAGATCATGCTCGAGGCCGGTGTGCCGAAGGGGCTGCTGCAATATGTTCCGGGCGGGCCTGAACTGGGTCGCGAGTTGGTCGCCTCGGCGGCGGTGAGGACGATTGCCTTTACCGGATCGAAGGATGTGGGGCTGGGCATCATGCAGGCCGCGGGAGTCCAGCAACCGGGACAACGCTTCGTGAAGCGGGTCATTGCCGAGATGGGCGGGAAAAACGCGATTATTGTCGATGAGACGGCTGATCTCGATGAAGCGGTGACCGGCGTGGTGCAGTCGTTCACCGGGTATGCGGGCCAGAAATGTTCGGCCTGCTCACGGGTGATCGTGGTGGACTCGATTCACGAGGCGTTTGTCGAACGGCTCGCCGATGCGGTGATGAGTCTTCGCATCGGCCCGGCAGACGATCCCGCGACGCAAGTGGGCCCGGTGATCGATGCGCGCGCGAAACAACGCATTCTGGACTATCTCGAGATCGGGCGGCGTGAAGGCCGGGTGCTGGTGGACCGGTCGGCGGAAGGGCCTGGTCATACGGTTGGTCCAGCCGTGATCGCGGACATCGAACCGACGCACCGGCTGGCGCAGGAAGAGATTTTCGGTCCGATTCTGGCTGTGCTGCGGGCCGCCTCGTTCGAGCAGGCGTTGGACTATGCGAATGGCACGGCCTACGCGCTGACCGGCGGACTCTATTCGCGGAGTCCACGACACATCGCGCAGGCCCGTGAGGCGTTCGATGTCGGGAATCTGTACATCAACCGCTCGATCACCGGCGCCTTAGTCGGACGCCAGCCATTCGGCGGGCACCGGCTATCTGGCGTAGGCGCGAAGGCCGGGGGCGAAGAGTACCTGAAACAATTTCTGGTGGCTCGCGTCGTCAGCGAGCAAACCCTCCGGCGCGGATTCGTGCCGACCCTGTAGCCCAGGCGCCGACTTCACGCTGACCTCTTCCAGCTCTTCTGTGATGTCGGTGATGTTTCCGCGGTCGTCTTTGAGGGCCGCCAATTCCTGCCGTTCGATATACTTGACCAGTCCTACGCCTTTGGCGAACCAGGCTGTCATCACATCCGTGCCGACCGCCGTTCGATCGACCGAGGAGAGGCGAATCTTCAGCGTCATCTTCGCTTCCACGCGCACCGCATCGGGATACGTGCCGGCCGGCACGGTAATCGACTCCTGGCCGAGGACCGTAGACAGCCCCTCTACATCCACCTTTTCGTTGGTGCCGTCCCCGTCGATATCGCTGCCAAAGTCGATATCGGTGCGGTTGAACTGTTGAAACGATTGGGCGACTTTCATCGGGAAGCGAATGATCTGATAGGGCGTCAGTTGCCTCTCCAGCGGCGTGCCCGGTTCGGAGCCGTAATAAACGACGCCGGCTGCATCGCGCCGGTAGAAACTGTCCGAAGGACCATGGTTGCCGGGGTTGGTATCGTGAAACACGGTGACGACCAGGCCGCCCTTTAAGGTGCGGGTGCCGGTCACCGAGGAGACGTTGCTAAAGTACTTATTCTCGATCGTCTGCAGCGGGCCTTCAGAGATCTGCCCGCGATATTGCCAGCGGGTGCCGACCGTGTCCGGAAAATAGTCTGCGGATTGTGCGATGGCCTGCCCTGCTTCGGTGGCAGAGGCCTGGTCTTGTCCCATGAGGATGGCCGCGGATCCGAGGATGCCCACTGCAATCAAGGTTGAGCGAATCAGGTTCTGAACCATTCCGGCTGTCCTCCAGTCAAAAAAATCACGGTACCATACCGGCACTTCCGCGGCAAGCCGGCTCCTCCCGCCTTGCCTTCTCTCCGCGCGGCTCGCATAATCGCTCGCCGTGCAACCAGAACCACAGATCCCTGGTTCTCCTGCTACCCGCGAACGCCGGACGGTATTGGTCACCGGCGGGTCCGGCGGGATCGGCCGCGCCTTGTGCCTGGCCTTTGCCCGCACCGGTCTGTGGATCGGCGTGCACTACCGTATTCACAAGGAGGCAGCCGAAGAGACCTTGCGCTACCTCTCTCTCTGCGGAGGAGAGGGCGCCGTGTACCAGGCGGATATCCGGTCACGTCTGGAGATTCAGGCGATGATCGATGCGGTGGAGGAGCGGCACGGCCGACTCGATGTGCTGGTGTGCAATGCCGGCGTTGCCTCCAGCCATCTCGTGCTGCGTTGTCCCGAAGACGAATGGTTCCGCATGATCGACACGAACCTCACCGGAACCTATCGATGCATGGCGGCGGCGGCGCCGGTGATGATGAAGCAGGGCGCGGGATCGATCATGGTGATCGGGTCCTATGCCGGATGGCATGGAACGAGCGGCCAGGCTGCCTATGCGGCCTCGAAGGCCGGGCTTGTGGGTCTCGTGCAGACCGCCGCACGCGAATGGGGGCCGCACAATATCCGCGTGAATCTGATCTGCCCAGGGTGGCAGCCCACCGCGCTGGCCGGTGAGGCTTTTCCTGCCCCGGAACAGCTGAATGATCATGTGCTGGGACGGCTCTCGAATCTAGAGGATGTGAGCCGAACGATCTGTCACCTCGCGCAGCTCCCGGGCTTGTCGGGACAGATCATCAATTTGGACAGCCGGATCCTTTAATCAGCCGGCGAGCTCTGGAGACGGAACAGGAGTGAGCTTGATGAAGGGTGTGTTTGTGACAGGGACGGATACGGGAGTCGGCAAGACGCTCGTGTCTGCCGCACTGGTGCGGCGGCTCACGCAGACGGGGCATCGGGTCGGCGTGATGAAGCCGGTCGAAACCGGCGTGAATGCTGGTTCCCCGGATGAGAGCGACGCCGCTCGGTTGATGGCGGCCGCCGCTGCAAACGATTCGCTCGACCTGGTTTCGCCCTACCGGTTTCCCATGCCCGTGGCTCCCTATTCTGCCGCTGAGGCGCAAGGCCGGGTCATTGACCTCAGTGAAATCGTCTGGCGGTACGAGCAACTGGCCGCGCGCTATCCCTGCGTCGTCGTGGAAGGTGCCGGTGGCCTTCTCGTGCCGATGGGGCACGATTGGGATATGAGCGATCTGATCAGTCGTCTCGGCCTTCCTGTCCTGCTGGTGGGACGGGTCGGTCTGGGTGGAATCAACCACGCGCTGCTTACGCTGGAAGCGCTGGAGCGGCGACGAGTTCGAGTGCTGGTGCTGTTCCTGAATGAGACCGCGCCCTCGACTACACCTGTTCAACGGGAACAGTGCGTCTCGACCGTGGCCTTATTGAAGAAGCGGGTTTCCGTTCCACTGCTGGGGCCTCTACCGTACGAGGCACGATTGGGCGATGCATGGCATCACACCGTCGAGCAATTGGCCGGGAGCCAGCCGATCAGTGAGTTGGCCGAGTTGGTCTGGAAAGCGGATGCAACAAGGTTCGGATAGCCGCCTCAAGGTCCGCGGCCTTGAGAATGGCCGAGATCACCGCCACCCCGTCTGCCCCTGCCGTCATGATGTGCGAGACATGCTGAGACGTAATGCCCCCGATGGCGAAAATCGGCAACGTGGTGAGCGCCCGGACTGCTCGTAATCCTTCGAGGCCGACGACCGGGTCATGATCGGCCTTGGTGGTCGTTCCAAAGATCGGCCCGAAGCCGATGTAGTCCGGCTGCAGAGCGGCTGCCTCTCTGACCTGTTCAGGATTATGCGTGGAGAGGCCGATGATGGACTCCGGTCCCAAGATCTGCCGCGCATCGGCCAGCGGTAGATCGTCCTGTCCCAAGTGAACGCCATCCGCCTTGACGGCCAACGCCAGATCGCATCGGTCGTTGATGATCAGCCTCGCCCCGACTTCCGTCGCTACCTGCCGCAACGCGAGTGCCTGCCGATAGGCGTCTTTCATCGTGCCCTGTTTGTCGCGGTATTGAAACAGGCGCACTCCCGCTGTCGCCGCTACCCGCAGCACGTCCGTGAGCGGGCGCTCCGGCCTGACCGTCGGATCGAGGATGAGATACAGCCCTTTGAGGGAAGATTGTCGAGCGGAGTGAGACGTAGCGCGCCCCCTGGTATCGTGACTGGTTACGCGGATTGGCCGGCGAGAAAGCGATCGAGGAACGTCGTGGAGACATGCCCCTTCTGGAAATCAGGATCGTTGAAAATTTTCCGGTGGAGCGGGATCGTAGTCTTAATCCCTTCGATGACGAACTCGTCCAATGCGCGGCGCATACGGGCCATCGCTTCCTGGCGGTCGCGTCCGTGGGTAATCAATTTGGCAATCAGGGAGTCGTAGTAGGGCACCACGACGGCATTCGGTTCCATAGCGGAATCGACGCGGATGCCCAAGCCACCGGGAGCCGAGTACTTAGTGATCTGTCCCGGGCAGGGGGTGAACTTTTCCGGGTCTTCGGCATTGATGCGGCATTCGAAGCTATGCCCGTTCAATTTGATGTCGGGTTGCTTGAACGAGAGCGGCAGTCCCGACGCGATGCGGATTTGTTCTTTCACCAGATCGATGCCGGTCACCATTTCGGTGATCGGGTGTTCGACCTGGATGCGCGTGTTCACTTCCATGAAGAAGAAGTTCCGGTCTTTGTCGAGCAGAAACTCCACCGTGCCGACATTGCAGTAACGAATGGCTTTGACGGCTTCGACCGCCGTCCGGCCGATTTCACGCCGCAACCGTTCATCGATGGCCGGTGACGGCGTTTCTTCGACCAGTTTCTGGTGGCGCCGCTGGATCGAGCAGTCACGCTCGCCCAGGTGGACCACATGGCCGCGGTTGTCTGCCACGATCTGTACCTCGATATGCCGGGGTTCGAGAAAATACCGTTCGAGGTACACGCCGTCGTGGCCGAAGGTGGACTTGGCCTCCGCCTGGGCCGCTTGAAAGGCCCGGGCCAATTCTTCCGGTTTATTCACCACGCGCATGCCGCGTCCGCCTCCGCCGGCGGAGGCTTTAATGATCACGGGGAAGCCGATGTTTTTGGCGGCCTCCTGCGCATCCTGCTCACTCCGCAGTTCGCCCGGACTACCCGGCGTGACCGGGAGGCCTTTCTTGGCGACCACTTCGCGGGCTTTAGATTTGTCGCCCATCAAGGCGATGTTTTCCGACGTCGGGCCGATGAATTTGACGCCGATGGACTCGCAGACTTCGGCAAAGTGCGCGTTCTCGGACAGAAATCCATACCCGGGATGAATGGCGTCGGCACCGGTCACCTCGGCGGCGCTCAGGACATTCGGAATGTTGCGATAGCTGAGGGCGGCCTCAGGAGGACCCACGCAGACATGTTCGTCCGCCGCCCGTACGTGCAGGCTTGCAGCATCGGCCTCGGAATGAATCGCCACGGTTTTGATGCCGAGCTCTTTACAGGCCCTGATAACCCGGAGGGCGATCTCACCGCGATTGGCAACCAATACTTTTTTAAACACGAGATACTCCGATGCGAGTCTTGCTGTGCGTCTGCCTCATTGTGCCGATGTCCTTCGCACTCGTTCAGTCCTCACAGAGGCCTGTGCCGGTCGGCGTGAGCCGGTCGCAGATCAAGAGGTGTCATGAGGCCGATGCGTTCAGAGGACGGGTCTCGTCACGAATCCCCATGACCTCTGCGGCTAGGGCGTGGCGCTGGGGTCGATCAAGAAGAGTGGTTGTCCATATTCGACGGGCTTGGTGCTTTCCGCCAGAATCTTGGTGATGCGCCCGTCGGCCTCGGACTCAATTTCGTTCATGAGCTTCATGGCTTCAACGATGCACAACACCTGGCCCTTCTTCACATAGTCCCCTTCTTCCACATATGGATCTGCGTCGGGCGAGGGCGAGCGGTAGAAGGTGCCGACGATCGGCGACGTGATCGTCACCTGTCCGTCCGTCTCTGTCGAGGGACGAGCTTGCGCCGCGGGTGCCGTACCGGATGTCGACGATTGGTTGTGGACGGCTTCCACGGTATGCGTTGTCGTGGCGCGCACCGCCGGTTCATGCCGAATTCGGATGCGCATGCCGCTGCGCTCGATTTCCAGTTCGGTCAGATGGTTGCGTTTCAGGAGATCGGCCAGTTGCTGAATCTGTGCAGCCTGGTCGGGATGCAAGATCATCTGGTCGGCTGCAGAGGTTCGTGGCGCAAACGCGCTCGGCAGCACGATGGGTTTCGCGGCGCTTCGGCTTTTTCCGGTCTTTTTACGTGATGGGCTCAACGCACGCGCTCCACAAATTCACGGGTTCTGGTATCGATGCGAATGACTTCCCCGATCTCCAGATAGAGAGGCACCTTGATGGTGGCGCCGGTTTCGACGATGACCGGTTTGCTGCCGCCGGAGGCCGTATCGCCGCGGACGCCCGGTTCGCCGTCGACCACCTTCAGTTCGATGAAGTTGGGCAGGAGGACCGTAATCGGCCGGTGCTCATAGATGAGGATCTTGGCGATCATGTTCTCTTTGAGCAGGTCGGCATTGCTGCCCAACTGACTCTTTTCGTAGGTCGACTGCTCATACGTCTCGGTGTCCATGAACGTATAGGAGTCGTTCGTGGCATAGAGGAACTGCATGTCGCATTCTTCGATCTGGGGTGTGTCGAACTTTTCCCCGGACCGAAAGGTCCGGTCGAGCACATTGCCCGAGAGATAACTTTTCAGCTTCGTCCGTACGAAGGCCCCACCCTTGCCGGGTTTGACGTGTTGAAATTCCACGATATAAAAGGGTTGTCCCTCTACCATTAACGGGCTGCCGTTCCGAAACTCTGCAGTCGAAATCACAACAACTCTCCTTGGTGCAACAAGTTCAGCGGCGCACGGCCGCGGGTGTTTTACTGACGTCTGCTCGCGTGCGCGAGGCGGTGCTCCGGGCTCCCAGATGTGCGGCCAATGCTTCTAGCGCCAGCAGGTATCCGGTCGGACCGAATCCGGCAATCTGTCCCAGGGCGACACCGGCAATGTAGGAGTGATGGCGAAACTCCTCCCGCTGATGAATGTTCGACAGGTGGACTTCGACCGTCGGCAGTGCGACGGCGGCAATCGCGTCACGTATCGCAATACTGGTATGCGTATAGGCGGCCGGATTGATGATGATTCCGTCGAAATGTCCCCTGGCGTTTTGAATCCAGGTGACTAACTCCCCTTCAATATTCGTTTGTTTGGTTTGGACCGCAATCCCCAGCTCGCCCCCACGGCGGGTAATGGACTTATCAATTTCTGGTAACGACATCTGTCCATAGACGGAGGGTTCCCTCGTCCCCAGGAGATTGAGATTGGGACCATGAAGCACAAGTAGCCGCAGCATGTGTCTGTCGCGCGCCCCGGTTGTCAGTAGGCTGCAATGGATAGGGATGCCAGCAGCGGCGGCATTCTAACAGGCTGTCAGGGGTGGGTCAAACGCTGAAACAGGTCTCGAGTGGGTTAACGGGAGGCGGAATGACGTTTGGCCTGAATCGTGCCGAGCCAGGCTTCAAGGCGCGCAATGGCGGCTGCATGTTGGACGGTCGGAGCAGCAAGGATCTCGGCAGAAGCGGGTTCAGACACGGACACGGAGGGCACAGGGGGTTCCGATCTAGCGGGGGCGGGGGCCGGAGCCGGGACTGCGGAAACCGTTGCTGCGATCTTGTCGGCTGGTGCTTCCGCGGTGCTGCGCTTCTTCTCCCGTTTCGACGGCGGCGGAGCATCCGGCGCGCCGGTGACGTGTCGTTTGACCCCCAGGGCTTCCTCATCGAACGGATTGGCACTCAGGATGGCCGTGCAGGAACGGAGAGCCAATTCGGCCTCTCCCTCGATCTGGTACAGCTTGGCGAGAATGCGGTGCGCGCGAAGATTGTCAGGGCGCTGCTTGACGACTTCTTCGAGAATGGACTTGGCTTTTGCGGACTGACCCAGCTGATCGTACACGCGGCCCAGTGCCGCCATCGCCGTCACGAACCCCGGGTAAACCGTGAGGCCGTCTTCGAGCACGGCGGCGGCTTCCTGCCACATGCCGGCCTTGATGTATTCGTCGGCAAGCGGAAGGAAGTCTTTCGATCGAGGATCCTTGGCCACCGCCGTGGCCAGTCGGTCGATCTCTGCGGCGATAGCGGGAGGGATACGCAATGGTGACGACACGGTTGACTCCTTGCGATGCGGCCGCGATCGTGTGTGTGGGATTACCGGCTGTGCTGTAAGGTCAGGATTCGATCCAGTATCCGGTCCGCAACGTCGCGTTTGGACAGCAGCGGGAGTTCCTCGGGATCCGCTTCACGGGTCAACAACCAGACCCGGTTGGTCTCCGATCCGAACCCCGCCCCCGGCGCGGTCACGTCATTGGCGACCAGTAGATCAACGCCCTTAGCATGCAGCTTTTCTTTGGCGTGGGCAAGGAGATCGTCAGTTTCTGCGGCGAATCCGACGAGCCATTGGTTCGTCCGGCTTGCGCTCAATTCGTGAAGAATATCGTCGGTGGCTTCAAGATCCAGATGCGTGATGGGGCCGCGCCGTTTTTTGATCTTCTGCGCGGAAGGCCGGGCAGGACGAAAATCTGCGACCGCGGCTGCCATGATGACCGTGTCGCTCCAGGTACAGCGGGTGGTCATCGCCTTGCGCATCTCCTCGGCCGTGGTCACCGGGCAGTATTCGACACCGGCTGGTGATCGGAGCGAGGTGGGGCCTGAAACCAGCACGACGTCCGCGCCACGGGCGCGGGCGGCTTCGGCCAGGGCGTAGCCCATTTTTCCAGAGGAGCGGTTGGAGATGAATCGTACAGGGTCGATCGCTTCGTGGGTTGGGCCGGCTGAAATGAGCACCTTGCGACCGGACCAATCCCGGCGCGGGTGAACGGCGGTCTGAAGCGCGGCCAGGATTCGTTGCTCATCGGCGAGACGCCCTTGACCCAGCCGGCCGGACGCCAGGGGGCCCTCCTCCGGTTCCACGATGATGGCTCCTCGCGCTCGTAAGGTGGCGACGTGCTCCACGACGGCGGGATGTTGCCACATGTCCCCGTCCATGGCCGGCGCGAAGATCACCGGACATTGGGTCGTGAGGAGCATGGTGGAAAGCAGGTCGTCGGCGAGTCCGAGGGCGGCTTTGGCGAGGCAATTGGCCGTGGCCGGTGCAATCACGATGGCCTGCGCCTGCTCAGGGAGAGACAGGTGCAGCATCTCCTGGTGAGCTTCGAAGAGGTCCGTCGCCACATGGGAGCCGGACAACACCTCAAACGTGAGCGGGGTGACGAACCGGCAGGCCCCGGCCGTCATCACGACGTTGACCGTCGCGGCTTCGCGCCGGAGCAGGCGCAGCAGACTCACCGCTTTATAGGCGGCAATACTCCCGGTGACGGCCAGCACGACACGGACACCGGGAAGTGAGGGGCCGGTGGTCTGCACGAAGGGGAACTACTCCTCGGCCTCCGGGGCGGCGACGGGTTTGGTGGTATCGTCGACGTAGACGCTCAGTTCCTTCTTGATCTCCTTGGCGTCTTCTCCGGTCATCATGGCCAGGCGTTCGGTCTCGCCTTCCTTCACGCGCTTGGATTCCTTGATCGCATCGCGGGCTTCTTTGCCGACCAGAAACTTCACCTTGTGTCGCAACACTTCATCGAGGGCGATGCTCGTTTCCTTCGTGAACTTGGAGGAGGCGGTCATGCGAGCCCCTTGGACCAATTGCTTGGCGCGCTGCGCCGCGACGATCACCAACCGGTGGCGCGAATCGAATTCGCCGGTGGCATATTCCGGTAACAACGATAACATTTCACCCATGATGCATGTGCTCCTTTGATACGGGGGCGGAGGAGGAATTCCCCTGCTTGCCCTCTTTGTCGAGAATAAACTTTTCTTCCAGCCAGGTCATATTCAGGCGTTTCGTCTTGATGCGTTCCGCCAGAAAAATGCTTTCGAGTTCTTTGAGCGATTGTTTCAAGTCGTCATTGCGGACGATGTAGTAATACTCGCGATAGCTCCAAACTTCTTCTTTGGCCTTCTGCAAGCGCCGTTGAATTTCTTCCGGCGAGTCTCCGGCTCTGTTTTGGAGCCTGGTGCGTAACGTGTCGAACGAAGGCGGCAGAATGAAAATGTAGACCCCGTCTTCGAACTTCTTCTTGACCGAACGGGCACCTTGCACGTCAATTTCGAGCAGCACATCGATGCCCTGCTCCATTTTTTCGGTCAATTCTTTTCGGGGCGTGCCGTACAAGTTGCCGTAGACATGGGCCCATTCCACGAACTCGTTCCGATCGATCATCTGCCGGAACGACGGCTCATCCAGGAAATGGTAATCCTGCCCATCTACCTCCCCCGGTCGTGGCTTGCGAGTCGTGTACGAAATGGAATGCCACAGTCCCGGCACATTGGCCGTGATCTGTTTGCACAGCGTCGTTTTTCCGCTTCCTGAGGGGGCCGAAATAATGAAGAGGATGCCCCGCCGTACTTGAGCCGGTTTCTCGTGAGATGGAACGGGCGCAGTGCTCATAGATGATTCAATGCCGGCGCCGCGCCGACGTTACTCCACATTTTGAACTTGTTCGCGCAATTTTTCCAGTTCGGCTTTCATGCGGACGACGAGAGCGGCAATCTCGGCGTCACTCGCTTTCGAGCCGATGGTGTTCACTTCCCGCCCCATTTCCTGCAGGAGAAACTCCAACGTTTTCCCCACGGACTCCTGACTCCGGAGCGTCTGGTCGAACTGTACCATATGTGACTCAAGTCTGACCAATTCTTCCGAGATGTCCGATCGGTCGGCGTACACCGCCAATTCCTGCTGGAGACGGGCCGGATCGGGCAATTCGCTCTGGAGGAGGGTCTCGATCCGCGCTTTCATGCGATGGAAGGCGATCTTCGCGAGGTCCGGAGCCTTTTTCGCCACGACCGATTGTGCCTCGCGGATCGCATCCAGGTGAACGGCCAGGTCTGTTGCCAGCGCCTCCCCTTCCCGCTTGCGCATCTTCTCCAAGTCGGTCAGCGCTCCGCCGAGCACGCGAATCACGGTCTTACCAAGGTGCTCGGTATCGACCGGTTCATCGGTCAGGGACACGATATCTCGAAACCCCGCGACCATCGACAGATCCACCGCACCCCGCAAGCCGAGCGTCTTCTGCAGTTTCTTGAGGGCTGCATGGTACTGTTTGGCCAGCGCCTGATCGATGTGGATGGTTTTCAGGCTGCCCCCCGCCGCCTGTATCGATACCGAAACATCGACTCTTCCCCGGAGGCAGCGTTGTTGGACGGCCTTCCGAACCGCGTCTTCCAGTTGCGCCAGGGATCGAGGGACTCTGACGGCGACTTCCAGAAACCGGTGGTTGACTGAGCGAATTTCGACGGTGACGGTGGCCTGTTGCGACGTGCCGTCCTTCTTTCCATATCCGGTCATACTTCGGATCATCGTGTGAGTTTCCCTTCCCAATGACAATCGCTGTAGATGGCGCAGATCGCGCATTTCGGGGACCGGGCCAGGCAGACATACCGCCCGTGCAGCAGGAGGCGTTGCGATCCGTCCGTCCATTCCTCTGCGGGCAGCAACCGCTGTAGGTCCATCTCGACTTTTTCGGGATCCGTCTGGCGGGTGAGGTGCAGTCGCCAGGCCACTCGTTTGACGTGCGTATCGACCACGATGGCCGGCTTATCGAACGCATTCCCCATCAGGACATTAGCGGTCTTACGCCCGACCCCGGGTAGTCCGGTGAGCGTCTCCATGGTATCCGGGACCTGGCCATGAAACGTTTCGACCACGGCCTTCGCACAGTGGATGAGGTTCCTGGCCTTGGTCTTAAAAAACCCGGTCGGCCGGATCAACGCCTCCAACTCCGTAGGGTCGGCCTCGACATAGTCCTGTGGGCGCCGATACCGGCGAAAGAGGGCCGGCGTGACCTGATTGACGCGCTGATCGGTGCATTGGGCGGAGAGAATCGTGGCGACGAGCAATTCCCATGGCGTGCCGTGGTCCAACTCGACTTTCATGGCCGGCGCGGTGGCTCGTAATGTGCGAAGCATTCGCGCAAGGCGGCGTGTGTCCGTCTGGGCGGACGCGTGATGTATGGCGGCGGCTTTCATGATGTGCGGCTGGTGGCGGCCAATTGTGCAGTGGTCAGGAGTGAGATGCAAGTGCCAGGTCCTGGGGCGGCTGCTCGGGACCTTCCTCGTGCGAACCGGGGCTGGGGACGACTGGTAACAACGTTTCGAGGTGCGCGATCAATGGCCGGAGGGTTTCCCGGTCGAGTGCCGAAATGGCAATGGCGTGATACCGTTTGGAGAGCACGTCCGCCTGGCGCGCTGAAAGTCGATCGCATTTGTTCAACACCATGACGCGCGGAATCGTCTCCATCTGGAGCGATTGCAGGACGACATCAACCGACATGATCTGCTGGTCAAGATTCGGTGCGGAGGCATCGACGACGTGGAGCAACATGTCGGCATCGCGCAGTTCCTCCAATGTAGAGCGAAAGGCGCTGACGAGATCTTTGGGAAGGTCCCGGATAAATCCCACCGTATCGGTCACAATGACTTCGCGATCATGCGGAAACCGCAGGCGGCGGCTGGTGGTATCCAGCGTTTCAAACAGGCGGTCCTGCGCAGAGATCTGGCTGTGGGTCAAGGTGTTGAGCAGGGTCGATTTGCCGGCGTTGGTGTACCCGACGATCGAGAGAATCGGGAGGCCCTGCCGGACACGCCGGGCTCTCCGCTGATCCTGATGGCGGGCCACGTCATCGATCTCGCGCTCCAGATGAGCGATCCGGTCGCGGATGCGGCGGCGGTCGGTTTCCAGTTTGGTTTCGCCGGGTCCGCGCGTCCCGATTCCTCCGCCCAGTCGTGACAATGAGGTGCCATGTCCCGAGAGTCGTGGCAACAGGTACCGAAGCTGGGCCAATTCGACTTGGACTTTGCCTTCCCGCGTGTGCGCGCGCCGGGCAAAAATATCGAGAATGAGTTGGGTACGATCGATGACCTTCAGGTCGGTCACTTCGGAAATCGCCCGGGCTTGTGCCGGAGCCAAGTCCTGGTCGAAGATGATGAGGTCGGCGCCTTTCTGCAGCGCGCGCATGACGACGTCTTTCAATTTGCCCTTGCCGAGCAAATACCGCTCATAGCCCTCATGCGTGCGTTGCGCGACGCGATCCAGAACACGCACGCCGGCCGATTGTGCGAGTTCGGTCAGTTCCGCTAAATGCTCATCCTGTTCCGCATGGCTCTTCGGCGCGGCGCTCACGAGAATGGCCGACTCTTGTCCTGCGGCGACGGCATGGTGTGTGTCCGATCGCTGGAGGTCGTGTTCGAGGGTATGCAGAAAGGTATCTAGCTGCAGATCAAGGTCATGGAACGGCACCGGTTTCAGAATGCGGCAGACCTCGCCTGGCTGATTGGGCGGAAGCAGATGCGCAAGATGCAGCAGGCCGGGTTCGCCTTCCTCAGTCACGCCCAGTACTCCGATCAGGTCTAATCGCAGGAGCGCCAAATGCGTGAGATCGTCCTGGCTCAGAGGTTCGTCATGAAGATGGGTGCGGATGAGTCTGAGGCCGCGCAGTGAATGAGACCCGACCCTGAATTTCGCCAGCGACTCAAACGTCGGCGCGCAGCCTGCCCCTACCAATACTTGCTCAATGACGCCACGGCGCGTGATCAACAGTCCGATGGGCCGTCGAATTTCACGAGACAGTTGGGTGGTTGTGCGGGCCAACTCGGCAGTGAGCACGACCGAGGCAGGGATGCGGCGTCGATACAATCGTTCCAGCGCCGAGACGTGGCTGGCTTTCAGGCCGCTGACATGTCCGTGAATTGTGGCGATGGTGCTCCTTGCGGCCCGAACGTTAGGACGTGCGGCGGACCGTTCCGCTCCCCGACCAGGCCGGCAGCGCACAGTCGGGCATGGCTTCGCAGTCGAATGACGCGACCTTGCCCTGGAGGAGCGCTCGCTGTCCTGCGGCGGCAATCATGGCCGCGTTGTCCGTGCAGTATGAGAGCGCGGGCAAGCCCAATTCAACCCCTTCCTTGATCGCTCGCTCGGCAAGTCTGGCTCGGAGCCGTGAATTCGCGGACACGCCACCCACGACGGCGAGGGCCGATACTCCTGCCCGTTCGACGGCGGCGAAGGCCTGGCGAACCAGCACATCCACGATCGCTTCCTGAAAGGACGCAGCCAGGTCGGCCTGTTGTTGGGCAATGGCTTCCAGGCTCATGCCTTGTAAATGATAGAGCAGCGCGGTTTTGAGCCCGCTGAAGCTGAAATCGAATTGACCGGTTCTGACCCGTGAGCGTGGAAATCGCACGGCGGTCGAACGGCCCTTTCGAGCAGCGGCGTCAATGAGCGGTCCGCCAGGGTATCCGAGACCGAGCATCTGCGCGCCTTTATCAAAGGCCTCACCCGCCGCATCATCGATGGTGCGGCCCATGAGGTGAAATCCGCCTTTTTCTTCCGCGTGGAAGAGATGCGTATGCCCTCCTGATGCGATCAGGACCACACAATGTCTCGGAAAAGCTGGGCGATTAATCCACGCCGACGCGATATGCCCCTCCAGGTGACTGACGCCGACCAGCGGAATATCCAGGGCATAGGCCGTGGACTTGGCGTAACTGAGGCCGACCAATAGAGCCCCGGCCAGACCGGGGCCCTGCGTGACGGCAATGGCGCGGAGATCCTTCCATCCGAGACCGGCCTCCTGGAGCGCCTTGCCGCTCACCTGCTCAATGTTCTGGATGTGAGCTCGCGATGCGAGTTCTGGCACCACGCCGCCGAATCGCTCGTGCACGGCCTGTTGCGATGAAATGATGTTGGACAGGACCTGGCCCTCCCCATCAAGAACAGCGGCAGCCGTTTCGTCACAGGAGGTTTCGATGCCGAGGATGGGCCCGAGGATGGTTGCCGAAGCAGCACTGTTCATAGGGCAGAGAGGCGAAGCCGTTTCGAATTGGCCCTGAATAAATTCAGCACGTGGCTCCATGAAAAGCGACAACCCCCGGATCCGGTTGGGGACCGCGGGGGTTGCCGGGTGGTGTACAGGATCTCAAAGACCAATCGATCCTATCGTGATGAGCGTGTGGTGATCTACACGCCCGCCATGGCTTCCTGTTCAATGAAGGTCGGCGCACCGTCGCGCAGCACGACCTTGATCTTCCGGTTGTCCTTGAAACGGCCCTTGATGAGCTCCTCGGACAACGGATCGCCGATCGCTCGCTGAATGATGCGGCGCATCGGGCGCGCACCGTACAGCGGTTCATACCCTTCCTTGATCAGCCACTGTTTGACCTCGTCATCCACGTCAATGCTGACATTCTTGTCGAGGAGGCGAAGATTCAGTTCGTGCAGCAGAATATCCAGGATATGGATGAGGTGTTCCTTCTCCAGCGAGTGGAAGACCACGATCTCGTCAATGCGGTTCAAGAATTCCGGGCTGAAGGATCGGCGGAGCTCGCCCATCACTTCATCCTTCTTGCGCAAGGCTTGTCCGCTCTTTTCGTCGTTCTGGAACCCGAGCGAGACACCCTTCTGAATCAATTTGGTGCCGATGTTGGACGTCATAATGACGACCGTGTTCTTGAAATCGACTTTTCTGCCCAGGCTGTCGGTGAGCACGCCGTCATCCAGGACCTGCAACAGGACGTTGAACACGTCCGGATGGGCCTTTTCGATTTCGTCGAACAGCACCACGGAATAAGGCCGACGGCGAACTTTTTCAGTCAGCTGGCCGCCTTCCTCATATCCGACATAACCGGGAGGTGCTCCAAAGAGCCGCGAACTGGTGAACTTCTCCTGGTATTCGGACATGTCGATCCGGATGAGCGCATCTTCGCTGTTGAAGAGGAACTCTGCCAGGGTTCGCGCCAGTTCCGTTTTTCCGACACCGGTCGGGCCGAGGAAAATAAAGGAGCCGATAGGCTTCTTCGCTTCTTTGAGCCCCGCCCGGGATCGGCGAATGGCGCGCGCGACCGCCGAGATCGCTTCGTTTTGGCCGATGACCCGTTTGTGAAGGAATTCTTCCATGCGGAGCAGTTTGTTGGACTCTTCCTCTTCCAGCTTGAAGAGCGGAATGCCGGTCATTTTGGAGACGACATAGGCGACTTCTTCCTTGCCGATGGTCGGCTTATGTTTTTCCTGGTTCTTCTTCCATTCGCGCTTGGACTCGTCGAGCAGTTTACGCAGGCGCTCTTCTTCCTCGCGGTGACGAACGGCTTCCTCGAAATTTTGCATCGAGATGGCCAATTCTTTTTCGCGGGAGATCTTTTTGAGCTCTTGTTCCAGCGCCTTGAGTTCGGTCGGCAGCGCGTAGGTCTGTAACTTGGCGCGAGATCCGGTTTCATCGATCAGATCGATGGCCTTGTCCGGCAGGAACCGGTCAGTGATATAGCGGTCCGCTAACTTGACGGCTTCCACGATGGCGTCTTCCGTGATTTCTACGCCATGATGTTCCTCGTACCGGTCACGCAAGCCTTGAATGATGCGCACCGTTTCATCCGTGCTGGGCGGTTGCACATGAATGGGTTGGAAGCGGCGCTTGAGAGCCCCGTCCTTCTCGATGTGCTTGCGATATTCGTCCAGCGTCGTCGCCCCGATGCATTGAATTTCACCGCGCGACAGCGCCGGCTTGAGCATATTAGAGGCGTCGATCGAGCCTTCCGCGGCGCCAGCACCGACCAGCGTGTGCAATTCATCGATGAAGATAATGATGTTGCCCGCCTGCACGATCTCCTTCATCACCACTTTCAACCGCTCCTCGAACTGACCGCGGTACTTGGTGCCAGCGACGAGGGAACCCAGATCGAGCGCGATCACTCGACGGGACAGGAGATTGTCGGGAACCTCAGAGGCGATGATACGCTGCGCGAGGCCCTCGACGATCGCGGTCTTGCCGACGCCGGATTCGCCGATCAGCACAGGATTGTTCTTGGAGCGGCGGCTGAGGATCTGCAGGACGCGTTCGATTTCATCCGCCCGTCCGATGACGGGATCCAATTGCCCCTCCTGGGCCAACTGGGTCAGGTCGCGGCCGAATTCGTCCAGCGCGGGGGTGTTGCTCTTGCGGTCCCTCTCGCGTGGTGCGGACTTTCGCAGGAAGGTCACGGTGAGCTGCCTGGCAGTCAGGAGGTTGGCGCCAAGACTCCTCAGAATCTTTCCACCGATGCCTTCCTCTTCACGCAAGAGGCCGAGCAAGAGATGCTCGCTGCCGATATGGTTGTGACCGAGTAACCGGGCTTCTTCCACCCCGTACTCGATGACTTTCTTGACCCGGGGGCTGAAAGGGATCTCCCCGAAGGTCATTGTCGTGCCGCCGCCCGGCAGGTTGCGCTCGATTTCGAGGCGAATCTGTTCGGTCGAGAGGCCCATTTTTTTCAGGATCATCAGCGCAATCCCATCCGTCTCGCGAAGGATGGCCAACACCAGGTGCTCGGTGCCCAGGTAATCGTTCTGATGGCGCTCGGCTTCTTCACGTGCCAGGATGATGATCTTGCGACCCTTGTCCGTGAACCGTTCGAACATCCCGCCTCCTTATGGTGATGGGGTCTGTA
>JADYYH010000020.1 GCA_020853775.1 Nitrospira sp.
AGCCCACGCGGTCAACGTCGCGCGCTCTTTCAGGGACAAGACAATGGGAGGAGCAAGGTTCACGATGCATAAGCTGACTCTCGTTGTGGCCAATTGTCAAGTCATTTATGACGCACTACACTAGGGTTCTCGCGGCGGTTCCATTTCTGGTGTACGGCCTGCGCGGATGCGGAGCATACCGATGACGGGCTGATCCGGAGCTTCGACTGGTTCGGCGGTGTGCCGGGCGAGGTCCTCGTGGACAATCAGAAGGCGGCGGTCCTGGAGCATCCCGTAGAGGGGCCCGTCCGGTTCCATCCGCGGTTGGTGGATCTGGCGGGCCACTACGGCTTTGTGCCGCGGGCCTGCCGACCCGCCCGGGCGCAGACCAAGGGCAAAGATGAGCGGATGGTGGGCTACGTCCAGCACCACGTCTTCGTGCGCTATCGCGCCTTCGAGAGCTGGGCTCATCTCAATCAGCTCGTCGAGCACTGGCTGCGAGCAGAGGCGGATCAGCGGCGCCACGGCACGGTCCAGGAGATCGTCGCCGAGCGCTTCACCCGCTGCCGGCTCACCGCTATGACACCGCCTACCGCGAGATCCGGCAGGCGAGCTGGGAGGCCTACATTGACGTCTGCGGCCGCCGCTACAGCGTGCCCGCCCACGTGGCCGGCCGCCCGGTCCAGATCCGGCTCACGCTCGACGGCGAGCTGACGGTCTACGAGGGGGAACACCTCGTGGCGAGTCATCGGGTGGTTCCCGGGGAGCGGGGCGGGGTCACGGTCCCGGCGCATCATGAGGCCCTGTGGGCGCAGACCCTGGAGGTCGACCGGCGGCCGCTGGCCGTCTACGAGGAGGTGGCGCCATGATGGAGCTGAGCGTCCGCCTCGAACGGCTGAAGATGGAGCATGTGCTCACGCAGCTCGACGGCGTCTGTGAGCAGGCTGCCAAGGGCGACCTCGACTATCAAGGCTTCCTAGCCCAGGCCCTGGAAGCGGAATGGCGCGGGCGGCACCAGCGCGGCATCGAAAGTCGCCTGCGGCTTGCCCGGTTCCCGTGGATCAACACTCTGGACCAGTTCGACTTTGAGTGTCAGCCCTCGCTGGACCGCAAGGTGGTGCGGGAGTTGGCGGGGGTGCGCTGCATTGAGCGCACAGAGAATGTGGTCCTGTGGGAGCCCCCCGGGGTGGGCAACAAACACCCATCTCGCCATCGCGCTGGGCATCAAGGCGGTCGAAGCGGGCTGCTCGGTGTTCTTCTTAGCCTTGGAGCGTCTCATGGGCCGCTTGGTGCGCGCCCGCCATGAGAACCGACTCGACCGGACGCTGCACCAGTTGGCCTACCCGCGGCTGCTGATCCTGGATGAGCTGGGCTATCTGCCGCTCACGCGGGAAGACGCCAGTCTCTTCTTCCGCCTCCTAGTTCGCCGGTACGAGCGGGGCAGCCTCATTGTGACCAGCAACAAGCGCTTTGCGGATTGGGGCGAGGTCTTCAATGATCACGTGCTCGCCACCGCGATCCTCGACCGCCTGCTGCACCACGCGACCACCTTGAATATCAAAGGCGAGAGCTATCGCCTCCGCGAGAAGAAGAGGGCGGGGCTCTTCGGCCGTCGGCCGACCCCAGAGCCAGAGGAGGCGACGACCGATGCCTAACTCGTGGGCGATCGACCAGACATCGTCAACGGTGGAAAGGGGACATCTCACATCGGGGATTTGTGGACAATCATCCTCGGCCTTGACAGCTTTCGCGTGGATGAAGCTCGTGGCGCCAGGGGCGTGTTGGTGGAGCACGTCCTGTTGCCCGCTGTACGCGGCATCGCCCCACACCCGCGTCTCCTGGCCATGCAACAACTCCGGCAACACCTGGCTGTCATGCACATTTGCCGCTGTGGCCGCGACCGAATGGATCAGCGTGGTTCGACTATCTACCCCCGATATGGGCCTTCATGCCGAAGTACCATTGATTCCCCTTCTTCGTCTGATGCATCTCCGGATCGCGCGCCTTCTGGCGATTCTTGGTCGAACTGGGTGCGTGGATAATGGTGGCATCGACAATGGTCCCCCGGCTGATCTGCAGGCCCTGCTCGGTCAGATACGTCCGGATCAACGCAAAGAGCTGCTCGCCCAACCGGTGGGCTTCCAGCCGATGGCGAAATGTACAGATCGTCGTCTCATCCGGCACGGGTTCCCGGCCCAGATCAATCCCCGCGAAGTGCGGCATGGCCCGCGAGTCGTACAGCGCCTCTTCCACTGCCGGGTCGGATAGGCTGAACCAATGTTGCAGGCAATGGAGGCGGAGCATCCGCTCGATTCCGACCGGCGGACGACCGGCCCCCTCCGACTTGGGATCGTACAGCTCAATACCCGCCGCCAGCTCGCCCCACGGAATCACCTGCTCCATTTCCGCCAGAAACCGTTCGCGGCGAGTCGGTTTCCGGTACTGTTCAAAACTGGCGTCGGCGAAGGCCTGTTGCGACATGGCGAGCCCCCCAAGTGGTGTGACGCCATCCATAGCATAGACCGCAAGGGGAATAAATCAGAGCTTCCCTAGGACAGAGTAGATCGCTCTGCGGCACGACGCCTAGTGGAGACGTCCTCGATAACCTGATCAAGGCGAGGTAGCGGCATACCACCGGGACGCCTTGTGAGGGCAAGCTTGAGCGCATCAACATACGTCATACCCTCCACGCAGCAAAGATACGCGATGACTACGGAGACTGAGCGTCCCATGCCCGCGCGGCAACATACCATCAACCGATGATCAGGTAAGTGCGCTTCGATCCATTGCACGGCTTCCTGGAGGGCTGGGACGGAGGGCTCTCCAAACTCTTTCAGGGGAATCTTGGCATAGATAACCCTTGGTGGAACAGTCACATTTTGCTCTTCTGCCACCATGAGAATCGCTCCAACCTGGGGCGGGGGGTTCCTCGCATCATCGGCATTACCGACGAGCAAACGCTTATTGATCATGTGCATTGTGAGGTTAGTATAGAAGGCTGCGTGAGCAGGTCAAGAATTCGTGTGATTCCTGGTTCGGCAATTGAAGATGCCCTGCGGCAGTGCGTATACTCTTCTGAACGACTGAGGGAACAATAATGCCTCGTATTCAGCTTGAAGAAGTAGAAAAGCGGCTGTCCAGCGTACAGTGCGCAATTTGCAAAACGAACACTTTCGGTATTGATCGACGGACACTGCAATCGGACGGAGAGTGCCGCGGAGTGTGCCTAAAATGCCGCTACAGCTTTCCGGTTTACACGGACATGGAATTTTATGTGCGTACCCAGCCTGATATTCCATACCGGCTTAAGGAGATTTCTTGCCCCAACTGCCAGCATCGAGGCGTATCGCTCGACTTCCGCGTCACGATGTCAGTCAGAGATGCGATTTATTTTGTTACTTGCACGGCATGCCACACACAGTTTCCTGAACGTTCCTCTTTGGAAGCATTTGAATAGCCCATTCTTACCAGTATTTCGTGTATACTACTCCTATTATGACTGATACAGAAAAACCAAATGCGCCGCTCCCCGCCACTGATGCCGCAGCTAAGCCTCGCAAGGAAATTCCTCTCGTCTCGGTGCCGAACGACCGAGAGATGATTGCGGCGGAAATGGCGGCACTCTTCGATGAGGACCGCGTGTCTCATCAACACGGATCCTCAGAGCCTGAAGCCGATTAGCGCTTCACGCAGGCCGAATGACTTCGGCAATTCCTGAAGAAAGAATGCGGCCAACCATTGCTGGCTGGCCTTTCCTTTCCTTTCGAACAATCTCGTCGACTCGAACAATAGCCCCACGATGCCATCTCTCGAATGCGGCATTCGACGGTGAGCCCTCTTTATCTTGTCGGCCCACTTCGGACCTTCCGCTCTCATCGCACAACCACACGCGCTTTTCACCTTTCATCTCCCGCAATTCGCTCACAACGCGGTGGTAGTCCGGATTTCGAGGCACCAACGTTTTTCCATCTTTACGTAAGATGACATACGAAAATTTGAGCGCATCTTTGATAAATCCCACCTCCCGATCGATCTGATTGATCCATGCAGGAGTGTGCCACGATCGCTCTTCATGGCACCAATCATCCGGCTTGGATAGCGCCGGACAGGGTTGATCATGAAGGCAGGGGCTGTAGATGGACCACGACATTCCGGAAAGTAGATGGTCCCTGACCTGATGTAAGGCACGTGACGCAGACCTCGATGCCGGCTCAATTAGCATCAAGCTTCCTTGTTTTGCTAGGCAGCTTGCGAGCTGATTGATCAGTCCCGTTCGTTGACCAATAGAATCTGAGCTCCCGGCAAACAACTCCGAAAGCACATTCTGCACGATGATAAGGTGATAGCCATTTTGCACTTCAACCATTCTAAGGACTGACGGAAGGGCACGCTCAAGGTCGCACACAGTGGTCTGTAATGGCGGAATGGCATGGATGTGATTCTGCCTGGTGTATTCCTGCCAAAGCTTGGCAGACAGTTTCAGCGCATCGCCCGACCGATCAAGCGCCGTCATACGAAGCGACGCTATCGGCGGTCGGGACTGAGAGCGGCACCAGTCCAGTAGGGCGAGTGCACCAGTTCCAGGCCCACCTCCTAGATCTAAGACTCGAAATTCTTCGTCGGGGAAAGACGAAAGTAGCGGTCGCAACTCTTCCAGGAGCAGCTGGACCTTACCCACATTGACCGGCAGATAGTAGGCCAGATAGCTGGAACGGAGAGCCTGATTATCAAGATAAGCGCTCCCAGGGCCCTTGTCTCCGACGGTAAACATTTCGGAAAGCTTTTTCACTCCGCCCAAGAGTGAAGCCGAAAATGATGGATCGCCTGCAGGACTATTGAGCCCAGCGACCGTGGCGATGGTGCTTAATACTGCTGACGATAGTTGATACATACAGTTGGCCCCTCGGTTGACCCGTCAAAGACTGCTGCGGTATCTTGAGACGTAGAGGAGTACTTCACATGACTGACCCCATTTTGCAAGCTTACCGAGAAGTTGAAATGGCCATGGAACGCTTTACGCTGGTCCTTCATGACCATGTCGATCATCTCCGCAAGACCGAAGCCCCCGGATCAGACAAGCTGCATCGCATGGCCAATGGCACCAAGGCTATGCGTGATAGCGCATCTATCTATTTGTCCTATGCTAAGTACGTGGCCCATGGTATGCCAGAAAACCCTGATTTGGTGGAGGAAGATCTTCAGGGTTGAGAGTGCCCAAAGTCATGAAATGCAACGGGCCCGTTCGGCTACGCCGAACGGGCCCTGTTCTGTAACCAAGATTGCGCGGCTACACCTTAGATGCTGCGCATGAAGTGTCCCATGGCTTCGTGGTCGGCAGCTGACGCCCCCATCACCTGAGAAATCGCCACGTTCGTAGACTTCTTTCCAGTCAATCCGGATTCGACTTCATCAACAATGAGTTCCACCGGCATCGATTGGCCACCATACACCCGTGGTCCACCGATGATCTTGGCATTTGAAAACCCGTAGATGGCGGTCGCCACTTCCTTTGCCAACCATCCCACGTAGTTAAATTCCGGCACAACAATAAGCTTTGCTTTTGCGCAGAGTTTGCGCAATTCCTGAGTCGGGAACGGACGAAGCGACCGAATCTTGATCAGCCCGACCTTGATGCCCTTTTCCGCGCAAATACGTACAGCTTCACGCGATTGAGCCGCTGCGCTACCTGAAGCGATGATGATCGCCTCAGCATCCTCGACGTTTTCAGCGGTGAGCAGCCCGCCCATATATTGATTAATGTATTTCCGAGATCGCTCGACCGCCGCCCACACTTCCTGTTGCCAGACAGCGTGGATGTTGTACGCCATGAAATTTGATTTCTGAACTGGGGCGTCGCGAGAAAGCCGGGCCGGAGGATTCTCGGCATCTAACACCGGAACAGCCCCACGCCATGGCTCACGAGGAGGAAGCTTCATGCCGCGATCCTGCATGCGCACATAACCTCTAGCATGCGTCACAAAGAAGCCATCGCAGCACACACCAACAGGAAGAGTCACGTCGTTTTTCTCACTGATGACAAATCCGGCAAGCGTAAAATCATACATGTCTTGCTGATTTTCAGCATGAAACACGATCATGCCGCAATTAAGCAGATACGATACTTCAATATTGTCAGGCTGAATGGCCAATGGGGCGTTCACCACCCGACACGTGAACATCGCTACAACAGGAAGACGGTGACCAGGCCACGAAGCAATACCTTCAAGTCCCCTTAGAGTCCCAGGCCCCGCGGTTGCCGTATAGCATCGCACGCCAGCTCGAGAACCACCCGCGATGGCGGCCATGACGCCAACCTCTTCCTCGCCGCGGTAGTATTCCTTCACATACCCCTCTCCGTACAGGACACCGACCAGCTGCATGGTTTCACTTTGAGGGGTAATCGGATAGGCAATAGCCAGATCGACGTTGGAGCGGCGAATGGCTTCCTTGGCCGCTTCACTGCCGGTAATAAATTCCTTGGTCCGGGGGGCTTCCAAAAACATATATTCCGGCGTTACGACCTTCTGTTGTTTTGCGGCCGCATGAGGATCCTTCTTAGCCTCTACCTTTGGGGCAGATACGCTCGTGGCCGGATCGCTCTGGGGACTGGTCTTTTGTGCTTCGCTCATCGTTACACCTCTTGACTTATTGCCTTAGCCTAAAACTCCTAGCCTTCTCGCTTCATCTGATCAGGCGAGTGACCAAAAGCAGCCGCACTGCCTGCACCGGCTGCGGAAGGCATGAAAGTCATAGGATTCGTATGCGTTTTGCCATCGTGGACCTTTGACTGGGTCCCCGTGAAGCGGACATTTTCTCCGTTGTCGGGCAGTTTAATGCCCATTTCCTCGCGAACTTTTCTGAAGATCTGCGCGGTCTTCTTTAGCTTTATGGTATCGGAGTCTCGAATTGTCAGCATGGCGTCTTCATGGCCCTGCTCAGCACAAATAGCCATAGTGCAGCAATTCGTCCCTGCGCGAATCATTTTGAGGGTGAGGTTGGCGTAATGACAATGCACGCCGATAAAAATACATGCCTCAATCTTGTTACCCCAGATCGTAAGGTTGGGATGGTTTGGATTGATCACTTCTTCCGGATCAATCTTCGGATACTTGGGGCGATAATCAGGCATAGGAATAATCATGACGTCAGGGATCTGCGCCGCAATTTCCAGCACTGCCTTGGCTTTTTCAACTGCATGGTTATTCCACGCCCACAAGACGAGAGGTCCTGGGAAGATCGTTGCATTCGGGCTCGTCAGCATTTTCCGAGCCATTTCTTCGATCACGGTGTCTTCATTAGGCTCGAGGAGCCCGTAATACAGTCCCTGCCCAGGATCAGGCAGCGATACTCCTAACTGAGCTGCTGACGGTGGATGGAACCCTGCCGGTCCCGGCACGATAATCCGCTCTCTCGTATCTTGCGTCGTTCCCACGCCCGTTCCCCTTTCGTCCAATTACCCAACTACAGGGCTGACCAGTGTCGCCGTTGTACTTTTTTCGCCATAGGTAATATTGTCCGTCAATGCCGCCACCGGCAACTGGTCGATCATAATCATTTTAATGGCATTATTTTTTGCCATATTGTCGCAGACCCACACGCATTGCGCGCAGCCCTTGCATCGATCTACGGCCACATACGCTGAGCCATACTTAAACCCTTTATCCTTGCCCATTTCATCACTATAAAGAATGGTATTGGCTTCAGGGCAATACTGCGTGCAGAGCTTGCAACTTTTTGCGGCACAGATTTCAACGCTGATATCGGCTACGAGATACATGAGAACTCCTTGTCCGTGTCCGGATTACGCCGTGACGCTCTCGGTCGCTTCAGAACGTTTCACGGATGGTGCGGACCATCCGTGGTCAACAGCATAATTCCAGCCCGCTCGAATAACAGCCACATTTTTCTCAATCAATTCTTGTTTCTTCTTAAATTTTCGTTCGACAACACTATCCAAGGCCGCTGTTCCTCCGGATACGACAAAGCCCTTGCCGAGGAACCGATCCTTGACGGACTGCTCTAACGCCTCTACTGAAGTCAGGCCAGTAATAGCACCAATGCAACCCATTAACGCCATATTCGTGGCGAGATCCATTCCGGCAACCTCAAGCGAGAGCTTGGTAGCAGGGAAGTAATAGAGCTTTGCATGACGCTCTTCGAGCTCGCGAGCCTGATCCCGGTGCAATTTCATGGGGCCGTCATTATTGATTAATGCGATACCATTCTCTTTTAAGCCGAAATAGAAAGGCATCGTATATGACTTGCCGTGCGTAATGACTTGGGGGTGGAAAATGATAATGATGTGCGGGAAGGTGATTTCGCCGATTTCATAAATAGGCTCGTCAGAAACTCTGACATAGCTTTCAACCGGCGCCATACGCTTTTCTGACCCGTAAAACGGTACGATTGTACTTTCACCGCCGGCATGAATGACCGCTGTGCTCAGAATGTGCGAGCCGGTCACAACGCCCTGGCCACCCACACCTGCCATACGAATATTGAACCGTGTCGCCATACTGAATCCTCCTTAAACTTGCTCAGGCCTTCGGCAGACCAGGAGCGGGCGCAGCGGGCTTCGGGAGGAACTCCTTATAGCCATAGCGCTCCGTGAGAAATTGCTTTGCTTCGTCGGTGATGTATTCGGAGAACTGATAGCGATCGTTTTCAACGTTTTTGGCGTCTTCCATGACCTTGTCGGTTGGAATGGCGTACTCAATGTTGCAGGAGGTATAGGCTTGAATATACGTCGACCCAACCTCTCTGGCGATCAGCACAGCCTTCTTGATCACGCTTTCAACACGGCGAGGGTTGTTCGGAACGACCGTGGCAACGTACGCGCAACCGGCAACCTTCGCCATCTGCAACATATCCATTTTCTCAAACTTTTTTCCCAAGGGGGCCATCTTCAGCACGGCACCACGATTGGTCATTCCGCTTTCTTGACCACCCGTGTTCCCATAGACTTCGTTGTCCAACATAATCGTGGTAAATCGTTCTTTCCGGAACCAGGAGTGAAGAACTTGCTGGAATCCGATATCCGCCGTCCCACCGTCCCCGGCCATCACCACCACATCCTTCGGCTTATCACCGAAGCGGAGCCGCAAACCGCGCGACAACCCACTGGCCACGCCATTTTGGTCGCCATAGTTACCGTACACAAACGGGATTGCTGCTTGCGAAATGGCCAAACGTCCACAGCCAGCAGTACCAACAGTAATGGTGTCTTCTGGATTGGGGAATGCGATCATGGCGAGGCGGATGAAGAGAGTCATCGCACATCCAGCGCACATCGGATGCTCTTCCAGCACTTCTTTGAAAGATCCCATCTGCGAGACGGAGACTTTTTTCCCAAACGGACCGTGCTCGACCATGTCCCGATATTCTTTCGGCATGAACTTTTCAAAGCCGCTCGAGAACTTGACGTAATCAAGACTCATAAGGATTCCCTCCCTTTATGCTCTGGTGGCTATTCCGTCCTTCAAGAATGGCCGGAGAAAGCCAAGTGCAAATAATATCGATGTTGCTCGAACTAAGTACTGGGCTGTGTTCCTGAAACGGAAAGGAATGTCGTCTTACGACCTAACTGTTTGATGCCGCCGAGTGTAGCAAAGCGCAAAAAAATCTGTCAATCAAGTCGGCACTACAAATTAGGAAGAACCTGTCATTCCACGGTAACGGCAAGTCTATAGAGTCCACAAAAGCATTGCAACTTTACAGAAGGCCCACACTGAACGAAAGAAGGCCTAGTGGAAGCTATGCTGCTAGGCCCTTGGCCCTAAATCCGCTGGAACGCAAAGATTTTTACCGATGAACAAAAGGGAAATAAGGTTCAATTCAGTTGCAGTTCAGCTGAGAAGCGCGTAAAAATTATCGCTTAACATAATGGGGTCCATGAGATCTATGGCGATACGTGTTCTGGTGCCAGGCGAGGAACAGGGTGATCAACGGGTCGGAGGTGTGCATAAGCGCCCGCCGATCCCCGATGGTTCACTCAAGGCCGAATGCCCAAAATTCATGAGCCACGGCCCCTGCGGAGGGGTCCGCAAGGGTGGGTTTTGCGAAGTCTATCCAGACATGACCTGTCCCTGGGTCACCCTGTACAACAAGCTTAATGAGTTGGGCCAGCTGGAATGGATGAAACAAGTGTGACGATCGCCGGTAAGGGGTGATGAAGTGAAAGAACAGAACAAGAAAAAATTGAAGGCAGAAAGCTCCACGACCAAGCTCGGCTATAACGAACGGCACGCACGGAGCGGAATCTCCGCCCCTTTACCCGACATTGAAACCTTTCCAAACCAATACAACGGATATGAAATTACGATCGTGATTCCCGAGTACACGGCGATCTGTCCCAAGACCAATCTGCCCGACTTTGGGACGATCACTCTTCACTATAAACCGAATAAACAGTGCCTGGAGCTCAAGGCGCTCAAAATGTACGTCCACGCCTACAGAAACATCGGCATTTTTTACGAAAATGCCGTCAATCGCATTCTCCAAGACGTGGTTCGAGCCTGCCGTCCGACGTGGGCCAAGGTCACGGGTGAGTTTGCGGCTCGCGGAGGGCTGCGCAGCGTGATCGAGGCGAAATATCCCGAGTAATGTTCTCCCGTCATCCACCCGCTCGTCCTAGCCAAACCCTACACCGGCTGTGTCCACTTTTCCGCGAATAATTGAATCACCTTCTACCGCCCTTCCACCTACCTTAGCTCTGTAGCCGCCATCCTCATCGCCCTTACGCCTAAAGTCTCGCTGCGAATCCGCCGACATCGGACAGTCAAGGTGTGATACCGGTGCGTCCCTACACGTCCACAGTCAGGTATAAAATGGTGCTGGTTTGATTACTCGCTCCGCGAGCGCAGTCATTGTCCGACTGACGATGACGGTCCTGGTCATCACTGTAGGAATGCATGCCCTGCCCATTCCCACCGCCAACGCCATCCCGCCATTTGCCCACAAGTACGCACGCGATTGCACTGCGTGCCATACAGCCCCTCCACGCCTGAATACCTTTGGCGAACGCTTCTTGGAAAATGGCTATCAACTCCCGGGAACAGCAGACGGCGGTCTAATGGGGAAGAAACATCTAGTCTTACTGTGTCACAAGTGGCGTCTTACGTTTTGCCTGCCGCAGCACGGACATTGCCCGAGGCGTGTGATCAACTGAACACTGAGCTGGTAACGAATCGTGGCGATCGAGTGTGGCACATGTCG
>JADYYH010000021.1 GCA_020853775.1 Nitrospira sp.
CATGTACAACGATACCGTGTTGGGCTTCAACAAGTCGGGCAAGGAAGTGGCGCGGATTCAGGTCGAAGAGCCGATCTACATTCGGCCGGCCGAGCGCGTGAACTGGCTGTAAGACTCACACGGGCGAGTGGGAGGAGAGCCCCGTGCTCCTCCCACCCTTGCTATGCATTCTACCGGTCACTCATCCCTAGGGTAGAAGGACTCGCACCGATTCATGGACATACGTGGCCGGTTTATTGGACTTGTTTTCGTCGCCACAGCGGCTCTAGCCTTGTCATTTCTCGGACATGTATGGCTGTTCGAGCAATGGCGCATCCAGCAGGAGCGCCAACTCCATCGTTCGACCATTCTCACGGAGGTGTTGCGCCTGCAACGACTGGTCATGGACGTGGAAACGAATTTTCGCGGATATCTCCTCACGGAACAGCCATCGTTTCTTGAACCGATCAATCAGGCCGAAAGCCGGCTGGAAGCCGGCATGGCAACGTTGACCGAGCTCACCGCCGATGTGCCGGGCTTGCAGGCCGGAAGAGGGGTGCTGTTCCCGCGTCTTAGGGAATTCATTGAGAGTAAAAAGGCGCTCATCGCCGTGGTCGGCACAGATAAGCAGGAGCAGGTCAGGTTTTATGTGCGAGGGGGCAGCGGTCGAGCGATGTTTTTGACTATTGAAAAGGCCATCGGCGATTTCGAGATGCGGATCGAGCGAGAAATTCCTTCGGCGTCTCTCACCTATGAATCATGGCTTCAACGGACCAGATGGCAGCTGCTGTTTCTGGAGAGCCTGGGTGTAATGGTCTGCATCTACCTCACGAGAATCCTCGGTCTCCCGAAGAAATCCTATCTGGAACGACCCGCGCGCATTCCTTTGTGAGCAGTCCTCATCTTCCTCCTGGTTCCTTCCACAATTATCCGAGCTGAGGTTCCGGTCCATCGTAACCGCACAGTGCGACCTGTGCGAATCCGCTCATTTTTTGATCTTGAAACAGCAAAAAGCCGTGAATTCTGTTTATGCCATGGTGGCATGTGCCTTGCTTTAGTGGCTGGTATCACGGTGAGCATGATCAGAACAGAGAAAGGAATGAAGCCATGGTGAAGATCATCAAGAAAGTGGGAGATCGGGAGTTGGCCTGGGTGATGTTGGCCGTCGCGGCAGTCGCGCTGTGGAGCACCTGGGGGCTTGCCAGCTAAGGTCACTAAGGTTGATCCGTTTTTCAATTTGAGCGGACCTCTGTATCCGCCAGATGTGCGTGAACATGTGCTCCGTGTCGACTGCCCCATAGAGTCATTTTCTCTCCTCACGGTCTATCAGTTCCTTCAATACCACCGCCTGATTGTGTTTCACGTCTGACGCGCCGAACAACAGCGTGAGCGTTTGCGAGCGAGCAACCTGGGCGAGCTCCTCGAGAGCCTTGCGTTGGTCCGGTTGTGCTAATTCGGCGAGGTAGCGCGAGCGGAACTCATTCCATTTCCGTGGATCATGACCGAACCATGTGCGAAGCGCGGTGCTGGGGGCCAATTCCTTCCGCCACCCATCGAGCCGTGCCCGCGCTTTCGTACAACCCCGCGGCCATACCCGGTCGACCAGAATTCGAAGCCCGTCTTGCGAACTGGCCTCGGTATAGATGCGTTTGATTCGAACCACGGCGATTCCGGATCCCGCCAGGACCTCTGCGGCTAGTCTTCAATGGCTACGGCAAGCCCGACAGAGGCCCGTAGCAGATCGTGTCTCGTGACCGAATAGGTCACCGTTCCGTCTTCCTCGACAGGGAGGTTCAGCAGATGCTTGTCTGCCATAATTTTGATCGCTTCCGCAATGGGCGTGGATCGGTGAACGGCAATGGGGTTGTGCACCATAAGCTGTTCGGCGGTGAGCGCAGTCAAGTCTTTTCCTGCAGCGAGTGCCCTGAGGATATCGACCTCGCTGATAAAGCCGATATAGGCGCCGTCCTGATCGACCACCGGCGCGCCGGAGATGTGCGCCGACAGCAACTCGATCGTCACGGCCATGCCGTCCTGCTTGGAATGGAGGCGTACCGGATTCGTGCCCACGATTTGCCCGACGGTGTTGAAGCCCTCGGATGGAATGCCTGCAGTGGTCATGATGACTCCTTTCGCTATGGCGTCGTCGACTCGGAGCATGGAAGAGGGGGAGTGACACGCCGCCGTTCCGGCGAATCGCCTCTCGATTCCGACGATGGAGTGAGCAAGCGGAATGCCAAGACGAGTGTGACATCCAACTCTGCAATTCTTTTGTCCGCACAAGTGGCATCGCTGCGGAGTCTGAGCGGTTTCGCACAAGGTGCGCAGTGCGAAATGATATGGCGTGTCATCCGTGACTCAATAATGACCGTTGCAGAGCCTTGCTGCACGCTGAGACTGTCGATGTCATGGAGTACTTATGGCGGGACCATATATTGCAACGCCTGGAGATCATGGATGGTGACTCAGAAGGAATAAAGGATCCGCTTCTTGAGGGAGAGGAGGTGCGTAATGGGACCCCAGTCTATGTCGGCGGTCGAGGACGTGCTTGATAATCAGATCCTGGTCTTGTTGCAGCATCAGCGGCGAGTGACCTTTCTCACGTTGGCGGACTCGTTTCCGTTGTATACCTGGCAATCGCTCTTTACGGCGCTGAACCGGCTTCGCGGTCAACACCATGTCGAATTGTTGCCTCTCCCTGCGGACTATGAGGTGGTATGGCGGCATGGACATGAGCGGTCGTCGCTGTCGCCGGGAGGGGGCTAGCCCCGGGGAGGAATCATGCGATCATCGTGGCGGGGTGTGATCGGATGGGTGGTGCTCGTTGAACTCTGCATGTTGTCCGGCTGTGGAACTCGCGTGACCGAACTCGATCTGAGGACCAATGATCCGAGGCAAGATCAGGGGAAAATTGCGGCATTTCATGCCCACGAGGCCGCGAGGCTGAGGCAAATGGCCCACGATCAGCAGCATCGTGCGGTGGTGTACGAACGTTTGTTCGGTCAGGATTCAGATTGGGTGAAGGGGGCGCGCTTGCTGGCCCAGTCCTATGCAGATGCGGCTGACGAGCAGGAACGGACGGCGGAGCGACATCAGGGGGTGGCTCGTGACGGACGGCTCTCGCAGGCAGTCCGCCCGGCAGTCCCGTGAGTACGACTTCGGGCAGGAAAGGGGGAGACCATGTGGCGATCTGCGACGATCTGTGTGGTCATCGTGATGCTGTGCGGTCTGCAGGGTTGCGGGACGACCGTGAGTCCGGGACAGCGGGGACTCCGATGGTATCCGCTGACGGAAGGCCTGACGACCGAGACGTTGAAGTCGGGCTTTTATTGGCGGGCGCCGTGGAACGACATTTATGTCTATGACGTGCGGTTGCAAAGTTATACGGAGATGGTCGATGCGCTCAGTTCGGACGATCTCCTGGTCAAGTTGAAGGCGGCCATCATCATGCGCCCGATCGCCGAGGAAGTGTATTTCCTTGCGCAGGAGATCGGAGCGGACTTTTATCCGAGGGTCGTCCGACCGGAGCTGCTCGCGGCGGTGCGGAGCGTCGTGTCGAACTATCCGATGGTGGTCGTTCCAGAAAAGAGCGCTGAAATCGCCAGCAAGGTGCAGGCGGTGGTGGTGGAAAAATTGAAAGGGCGCCATTTGGATGTGCACAGCGTCGCATTGGCCGATATCGAATTGGCCAGGATTGTTCTGGAGGCGGTCGAGCGCAAACAGTCCAAGGAGCAGGAAAAGGAGCAAAAGGAGTTCGAACTCACGATTGCGGAAAAAAACGCAGAGATCATGCGACGATTGGCGCGTGGCGAGGGCGATGCCGTCAGGATTCGGTCGGAAGGCGAAGCCGAGGGGTTGAAGATCCGGGCGCTCGGGCAGGCCAAGGCGCAGGAGACGATCACCAAGACATTGACCCCGGAGTATCTCCGCTACAAGTTGTATGACAGCCCGAATGCCAAAATGGTGTTGTTGCCCGATAACCTGCGTGTGCCGATTCTGATCAACCCCGATCAGGACCGCGGAACGAAGCCGACTCCGGAAAGTCTGATGCGTGCAGACCAGGACCTGATGGGGCGGGGACGCTAATAGACTGGTGAAGAGCTAATGAGACTCTTCACACTCACAGGGCGTACGAAAGATATGACGACAACCATAAGGCCTGCAGGATGGTCAAAGCGGCTGTCCAGCGCGTCCGTAGCGAGCTCAACGTTGGCGGTCTTTTCCCCACATCCTGCTGGATCGCATTGAGACGCGGTGACCAATCGAAGGAGGCCACGGATGGCATGCAGTCGATGTCAAGGCTTGATGGTAGACGAGATGCTGTTCAATCCGAGTGAAGGGGTGAGCCACACGTGGGTGCCCGCCCTCCGCTGTCTCAATTGCGGCAATCTGGAAGATGCGTTGATCCGATTGGCCCGAGGCATCTCCGGACGTCTGGGGCAGCGCACCAGACCCGGCCCGCAGCGGAGGGGCGTGTGGAGTGGGGAGCTCCGCGGACGGCGGAGGGCATGAATCGTCTGTCTGTGAAGGGTGCGGCAGGGTGGTGGATATAGACTGATGCGATGCACCAGAAGGAAGGGGGCGCCATGGAGGGCTATGGGAAGCGCGTATTAATCGCTGATGATGAAGAAAGTGTGCGACGGTTGGTTGCGGCCGTGTTGGAGCAAGCCGGGTATATCGTCCATGCGGCAGTTGATGGCGTCGAGGCGTTGGGCGAGATGAAGAAACGGCGTTTCGATGCCGTCATTTCTGATTTCCACATGCCGCGGTTGGATGGAGAACAATTCCTCCTGCTCTGTCGCCTCATGTGGCCCGACATACCGGTCGTGTTGCTCTCGGCTGACTTACGTGAACTCCCTCCGTCCCTCAAGCAGCAGGGCGCGTGCATCCTGGTCTCGAAACCGTTTTCTCCGCACATGTTGTTGCAGGCCTTGCAGGATGCCGTCTCATTGCCTCACAGCGATCAGGCATCGGAGCGGCTCGTTTCCAAAGCGTCATAAATCTCAGCTTTCCACAATCCACGGATACCGTTGCGCCGGCGCGCAGGTTTCCTTGCGTGCCTGGCGCATCTCGATGCGTTGATCCTGATAGTCACTCCGCCAATCCGACCCGCAGACGGCGCGATTCCGCACGGGCCGAGCGGTGCGGATCCGCAGTGCGCTGGTTGTGCTCCGTTATGCGCGCATTCCTCCATACCGATCTGAGAGCAGGGCACACGGTTTGTCCGCCCCTCTCTTGCCCTCGACCGGCAGGATCATATCTTGCTTCGGTCAATCGTGCCGAGACCCGATGGACCGACGGGAAAGAGGAGGCTCATCATGAACGCTCTGTTGTCACACGCATGTGCCATTCTTGTCGTGAGTGGACTCGCCGGGTGCGTGGCCATGTCGGCTCAGGAGCCGTCTCCCGCCGTATCCGATGTTTCGGGGGCAGGGCCCGCGCGAGGGCCATCCGAAAGCCGGCTTCAATGGCATGAAGACGCGCAGGAGCTGCGGACATTCGCAGCTCGCCATGAGGTGGAGGCTGAAATGTTGCTTCAGCACCCGGTGCCGACGGATGCGCGGTTGATCCAGCAGCGGCGGGCCCTCGCGCGGCAGCTGCGGGTGGCTGCGGATCAAGTCGAACAACGCGCTGATGACATGCCATAGCGCCGGCCTGGATCCTGATTATGCTCACACAATCGGCCACGTGGGAGGGCCGGCCTGGCCTGTGGGGAATCTGAACGATGCGAGGGGAGGAGGGACGACGATGAATGATGGAAGCTTCCAGCATGACGCAGACGACGTGGAATCTGCGGTGTGGGCCTATTTGCAGCGCTGTCGAATTTGTTCGATGGAGGAATTATTCCGCCATGTGCCGGCGTTCACGGCGAATCAACTGTTCCTCACCGTGGATCGCCTAAGTCGGGAAGGCAAGGTGGTCCTCCGATACAGGAACCGCGCTGAATATGTTATGGTGCGAACAGGCATTACACACGAGTGGTCGTACGAAATGTCGAGCGCACCGTTTGGAGACAGACCATGAGGGAACCGGGGATGAAAAAGAAGACCGCGCCGAAAAAAGCTGCCACACGCCCGGCGAAGAAGACCGCCACACCATCTGCGCCGGAGCGGCGGCCGGGGCCTGCGCAGGATATTCACGTGCGGATCGCCGCCAGGGCGCATGAGCTGTATGAACAACGAGGTTGCCTGGACGGCTATCATCTGCGCGATTGGCTCGAGGCGGAACGGGAAATTCTGGGTCATCCGGTTGAGATGGACAAATCTTCCGAACGTATTTGATTCCCCGTGCCGACCGCTTGCGGCGGCGGCCTCTCCGATGTAATCCCGGTCGCTCGGTGTCAGCCCTGCCGTGTCTCGTCTTTCGGTCAGCTCATGGTCTCTTCAAGCTGATCGACCATTCCTGAAATCGCATCGAAGCCGGATTGCCAAAACGCCTGGGAATTCATGTCCACGCCCACCTGGGCCAGGATGGCCTGCGGGGCCTTCGACCCGCCGGCCGCCAGGAGGTCCAGATATTTCGGCACGAACGAGCTCCCCTGCTCCTGATACATGCGATAGAGCGCCAGTACGAGCAGGTTGCCGAAGCTGTAGGCATAACAATAGAACGGGCTGGCATACAGATGCGGAATGGTGAGCCATTCCCATTGGAACTCCTGCGGCACGCGCAATGACTTCCCGAATTGCTGGTTGAGCAAGCTCATATAGGTGCTCGCCAAATCAGTCGTCGTGGCGCCCTGGGCCACCATATTGTGGGCCGTCCGCTCGAAGGCGACGAAGTACGCCTGGCGCATGACCGTGGCGTAGACGTCGTCCAATTGATTGACGAGCAGGCTCTGCTTCACGGACTTGCTCGACTCCGAGGCCATCAAGGCATCGGACAGGATGCGCTCGCCGAACACGGATGCCGTTTCCGCGAGCGGCAGCGTCGAGTGAAAGGTAAACACGTTGTGCTGCTCCGCCATCATGGCGTGCACGGCATGACCTAATTCGTGGGCCATGGTGGCAATGTCGCGCGCCTCGCCGGTGAAATTCAGCATGACATAGGGCGTGACGTTGGGCGTCACGCTGTAGCAATAGGCGCCGCCCATTTTCCCCGGTTTCGTGCGCGCGTCGATATGGCGGTCGGCGAAGACGCGCTGCGCGAGTTCAGCCAGGCGCGGCGAGAACCCGTAATAGGCGTCTAACACCATGCGCACCGCGTCCGGATAGCGGTACGTCTTCTGCTCGGCCCGGTGCGGCGCATAGATATGGTAGCGGTTCATCGTCCTGATCTTGCAGAGCTTGGCCTTGAGCTTGAAATAACGCTGGAAGATGGGGGCGTTCTTCATGCAGACGGCCAGGAGGGCTTCCACCGCGGAGTCGGGAATATCGTTACTCAGGTTCCGGGAGGCCAGCGGCGTCTTGAAGTGGCGGAGCTGAAGGTTTTCCGCCTTCCAATCATTAATCAATGTCTTGTAGATCTCTCCGAGCAGATCCTGCTGGGATTCGTACACGCGATACATTTCCCGGTAGGCCGCCTCCCGCATCGAGGCCTTCGGGCTTCGCAGATAGGCCGTCAAGGCTTCGCGGTTCATGGTCTTCTTCGTGCCGCCCACGCGCAGCGTGAAGGTGAAGCCGTTGGTGACCACGTCGTAGAGCTGGTGCACGGCGTTTTGTCCGGTGATGTTCTTGATGTTGATGATTTTCTCTTCCGGCTCCGAGAGTGTGTGCGGTTTGAAGCGCCGGATCGTTTCCAGGTGATACCGGAAGTCCCCGCTGTTCGCCATCAAACGTTCCGCATTTTTTTCATCGACGCTTTGCCACCACAGGTCGAAGAACAGCAGGTGGTTCTGGAGGGTGGTGAGATGTTCTTCCACTTTGGTCTTGAAGGAGCGGGCCTGCAGTTGCTTGGTATCTTCAGAAAACCACAGGTACGAGTAGGCTCCGAGCCGCCCGGAATCCCTGGCGATCTGTTCCGACAGGGTGAGGAGATGCAAAAAGGCCTGTTCGGGCATCGTGGCGGTCAGCTCAGCGCGCGCGGATTCGAAGCGGCTGACTTTCGCGCTCAGGTCTTTCAGATAACGGTCGAATTGTTTCACCGGGTCGGTGACCAGGTCGGAGAGTTCCCAATGATCGGCAAACTCACGGGAGGCGGATGAACGACGTGATGACGTAGCAGCGGCGGTATTGCGTGAAACGGCCATGGTCGAGGCTCCTAGAAAATAAATGATAGAAGGAATCATACCATCGTCGGAGACCAAGGGCGTGGAGATTCTTCGAAGGCACGCGTCTCCGGAGGCAGAGGCCCCGTTGACAGGTCCCGCTTGAATGTTACAATCCGCCGGAAGGTGAGGACATGACCGAGCAGGAAATCAACCGCGCGATTCAATATGTGACAGCCGCCACATCGTACGGACGGGACACGGTGGCGGAGATTCTCCGGACCGGCCTATCGGAGCTGGCGCAGTTATCGACACAATCGACCCGGCGATTCGAGCGCGAAGACTTGATGGGCTATCTCTGCCAGTGGACGATGAAACGGACCGGCCATCCGGAGCCGCTGGTGCGTGAAGTGCTGGATGGGGCCGGTCGCTGGCTGGATGACGTGGCGACCACATTAGCCGAGCGGCGCGAAGCAGAGGCCAACGCCGGAGATGACGATGAAACCGGCGCGGCCTCGGCATAGGCGTCGCCCGGGCGAAGCCTGTTGTTCGTGAAACGTCTCTCGTGAAGCGCGCGGGGAGGCGGCAAGGCGTCAGGCCGGGAGGCTGCTCTTCAACGCTTCGAGATTCTTGGTCACCATCGCGTCTCCGTTCTTGGTCGACACGTCGATCCCCTGGTCCGACACCTGGCGGCATTCATCCACACGGTTCAGTTTCAACAGTGACTGCGCCAGCGCGTAGTATGCGGCGGAATAGGTCGGTTTCACCGCGATGCACTGCCTCAAGGCCTTGGCGGCCTCCTCGAAGTTGGCATCTTCCATATAGGCTTTTCCCAGTCCGAACCAGGCGACATCGTCGTCTGGTTCGATCGCCAGCACTCGTTTCAGGGGTTCAATTCTTGGATTCGGCATCGTGTCCTCCCTTGAGACGACGATAGCAGCGTTCTCTGCGCGTTGTCTACGCAGTTTGACGCGTGTTAAGGTCAAATGATCTGTCGTCGGCAATGGCGCTGACGGCGTCCCGATCACGAGTACAGCATGGGAAGCACCGGTCTCGTTTACGATCCTCGTTATCTCGACCACGAGATGGGCGCCGGACATCCGGAGTCGCCCAACCGGCTCCGTGCGATTATGCAACGGCTCGAACAGAGCGGCCTGGCCGCCGAGCTGGCGCGCATCGAACCGAGACCGGCCGAGGATGAATGGATCACGTTGGTTCATCGACCAGAGTATGTCGAACAGCTCAATCGGGAAGCGCCCAGCAGCGGCCGGGTCTCCCTGGATGCCGATACCTCCATGTCGCCGGGATCGTTGACTGCTGCTTATCTGGCCGCCGGCGGGGTCTTGGCCGGGGTGGATGCCATCATGGCCGGCCAGGTGGAGCATGTCTTTTGCGCCGTGCGGCCCCCGGGCCACCATGCCGAGGCTGGGCGGGCCATGGGCTTTTGTCTCTTCAACAATGTCGCCATTGCAGCACGCTACGCGCAGAAACGCTACGGGTTGCAGCGGGTGCTCATCGTCGATTGGGATGTCCACCATGGGAACGGCACGCAGCACAGTTTTGAGGCTGACCCGTCCATCCTATTTTTCAGCACGCATCAGTATCCCCATTACCCCGGCACCGGTCGCGCGACGGAATCCGGCACCGGCGCGGGGGAAAGCTTCACCGTCAACGTGCCGATGGAAGCGGGGGAGGGCGACGACGAGTACCGGGCGGTATTTCAGAAAGTGCTGGTTCCCGCCGCGGATGCGTTCAAGCCGGAGTTGGTCATCATTTCCGCCGGCTTCGATGCACATCGGGATGACCCTCTGGCCAGCATGGGCCTCACGGAAGACGGGTATGCCGAGTTGACCTCGATTGTGGCCGGCATCGCCAGGCAGCATTGCCGCGGGAAACTGCTGTCCTCCCTGGAGGGCGGGTATAACCTGACGGCCTTGGCGGCTTCGGTGGAGCGGCACATTCGGGCGCTGGTGGCGTCATGACATGGTGGCTGAAATTCCTGGTCGGTCTCGCGGTGATCTCGGGAGCGGTCTACCTCTATTACACGGAAGTGAAACCGGTCGTCATTTTCGGGCTCCGGTCCGAGTATGCGCATGCGATTCCGTTCCAGAAGATCCCCGAGGGATTGACCAGTTTGAAGGCCGAATCCTGCGGGCAATGCCACCGGGAGATTTATGAGGAGTGGAAGACCAGCATCCATGCGCATGCCTATGAGGACCCGTTTTTTCAGGCGTACTGGAAGAAGGACAAGCACATCTGGGTCTGTTTGAATTGCCATACGCCGTTGGAGAATCAACAGCCGACACTGGTGAAGGATATTCCGAGGGGGCGTGTAGAAAAGGCCACGCAGGAACCGAATCCCCATTTCGACGCCGATCTGCAAAAGGAGTCGATCACCTGCGCGGCCTGCCATGTACGCGACGGGGTGATTCTCGGCCCCTTTGATGATTCGGCTGCGCCCCATCCGACACAATTCGATCCCACGTTCCGCACGGCGCAGTTTTGCTCGCGCTGCCACAATGTCGTTTCAGGCCCCGCGCAGTTCTACAATGTGGGGCCCTGCGGCACCTATGCCGAATATGAAGGCAAATATTTCATGCAAGAGCGGGGGTTTATCTGCCAAAGCTGCCACATGCCGGAGGTCGATCGCCCGGTAGCGGAGAACGGGCCGATCCGGCGGGGGCGGCGGCATTTGTGGCGCGGTGGGCATGATCCCGACATGGTGAAGCGGGCCGCGGCGATCCAGGTGAAGGTCGATCCCCCCAGGCCTAAGCCGGGCGAGCAGGTCACGGTGGCCCTCACTCTGACAAATGCCGGGGCGGGACACAAACTTCCCACGGGCGATCCGGACCGGCACTTTACGGTCGAATTTACGGTGAAAGACAGCAATCAGCAGATTCTGGCTGAAAAAAGTCATACCATGGGGCGCTGGATTATGTGGCAACCGGCCATTGTGGAGTTGTACGATAACCGCTTGCTCCCCCTGGCCAGCCGGGACTATCAATTCACCTACCGGATGCCGGAGAGGTCGAAGGGGTTGACGTTGAAGGCCCGTGTTCGGTACCACATTCTGACCGACGGCCAGCATGACATGTTGAAGAAGAAATACGGCCTCATGGCGGATGATCCATATGCCTTCACGGTGTATGAGCGCGAGGTGCCGCTGAACGAAGAGTTGGCGGCGGCTTTGGCCGATCCGTTGCCTGAACCGCCGCCGATGGCCTGTGCGAATCCATCAGTTCCACAAGGGTAAGTATTCACCGACCGAGATCGAGGAATCCATGCAACATCCACTACTCATCGATTGTGAGACGCTTCAAACACGCTTAGGGCAGCCGGGCCTGGTAGTCCTCGATGTGCGGGGACGGTCCACGTACGAGTTCGGTGGCCATATTCCCGGCGCCGTCCATTCTACCTGGCACGAATATAGCGATCCTGAGGCGATCGCCAAAGGATTGCTCGATCCGGACCTGAAACGGATCGAAAAACGGGTGCAATCGCTCGGCATCAACCGGGACAGCGAGGTCGTCATCTATTCCAATCCATTCGATAACTGGGGCGATGAAGGCCGTATGTTTTGGATGTTGGAATACCTGGGCCACAAGAATCTCAAGGTGCTGGACGGCGGATGGGTCAAGTGGATCCACGAGCGCCGGCCGTTCGAGCATGGCGCGGTCAGGCCCGCGCCCGGCAACTTTACGGTGTCGCCCGTGGCCTCGGCGATCGTCATGAAGGATGAGTTGAAAGGCATCGTGCGGAAACCCCACCCGACGACTACCCTCGTCGATGCGCGAAGCCTGGAAGAATATCTCGGCAAGGAAGTGTCAGGCATTCCGCGACCCGGCCATATCCCCGGTGCGGTGCATGTGGCATGGAGCGGGTTCCTCAACGCGGATGCCACGGTGAAAGACCTGGACGCTATTCGGGCTCAGTTGGAACTCAAGGGGTTGAACCCGGCCCATGAAACGGTCTGTTACTGCACGGGCGGGGTGCGTTCGGGATGGCTCTATTTTGTCCTGCGCGTCGCGGGGTATGAGCGGTTGCGCAACTATCCGGGGTCCTGGTGGGAGTGGAGCCGTGATTTCGCCTGCCCGGTAGAAAAGGATCTGCTCGCGTTGCAGAAACTCCTCGGCCTGTCGGAGTCGCAGGTGCCGACCGGCATGCGTCCGTCTTGACAGGATAGAGGGCCGTCTTTATGCTGAAATATAGCGGGCTCGGATTCATGCGGTGCACATACTTACAGAGGAGGCGTTTCATGCAGACTGCTATGTGGCGGGGAGTCGTGGTGGCCGGAGTCATGATGGCGCTCGTGGGAGCGCCGATGGTATCCAGCGTGGCTTTCGCGGCAGGAAATAAACATCAGGCGGAAGCTGTGGAGCATGCCAAGGAAGCGGTCGCTCATGGAAAACAAGGCCATGCGGATGCGTTGGTGAAACATGCCGAAGCGGCGCTCAAACATGCCGAAGGTGCCATGGCTGAAACCAAGAATCCCCATGTCGCCGAAGGCATCAAGGGGCTGAAGGACGGGATCGAGCACGGCAAGGCCGGTCACGCGGATGTGGCGACCAAAGCAGTGGAGAACGCCGTTCCTCACTTGTCCGAGGGTATGTAAGCAGTTCTTGCGCATAGACCGTGCGTACGATAAAACGGGCAGGGGTATCCCTGCCCGTTTTTTCTTTGTGTAGAAAGGCGATGTGATGCGAGTCGGCTATTTCCAATTCGATCCGGTGTTCGGCGAGGTGGCGACCAACCTCGATGTCGTGACGGCTCGGCTTGAGCAGGCCGAGGCCGATCTGATGGTACTGCCGGAATTGTTTGCGACCGGCTATCAATTTGTGTCGCAGGACGAGGTGCTCCGACTAGCGGAAGCGGTGCCGGATGGGCCGACGACCAGCAGGCTTGCGGAAATTGCCGCACGTCGCGGGATGACTATCGTAGCCGGCTTGCCGGAGCGGGCCGGCACGCGCTGTTTTAACTCGGCGGTCGTGGTCGGGCCGAAGGGATTCATCGGCTGCTATCGCAAAACGCATCTCTTTTTCGAGGAGACCCTGTTCTTCAGTCCCGGCGATACCGGCTTTCAGGTGTGGGATATCGGTCTTGCGAAAATCGGTGTGATGATCTGTTTCGACTGGTATTACCCGGAGGCGGCCCGCACCCTGGCGCTGCTGGGCGCCGAGATTATTGCCCATCCCTCCAACCTCGTGTTGCCGAACTGTCCGGACTCCATGGTGACACGCTGTTTGGAAAATCGCGTCTTCAGCGTGACGGCAAACCGGATCGGCAGCGAGGCCCGCGGCGGAAAAGACCGGTTGACGTTCATCGGCCTGAGCGAAGTCGTCAGCCCGCGCGGCCGGATTCTGCATCGCGCACCGCGTGAAACCGAGGACCTGACTATCGTCGAAATCGATCCCGGGGAGGCCCGGGACAAAGCGCTCAATACGTATAACGATCTGTTGCGCGATCGCCGTCCGGCCTTGTATGACGCCTGATCACACGCCATCTGTTTTTCATGACTCAACTTGCGTCACCCGCAGTCGCACGGTAGTATGAACCATGACTACTCCACTCGGTAAAGGCGTTCTGCTCGTCGCAGCCCCGGCGTTGAACGATCCGAATTTCAGGCAGGCGGTCGTGCTCCTCTGTGAGCATGGGCCTGAAGGGGCGCTAGGAGTGATCGTCAACCGGCCGACGGCCATGTCCATCTCCGAAGCGCTTCCCCAGGTGCCGATTCTGGAAGGCCAACCGCATGTGTTGTACTCGGGCGGGCCTGTTCAGACCAATCAGGTGATGATGCTCTATCGTATCAGTCAGACCCCCGAAAATTCGCACCAGGTGTTCGACGGTGTCTGTCTGGGCGGCGATTTGGAGATTATGGAACGAATCCTCATGGAGCAGCCGGGAAAGGAATCGTTCCGGGCTTATCTGGGATATTCAGGCTGGGGGCCGGGCCAACTGGAATCGGAAATGCAGGTTGGTTCCTGGATCACGCTGCCTGCCGATCCCTCGTTGGTCTTTGATAAGGAACCGACACGCATCTGGTCGGACATCTTCCTGTCGCTCGATGAGACCTCCCGCCACTATGCGGACATGCCGTTCGATCCCTCCTCGAATTAGCCGCGACCGGCGACGCGCATCACTACGGTCGATTTTCCTGCGCACATCTCGCGTATCGTCACACTCTCAACTCGTTGCAGGCATGAGCTGCGTGTCAGGTTGGACGTGCAGCGGAACTCTCCAGCACCTTGGCCAGGAAACGGCCCGTGTGCGACTGGGCTACCTTGGCAACCTGTTCCGGGCGTCCTTCGGCCACAATCTGTCCGCCGGCCTCGCCTCCTTCCGGGCCCAGATCGATGACCCAATCTGCAGTTTTGATGACATCGAGATTGTGCTCCACGACGACGAGCGTGTTGCCCGCATCCACGAGTTTGTGCAGCACCGTCAGCAGCTTCTTGATGTCGTCGAGATGCAGGCCCGTCGTCGGCTCGTCGAGGATGTAGAGCAGATTATGCGCCGACGGATCTTTGAGCTCTGCGGCAATCTTCAGCCGTTGGGCTTCTCCGCCCGACAACGTGTTCGCCGCTTGTCCAAGCCGCAGGTACCCTAATCCGATCGACGAGAGCAAATAGAGCTTTTCTGTCAGCTTGGGGGAACCGGAAAAAAACGCCTGCGCTTCTGCCACTGTCAGATTCAACACGTCGTGAATGGTTTTCCCGCGATACCTGATGGCAAGAATGTGCGGTTTGAATCGCCGTCCGTTGCATTGCTCGCAGGTCGCATAGATGTCTTCGAAGAAGTACATCTCCAGCTTCTCATACCCGTTCCCTTCGCAGCGCTCGCAACGCCCGCCGGCCGCATTGAAGGAGAAGTGTCCCGGCGTGAGGCCTTGGCGCAGGGCATCCCGTTCGGAGGCGAAGAGTTGTCGGATCTCATCGAATGCCTTGAGATAAGTGATCGGGTTCGAGCGGGGAGTGCGGCCGATGGGTTGCTGGTCGATGAGGCGCACGCCTTTGAGATGTTCGAGTCCCTTGATGGCTTGAAACTTCCCCATCGGCAGCGATTCGAGACGGAAGGCGCGAGCGGCGGCGCGGTATAGCGTATCCTCGATAAGAGTACTTTTCCCTGAGCCGGACACGCCGGTGATGCAGACCAGCATGTGGAGAGGAATTCTCACCAGCAGGTTCTTGAGATTGTGTTCGGCGGCGCCGGCGATGCTCAGCACCTTGCCGTTCCCGGACCGGCGGGTTTTCGGAAGCGGGATACGTTCCTCACCTCGCAGGTAACGGGCGGTCAAAGAGTTCTGGTCGCGGATGAATTGCCCGCGCGGCGCCGCGCAGACCACCTGTCCGCCCTGTTCTCCCGAGGCTGGTCCCATTTCAACGATATGATCGGCGGCCTGAATCATCAGCGGGTCGTGCTCGACGACCACGACGGTATTGCCCTCGTCGGCCAGGTCGCGGAGGATGCCGGCCAGGGTATCGGTGTCTCGCGCATGGAGTCCGATCGTCGGTTCATCCAGCACGTATAAGGTTCCCACCAACCGGGAGCCGAGCTGGTTGGCCAGCGCAATCCGCTGCGCTTCCCCCCCGGAGAGGGTTTTGGTCTGGCGGGACAACGTCAGGTAGCTCAATCCTACACGCAGCAGAAAATTCAGCTTGGCCTGCAATTGCCGCAGGATGTCCTTGGCAATCTCCGCATCGAATGCCGGTAACGCGAGTTGATGGAACCATTCGGCAGCGGCCTCAATCGTCAGGTCGTTCAGTCGAATGAAATCGTGCCCGGCCAGTTTGACGAAGCGAGCGGCCGGTTTCAGCCGGCTGCCCTGACAGGTCGGGCAGGTGGCGGGGCTGCGGTAGCGACTGAGCAGCACGCGCACGTGTAATTTGTAGCGCTTGGTTTCCAGGTACTCGAAATATTGCCGGACGCCTTCCACCTGGTCGCTGCCTTCCCAGATCAACTGCTGCACCTCGCTTGGCAGTTCCTGAAACGGGGCCGTCAAATCCACATCTAGCTTCTTCATGGCGAGCAAGAGCTGTTTCTGCCACCAGTCCGATCCTGGCTTGCTCCAGGGTTCGATCACGCCGCCCGCCAGTGACTTACTGCGATCGGGAATCACCAGGTCCTGGTCGTAGCGCAAGATGTTGCCGAAGCCCTTGCATTCAGGGCAGGCGCCCAATGGATGGTTGAATGAAAAGAGCAGGGGGCGCAACGGCTCGAACGTTCGTCCGCAACCCTGGCAACGGAAATGCGTGCTATAGGTCCGGAGTCCATGGCCGATGACATCGACTTGGCACATCCCTTCGGCTTCCTGGAACGCGACTTCGATGGCCTCGATCAAACGATGGCGATTATCGGGTCTCAGCACGAGGCGGTCCAGCACCACCTGAAGGCCGGACTCGCGCGTTGCCGGGAGTGTGGCCTGGTCGTGAAGGTCCAGGATCTCGTCGCCGCAGCGGAGTCTGGTGAACCCTCGTTTGGTCAACGAGTCGAGCAGCGAGCGGTCGTGGCCTGGTCCCAGGTCGTTCACGGGGAATAAAATCATCGCCCGGGCGTCGGGAAATTGCGCCAGTAGTTCTTCGGCAAGCGAGCCGGGATGGTACCCGCGAGCTTCCTGATTGCAGTCCGGGCAGACCGGTTTGCCGATTTTCGCGAAGAGCAAGCGCAGCAGATCGGCCACTTCGGTCGCCGTGCCGACGGTCGATCGCGCCGTGCGGATCGGATTTTTCTGTTCGATCGCGATCGCGGGGCGGATGTTGGTGATCCGATCGACGTCGGGCCGGTTCACCTTATCGAGAAACATCCGTGCGTAGGTCGAGAGCGATTCCACATAGCGCCACTGCCCTTCCGCAAACAACGTGTCGAACGCGAGGGAGGATTTGCCGGATCCCGACAGGCCGGTGATCGCCGTGACCTTGTTGTGAGGGATGCGCAGCGAGATATTTTTCAGATTGTTCTGACGTGCCCCTTCGATGATCAGTTCGTCGGTTGATCGAGTCGAAGGTGTACGGGATGCCACGGCGGAATGCTCCTCTCGTAGGATGACCGACCATCGTAGCAAGCGCTGCGGTCGTCTGCAATGTCATCGACTCGTGAGCCGGCGATGAAGCCCGTGCGATCAGCGGGATGGATTCGTATAATGGCGCCATCATCTGAACGGCTGAGAGGATCGTATGATGGATCGTTCTGCGTATCTCGCGCGCATCGGATATGACGGTCGGGTGAGTCCGTCGGTCGAGACCTTGCACGCCGTACATCGCGCGCATGTCCTGACCGTGCCGTTCGAAAATCTGGATATTCACCTCGGGCGGCCGATCTCGCTGGACCCCGCCGACCTGTTTCGGAAGATCGTCGTGGATCGACGCGGCGGCTACTGTTTCGAACTCAACGGCCTGTTCGCGTTGTTGTTGGAAGACCTCGGATTTGCCGTGACCAGGCTGGCTGCCCGGGTGGGGTCCGAGACGGAAGGCGTGCGGCCGCGAAGCCATCAATTGCTACTGGTTCAACTTGGCGAAGCCGCGTGGATCGCTGACGTTGGGTTCGGAGGTCATGGATTACTTGAACCTTTGAGAATGGCGGATGGGGAGGTGGCGCAGCAGGGGACCGATCGGTTCCGGCTCATCGCGCAGGGGGAAGGAGACTATCTGCTGCAATGCGAGAGTGAGCGGGTGTGGACGAATCTCTATTCCTTCGCGCTGGATCCCTGGCTGCCCATCGACTATGCCTTCGCCAATTATTACCACTCCCATTCGCCGGATTCTCTCTTCATGCAGCGACGGATTTGTACTATACCGACGCCGGAGGGGAGAACGACGCTTCTTGATAACCTGCTGAAGGTCCGGGGGCGAGAGGGGATGCAGGAACTTCAGGTAACGAGTGAAGATGAGGGGCAGCAGCTGCTCCAGAAGCACTTCGGCCTCACCATTAACGATCACTTGATGTTTTGAGGGTTGGGCGTTGAGTCGCGTGCGGCGGGGAGATGTGCGGAAGAAAGGGGAGGCGCGTGAAGGCACGATTAGGTCGTCGGCCCAAAGCGTATAGTCAGGCAGGGCGGCTTGCCAGAATGATCCGGGCGCTTTCGAGCCGATCGATGTCCATCAACGATTTGTCCGGCGAGTTCGGGGTCTCACGGCGGCAGATCTATCGCGACCTCGATCGAATTCAGGAAGAAGGCCATCCCCTGGAGCAGTCTGATGGAGGTGGAGAAAAGTCGTGGCAATTGCCATTGGGCTACAAGGGGCTGCCGCCGATTACCGTCACTCCCTACGAACTCATGGCGCTCCATCTTGCCAAAGGGCACGTCGCGTATCTGACAGGCACTCCGTTCGTGGAGAATTTCGACAGTCTCATTGCGAAAGTGCAGGCCGGCTTGCCCCAGAAGGTGGCGAATCATCTCGCCCGCATCAACGACGTGTTTGTACCCCGCCAGGCTCCTGTTCGTGACTATTCACGTCACGGGGAAGTCTTGGCCAAGCTGGAGAAGGCGTTGCTGCTCCAACGGACCGTGACGCTCCATCACGTCAGGCCGGATTATGAGGAATCGGCCGAGCACGGTGTGGATCCTTATCGGTTGGTGTTTCATCAGGGTGGTCTGTATGTGCTGGGCTTTTCGCATCGGGCCCAGGCTCTTCGCCTGTTTGCCGCCGAACGCATTGTTGGGATTGATGTGTCTGACCAGAGGTTCGAGATCCCAACAGACTTGAAGCTTGAGGCGGGCTATGCGCACCTCTTTGGGCTGATCGACGAACCGGCGGAAACGGTACGGATCCGTTTCAGGGCCGAGGTGGCGTATCTCATCAAGGAGCGTCGCTGGCATCCCAGCCAAACGCATACGGTCGAAAAAGATGGATCCATTGTCGTCACATTGTCCACCGGCGGCACAGACGAATTGGCGACATGGATACTGTCCTGGGGGCCTGACGCGGTCGTGATCGAACCTCCGGTATTGGTTGAGCTTGTGAGGTTTCGCCTGGATCAAGCGCTGCGACAGTATTCCTAGTCCTTCCAACGATCATTCAACGCCGGATGCCCGCAGTCTCGGGCTGCCACGTCCTCCCAGTCCAAAAAATGCCAGGTGGGCTCCTTGCTCTTCTGGCTCGCGCAATGCGGCCTGAGATTGTCCCCGTCGGACGTGTGCAGTTGGAAAGCCGGTAGCCCACCTATGACATTTTCTGTCACGGCCTCGTGAGAGGCTTCAGATCTGTTCTCGACCTATCCCTATAAGAACGCCGCCGTATCAACGGACGCGGTTGAATCACGGTGGGGGAATCAACGCTAAGACGCGGAGGCTCATCATGGAATGGGTGGTGTTGTTCATGTTGCAGGTTCTGGTTCCGGCCGATTCTCTGATGCAGCTCACGCTGAACAAATCTCTGGCGCAGGTCATTCAAGAGCAGATCAGTTGCCGGAAAGAGTTCAGCGAGGCCAGGCAGGAATTCGAGCAGGCGAATCAGATCGACGACCCATTTCAGCGCCTGAACGCCATCGACAGGTTACGGAGGACTGTGCTACTACGCTGCGGCGTGAGGGCCTGAATTTTTGATGGCAACCGGTCATTCTTACAAAATAGGTTGATGGAGGCACCGAATGGCGAAAGGTCCCAATCTCACATACTTATTCGAAGGAAATTCAGGAACAACGCCCAATGCGTTGCCACATTATTCTGAATCGTTTTGGACTGCCGTATTGGGTTTGTTCTTTTGTCACCTTGGTGCTCAAACTCATGGGGAGAGTGCTTTGAGCGTTTACCAATGCCTGCCTGAGGCGAAGAAAGCGCCTTGGTATGAATTACGAATGCTAAATTCGCACATCCACTTGGCCGGAGTTGGTCGGAATGACCTGTGCGTTGAACCTACCCGCCTAACCGGCTATTGCGGTGCGGATACAACTATAGGCGGGATCCGGCCCGATATTGTTGTTAACCTGCCGCCAACGGAATGCGATGATCTTCCGACTCATTTAATTCTCGAATGTAAGACGGTTGGTGCTAGGGCAGGAAGTGTGCAACTGGAGAACTATATAAAGTTCTCGGATCATCTGGACGCAAGCGGGCATCGAACGCAAATTCTGTTGGTCATCTCCATTGGTTGTCATGACAATATTTATAATGCTGCCAAGCGGGCACAGCTAATGTGGCCCAATCGATTTGGATTGCTTCTCTGGGAGGATTTGTTGCGGAAGATGGTCAAGACAAACTTCGTATTGCCTGGCTTTGATTTTCCCGAGATCGTCAAAGATGGATATACGGCTGCCTTCGATTCGGAGGTGGCGAAGGATGGATCACTATGATCTGAGCCAGGAAGGCGACAGTTTCATAAAGGAAGTATTGGAAAGCAAAACGAAAGAGCTGAATGGAAAAAAGGGGTCGGGAGTCTTTTCTGCGCATGGCGGAGTTGCAGCCGCTGGCGGGGCTGACGGGGCTTGTCGAATTGACTGCCGAAAATACGAACGTCAAAGACGCCACTGTCTTGCAAGGCCTAACCAACCTACACGACGTTAGAGTATCGAATTCTGCCGGTGCCCCGATCAAAGGAATGGAGTTCTTTCGGAATCGCGCTCCGGTTCGCGAGAAAACTGCCCCCCGCGCTAGACCGTTCCTAACCCGGACTATTCATGAATACCTGCTCCGTCGTCCGGTTCTCTCGTCCGGCGAGGATTTTCTCGTTCGGCCTCCTCGACGGACTGCACGTACGCCTTCGGCGGCCTCACGTGCGAGAAGCCCCGGCGGACTTCGGCCTCGAACGCCTCGCGACGGTATTCATGAATAATCCGGGCTAAGGCCCTAAGGTAGCTGATGACATGCGGCATTGTGTTGTCGGGGAGAGCGGAGGGGGCGTCTTTCTTTGCGACCGCTTCGGTCTCCAGCGTGCCGACAAGGTCTATTCCATCCCAAAGCGTGTAGCCATTCGCTGGACTCAGGCTTCCTCGCCAAATGTGCAGCCGTGCTGCACGCTGACGCGCAAGGTCTCTAACTCGGTCGCCGTCGGGTTGTGGAAAATTCACAATCCGGGCCAGACCGTTCCTTGTGCTTCACCAAGCCACTACAACAGATGGCCACCGCACGCCGCCGAAGAATCTGGTAACATGTTACGAAAACATGTGGTAACCTGCGATCAGGAGATAGCGGAAAGGGGAAATTCTATGCCCTCCGAGACGCACCTGACCCCGAAGGAAAAGCAAAGCCAGTACCGGAGCCGGTTGCGCCGCAAGGGTTTGCGGCCGGTGCAGATCTGGGTTCCGGACACCCGGGCCGCCGGATTTGCGGCTGAATGCCGCCGCCAGGCGCGCCTCGCGGCACGGTCCGCGCAGGAGAAGCCCGTTCTTGATTTCATCTCGGAGATTGCCGATTGGGACAACGGATGAAACGCGGCGATCTTGTCGCCGTCGCCGCCAAGGGCCACTATAGTGGAAAACCGCGGCCCGCCCTTGTCCTGCAATCCGATCTCTTCTCTGCGCTTGGAAGCGTCACGATTTGCCTCCTGACGACCGAGCGTCTTGATGCGCCCCTTTTCCGCCTTTCCGTTGAGCCCTCGCCTGAAAATGGCCTCAAGCAGCCCTCGCAAATTATGATCGATAAGATCGTGACCGTTCCCCATGACGCGATTGGCGCTCGCCTCGGTTCGCTTGATCACGAGGTGATGGTCCGTGTCGACCGCTCCCTGGCCGTGTTTCTCGGGATCGTCTGACCTTCATGTCCTGGCAATTTGGGGTAGAGTCTCATTTCTGTGCGGCGATCCACAGACGGCAGTCGTGTCATCGGATAGAAAGAAAGGGGTCGGGAGTCTTTTCTTGCCTGTCATGGAGAAGTGGTTACCGAACGAATCTCGGCCTTGGGATATTGATGGGCAAACGCTTTGAGGTTGACCAGGTCTACGTCATCGGCTGACCATTTACACTCCAGCGCGAGCGGCGACTGCCCCTGGCGAGCCAGCACGAGATCGATTTCATGACCCCGCTTGTCTCTCCAGTACCCGATGCGTCTGGTTTGTAAGTGAGCTTGAAGTTCATTGAGAACCATATGCTCCCACAACAAGCCGAGGTCCTCCTGCCGTGGGCTGGTCCAGCCGCGGTAATAACACACGAATCCCGTATCGAAGGCGTAAACCTTCGGCGCCGCCACGATCTCAGTCGCTCGATGGGTGGAGAAGGGCCGCAAGACATGAATGAGGTACGTGCTTTCCAGAACGGCGAGATAATTGATGGTCTGGCGGCTGACCTCGCAGGCCCTCGTGAATCGAGTGGTCTCGAACAACCCTCCGCTTTGGGCGAACAGCAATTCGGCAAGCCGTTCGAAGGAATGTCGCCGTTCCAACCGAAACAGGGTTTGAATGTCTTTCGCCCAGTAGGCATCCATCCATTCCTGGAACGCCTGCTCTGGTATCGGCGGCCAGGCGAAAAAGGGAGGAAGCCCTCCATGCAGCAATCGGTGGCGAAGATCGGGCTTCCCGAACGCCGTAAGATCTTCCAACATCATCGGTGTCAGCCAGACCTCGGTTTTCCGTCCGGCCAGGGTGTCGCGGAACTTACTGGACGCTCCGAGGGGCGAGGAGCCGGTCGCAATCACTTTCGTGTCACGATAGTGATCGGCGGTGATCTTGAGTAGTTCGGACGGATTCGGAAGTCGGTGGATTTCATCCAGAATCAGCCGACGCCCGCGGTGCTGGTTGAGAAACGCTTCGGGATCTTCAACCTCCCGCCGGGTACGCGGGAGTTTGCAGTCAAAATACTCGACGTCATCGAGCGATTAGCAGAGCAGTGTTTTGCCGGCCCGTCTCACTCCCGATAGCCAGACCACTGACCGGTCGTTCCAGGCTTCCTCCAAGCGGTGTTTCCACCATGTTCGATGCACCATATGGTTGTTGCAATAGCGTTTGGTGCTACCAAACGCAAGCCGCTGGGACTCTGCGGATTGGGAATAGCCGCGTGATTGCGTGACAGCCGCAGAGATTTGGGTGAGGCGGGTGAGGGAAAAGAAGGAGGTCGGGAGTCTTTTTTGTCGGCTTCACGCTGTTCCGTGAAGAATAAATAAGTACTTTGGCCCCGTACCAAGCATTACTCCACTTCTCTGCAGATCCTCTCATTCCGTTTCCGTCCGTGACCTTCTCTGGCACACCTCTATAGTACGCTCCCCTCGTTCATCCAACATGAAGGAGGGAAACCATGTTCACCAGACGCACCTTGTTCAAACTCTTGGCGGCGGTTGGAGTGGGCTCGCTTTGGCCGACTCAGGGGCAAGCTGAAGAGGCCAGCCCAGCCACCCCAGGCCGCCGCCCATCGCATATATCGTACGACACTTCTTTGGATTTTCCGGCCACGATCAGTGACTCGTCATCGGCCCTCTCCGCCGTCGAACAGTGGGAAAACCTGCTGGACGATCTGGACGCGGTCGAATTGATCGGCCGCTACAGCCGGCTCACGCCGGTTGGTGATGGATCGCGCGACTACCGGGGACCGTGTCCATTCTGTCGTCAGGGCCCCGATTCGCTGATGGTCGGTAGCCGTGACGATTCCTATGTCTGCACCAACTGTCTCGCATGCGGCCACGCCCTGGATTTCTACATCAGGATGGAACGGTTGAGTCTGGAAGAGGCGATTCCCCGGCTGACCGGATTGCTGGTCTCCGGGGCTTTGACGGGGAAGCGCCTGAGGCTGGAGCGAATGGGTGTTGCGCTTGAGGAAACGCGCCGGTTGGCCTGCGAAGCGCTGCAGCATGGCTCTGCTGGACATGATACCCGTGAGTGGATGAAACGGGAAGGTGTGACTCAAGAGACAAGCGAACAGTTTTCACTTGGCTTCTTGTCTAAGGACGTCCGACAAGCACTCATCCCGCACCTTCGCGCTAACGGATTCGACCAAGCCGAGCTGGAGGAGGCCGGTATGACGGGATGGCTTGCGCGCCATGGCGATGAATCAGATATGAGTGTGCTGATCTCGGTAAGGGATGTGGATGGGAGTTGCCGGGGGTTCTGTGAACAAGCCATGCACGAGAATGCTGAGGTGATGTGGACCTTCTATTCCTTGCCGTACGGGTTCACGCTGCTTTCTCCCCATCGCGCTGATCGGTTGGTTTTATCTGCGAGGAACGGGCGAACGTCATCTGCATCGGTGATCTTGGCTGAACGGCCTTGGGATGTTGTCCTGCTTGCTGAGGCCGGAATCGAAGACGCCGTGTATGTGGCACCACTTGACCCGGCAGAATACCGCAGGCGTCTCAATCTGTATTTGCAGCGAGGGCACACTGCGATCTGGCCCATACGCCAGGCCGACATCACGGTGGAGTTTCTGCGTGGTCTGACTGACGGCTTTGGCCGGTCCGCCGGGCAGCTACATTTCGCGATCTTGCCTCCCGGGCTGAGGCTCCCTGAGGTGATCCGGCAGGAAGGGATCGAGTCTGTCCGTGCGCGACTGGCTCGGGCGAAACCATTGAGGGACTTGCTGGGGGCCTGATCGGCCGATGGCAAGAAGAGGGTGGGAGTGGCCCTGCGCTCAAAACTCCAGCCGGTCAGCGTGAGGCGTCCGACCGGGGCCCGTACATGATATCGGTGCGAAGGACGTATTTTTGTCCGCTCTGCACGGCCGCGCCTTCGTGCCAAATCGCGTGCGCAAAGGCCAGCGCCATGCCTGTGTTCGGCTGCACGGACAGGTAGAGCACTGGCGGCTGCTGGAATGCCTGCTCAATGTCCGCAAAAAACCGCGTCTCTCCACCGACCATGCCTTCGTTGAGATAGATCAAAAATGTCAGCTGACTTTCTTCGAAGGTCTCCAGCCGCAGAAATGATCCGTCCCGATGAGGGTTGAAGATCTGGCCAGGGTGGTATCGATAGAAGCGCCACCGCTCGTTAAACCCGACCAGGCGACGGTCTTCAAGCAGAGGCGGCAGGAAGGGTTCTGCACGTTGAAAGATGTCTGAGGCGAGCACCGGATCGTCGACGATCACACGTTCGTTGTTTCGGACATTCTCGTTCACGACACCGGCGACGGTTCCTGGTTCGTAGGCCAGCGTTTCACTCCGCCGAATGAGCGCCTCGCATTCCTCGCGTGAGAAGAACTGGTGAATGACAAATACCCGGCCGGGGTCCAACACCTCCATGATCACGACGTACCCTCCGTTTCGCCTGCGCCTGCTCTTATGGGATGTCCCGATACAGATAGTCGGCGCCGACCGGCAAGTGGCTGAGCCAGGCGAAGTAGCGGGCCACCTCGGCTTGGCGGAAAATTGCGCCGTGTTGAGGCAGGAGCGCGGTGATTTGACGGCCGCGCAGGGTATTGATCATCCCGGCAACCGCCCGGTTGCAGGACATGTACCGCTGGTGAAATCCTCGCATCGCGTCGGTGTGGCTGTCCCAGTTATCGATGAGCAGATGGAAGGCGCGGTCTTTGAACATCGATGCTCCGATATCGCCGCTGAACAAGAACCCGCTGGTGGTGTCGAACAGCAGGATATTGCCCGGTGAGTGGAGGTAGGGAGCGGAAATACATTCGAGCCGCCCCCCGCTTTTGAGCGGCAGCGTCGCGCCCTCGTCTCCCACCGGGATAAAGTTCAAACGATAGCGCTCCCCGCTGATGTCCCGCGATTCATAGTGCGGCATAAACCGTGTCCAGAGCGACGACACGATCATCTGAATGTTCTCGTTCCATTTGATCCAGCTCGGAAAGGACGCGCAAATGTCGGGGTCCTGGTGACTGAAGTACATGTGGGAGACCGCACTCGGCGAAATCAGGTAACAGACTTTCTTGAAGACCGGCCCGAACCGATCGAAGCCGCCGGGTTCCAGCAGGTAGCCCGCGCCGCCGTCGACGATCAGGTAGGAATTGCATTCGATTTCCTCTCCGGCGGAGTGGACGCCGACCCAGTATATTTTGTGGTCGTCTCCATCGTAGAGGAGGATCGGTTGGTCGGGATTGACGTTCGCACTGGTGAGATCAAACAAGGGACTGGTGGCCAATGGCTACCTCCTCTGTCTCTGTGGTGGCCGGCCTTTAACTCTCATGCTAGCTCAGGACTCCGGGATCGCAAAGCAGAAGAGTGTTTGCGGCGAGGCGTCAGGTGATGGACGAGCGCTGTCGTTCGACACGCCAGATGGCTTCGGCCTTGGTCCCGAGGTACCAGAAGCTGACGCCCAGCAGGGCGAAGAACATGGCTTTGTGCAGGGTATTCCAGAACAGCTCAAAAAAGCGGGTATACAGATTGATGCACAGAAACGTGAGCCCATACCCTTTGGTCATCTCGTCGCCATACGTTAAGCCATGATAGATCGCCCCGCAGGCGGCCAGGCCGAACAGGAGAGACCAGTGGAAGAGTTCGATTTGCTTCACCCGCTGCCATTGGTGCAGGTCTCCGTAGTTCCCGAAGATAGACATGATCCAGAGCGCAATGAAGAGGTAGAGCAAGCCCATGGCCAGCGTGCTGCGGGACAGCCGGCCCAGGACGGGGTGATGCTCGAGCGCCAGGGCCGTCGCTGTCAGGAGCCCGCCGAAGAGCACGAAGCGGAGCGGGTAGTTCATGCCGAGATAGTAAGCTCCCCAGCCCGAGAGATACCCGGTTTCCGTGCCCATCCATCCGCCCAGTGAGGCGAGCGAAAAGATCCAAATCAGGTGTGATTCGAGGATATAGGCGAGCACGCCATAGACCAGCGTCGACAGGAGAATGAGCAATGAGAAATGCCCGCTGCCGGTGTCGATCGCCTTCCCCAGTTGTGCGATGGCGCCGGCTGTGGCGAGCACGCCCAAGAAGAAGATCGCCTCGTTGCGATACACATGGCCCGGGTCGGTCGTCCGGCGGTGGATTCCCCACCGGTACAACCCGGCGGCGATGAGGGTCAGACCAAGGCATTTGACCAGAGCGGGTGCTTTAAACAGCGTGCCGATGAGCTGCATCAGGAATGCGTCGGACAGCGCCGCCGTCACGGAAGTCACGATGGAGATGGCGGCGATCCAGAACGAGTACTTGGCGAGGCGCCGCCAATCGAAGCTCTGGATCTCGATCGATGCCGCGAGTTGCGCAGCGTGCGCGTCAGGCAACAGGCCTGCCTGGGTCCATGCCGTGATGGCGTCTTTGACGATGGCGGCCTGCTTGCGGCCTAACTTCATGGTGTCCTCGCGCGAGGCAGATGAGTTGGCTGAGGGATGCTGCTCGTAAGTCAGGCTACGGTGAGCCAGGTGGGGTGTCAACGAAATGGGGAAATCGACGCCGGCCAATCAGGCGAGGTCGCGGAGCCGCTCTGCGGTCTGTTGTTCGAGCTTGCCGCCTACAGCATGGATTCGAGCGCAGGACGGCTCTCGCCGGGGAGAATCCAACGTGATGGGATGCCGGGCCCTGCCGTCCTACCGCGCCAGGAATTTCACCAGCCCCACGCAGCACATATAGAGGACCAAGGAGCCGGCCATGGAGAGCCAGAAACCGATCCGTTCCACGCCGTAGATCATGCAGCCGACATAGACCAGCCAGGGGGGCACGAACCAGAGCAGATTTTTCGCATAGGTGACGAGATGTTCATTGCCGCCGTTGAGATAGATGAGGACGAATGTCGCGCCGGTCATCGCGGGAAAGGTGCTGGCGAAAGCGGCCAGAAATGACCGGCCTTGCGAACCGAGATAGGTTGAGATACTGACGATTGTGCCGCCCAATAGGAAGTACAGCCCGTACTTCGCCCACTCACCCATCGACACCCTCCTTTATTTCCCGCGAAAGGCTTCCCGCGCTTCCTTCTCGATCTCGTGCCCCAGGTCCGTATACCGGGGTGAAAAGTGAAACACGACCAGCTCGCGCACGCCGGCGTGCTTCGCCAGGATGCCGGCCTGCCTGGCCGTGAGATGGTACCGGTCCCGCGCCTTGTCCGCATCCCGGTCCAGATAGGGGGCCTCACAGTAAAAGATGTCGGCGCCCCGCGCAAGTGCCACGATCTTGCGTTCGTTGTCCGCATCGTAGCGCGCATCCACGACATAGGCGATTTTCTGGCCGCGCGTGATGGTGACGAATCGTTCGCGGATCTCGCCCAGGAGAAACTCGCGTTCTTCCTTGTGATGCTCATGGTACAGCGTGGCGATGAATCGAAAGTCATCCGGCTTGCCTTGCCAGAAATAGTGCTTCACCTCTTTCAACCAATAACCCACTGGAAGTCCGGCTGCGTGTAATCGCTCCTTGTTGAAGTTCATATGAAACTGTTCCTGCAGTGCATAGGCCAATGAAGGGATGCGGTGGTTGAGTGCCGACGCCTGCACGGTGAACATCGGGTCACGGAGTACCGTAAAGGCGCCGTCGTCCGTGCAGCCGCTTAGGGGAGAACTGGGTTCATCGTGACGCTGAAAGCCGTCCGTGGCAAGGAAGGTCGCGGTCTTGATGCCCTCAGCCTGGAACTCGTGCACGGTGATGGTGAGCGGGTATCCGTCCACCAGGTTCCACGTGTAGCCGTGAAGCTTTCCCTCGACATTGGCGATGAGGCCGGACGGCCCGTGGAGTCGCAGAGTTTTGCCGCGGCCGAGGGCGACGCGCAGCAGGGTATCGAATCCGATGAAGTGATCCATATGGGTGTGGGAGATGAAGATGTCGCTGGCACGCAACAGGCGGGTCGGTCCAAGGGCATCATTGTGGCCGAGGTCGAACAAGAGGGCGCGTTTCGACCATCGAACTTCGACGAACAGACCCGGATCACCGAAGACGTCGTTGACGAGGAAGCTGGAGAAGGAGGGGTTCATGGAAAAAGTGGATCATGGCTTCATCGACACGGTGACGCGCATCGTTGTCTCCAACAATGTCCTGTCAAAGTCGAGCAAGGGGGTCAGCTCCTACCCCAGTACCACTCGCATGACACTGTAGAGCAGGATCACTTCCACGGCATGGGCGACAATCGTGGCATAGAGGTTTCTGCAGGCGATCCACAACCCTCCCCACACCAGGCCATCCCACACGGCAATCCAGTGGAGCTGTTGAAAGGTTGCCACCAAGAAGGGATCAAACGCAAACAGCAGCGCGCTCAACGGTACGGCGAGGGAAGCGGGCAGTCCGAGGGCCAGCAGCCGGCCTAACAGAAAACCGCGGAAGTTCAGTTCGACCATGATGGCGATGAAGAGAATGAACCAGGGCACCATAATGAGCAGCGGGATTTTAGCGTGGGGCGTATCGGCGAGAAATCGATAGTCCGTTCCAAGCGAGGGCACGAGATAGAGGATCACCAGAAGATTGATCGTGCCGAGGGCAAGCCCGGTCGCGGTACCCCAGCGGAGTCCCTGTGGAATGAGGGAAGGTGTCAGGCCGAGCCGTTGAACTGGTGCGCCGTTGATGCGGCTCCAGGAGAACAGGGCGACATAGGCGCAGGCCTGAGGGATGAACTGATAGAGGGTCTCCTGCCGAAGTTCGCGAGGGGAGGCGTAATACAGGAGCGTGGCGGAGAGAGGGAGCAGCGCAAGGGCTGCTCCCCATTCGATGGTCTGAGTCGCACTGGTTGATGGCGCCTCTTCAGACCTGGTCATTGGCGGATTATTCGAGTCGCAGGCTATACCGTTCGAGCGTGGTCGCCTTATTCCTGGCCAGATTCGACAAGGATTTGTTGTAGTCTACAGTGGCCCGGAGTTCGTTGCCTTGTGCCGTGGCCAGGTCGCGTTGGAAGTCGAGCACGAATCTGGTGGTGCTGAGACCGACCTTTAAGCGCTCCTGCTCGGCCTGCAACTGCTTTTCGGCCATGATGCGAGCCGAGCGCGTCGTTTCGATCCGTTTGAAATCAGTGTGCACACGGCGGACGGCTTCGCGGACACCGACGATCACTTGTTGGCGAACGCTTTGCAGCGACGCCTGGGCGTTCCGGGACTCTAATTGCCGTTTGTTGTAGGTGCTATAGGCCGAGCGGTTGCCGATGGGGTAGCTAAGGACTAATCCGGCACCGTAATTGTAAAAGTCTCCCCCGAAATTCCGCCTGGTGGCATCTCCATAGTCGGCGCCAAGGCCGGAGAGTCCCATCGTCCCTTGCACCGACAGGGTGGGGAGCAATTGATTCTTGGCGAACTTCACATTCAGGTCGCTGCTCTCCACGTTCTTCCCGGCTTGTAGCACTTCAGGGCGGCGTTCCATGGCGATATCGATGGCTTCCTGAACACTGATGGCCTCCAGCGAGGTCGTCGGGGGATCGGTCGGCATCAGACGCAGGTCCTGCCGGAGTTCTTCTTCTGCCGGATTCAACAGCCGGCGCAATTGATCTTCCTGGTCACGGATGGATTTTTCGGCCACGAGGATTTGCTCCACACGCGACGCGACGGCCGCTTCCGCCTGCAGGACGTCGACGATCGACATGACGCCGGCCTTGGCTTTAGCCCGGTTGCTGGCGAGGAGTTCTTCTGCCGCCTTGAGCGCCGCCTGTGCGACCTTGAGATTTTCATTCGCAAAGACCATCTCCCAGAATGTCTGCTCGACGGTGGCAATGACGGTCAGGACGCGATCGAGAAACACATGTTGTTCGACGGTGGCGTTATTTTGGGCGATCGAGATGAAGGTCCGGTTGATATCCGTGCCGAAGTTTCTCAACAGGGGCTGCGTCACCGTCAGGGCAAGGCCGCCTGTCCAGGCCGGATTGAAGAGAAAGGTGTTGGGCCCGCTGACGTAGCTGCGTTGTGGACTGTAGTTCAGGTCGTAGTTCGCGCCGGTCGGGAGATTCTGGGTGATGTCGGCGGTGACGGTGGAGGTGTTCTGGTCGAATTTGGTGATGTCCTGCAAGTTGGCGCCGGTAAATCCGAGGATCGGTCGATTCAGCGGCGCGACTTGCCGGTTGTATTGGCCGTTCAAGCTGATCGTCGGGTCGAATTTTGCTTGTTCAATGATGATGTCGGCCAAGCGGCTTTCTTTGGTTTGCCGGCCGATGTGGATATCGAGGTTATTCTGCAGCGCCTTCAGGACGGCGTCGGCGAGCGACATGGCTTCGCGCCGTTCGGTCGGGACAGGTTTGGTCACCTCCAGCCCGAAGGACGTGGAGGCCGTCCAAAGCCACAGCGCGGTCGCGCTTCCGAGGAATAGGCAGCCCCGGAGAATGGGATTCGTCATAACAAACTCCTTGATGGGAGATGCGGGTTGAGCCATACTGAATTCATCATGATGGAGGCGTGGTATCACAAACGGAGAGCAGTGTCCATGCTGGAGCGCAGGGGCAGCACCATCATGCGCTCAAGCGGAATCATGCTGCTTGCTGCGACGGCGGCACTGCTAGGGGTTTCGTCGGCGGCCGGGCAATCGGTCTCGGGTGTGCGAGGCTTTAATGGGGGCGTGGCGCCGTTATTCAATCTCGCGGGCCCCGGGAATTTGTACATCGATAACCAGGGCACGCAGGGGTTCATCTACAATTTCGGAAATAACTTCGAGTCGTACAATTTCCGCAATCCCACCACTGGCCAGGCCTGGAGCGGGGCCGTCATGACGCTTGGTCCGCAACTATCGGTCGGTCTCATTCAGGGAGCGAATCAATCAGGTTCTCCCGTGGTGTTTCCTCCCGTGCCGCGTGATGTCAGCCCCGTGCCTCCAATTCAATCGGGTCTGCTGGAGGATATTCCCTAGCCAGCCGGTATGCCCGTCGAGCGCATCACCTGCTGTTCAGCAGTGGAAACCCGTTCCTTGTGCTGCTCCTGCCCTTCGGTTCTTTTCCGTTCACTGTTCCTCTGCCGTTCGGAGATCAGAAACTTTTCGGGTTGATTCGATCTGTTTTGTGGCGGTTTGGTGTACGGGTGCAAGGTTGTCACAGCGGAAACCTCTTGGTCTCTTGATTGTCCACAGAATCCACAGCCTGTTGATGGGAAGCGTCTCCTCTGTACGTAGTGGCAATTCGTCGCATAATTAATTGAATATGCTGGATATTTTACGCATCGACGATCTCCGGTTTGCGTGCAGTGCGTCAGCGGTATGCCGTTTGCTTTGGCTCCTGGTCATGGCGATGTTTCTCCCATTTCGCAGCGAGACGACAAAAACAATGCGCTCATGTCAAAGATGTCAATTGAATCGCCTAGGGAGAACGGAAAGAATGCCGACAGACGGTGCTAGGCGCGGAGCAGTACGAGCCGCCGGGTTCAAGCCCCTGTCATCGAGCGTTCACGATCAAAGGAGATTGTTTGTATGAGGATTGCCCAGGTATCGCCGCTTTGGGAGAGCGTCCCTCCGAAATTGTATGGAGGCACTGAACGCATCGTCTCCTACCTGACGGAAGAACTCGTCCGCCAGGGCCATGAGGTGACGTTGTTTGCCAGCGGTGATTCGGTGACCAAGGCGAAGCTGGAATCCCCGTGCCAGCAGGCGTTGCGTCTGAATACCGGCATTTTCAACCGCGAAGCACCGCTCATTCAGATGATGGAGCAGGTATTCGCTGCCGCCGACCAGTTCGACCTCATCCACTCCCATCTCGACTTTTTAGCCTTTTCACTTTCCCGCCGCTGTCGCGTGCCGGTTGTGACAACGTTGCACGGTCGATTAGACCTGCCTGAGCTCGTGCCGGTGTTCCGTGACTTTGCGGAGCTGCCGCTGGTGTCCATTTCGGACTCGCAGCGCCGGCCGTTGCCCTGGTGTAACTGGGCCAACACCGTCTATCACGGGTTGCCGAAAGATTTGTATAAGTTCAACGCGGAGCCGGGCAAGTACTTGGCCTTCCTCGGCCGCGTCTCTCCGGAAAAGTGTCCGGACCAAGCCATTGAGTTAGCAAAACGTGTCGGCCTGCCTCTGAAGATGGCGGCGAAGGTCGATCCGGCCGATCGCGCCTACTTTGAGCGAGTGGTGGAACCGCTGCTCGACCATCCTCTGATCGAATTTGTCGGGGAAATCACCGATGCGGAAAAGAGCGACTTCATCGGGAACGCCATCGGGCTCATCTGTCCCTATGACTGGCCTGAACCCTTCGGCCTCGTGTTGATCGAAAGCCTCGCCTGCGGGACACCGGTCCTCGCCTATCGCCGGGGATCTATTCCGGAAATCATCGGTCATGGTGTGACGGGCTTCATCAGTGAAAACCTCGATGAAATGGTGAGCCAGGTCTCCAAGCTCGGCACGATCGATCGCCATCGGTGCCGCCAGGTCTTCGACGAGCGATTCACCGCCCAGCGCATGACCAATGACTATGTGAAAATCTATCAACAACTCATCGCGGATGCCGCTGCGCTCCCGGGGAAAACCGGGCAGCAGCACGCTTCGAACCTCTAGTCAGCGCGACCTCAACCTCGCGGAAGGACCAGCATGGCAGACGAGTCGCAGTCCACTCCTGAAACCAATGTCACCGGATGGCGGTTATTGGGGACCCGAGATTTCGGATGTCTCTGGGCCGGCCAGGTCGTCTCCCAGATCGGTGACGGTCTGAATAAGGTTGCCCTTCTGTGGTTTGTGTATGAAATGACCGGGTCGGCGCTCAAAATGACCGCCATCGGGTTGTTGCAGACGATTCCTCCTCTGGTGTTTGGCCCCCTCATCGGCGTCTATCTCGACTATCTCCCGAAGAAAACGGTCATGATCGTCGTCGATCTGTTACGAACGTTGATGGTCTTATTGATACCACTCTTCTATACGTTCGATATGCTCACCCTCGAGCGGTTGTATGTACTGGTCTTCCTCATCTCGATCGTGTCGACGGTCTTCGGACCGGCGCTGGCCTCGGCTGTGCCTCTCATCGTCCAGCGGTCGCAACTGACGACGGCGAATGCGTTTCTGCAGAGCACCACCAACATCGGTGTCTTGTTGGGACCGGCTATGAGCGGCCTGGGTATCGCCCTCATCGGGGCACAAAATGTTCTGTACGTGGATGCCGCGACCTTCTTCGTGTCCGCCCTCTTCTTGTTTCCCATTCGTGTGAGAGAGACGAAGTCGGTCAAAGAACTGGATGTGCTGGGGACTCCCGTCATGCAGGATATGATGGTGGGATTCCGCTTCGTCTTCCTGCAACATCGGGTGGTCTTTTCGTTGATGATTACGGCCGTCCTCTACAATCTTGCGATCAGCGCGTTTGTCTTTCTTCTCCCTGTGGTGGCGAAGGAACTGTTGCAAGTCGGACCGATGGAACTAGGGTGGTTATGGTCCGCTCTCGGCATCGGAATGTTGGCGGCGTCTATTTGGTTGGCTCGAATGCCGCAGGGCACGTTCCAGGAGCGTATCGGGAAGATCGGTCGCTCGTTGACGATCGGGGGCCTTGCAGTCTGCGCGTTGGGATTGATTCAAACGCCGGTCTTGTTCAGCACCTTCTTATTGATCATCATCATCGGGGGGAGTACCTCCTTGTTCTACCCGGTTGTGTGGGCCATGCTCCAGGAGGTGACTCCGGAGCATCTGCTCGGACGTGTGTTCACCACATTTAGTGTCGGCGGGATGGCTTCGGCCATGGTCGGGATGGCGGGATTCGGCTGGGCCGCCGACACCCTCGGCCCTGCCGTCAGTCTCATCGGCATCGGACTGCTCCTCTTGCTCACTGCGATGGTCACGATGCAGGTTAGCCGTCGTGGCCTCGTGGTGAGTCCGGCTGTCGCGTAACCTCCTTTCCCTCACGATCGTTCCAGTCTTTAAAACGGCTCGCTGGCATGCACCCGCGAGCCGACGCTGCACGATCCATACGGGCGATGGGCGGAGTTGCTTTCTGCCCCTCTGTCGCGTATGTCTTTTCTCTCAGGCTGTTCGGGGACGAATCCGGGCCTGCCTTCCGGCTCGGCTTACTTTTACATATGAGGGGCATATGCCTATGCGGACTATTCAGACCGTGTGTGTGGCAGGGATCTTGTCGTTTGTGGTGGCGTTCGGGCTTGGGAGCGTTGGCTCATTGGCCTCGGAACAACAGCCGTCAGAGGCAAAACCGGACGGGGCACCACCTTCGGGATCCAAGGATGCCGAGGGGAAGATAAAAGAATCAGAGGCGAAACCGAAGGAGCCGGAATCCAAAGCCAAGGAGCCGGATTCAAAACCGAAGGAGCCGGACGCCAAGCCGCCCGACCAAAAACCCAAGGACAGCGACACGAAGCCGAAAGAGGCTGAGCCAAAAAATAAGGAGGGGGACAGTAAACCCAAAGTCTCGGAACCGAAAGCCAAGGAATCAACGACCAAGCCCAAGGAGCCGGAACATAAGGCGAAGGACGGGGAGTCCAAACCAGCTAAGGAGGCGGACCAAAAATCCAAGGAGCCGGAGTCGAAATCAAGAGATGCGGAGTTGCCCGCCGAGCATCCCTGTCCTTCGGTGCCGCAAGCGGCCGACGCGAAGCCTCCAGTGGAAACGCCGGTCCCTCCCGGCGATTCAGGCACGGGAGAGCGCCAGAAACCGGAACCGGAACCCAAGAAGCCGGTTCGTTCGTCGATGGTCACGGCCAAGTTGGCCCTCATGGCGGATCCGCATCTGTTTCCGTACGACATTGAAGTCGATGCCAAGGATAAAGACCTCGTCTTGTTGGGCAAGGTCGCGCAGGAATCGGATAAGCGCGTGGCCACCGATATCATACGGTGTCTCGAAGGCGTTCATGCCGTAGAAAACCGTCTGAAAGTCGAAGCGGACGCGGCCCACGGGTTGTTCTCGGAGCGCGACAAAATCATTACGCAATTGGTGAAGGAGCGGTTCGAGAAAAGCAAAACCTTGCAATCGGTCAAGTTCGATGTGAAAACAGAAGACGGCATCGTCACCCTGAACGGGACCACGCGGTTTCAGATTATCGTGCTCGAGGCGGCCCAGGCGGCACGGCAGGTGCCGGGTGTCCGCGCGGTGAATACCGATGCGGTCCGTCTGGTGGCCGGAGAATGAACAGGCATGATACCGATGCCACAGGAGGTTCGACACGCAGTCTGCTGACGCTATAGAACCGGGGCGCGCAAGCGGCACCGGGCCGGGACGCCCGAACGTCAAGTGGTCGCCGCATCTGTTGACGCGCGATTTCACGCTGGTCTGGTGGGGCCAGATGGTCTCACAGATCGGCGATGGCGTGTCGAAGCTCGCGTTGCTCTGGTTTGTCTACTCCATTACCGGCTCCCCCCTGAAGACCACGATGATCGGGCTGCTGCAAACGCTGCCGCCCATTCTGTTCGGTCCCTTCATCGGCGTGATCGTCGATCGTGTTCCGAAAAAACTCTTGCTGATCAGCAGCGATCTGATTCGAGCGTTGGTGTTAGGCGTGTTGCCCTGCTTGCTGCCGGTGGATTCGTTTAGTATTGAGCGCCTGTATCTCATGGTGTTCGTCCATGCCGTGGCGTCGGCCGTGTTTGGACCGGCCCTGACCGCCGCGATTCCTTCCCTGGTGTCCCGTCACGAATTTACGGCGGCCAACGCGTTGCTCCAGACGACGACCAGTATCGGCATCATCGTCGGTCCGGCGTTGAGCGGGGTCGGCATCGCGACGATGAGTTCTCAAGAAGTGCTTTGCGTGAATGCCGTGAGTTACGTGATTTCAGCGCTCTGCTTTTTGTTCATTCGGTTTCCGCGTATGGAAATGGCGCCGGCGGCAGGGGGATCCCTGGCCGGCACGTTGCGGGATGTGATGGAGGGGTTTCAGTATGTGCTCCACCGGCAACGGGTCATCCTCATGTTGATCGGCGCGGCCTCCATGTACACTTTTGCCACCAGTGCGTTCAGCACCCTCTTTCCGGTGTTCGGCAAGAAGCTGCTCGATCTGGGACCGATCGAAGTCGGGTACTTGTGGTCGGCGTTCGGTGTCGGGCTGCTGTTGGTGTCGCTGGGGCTGGTGTCCCTGTCGTCCTGGTCGCTGCCGAAGCGGATTCAGTTGATGGCGCTGTCGAGTTTCATCAGCGGCCTGACGCTTCTGGGCTTGCTCTTCACGTCGAACCGGTTGGTGGCCGCTGCGCTCATGGTCATCATCGGCATGGGCGCCGGCACGCTCACGCCGGTGGCCTGGGGCGTCCTGCAAGAGATCGCGCCAACGACGTTATTGGGGCGGGTGTTGGCAATTTACAATCTCGGGGCGATGACCTCGGCCATTGCGGGTATGACGATCTTCGGTTGGGTAACGCAGGACTTCGGCGAGCGCCCCAGCGTCTTTGGCATCGGGGTCGGTCTGTTTTTATCGGCGTTGGTGTCCATGCGAGTCGCGCGATGGGTGCAGGTCCATTGGGCAGAGACGAGCCTCCCTGCCGAAGAGGCGGCCCGGCCCGTCGTCATGGTGACGCAGCCGACCAGTCATTGAGTCCATGTCCGGACCCGGTTCCTCGTAGGGGCCCGGAGACGGTCTCCAGCAACGAAGCGAGCAGAATGCAGGACTGGTGAGATGTGGTGGCGAAGGCCGCGCGCATCGCATCGATCGATCAGGGATGACGGGAGGAAAACGTGGAAGAAATCATTAGCGTGAATGATCAATTTTATATCCTGGCCAGCTCATCGATGGCGGATGACAGGACGCGTGTGCTCAAGCATGGAGAAACGTTCGGCGTGTTCGATCGGTATGGCGACATTCAGCCGGTGGGCCGGGGGACGCAAGGCGTGTTCCATCAAGGAACCCGGTTTCTCTCGCGGCAGGAAATCTTTCTGAACAACGATCGACCGATGCTGTTGAGCTCGACGGTGAAGGAAGACAATGCCTTGCTCGCCGTAGATCTGACGAATCCAGACCTGTATCGGGACGGACGCATCGCGATCCCGCGCGGAAGCGTGCATGTTTTTCGCTCGCGTTTTCTCTGGAACGGCGTGAGTTATGAGCGGTTTCGTCTGTCGAACTACAGCCTGGCCCCCGTGAAGATGACCCTTTCGATCCGATTCGAGGCCGACTTCGCCGACATCTTCGAGGTGCGCGGAAAAAAGCGCGAGCGCAAAGGCCGCATGTTGCCGAATGTGTTACGGAAAGATCTCCTGGTGCTGCGGTACGAAGGTCTGGACGAAGTGACGCGCGAGGCGCGGATTCAGTTTTCGCCGGAGCCGCTGGAAATTACCGCCTCACAAGCGACCTTCGGCATCGAGCTGGAGCCGAAAGGAGAAATTGCCGTCGCGGTGATGGTGGCCTGCGATGAGGCGGACAGCCACAGGACGCTCTTGTCCTATGACGCAGCGATGGCGGAAGCCGGTCTGGCCTTCGGCGCTGAGCAGACGGAAGACTGTACCATTCAGACCTCCAACGCCCAGTTCAATGAGTGGTGGAATCGTTCTGTGTTGGATGTTCGCATGATGGTGACCGATACGAGCGAAGGTCCGTATCCCTATGCCGGCGTGCCCTGGTTCAGCACGCCCTTCGGGCGGGATGGGGTGATTACGGCGCTGGAGTGTTTGTGGATCAAGCCGGAATTGGCGCGTGGGGTGTTGGCCTACCTGGCTTCAACTCAGGCCAAGGAGGTCAATCCCGCTCAGGACGCGGAGCCGGGAAAGATCCTGCACGAGACCCGCAAAGGTGAAATGGCGGCGCTCCACGAAATTCCCTTCGGACTGTATTATGGCAGCGTCGATTCCACCCCGTTGTTCGTCATGCTGGCGGGGGCCTATTACGAGCGCACGGCAGACCTCGCCTTTATTCAATCCATCTGGTCCAATCTCGAAGCGGCATTGACCTGGATGGATACGTACGGGGATATCGATCGGGACGGATTCGTCGAGTATGTGCGGAAATCGCCCACGGGCTTGGATAATCAAGGGTGGAAAGATTCCCATGATTCCATCTCGCATGCGGACGGCTCGCTGGCCGAAGGGCCGATCGCGTTATGCGAAGTGCAAGGCTATGTGTATGACGCCAAAGTGCAAGCCTCGAAACTTGCGGAAGCGCTGGGGTACGTCGACCGCGCCAGCCAGCTTCGACGGCAGGCCCGGTCACTCAAGGAGCGCTTCGATGCCGCGTTCTGGTGTGAGGAATCGTCCACGTATGCCCTGGCGTTGGACGGCCACAAGCGGCCTTGTCAGGTGAAAACGTCTAACGCGGGCCATTGTTTGTACACGGGGATCGCCACCGACGAACATGCACGGCGTGTGGCCGACACGCTGATGTCGAATGAATTGTTCAGCGGGTGGGGAGTCAGGACGTTGGCCGACTCGGAGCGACGGTACAATCCGATGTCCTACCACAACGGGTCGATCTGGCCGCATGATAATGCGATGATCGCGGTGGGCCTCGCGCGTTACGGACTCATGTCGGGCGTGGAAAAAATCATGACCGGGATGTTCGAGGTGAGTTTGGTCCTCGATTTTCATCGACTGCCGGAACTGTTCTGCGGGTTTGTCCGCCGACCCGGCCAGGGCCTCACACGCTATCCGGTTGCGTGTAATCCGCAGGCCTGGGCGGCCGGATCGGCGTTCATGGTGCTCCAGGCTTGCCTTGGCCTGTCGATTGTCGCGTCGGAACAGAAAGTGATCTTCAATCATCCGATCCTTCCCGATTTTATCGACAAGATGCAGATCAAAAATTTGACCGTCGGCACCGCGTCGGTGGACCTGTTGCTTCGGCGGCATGATCTGGATGTCGGGATCACGGTCATCCGGCGGGTCGGTAGAGTCGAGGTGGTCTCGGTGAAATAGCGCAGGAATACGTGGGCCGCTAGGCCGAGTTATGGCGCGTCAGCCAGCTGCCAGAGCATCGCGAGGACATAGCGGGCGGCCGCTACAAGAATGTCCGGATTGACTGTCTCGGCGGTGTCCGTCGGTTGGTGGAAATGGGGATGAACGCCGCCGCTCACGACCGTGACCGTGGGAATTCCCGCCTCCTTGAAGGGCACATGATCGCCGCCGGGGAAAAAGCCGAAGACATCGAGACGGTCTGCTAATCCCGCCGCCTGCCCGGCCTGCTGTGCGGCCGCTTTTTCCGTGCCGGTGACGCCGATGGTCAGGCGTCCATTTCCAGCCGCTGCGTGGTCGACGTTGATCATCGCCAGGGTGGAGCGCAAAGGCACGGCCGGCTGGCTGATATAGAATTTCGATCCTAACAGCCCCTGTTCTTCCCCGCTGAACGAGATCAGAACAATCGACCGTTTCGGTTTGACCGGTACGGCGTGGAGTACGCGAGCCACTTCCAGCAATACCGCTGTTCCTGAGGCGTTATCGTCGGCTCCTGGGAACAGTAGTCCGCCTTGCTTCCCGAAATGATCGCGATGTGCACCAACGACGATCGCTCCTTCTGCCTTTACCTGGTCGCTGCCCGGCACGATAAAGACCACGTTGTGAAGCATGCCGTCCTGCTCGGCGCTATGCCAGCGCATGGTAATGACCGTATCCGTCGCCGTCGATTGCGGAGGACGGCCCTCATTGAGGTTTTGTTGCAACGTCCGCAGCCGATCGTCGTTCGCCGCCTGGCCGGCGTCGAGAATGGCCCTTGCGCGGGTGGTACTGATCCAGGCGCCGGGAATCGTTCGACCCGGCTCCGTTAAGGCGTAAAAGGCGCTCGGTCGGCCCGTGACTCCGCGACGCGCTTCATAGGCATGAAGAATGGGGCCGGTTGCCGTGAGGTATGCAAGCGCCCCATGGGCGTGGGCGGCATGGACTTTATCCGCATGGGAGAGTTGCTTGGAATACCGCTCCGGTTTGCCGCGGAGAAACAGCACCACCTTGTCGCGAACATCAAGGCCTGCATATTCGTCGAATCCACCTTGCGGATCGGAGATGCCGTATCCGACAAACACCACTGGCGCATGCACGTCGGCCGAAGGGGAGTCGAGGACGGGAAGGTACTCAGACCCGATCTGTTCCGGAGGCGAGTCTGGGGTGGACGCGAGGCGCAGGATCGAATCTTCACCGATCATCGTTGGCCGGTGGGTAGTGGACTGGATGTGCATCGATTCATGGGTGCGAGTCGGTTCGGTAGGTGGTTCAGGCCAGGCTGGTTGTGATCTGTTCGATTCCACGAACCGTTGCCGTACGAATTCGGCTGAGGCAAGGTCGTCGGGGGTGCCGGTCTGACGGCCATTGAACGCTGGGCCGCTCAGTGTTCGGACATCCTCCAGCATGCGTTGACCGGATACGAGGTCCAATGAGTGTTTGAGTGGCTGAGGGAGTTCCTGTTGGTTTTCGGCCAGGACCGTGAACGGCGTCAGCGCAAGCCAAAGACTGATGATCAGTGGGCGGGCTGCATGGTGGCGGAGGAGATGGCTGAAGCAGGAAGTGTGACTTCTGCGATGCGTGGCGGCTTTGAATAGCATCAGATCGAGGTGGCGTTCGCCTTCTGGGCCGACCAACGTTGATACCAGCGCCAGAGCGGTCGTTGCAGACATTGTGGAAGCGGATACCCGACGCCGCGAGTATACCCGTCGTCCCGATCGAGCACGGCGAACGCCCACTGATATTTGGCCTGAAAGGCTGCGCACCGCGCCTGGATTTCTTCCGTGGTGAGAGGAATGTGTTGCCGGAGGGCCGCGCCGATCGCCTCGTCGGAGGTCATCTCACGCACAAGCGACTCGATCTGGGCCGGCGTAATCCGGAGATGCCGCATGAAGGATTGATCCAACGCAGAAGGATAGGCATAGGCCCCGAGTGTCCCGGCCTGAAACGCCCGCACCTTATCGATCAGGCGTGGCAGCCAGATTAAGCCGGCCGCGGTATCGCTCCATCGCCGGGGTGGATGCTCTCCAAGGTCCATACTGTATCCGTGATTCGGCGCGACAACGCAGGCTTCGGGATGAGGCACTATAGCATAAGGGAAGGGCCCCGTTGCAGAGAGCGAAGGGCTCAAGGTACTATCGGTCCCCGGGCCGGCTCGGGAGCAGTCTTCCTGTGGAGAAGGCGGTTCCGGACCGCGAGAACAGCTCGACCGACAACGTAAAAGGAATCAGCTATGGCAGAGCAGGGCAAAGGTCTCTACGACTATCAGTACGCACGGTTTCGGGACAATCAGGGGACGCATCAGGGCTATGAATTTCAGCACGGGCCGGTGGGCAGTGTTCCTCCGCCCGTGGTTACGTTCATGGATAAAATAAAATGGTGGACGTTACGCGGATGGCGACGGAAGAAGATCCTGGCTGAACGTGATCGGTATCAGCAGGACATCATCCAGATCAAAGCAGCGCATCCGAAATCGTGAGGTCCGCTCGAGGAGGAGTACGTCCGTGCACTATGGATATAAGCGCGTCAGGCAGATACAGGTAGGTGGGGATGGTCAGGGGCGTTGCGTCAGACCGTTCGTCAGGGCCATGTGGTGTGTCGGCATCGTCGCCGTTGCGAGTGTGCTGGCGGGTGGGATAGAGGCGGCATGGGCCGTGCCGAAAGAAACATCTAAAGAGAAGGCCGAGCATTTGCGGCAACAGGCCAATCCTCAGCTTTTCAACGATTGGACGTTTGACAAGGATGAAGTGGGGGCGATTCCAAAGGGGTTCGTTGCCGTTGCCTCGGGAGATCAACGGGCCGGTTCATGGAAGGTGGAGGCGCAAGCCGCCGTGCCTTCCGCTCCCAACGTCTTGCTCGGAACATCCGGTTGCGCAGGGTGTCACGAAATTCTTGTCGCGCAGGGTTTTCAGTATGAATATCCCGATCTGGTCGTTCGCATTCAGCAGGGAGCCAACGCTGCAGCCGGGCAGGTTGGTGTTGTGTTTGGGATGAAAGATGCCCAGAACTATTATGCGACCGTGGTGGATATCTCGCAGAAAATCATTCAGGTCGTACGTGTCATCGAGGGGAAGGAGTCGGTTCTCGGCCGGGCGGCGATCAAGGTCAAGCCGGTTGAATGGCACACCCTTCGAGTGCAGCGGAACACGATTATCAGCAAGGATTTCGTCGAAACATTTTTTGACGGCAGTCTCGCCTTATCTGTGGAAGATCAGGCGCTTGGAGTGGGGGAGGTCGGGATATTGGTGCGGGGAGACGCGTCGGCGCGTTTCGATAATTTTAACGCCGCGCCCTTATATTCCAGCCGTCCGTTGTCCGCTCCAGCGGCCTACTAGGCGCGTTCGAAGGAACAATAGACACGTGATCGACATATTTTCCTCGAGACGATTTCACGCTTGCCTTTCCCATTTCGGTAAGATACAGTGAAGGTGCTTCATTGCGAAGAGCCTTGGCGATGAAGTAGACAAAGAATTACAGGGCTCGATTCGATGTTGTTTTGGGTTCTTCCCGGGAATTTCGGAAGCCAGAGCTAAGATTGCCGCTGTGTTTGCATCTTCGCCCCATTCCTTCCTCGTTTCTTTCTCGAGTCCCAGACAACACCATTCTATTCTCAAAGGAGGAACCCGATGGGTTCGAAGATCTACGTTGGCGGCTTGCCATATTCAACCACCGAGCAACAGCTGAGTGACCTGTTCGCGGTGCATGGCGCGGTGACGTCTGCGCGTATCATCACGGACAAGTTTACCGGGCAATCACGGGGCTTTGGCTTTGTGGAAATGTCGGGAGATTCTGAGGCGCAGGCGGCAATCAACGCCTTGAACGGGACACAATTCGGCGGCCGGACTTTGACGGTCAACGAAGCCCGCCCGCAGGAGCCCCGCTCCGGTGGCGGTGGACGTGGAATGGGCGGGGGCCGGCACTAAGCTGCGCCCGTTTCTATATACCTATTCAGGGGCTGCCGACAGGGTAGCCCCTGCGTTTTTCTTACCGTGTTGTCCTCTCTTTGGTCTGCAGGGCCATCAGGTTGCCTGCCCCTGTTTCCCCAGATAGAGAATTAGGAGTGTCGTTGCATGGTGTCGTTTGCCGAATTGTCTCTTACATCGTTTCTCGCTGACCGTTTACAGCAGGCCGGGTTTACCGCGCCGACTCCCATTCAGGGCGCGGCAATTCCGCTGGCGCTACAGGGGCGCGATCTGTTGGCCCAGGCCAAAACGGGGAGCGGGAAAACGTTGGCGTTTCTCATTCCGTTGATTGAACGGGCCGTCAAGGAAGGGTGGAAGCCCGCCGGCCATGCGTCCGCGCAGAACGGGCCGTCCCGATCGCCGCGCGCCCTGGTGTTGGCGCCGACCCGTGAGTTGGCCCTTCAGATTGAAATGGAACTGCGCAAGTATGCGCCACCGGCGGTGACGTCGCTGGCCGTGTACGGGGGTGTTCCGATCGAGCGGCATTACCGCGCGCTTCGCCAGCCGCCGATGATTGTGATCGGGACGCCGGGACGTCTGCTGGACGTGGCCGGCACTCGTCATTTGGATTTGCGCGGCATCGAATATGTCGTGATGGACGAGGCCGATCAAATGCTTGATCGCGGCTTCCTGCGCGACATTCAACGCATTTTGCAACTGCTTCCCACGCAGCGGCAGACCATGCTGTTTTCGGCCACGTTCTCGCCGGACATTCTCACGCTGGCGGAGTCGATGCTGAAGAATCCTGCCCGTACCGCCGTGGATCCAGGCGTGAACACGCCGACCACCATCACCCATGCCTATTACGTGGTGCCGAGCGAATCGTCGCGGGTGCAACTGATTCATACGCTGCTGCAATCGTCGGAAGCCGGTGATCAGTCGATGGTGTTTTGCGATCAGAAATACAAAGTGAAACGGTTGGCGGCCCGGTTGGGTGGTGAACCGGCCTCGGTGGGCGCCATTACCGGCAATCATTCGCAGGCTCAGCGTGAGCGGACGCTGACGGCGTTCCGTTCCGGGCGGTTGCGCTCGTTGGTGGCGACCGATGTCGCGGCGCGTGGCTTGGATGTGCCGACCGTCTCGCAGGTCATTCATTATGAGTTGCCCGGCAACCCCACCTCGTATGTCCACCGGACCGGTCGGACAGGCCGCGCTGAACGATCCGGGGCCACGCTTTTGATTCTCTCTCCGCAAGAGGAACATGAATATCTCGCGATGGTGCGTCGGCTGCGCATCCAAACGAAGCGCCTGACGCTGCCGACTTTGGCGACGTTGCCGCCTCCTGCTCGTGAGACGGAGTCGAACGGACAAGCCCGACATGATGGACGTGGACGAGATGCTAGGCCGCGTCGTTCCGGAGAGCGTCCCAACTCTATGAGCCAAGACTCCCGAGGTGGGCAGGGCCGCCGGGGATGGCGTGCCGGTCGTCCTGCGGCTCCGCGCCGCGGCAATAGTTGATGCATTGCACGGCCGGACAGAAAGGCTGTCCGGCAGATTGAGGAGGAGGCCGCGATGAGATCTGCACGGAATCTGTTGCTGAGCATGATAATCGCCGCCGGTTGCCTGGGAGCCGGCGAGTGCGCCTTCGCGCAAGGCGATCTTGTCGTTGCCGACGGGATGAAGGTGTCGTTGGAATATACGTTGTCGCTTCCCGACAAAAGCGTGGCCGATTCGAATGTCGGTCAGGAGCCGATTACCTTTGTGCAGGGAGCGCATGAAATCGTTCCCGGCCTCGAAAAGGCGCTCGACGGCATGAAGGCCGGACAGAAGCGGCGCATCGATGTGTCGGCGCAAGATGCCTACGGTCCCTATAACAATAAACTGCGGCAAAGTATCGATAAGGATAAACTTCCCAAAGACGTGAAGGTCGGAGATATTTTGCAAGCCTCGGACAACCGGTTGGTCAAAGTCTTGGAAGTGAATGAGAAGAAAGTCCTGATTGATCTCAATCATCCACTGGCGGGAAAGACGCTCACCTTCGACGTGAATATCCTCAAGGTGGAAAAAGGCGATGCCGCCGACGCTCCTGACAAGAAAACTCACTGAGTGATCGCTAGTCACCTCGTGGTAACCCAGGTCGGGTGTTTTCTCTCCCGGTAAGATACCTGCCGAATCGCCGTGACGGTCAGCGTCACGGCGACAAAGTCTGCTTCGACTCTTCCTTCAAGCGGTGTCGGTGCGAATCGTTCCGAGCAGGTGGCATGTCGTTCGAGACATGTTCGGGAAGATCGTCGCCTCGTCTGCCTCGGTCGCATCTTCAAAACCGGCGAACTTCACCGCTTTCAAGAGAGGGCGATTTAATTAGCGCGCATGCTATGATGAAACGATTATGCCCCCATTTAAGCTCGATGCTCCCTTCAAGCCCTGCGGCGATCAGGGCCAGGCGATTGACAAGCTGACGTCCGGAATCCTGGCGGGCAAACAGCACCAGGCTCTGTTGGGCGTCACCGGATCCGGTAAGACGTTCACAATGGCCAACGTCATCGAGCGGGTTCAGAAGCCCACGCTCGTGCTCGTGCACAATAAGACGCTGGCGGGTCAGCTCTATCAGGAATTCAAACAGTTCTTTCCGCACAATGCGGTCGAATACTTCATCAGTTATTACGATTACTACCAGCCGGAAGCCTACATTCCCCAGAGCGACATCTATATTGCGAAGGATGCCTCGATCAATGACGCGATCGATCAGATGCGCCATGCCGCGACGACGTCCTTGCTGCAGCGGAATGATGTGCTGATCGTGTCGTCCGTCTCTTGCATCTACGGCCTCGGGTCGCCGGAGGTCTACCATGACATGTTGGTGTATCTCGAAGAAGGTATGGAGACGCGGCGCGAGAAGATACTGGCCAAACTAGTCGATATTCAGTATGCGCGCAATGATGTGGATTTCCACCGGGGGACATTTCGCGCGCGCGGGGATGTCATCGAGATTTTTCCCGCTTCCTCAGAAGCCAAATCGGTGCGTATCGAACTGTTCGGCGATACGGTCGATGCCATTCATGAGATCGACCCGCTGACCGGCAAATCGTTGGGCAAGTTGCCGAAGATCGCCATCTACCCCAACACGCACTACCTCATTGCGCCGGACCGCTATGAACGGGCGATCACAGGCATTGAGGAGGAGCTGGACGCGAGAGTGGCGGCGTTCAGGAAAAACGGCCAGTTGTTGGAGGCGCAACGGATTGAGCAGCGGACCAAGTTCGATCTCGAAATGATCCGCGCCATGGGATATTGCCACGGGATTGAAAACTATTCGCGCCACTTGAGCGGGCGCGCCCCGGGAGATCCCCCGCCGACGTTGCTGGATTATTTCCCGAAAGACTTTCTCTTGATCATCGATGAATCGCACGCGACGGTGCCCCAAATCGGCGGCATGTACGAAGGCGATTTTTCCAGGAAGCGCACGCTCGTGGACTATGGATTCCGGCTGCCTTCTGCCGTCGACAATCGTCCGCTGAAATTTGCCGAGTTCGAGCGGATGCTCAAGCAGGTGATCTATGTGTCGGCGACGCCCGGCCCCTATGAGCTGGAGCATGCCAAGGGCGAGGTCATTGAGCAGATCATTCGCCCGACCGGCTTAATGGATCCCCTTATCGACGTGCGGTCGGCGAAGGGGCAGGTGGACAATCTTCTGGCGGAAGTACGCGCGGAGGCAGCGAAGGGCAATCGCGTGCTGGTCACCACTCTGACTAAACGCATGGCCGAAGATCTCACGGAGTATTATCACGATCTCGGGGTGAAGGTGCGTTATCTCCACTCGGACATCAAGACGCTGGAGCGGGCAGAGATTATTCGAGACCTCCGGCGCGGCGTGTTCGATGTGCTGGTCGGGATCAACCTCTTGCGGGAGGGGCTGGATCTTCCGGAAGTCGGATTGGTGGCGATTCTTGATGCGGATAAGGAAGGGTTTCTCCGGTCGCATCGGTCCCTGATTCAAACGGCAGGACGCGCGGCGAGAAATCTCGACGGCCGAGTCATTTTTTACGGGGACACGGTGACTGACTCGATGCGGAGCGCCATAGACGAGACGGCGCGCCGGCGGCATATCCAGGAGGCCTACAATGTCGCCAATGGCATTACGCCCGAGAGCATCAAGAAGCTGATCCCAGTGCTCGACTATGCGTCCGGAGGAACGAATGCGGGGCAGCTCGAACTGGCGGCAGAATCGTCGGGGGACTATGCGCCGACAGGGGATACGGATCAGCTGATTCGCCGTCTGGAGGTCGAGATGAAGGCTGCCGCCAAGAAGTTGGAGTTCGAACGGGCGGCAGAGTTACGGAATCGGATCAGGTCCTTGAAGTTGAAAGCGTTGGAGTTAGCGCAGTAACGGCTGAGCCGTACGACGACGCTACGGGTAGGATTCCCTCAAGTCACATCTGTTTGTACAGGTAGGCCCCCAGAAACATCCCCAACACGCTGAGCAGATTGACCTTGATGCTGAAGCCGAAGGTCAGTTTGAGGAGAACCAGGTCGACGGTGAGCGGCGGGTTGATCCCGGGAGAGAAATTGCTGGCAAAGATGTTTTGAATCGCGCCGTTCGGGGCCATCACTCGCAGAATTTCACCGAAAATCCCGCCCAGCATTCCGCCGATCAGGATAAAGATCAGCAGCACGCCGATCGATTTTCTCATCCGATGTCTCTCCCGGTTCACACTGTCGGCGGTATGTGCCGACTTTAGGCACCATATCGGAAGCGTAAAATGATGTCAACAAAATGCATGCCAGATGCCGGTCAGGTGCATGTTACTGAACGGGAAGGTTCGCTGGCGCGCGTCTGGGTAAAACTTTCCTTGCCGGCTGTCCACAGGCAAAAGACTGGGACTGCTTCTGAGAATGGCAAAGGCCGGCGGGGAATTTCGAACGCAGTGTGGCGTGACGGCTCTAGGGCATCGTGAACGGCGGTGCTGAATATCTTGACTTCACGCGCCCCCCTTCTATAGACTGCCCGATGCTATTTTTTTGATGTTTTTCGAGGCGATCGGAGCTCTGGCTCGAGCCCGGCTTCGATGGCCTTTTTCTTTGGTGATTTGGTGCTTGACGCGCTGAGCGAAAAATTTGAACGGATCCTCAAAAAGCTTCGTGGGCAAGGTGTGCTCACGGAGGACAATATTGCCGAAGCGCTGAAGGAAGTCCGTCTCGCGCTGCTCGAAGCCGACGTGAATTTCAAGGTCGTCAAGGATTTCCTGGACCGCGTGCGTGAAAAAGCGATCGGTCAGGAAGTGCTGAAAAGCCTGACGCCGGGTCATCAGGTCGTCAAGGTTGTCTGGGACGAACTCCGCGGCATGATGGGCGGTGAGCGGTCGAGCATCAGTCTTGCCTCCAGGCCTCCGACGATTCTGATGATGGTCGGATTGCAGGGAGCCGGGAAAACGACGACCTCCGGAAAACTGGCCCGCTTATTCAAGAGCCAAGGGAAACGGGTGTTGCTTGTGGCGGCCGACCCGCGTCGCCCTGCCGCAGGCGATCAGCTGGCGAGCCTCGGACACGACCTGGGGATCGATGTTCATCGGTTCGATCAAGTGGATGCTTCGCGGGCCGATGTCGTGCGTATTTGCCAGCGCGGAGTGGAGCGGGCCGAGGAGCAGGGCTACGACCTCGTTGTGCTGGATACCGGCGGCCGGTTGCATGTTGATGACGAATTGATGGCCGAACTCGTGGCGGTCAAAGAAGCCGTGACTCCGCACGAGGTGCTGCTGGTTGCCGATGCGATGACCGGTCAGGATGCGGTCAATATGGCCGGGCAGTTCGACCGGCAGGTCGGTCTCACCGGGGTGATCCTGACCAAAGTTGAAGGCGACGCCCGTGGCGGCGCGGTCCTGTCTATCCGGGCCGTGACCGGGAAGCCGATCAAGTTTCTCGGAATGGGAGAAAAGCTCGACGCGTTGGAGCCCTTCCATCCGGATCGGATGGCCTCGCGGATCCTCGGAATGGGCGATGTCCTCTCATTGATCGAAAAGGCGCAGGAGACGTTTTCGCAGGAAGAGGCGGAAGCCGCGCAAAAGAAACTGACGAGCAGCACCTTTACGTTGGAAGACTTTCGCTCGCAACTGGGACAAATGAACCGGCTGGGATCCTTCGAACAGATCCTGGGTATGCTGCCGGGCGGACAAAAGTTGAAAGACCTCGCGAACAGCGGGTTGCCGGAAAAAGAAATGAAGCGGGTCGCGGCCATGATCGATTCCATGACCAGCCGTGAACGGCGCGATCACACGCTGATCAACGGCAGCAGGAAAAAACGAATCGCGCGCGGCAGCGGGACGAGCGTGCAAGAGGTCAACCGTCTGATCAAGCAGTTTTTGCAGGCTCGAAAGATCGCCAAGGTCATGTCGGGCGGCGCCGGCGGGCGGCGTCAGTTGGCCCAAATGCTTCGGGGAATGTGAGCGGGCTAGCTCATGAGTGTACAGATAGTTTCGGTGGAGCAGAGCATGTTAACCGAGCAAACCCAGCGATGGCTGAGGGCTCATTATTGTAGGAGGTTCTAGTGGCGGTTCATTTACGATTGGCACGGACGGGACGACACAAGCGACCGATGTATCGGGTCATCGCAGCGGATTCACGCAAGCCGCGCGACGGCCGCTTTTTGGAAATTCTTGGCATTTTCGATCCGCTGAAGAATCCGGCGGTGCCGGTGCTGAAGTCGGAACGGGTGCTCTCGTGGTTGCGGCATGGCGCTCAGCCCACGATGACGGTGCGGACGCTGTTGAAGCGGCACGGAGTCTGGAAGGAATTCGAGACTGAGAAGAGTGCGAAGGCTGAGAAGCCGGGAAAAGACGAGAAGAGCAAAAAGTAGTCGGATCTCATGACGCCGCTCGATCAGGCAGAGCTTGTGACCATTGGAAGGATCGAGCGATCCTTTGGGGTGCGAGGCGAAGCGCGTGTGCGGTCGCTGAGCGATGTGCCAGGGCGATTTGAGGCCCTGCGCGAGGTGACGATTGTTGCGTCGAGCGGCAAAAGCCTCGTGACGCGGGTCACGCATGTTCGGTCCGGTGGGCCGACATTGATCGTGGGGTTCGAAGCATTCACGACGCCGGAGCAGGTCGCCGAGTTTCGCGGTGGACTTTTGCAGGTTCCGCGTGGGGACTCGCCGGCGCTGCCGACCGATCAGTACTATCAATGTGACTTGATCGGGATGGTTGTCCAGGATGAAGGCGGAACGGTATTGGGCCAGCTGGAAGACGTGCTGGCCATGTCTGATAATCAGGCCTTCGTCGTGCGGCAGGACGGAAAAGAATTGCTGATTCCTGCGGCCAAACAAATCGTGGTGTCGGTGAATGTCGCGAAGCGGGTGATGACGGTTCGGCTACCTGAAGGGTTCGGAGATCTCTAAGATGCGGTGTGCCGTTCTGACATTGTTCCCCGATATGGTGGCCCCAGTGCTTGGCCAGAGTATTCTCAAGCGGGCCCAGGAAAAGGGATTGCTGGAGGTCTCTGTTCAAAACCTGCGGGACCATACGTTCGACCGGCACAAAACGGCGGACGACGTGCCATATGGCGGGGGCGCGGGCATGGTCATGAAAGCTGAACCAGTCCTGCAGGCCGTTGATGCGGTGCGCGCCCAATATCAGGCCTCTCATCCCGGGACGACCTTGCGGGTAATCATGCCGTCTCCCCAGGGACGGCCGTTTACGCAAGCACTTGCGCAGTCTCTGGCGAACGATGACCGTGTCCTGGTATTTGTCTGCGGGCATTACGAGGGCATGGATGAGCGTGTGAATGTGGCGCTGTGTCCGGAGCAGATCTCCGTCGGCGACTATGTATTGACCGGAGGGGAATTGGCGGCGCTGGTCATGATCGACGCCGCGGCCCGCTTAGTCCCCGGTGTGCTGGGTGATGCGGCGTCGGCGGCCGAGGAATCGTTTACTGAAGGTTTGTTGGAGTATCCGCATTACACCAGGCCTGCGGAGGTGCGCGGGATGGCGGTTCCTGAGGTGCTGGTATCGGGGCACCATGAGGTGATCCGCTTGTGGCGCCGGAAAGAAGCGTTGCGAAACACCTATGTGAAGCGACCGGATCTCCTGCGGGATCGAGAGCTTGGAGTGGAAGATCGACGGTTATTGAGTGAAGTGATGCAAGAGAGTCTAGTACAGGTACCTGTTCGTTGAGAGGAGGAGAGAGACTATGAATCGGCTAGAGCGGATCCAACGATCCTTAACCAAAAAAACGGCGCCCAAATTCGAGATCGGGGATACCGTTCGTGTTCACGTGAAGGTCGTTGAGGGTGAAAAGGAACGTATCCAGGTCTATGAAGGGACGGTTATCGCCAGAAAAGGAACCCTGAATAGCGAAACCTTCACTGTGCGGAAGCTGTCGTATAACGTCGGTGTGGAACGGACCTTTCCGATCCATTCACCCAGCGTGGCGAAAGTTGACGTCGTCCGGCAAGGGCGAGTCCGCCGCGCCAAGTTGTATTATTTGCGGACGAAGAAGGGCAAGTTCGCCAAGGTCGAAGACCGCGAGTTCAAAGTCGAGAGCAAGGCGCAGACTGCAGCGAAGGCCGAAGCGGCAGCTGCGGCAAAGGCCTAACACCGGCCCTTCGTATACGCTCAGGACAGAGGCGCACGTTTGGTTGGTAGCCTGAACCCGACGACAGGGGGACCCACCGAGGAATTTGAGGTGGAGGCTCGGTCGCGCGGATACCGGCATATTGCCGGTCTGGATGAGGCCGGACGTGGGCCTCTCGCCGGTCCGGTGGTTGCTGCGGCTGTATTATTGCCGCGACGATGTCGCCTGCCGGGACTCAACGACTCCAAACAAATTGTCGAATCGGACCGTGTTCGGCTCTTTGCTGAAATTGTCCGCCGCGCCACCGGTGTGGGTATCGGTGTTGCGACGGAGGCGGAAATCGATCGCCTGAACATTCTTCAAGCCTCTTTGTTGGCGATGCGTCGGGCGTTAATGGCGCTCCCGGTGCAACCGGACTTTTTGCTTCTGGATGCGGTCACTCTCTCCGGCCTCTCAATTCCCCAGCGTCCTATCATCAAAGGCGATGGCTTGTCCTGTTCCATTGCGGCGGCCTCGATTGTTGCCAAGGTGACGCGAGACCGCCTGATGGTCGAATATCACCGGTGGTATCCCCAATACAATTTTGCAGAGCATAAAGGCTATGGAACGCCTGAGCATCTGCGTTTGCTGCGCGAGCATGGGCCCTGTGCGATTCACCGGCGAAGTTTCGCGCCTGTACAACATTGCTTAGCGGACGATGCGACGGTCGACCGTTCGTTGTCCGATGAGAGTGAGAGCCTGCTCGACTGATGCGTGATCGACGCCGCCTGCTCGGAGACGAAGGAGAAGGGCTAGCCGAAGCCTATCTTCGCCGGCAGGGGTTTCGAATCCTGGGGCGCAACGTCCGCTCCGCATTGGGCGAACTGGATCTGATCGCGGACGACGGGGGCGTGCTGGTGTTTGTCGAAGTCAAACGCCGGCGCTCAGGGGCCTATGGCGGCGCGATCGAGGCCGTGGATGCGCGCAAACGGGCCAAGCTCATTCAACTGGCGGCTCACTATCTCGCACAGCATCGCCTTCACGACCATGCCTGCCGATTCGACGTCGTGCTGATTCAAGACGATGCCGGAACTGCTGCAGCCGTGCAACATATTGCGAATGCATTCGACGTCGCCGGGGATGATCTGCGATGGTAGGATGCCATTGAGTCTTTGAGGTGTTGTGCCGGGCCGGGCCTCTGTCGTGCCATGGCATGCGGAAAGGGTGACGTCGTGCTGCATTCTGACCGCTACCGTTGTCACCATTCATGATTCAACTTTTTCACGTCTCAAAATACTACGATCGTCGCCCGGCCCTTTCCGATGTCACACTGGAAATCGAGAAAGGCGAATTCGTCCTGTTGATGGGGCCCAGCGGTGCGGGGAAATCGACTCTGCTCAAGCTGTTGATCGGGGCGGAGCGTCCGGAAGAAGGCCAGATCCTCGTGCAGGGTCGAAGCCTGTCGAAACTCCGCCCCTCCGAAATCCCTGTCCTGCGTCGGAAGGTGGGCGTCGTTTTGCAGGACTTCCGGCTCCTCCCCAAGAAAACCGTGTTTGAAAACGTTTCGCTGCCCTTGTTGGTGCAGGGTGCGTCCACGACGGAGATCCGGCGCAAAGTCGCGGAGGCGTTGCGTGCGGTCGGCCTGGATCATAAGAAGGATCTGTTTCCGCCCGGCCTCTCGACGGGAGAGCAGCAGCGCATTTGCATTGCCCGCGCGATCGTCAACGGGCCGATTATGCTGCTGGCCGATGAGCCAACCGGGAATTTAGACCCCGATCTGACAAGCGAGATTATCGAGTTGTTCAAGTCGATCAATGCGCGGGGGACGACGATCATCGTCGCTACGCATGATCCCAATGTGTTGGCACAGGTCAATCGACGGGTGATCACTCTGGATCACGGAAAAGTGGTGTCGAGTGAGCAGGGGGCATCGTGAGGCGCCTTCTGTATCTTTTGCGAGAGGCCGTGGCCAATGTCTTGACGAATCGGACCACCACGTTGGTCGCGGTGGCGACGACGGCCTTTACCTTCGCCTGTGTCGGCGTGTTTTTGTTGCTCTATGTGAATTTGAAGACCATGGCCTCCTCACTGGAGCAGGATATTCAGGTCATGGTGTATTTGCAGGACGACCTGACTGAGCAGTCCCGAATCGAAATCGAGCAACAGTTAAAGATCGATCGAGCGATCGCCTCGTTGACGTTTGTGTCCAAGGAGCGGGCGCTGGCTGATTTTCAGGCCCAATTCCCCTCGGAGTCGCGTCTGCTGCAGGGACTCGGGCAAAACCCGCTTCCTGCCTCATTCGTTATCACGTTGGCCGCAGAGTCTCGCTCCTCCGACGCCATGCGACGCTGGGCCAATCGTACCCAACTGATTCCGGGCGTCAGTCAGGTTCAGTATAACCAGGAATGGGTGGAGGCCCTGGCCGGCATTGTTCGATACATTGAGGTAGCGGCCATCATTGTCGGCGTGATTTTGTCGGCCGCTTCGGTGACCATCATTGCGAATACCATTCGCCTGGCTCTCTATTCCCGCCGCGAGGAAATTGAGATTCTGGGTCTCATTGGGGCGAGCACCACGTTTATCCGCGTGCCGTATTTGCTGGAGGGTGCGGCATTGGGGCTCTGTGGCAGTGCCCTTTCACTGGTGATCTTAAAAGGCGGGTTTGAGTTGTTCCGGCATCAAATTCACTCCGCCACACGATTTCTGGGTGTCGATGCGCTGTTGACATTTTTTTCGTTCGACATGTGCCTAGTGCTTATGCTGGTGGGACTCTTTCTGGGGTGCGCCGGGAGCTTCCTCTCGCTGTTGCGTTTTGGCGAGGGACGGGCATGACAAGGCTTCAGTGGGCATGGGTGATAGTGAGCCTCCACGTAGCGGTGTCGATGGTCCCGATGCCGGCACATGCCGAACGGAAAGACTCTTATACCGATAAGATCGAGCAGGAAAAGAAAACGCTGGAGAAATTACGCGGAACCATTGTTGAGAAGCGTAAGAAGGCGGACGAGGCCGAGAAAAAGCGCGAGTCGATACTACAGGGACTGCAGTCGCTGGATGAGCGCCTGGTGCGGTATCGGCAGGAGCACCAGGATACCGTCAGGAAGCTGAAGAAAAAGGACGTGGAAATCGAGCAAATGAGCGTGCAGCTGAGCCGTCTGTCCGAGCGTATCGATGAACGGCAGGATGCCATTGCCGCTCGGTTGCGGGTTCAGTATGTCGAAGGGCGGTTTTGGCAACTGAAGACCTTGCTCGCCGCTAGTTCGTCCGGCGACTTTCAGCGCCGGTTCCGGTATCTCTCCGCCGTGACGCAACGGGAATACGAGATCATGGAGACCTATCGGAAGGATGCCGAGCGGATCGCCGAGGTGGAACGGAGCCGTGAGGAAGCACGCCAGGGCATTTTTGCCTATAAGGTCAGCACAGAGGAGAAACTGGCTCAAATTCAGGGACTCAAGAAGCAGAAACGCGTCTATCTTGCGAAAATTACGCAGGAAAAGGAGTCGCATGACCGGGCGGTAGAGGAACTGGAGCGTTCCGCGAGTCGAGTCGACAGTTTGTTGAAAGAACTTGAGACAAGACGACGGGCTGCCTTGGCGACCCGCCCGCCATCCGCCGGAGGAGGGCTACGGGCTCTACGAGGAACTCTCTTATGGCCGACAGACGGGCAGGTGGTTTCGTACTTTGGCCGACAAAAGCACCCCACTTTCAACACGTACATTCAGCGAAAGGGGATTGAGATTCGCGCGGCGGAAGGGAGTAATATACGATCGGTGCTTGCCGGTCAGGTTGTCTATGCAGACTGGTTGAAAGGCTACGGACTCGTTATAATCATGGATCATGCCAATGGGGTGTTTTCGCTCTACGCCCACGCATCGAAAATTTTGACGTCTGTGGGCGCCCGAATTGAAGCCGGGGATGCGATCGGGGAAACGGGCGACACCGGCATGACAGGTGAAAATACGCTGTATTTTGAGCTGCGCGAGGGGGCGGAACCGGTAGATCCCCTGGTGTGGCTGTCAAAGCGGTAGGCCTCGGAAGGAAGGAACCCACGTATGGAACAGCGGCGGAGTCGGCGGTGGTTATATCTTTTGCTGATGGTGACAGTAGCGCTGGGTGTCGGGATCGTGCTGGAAAAGGGGTTGGAGCGGACCGGCCACGCTTCTGAAACCTATGAAGAGTTGCGCACCTTTTCCGAAGTGTTGACCCAGGTGCAAAAACACTATGTCGATGACACCAAGGTGAAAGACCTCGTGCAAGGGGCGATTCGGGGAATGTTGTCGACGCTCGATCCGCACTCCGCCTATATGACGCCCGAAATGTACAAGGAGATGCAAGTCGAGACGAAGGGCGAATTCGGCGGCGTCGGCATTCAGATTGGGGTGAAGGAGAACCGGTTGGCCGTGATTTCTCCGATCGAGGGCACTCCCGCGCACAGGGCCGGGATCAAGGCCGGTGATTTCATTACTAAGGTGAACGACGAACCCACCAAAGACCTGACGCTGATGGATGCGGTGCAGAAGATGCGCGGCCCGAAGGGCACCAAAGTGAACCTGACCATTCAACGGGACGGCACCGCGGATCCTCTCGCCTTTTCGTTGGTTCGCGATACCATCAAGATTGAAAGTGTCAAGTTTAAGGTGCTCGATAACACGATCGGATACGTGCGATTGACCCAGTTCCAAGAGGCCACGGGAAGAGATCTCGCGCGGGCATTGAAGCAATTTAAAGAACAAAAGGTCCAGGGGACCATTCTCGACTTGCGGAACAACCCCGGCGGGTTGCTGACGGCGGCGGTTGATGTCTCGGAGCAGTTTGTAGGGAACGGGAAACTCATCGTGTATACGAAGGGACGCGAGGGGAAAAAGGACGAGTGGTTCTCCAAGACCAAGGAGACGCTGGAAGATTCCCCGATGATCATCCTCGTCAATGAAGGCTCTGCGAGCGCATCCGAGATTGTAGCCGGGGCCCTGCAGGATTGGGGGCGCGCGGTCATCGTCGGGACCACCTCGTTCGGCAAGGGGTCCGTGCAGACGATCCTGCCGCTGGGCGATGGTTCAGGGCTCCGCCTCACGACGGCCAAGTATTACACTCCCAAGGGACGTTCGATTCAATCCACCGGCATCACCCCGGATATCGTCGTCAAACTGCAGGCGCAGACGGTGGCGAAAGCGGGGGACAAAGACGCGAAAGAAACCGAGCCGAAGACGGCGAAGGCACCGGCCTCCGGCAAAGATCCGGCTTCTTCCAAACCGGCGGATGAACCTGCGCATAAAAACGGGGCGGCGTCGCTGGGTGATGCGGGCGGGGATATCTCCGTCGAGGACGATGTTCAGTTACAGAAGGCTGTTGAACTGCTGAAGACCTGGAAGATCTTCAAGGAGCTTCGACCGGCGGCCTAATCGCAGCGGCTTCACGCTGCCGGTGGATTGCTGCCAGTAGTTCGTCTTCCGATCCTGAAAACCCTGGTTGTGTTCTTAAGAGATGGGACGCAACCAGGGATTCCAAATCCGCCAATGTGCGAATGTTCAGCCGAAAGTAGAGATAACTCACCAGCGCATCAGACAGCCCCGGCAATGAAGCCCATTCAGCGACTTCCTTCGGTAACGGAGTCTTGAGTTCTTCGTAGGCGCGAATCGTTCCTGTCGCGAGAAACTCTTCGATTTTTCCTGCCAGGTCCTTGCCGATCCCCGGAATCTCCTGCAGTTGACGACGGGCCGCCAGATCGGTGAGGTCTTCGGTGATCGTCAGGACGGCGTCAGCCGCTTTTCGGTACGCGCGCACCCGGTACGGGTTGGCCCGTTGGGCCGCCAGCAGGTTGGCCATGGCGCGAAAGATCTGGGCAAGTTGATTGAGGCGGTCATCCATGGGTAACGAGCGGCGTCGAGCGTGATGGCCCATTGTGGAGCGAATGCCTGTCAAACGGCAAGGCCCATCATGCCTTGGTTGACAACCGGTTTTCCCGTTTCATAGGATGATTCGACACATTCAGGAGTGGTTGTGACGATCCAGGTGAATGGTGAATCTCGCGGAATCGGTGATGGGCATACAGTCGCGGCCTTGCTGCGCGAGTTGGACATTCGCGCCGACCGGGTGGCGGTGGAGCTGAACCTGGAGATTCTGGATCGGAGGGATTTCGAAACTCGCAGTCTCCGCGAAGGGGACCGGGTGGAAATATTGAGCTTCATTGGCGGCGGAGCGGAATAAGGGATGGATACGATGAATGATCGGTTGGTGATCGCCGGCAGGGAATTTCAATCGCGCCTGTGGGTGGGGACGGGGAAATATCGAGATTTTGCGGAGACCAAAAAAGCCATCGACGCGTCCGGCGCCGATGTGGTGACCGTCGCGGTGCGCCGCGTGAATATTACGGATCGTTCCAAAGAAAACCTCCTCGACTATCTCGATCCGAAGAAATACATCATCCTGCCGAATACGGCCGGCTGTTACACCGTGGAGGATGCCGTGCGGTATGCCAGATTAGCACGCGCGGCCGGCGTCTCCGATCTGGTCAAGCTGGAAGTGATCGGCGACGAGAAGACCCTCTTCCCCGACACGGCGGGATTGATCGAAGCGGCGAAGATCCTTATCAAGGAGGGATTCATTGTGTTGCCGTATACCAATGATGATCCCATCGTGGCCAAGAAGCTTGTCGACATCGGTTGCCCGGCGGTCATGCCGCTGGCCGCTCCGATCGGCTCCGGCCTCGGCATCCGCAATCCCTACAATCTGAAGATCATCATGGAAACGGTCAAGGTGCCGATCATCGTTGATGCGGGGGTGGGAACGGCGTCGGATGCGGCACTTGCCATGGAGTATGGCGCTGACGCGGTCCTGATGAATACCGCCATTGCCGGCGCTCAGGATCCGATTGCGATGGCAGAAGCCATGAAATATGGCGTGTGGGCCGGCCGACTGGCGTACAAGGCCGGCCGGATTCCGCGCAAACTCTACGCGACGGCCAGCAGCCCCATCGAAGGGATGCTCTGAGATTGTCAGGTGTGAGTGATGCGTTCAAAGTTCCACGTTTGATTCAATGCGCCAACTCAAGACTCATAATTCCGAACTCACCTCTTCCCGCTGATGCCTCCTGTCGATTTCCGTCTCTACCTCGTCACTGATCGTCAGCAAACCGCCGGGCGTCCGCTTGTATCGGTATTGGCGCGGGCCGTTCGTGCGGGCGTGCGTGCAGTTCAGCTCCGCGAACGCGATCTGTCGGCTCGCGAACTACATGCATTGGCCATGGAAATCCAGCGAGAGTTGCCGGATGCGCGGTTGTTCATCAATGACCGTGTCGATGTGGCGCTGGCCCTGCGCGCCCAAGGCGTCCATTTGCGCGAGAGCAGTCTGCCAGCGGAAGTTGTGCGAGATCTGCTGTGGCCCTCGCAACTGCTGGGTCTTTCGGTCCATTCCCTCGACGGTGTGATGACCGCCGAACAGCACGGAGCCGACTTCGTGGTGCTGGGTCCCATCTACGATACTCCGTCGAAGCGCGCCTACGGACCGCCGATCGGGTTGCCGCTTCTCGAACAGGCGGCGAAGAAAGTGCGTATCCCGATCTTTGGGATCGGCGGAATCACGGCCACTCGCGCGCGCGCGGTACGACAGGCGGGGGCATTCGGTGTCGCCGCGGTATCATCGATTTTAAGCGCCGTGAATGTCGAACAGGCGACTGAGGATTTACTTGCTGCAGTCGACATCGAGTGGTGATGCCGGGCCGGGACGCGCAAGGTTCATCGCGCGAGCAGTCGTGGCATCGGTCGCCGCTCCTGCTGCAGTTGACCACCCCATATGCGGATGATAGAATCCGGAACAGTACTGATGACCGTCATGGACAAGGTTTTTCATCCATCCGACGAGTGGGGCGATGGCCGAATCAAAAGGGAGTTCAGGCCGACTCCGGTCCTTCCGTGATTCCGTCAAGCGCCTGACTCGATCACTTTCTGACGGAGATGGAGTCGTGACGCACAAGAACGACGAACATGCCCGCGAGGTCGAAAAACTTCGCACCCAAATCCAGTCGATGGAGGAGGAGATTCGGCGGCTCTACCAGTCACGCTACCAACTCGAGCAAACGACGAAGCAAAACGAAAAGCTCGTCGCGACCCTCCAAGAAGCGAAATCCCAAATCGAAACCTTGCGAGCCGAAGTCGAGAAGCTGACGGCTCCTCCTTCCACCTACGGCATCTTTTCCAGCTTGGATACCGACGGGACCGGGAATGTCTATGTCTCCGGGCGCAAGATGAAGGTGAGTCTCCATCCGTCCATCAAGGCGAAGGAACTGCGCAAAGGACAGGAAGTCATTCTCAACGAAGCGCTGAACGTCATCGCGGTACGCGGGTTTGACGTGCAGGGTGAAGTGGTTCGTTTAAAGGATGTACTCGAAGGCAACCGCGCGCTTGTGACCTTGCACTTCGACGAAGAGAAGGTCGCTGAGCTCGGCGAGCCGTTATTGAGTGAACGTCTGAGCGTGGGCGATCACCTTTTGTATGATCCGAGATCAGGTTGCGTCATTGAAAAGCTGCCGAAGTCGGAAGCCGAGGAACTGGTGCTCGAAGAGGTGCCGGATGTGGACTATGAGCATATCGGCGGACTTCAGCGAGAAATCGAACAGGTACGCGATGCGGTGGAACTCCCGTTCCTGTACCCGCATATTTTCTCCAACTTTAAGTTGAGCGCGCCGAAAGGCGTCTTACTGTACGGCCCTCCCGGTTGCGGGAAGACGTTGATCGCAAAAGCCGTGGCCAGTTCCATCGCCAAGAAGCTCGGACATTTAAAAGACCGGCAGCTGCGTAGTTATTTCCTCCATGTGAAGGGCCCTGAGCTGTTGAATAAGTACGTCGGCGAGTCGGAACGGCAAGTGCGCGAAGTGTTCAAGAAGGCCAAAGAACGGGCCGACGACGGACATCCGGTGATTGTGTTCTTCGACGAAATGGATGCGCTGTTCCGCACACGCGGCACCGGCATTTCGTCCGACATCGAGTCGACTATCGTGCCGCAGTTTTTGTCCGAGATCGATGGCGTGGAGCGACTGACCAATGTCATCGTCATCGGGGCGAGTAATCGCCAGGATCTGATCGATCCCGCGGTGCTGCGTGCAGGCAGGCTGGACGTGAAGGTCAAGGTCGGCCGGCCCGATGCGACGGCAGCCCGGGATATTTTCTCGAAATACGTGACCACAGACCTGCCTTTTGCTGAGGAAGACCTTGCGCGGCACGGCGGGGATACTCGTGCGCTTGTCGATTCCCTGATGAATCTGACGGTCGATGCCATGTATGCGACGACCGACGAAAACAAATTTATCGAGGTCACTTACGCGAACGGCGAAAAGGAAGTGCTGTATTTTAAGGATTTCGCCAGCGGCGCCCTCATTGAGGGCATCGTCTCGCGAGCGAAGAAATTTGCCGTCAAACGCGCGATCGCTCAAGAGGGAAGTGGTCTGCGGGCCGATGACCTGATCCGCGCGATTCGCGAAGAGTTCAAAGAGCACGAAGACTTGCCGAACACAACGAACCCGGACGATTGGGCCAAGGTCGCCGGGAAAAAAGGCGAGAAGATCGTCCATCTCCGGACGATTAGCGGCGGGCCGTCAGAGGCGCGCCAAATCGAAACAGTCAGCACGGGCCACTACCTGTAGGCGCGCGATATTCCATGAACGAGACCCATTTGCACAGCCTGTCCCGTGTCATCGGCACGGAGACTGAATTTGGTATTGCCAGCCGGGATCCGAACGCAGCCGATCCGGTGGCGAACTCCATTCACGTGATCGGCTATTACCCGAATCTTCCCGCGCCGCAGGCCGTGTGGGACTACGAAAATGAAAACCCCCTACTGGATGCTCGGGGATTTGAAGTCGATGGAGAACGCGAGCGGCCCGGGCCTGATTACAATCGCCAACTCAATAAGGTGTTGGCCAACGGCGGCCGGTTGTATGTCGACGGCGCGCATCCGGAATATTCCACGCCTGAATGCTCCAATGCCCGGGAGGTCGTGGCGTTTGAGCGGGTGGGTGAGCGTATCATTGCACAGGCCCTGACGGGAATCACGGAGGCGCGCGGCCGGGATCAATTCGTTCTCTACAAGAATAATTCTGACGGGAAGGGCAACAGTTACGGCTATCACGAGGATTATCTGGTCTCGCGAACCGTATCCTTCGATCGAATCACCCAGGTGCTTACCCCGTTTCTCGTGACCCGACCCATCTATGCCGGGTCGGGCAAGGTCGGAGCCGAAAATCAGACGCCGGCCGTCGATTATCAGATCTCACAGCGGGCTGATTTTTTCGAAACCCTCGTCGATCTCAACACCATGGTCCGGCGGCCGATCATCAATACCCGTGATGAGCCGCATTCCGATGCGGCCAAATACCGGCGCCTGCACGTGATCGTCGGCGACGCCAATATGGCGGAGGTATCCACTTATCTCAAAGTCGGCACGCTCTCGATTGTACTGGATTTGCTGGAGGCTGGCGCGGATCTTCCACGGATCAGTCTCGCCGATCCGGTGAACGCCATCAAACAGGTGTCCCGGGATGTGCAGGTGAAGGAGAGCCTGAAGCTGACCGACGGAACTGCATCCACCGCGATTGCGGTGCAGCGCGCCTATCTCAAGGCCGCGCAGAATTACTATGCCTGTCATGAGCTCAATCAAGTCACGAAAGATATCCTGGTGCGGTGGGAGGACGTGCTCGACCGCCTGGAACGGGACCCGCGTTCGTTGGTGCGGGAGTTGGACTGGGTCGCCAAGCGATACCTGATTGAGTCCTACATGGACCGCAAATCCTGCGGGTGGGACGATCCGCGCGTGCGATTGATGGATTTGCAATATCATGATGTCCGCCCGGAGCGGGGATTGTATTACACTCTCGAGCGCAGCCATATGATCGAACGGGTTGTGTTGGATCATGAGATTGTGCGAGCGGAGATGAACCCTCCGGTCGGAACAAGGGCCTATTTCCGGGGCCAGTGCGTCAAGAAATACCCGAATGCCGTCTACGGGGTGAGCTGGACGTCGGTGCTCTTTGATGTCGGGCAGAACAAGATCAAGCGGATTCCGTTGATGGACCCCCTCCGCGGCACTGAAGCGCTGACCGGGGAACTACTGGCTCAGGCGGAAACCGCAGCTGCGCTGCTCGAAAAACTGTCCACCTGACTGCGACCACTACATGAACCCTATGTCCTTTCTGCCACATCACGACGGGTCCAGCTTCTTCGATTTCCTCACCCAGCACCATCCCGAGTTACGGCCAGGATTACACGACATCCCAACGCAGCGCGCCGGGGTTCCGGTGGACCTTGGCCGACCGGGCACGCTCCCGGTGCCGCATGGAACGACGGTGCTGGCGTTGAAATATCGGGATGGGGCAATTATTGCGGGCGACCGACGTGCGACGGAAGGGTTTCAAATCGCCGATCGTCGGATTGAAAAGGTGTTCCGCATCGATGAGTATTCGGCCATGGCCATTGCCGGCGCAGCAGGACCCTGCATTGAGATGGCCAAGCTCTTTCAAACCGAGCTTGAACATTATGAAAAGCTGGAGGGCGTCCAGCTGTCGTGCGAAGGCAAGGCCAACAAGCTGGGACAAATGGTGAAAGCCAATCTGCCGATGGTGTTCCAGGGATTGGTCGTGATGCCGCTCTATGTCGGGTACGATCTGAAGCGAAAAGAGGGGCGTATTTTTAAATACGACATTACCGGCGGTCGGTATGAAGAGTCCGACCACCATTCCATCGGGTCCGGCGGCAAAGACGCGCGCAATACCATGCGCGAGCATTACCGGCTGGGGCTTGATGAAGAAGCCGCGCTCCGCGTCGGACTGCTGGCCTTGTACAACGCCGCGGACGAGGACGTCGGCACGGGAGGGCCGGATCTGGTTCGAGGGATCTATCCGACGGCGAAGATCGTGAGCGAGGCCGGGATTGCCGATGTACAGGAATCGCGCGTCCGCGCCCTCTACGAAACCATGATTGCGGAACGAAGGAGATCGTAATCGATGCCGTTGCCCTACTACGTCTCACCTGAACAGATGATGCAGGATAAGGCGGAGTATGCCAAAAAGGGCATTGCCAAGGGACGTTCGATTATTGCCCTGGAATATGTGGATGGGATTGTCCTGGCGGCCGACAATCCCAGTTCTTCTCTGCACAAGGTCTCCGAAGTGTATGACCGGATCGCGTTTGCCGGGGCCGGCAAATATAGCGAATTCGAACATCTCCGCAAGGCGGGCATCCGCCACGCCGATCTGACCGGCTACATGTACAGCAGGGAAGATGTGAGTGCCAGGACCCTCTCGAACGCCTATTCGCAAAGCCTGGGGACAGCCTTCAGCACGGATGTGAAGCCGCTGGAGGTGGAAATTCTGGTCGTGCAAGTCGGGATCAACGGCCAGGCAAACGAAATTTTTCGCATCTCATTCGACGGCAGCATTGTGGACGAGAAGAGTTTCGCGGTGATCGGCGGCCGGTCCGAAGCCGTACAGCAATACCTGCGTGAACATGCGACGCCGCAGCCGCCGACGCTCAAAGACGGACTCCGGCGTTGTCTCTCCGCTTTGGAACAGGTTGCCACACAGAAAATTCCCTCCGAAAACCTCGAAGTCGCCGTATTGGACCGGCATCGTCAAGGTCGCAAGTTCCGACGATTGGCCAGTGTCGATATCTCCCTCCTCTTGGTGTAACGTTCCTGCATAGAGGGCAGAACTCCAGCTGGCCGGTGATCGGTCCGTGGATTGTTCGACTGCGCCTGGCTACGAAATGCTCGCCGGACTCTGTTGAAGCCACTCGCGTCAGGGTGTATCCTGACAAGAGCCGCACCGGAAGCAGGTGTCTCCATGCAACAACGAATCTTCGGCCTTGAAAACGAGTACGGTCTGATTTTTTCTCCCAACGGGAAGATCTATCTTCCCATGGAGAAAGTGCTGGGCTATATCTTTGAAGGGCTGATTCCCAACAGCTGGCCGTCGAACGCGTTTCTGGTCAACGGTGCGCGGTTCTATCAGGATACTGGATGCCATCCCGAATACTCCACGCCGGAATGTGACAACATTCTCGATCTGGTGATTCACGATAAAGCCGGCGAGCGCTTATTGGAAGCCTGTTTGCCGGCGGCAGAGGAGCGTTTGCGGGAAGAGGGCCTGTCCGGCGAAATCTATATTTTTAAAAATAACACCGATTCGCTCGGAAACACGTATGGGTGTCATGAAAATTACCTCATGCGCCGGGACGTGGATTTTTGGAAGGTGACCGAACAGCTCATCCCGTTTTTTGTGACCCGGCAGATTTATTCCGGCGCGGGCAAGGTGCTGAAGGTCTCCGGCAAGCCGCAGTACTTCATCTCTCAGCGCGCGCAGCACATCCACGAAAAGACGTCCTCCTCGACGACCTCTTCGCGCAGCATCATCAATACGCGCGATGAGCCCCATGCCGATGCGGAGAAATATCGCCGGCTCCACATCATCGTGGGGGATTCCAATATGTCGGAATATGCCACCTATCTGAAGGTCGGCACCGCCACGTTGGTCCTCTCCATGATCGAATCGGGATTCTCCGTGACCGGCATGGAACTCGAAGATCCCGTGAAAGCCATCCGCGAAATCTCCCGCGATCCCACGCTGAACAAGAAGGTGAAGCTGGATGACGGGCGGCAGATGACTGCAATCGAGATTCAGCGCGTCTACGTCAAGCGCGCCACGGAATTTCTGGCCGCACAGGATCACGATCCGGTCTTAGATGACGTGCTGGACAAGTGGATATCCGTGCTGGATCGCCTGGAAGACGATCCGATGCAGCTCGTGCACGAAGTCGATTGGGTGATGAAAAAGCATCTCATCCAATCGTACACGGACAAAAAAGATTGCGGGTGGGACGATCCCAGAGTGTTTCTGCTGGATTTGCAATTTCATGACGTGAAACGTACGCGCGGGCTGTATTATTTAATGGAGAATCGTGGCATGGCTGCCAGGATCGTGGAAGAAGAGGCGGTGCAACGGGCCATGTCGGTCCCGCCTCAGACCACCAGGGCGAAAGTCCGCGGCGATTTCATCCGGTTTGCCCGCGCCAAGAACCGGTCGTACACGGTGGACTGGACCTATCTCAAACTGAACGGATATTGGGAAGAGACCATTCTCTGCATGGATCCGTTCAGCGCAGTCAACCGGCGGGTGGAAGAACTGTTGTCACAGGTCTCCGGTGCGCGATTGTACCGATGAGACGGATCGATGGAATAAATCGAGCCAAGACCATGTCGTTTCTCGATCGCGTTCTCATCATCTCGGTTGTGCTGCTCACCAGCGTGTTTCCTGTTGAGCTCTTCCCGAACACGGGGCCCGTCCCTCGCGGAGGAGATGGGCAATTCAGCGGCAAGCAGGGGCAGGTCGTCGTGGTCACCGTTCCCGATCTCAGGGAAGCCGCCAGCGTCAAAGGGAAGTTCCTGGGCCGCACCGTGACGCTGTTCCCGAATCCCGCCGCCGGTGGAACGGGCTATATCGGATTGCTCGGCATCGATCTGCAGGATGAACCAGGCACGCATGAGCTGACGATCGATGCGCAATCGGGCGAGCAAACCAGACATTTTTCCTATCAGGTCCTGGTCGTGAAGGAAAAGTTCGCCGTCGAGCATCTCAAATTGCCTAAAGATAAAGTCGATCTCGATGAAAAAGCGACCGCGCGCTGGAAGGCCGAGCAAGAACAGGTTCGCAAGTCGTTAGCGGAAGAGTCGGCGATGCGTCTCTGGCAGGCAGGGTTCATCGAACCGGTTCGCGGAAAACGGACCGGGATTTTCGGTAGTGTCCGTATCATGAACGGGCAGCCTAGAAACCCGCACAACGGAGAGGATATCGGCGCGCCGATGGGGACGGATGTCGTGGCGAGCAATGACGGGATTGTGCGGCTCGTCGTCGATCATATTTTTTCGGGGCGAGGCATTTTTGTGGACCATGGCCTCGGCCTGTACTCGATGTATTTTCACCTATCGGAGGCGCTGGTCAACGAAGGGGATCTGGTCAAGGCCGGCCAAGTGATCGGGAAGGTCGGAGCCACGGGGCGGGCGACCGGCCCGCATCTCCACTGGGGCATGAAAGTCAACGGCGCTCGCGTGAATCCCTATGCCCTCCTCGATCTGCCCTTTCCGAAGAATCCCGCCGCCGATCTGCCGATGGTCGCGGCGCCCGCCGGTTCCGCCCAGCCGGAAGTCACTCCCGTCGCCGTCGGCGGCGACACCCGGTAGACAGCGAGGCCACTCGTTTTCAGCATCATTCGAACGAGTACTTTATAGCTCCCATCTTCGCGCCTGCTCCCCCCTCAGACAAATCACCCATCCTAATCAGCCCAACCAGGCTGTATCTCTCCTGATACAACGCCTGTATTAAAAGCGATAATGTACGTATTTCCATTCGGAGTAGTCTGTTACCGTAATGATTGGAAATGCACGGCGATATACTACGTAATTGGCGTTACATTTGAAAGGCTTAGTGTCCGTATGTGATCTGCAGGTGGTGCAGGCACTCAGTCGGTCTGGGAATTGCTTTCGGCAGTGCTAATTGTGGCAATTTCGAACTTTCGTGAAAAGGGCCTAGTTGTCTGAAATCGGAAGTTACACTGCCAGATGGAGACGGCATTCTATGGCTCATACAAGCGTGGTCGACAGAAAGTGCTACCACACGCCTAAGGACCTGCCATTACTCAACTATCACGGATGTAACTGGATGGCAGTCAGCTGCCTGCTTCTCTTCTTTGTTTTTAGTTGGGGGGCTCTTTTATTTGGGGCTGAACTTTTTCCCTTCACTCCCCCTTCGACAGGCCAGCAACGCTTGTTCGAGCAAGGCTCCCAAGGGAAGCCGAAACTTTCAAAAGAGGACTTCGACAGAATCTCAAAAACCGCGAATCTAGCCAAACAGCTGCCTCCTGATGAGAAAAAGAAGCTGAAGGCTGGGATCCAAAGGGATTTGAGGGAGGCTGTAGTTCAAGGTGATCTGAACCAAGTCACCTACTTCACCGAGCTGCTTGTACAAATTGGACAGGAGAACTCCAGACCATGAAGCGCGCCTTTATCGGAGTAGCCATGGCCAGCCTGCTTCTGGTTGCTGCGTCATTCGGGGAGAATACTCCAACCACTTTGTCGGAGTTGGAGAAACAGGTGGCAAGTGATGCAGCAAAAGTCGGGCAAGCGGGGCCAGGGTCTCAAGAGGCCATCGCAGATTATTCGCGTTACAGGATGGAAGAAGAAGCTAATCGCCGGGTCTTAGCTCTTAGCGTCATGGGAATGGGTCTGCTGTCGCTCTTCCTCGTATTGGTGTATTTGAAGAGTAGAGAGTCGCCTCCGGAGACGATGGTAAATGGCAGCGGGCTCGTGCTGGTCGTGTTCGCAACCCTACTGGTCGTGATCTTGGCAAAAGCCGAACAGCAGCTAACCGCTTCCACAGGCATTCTTGGAGCGTTGGCAGGGTACCTCTTCGGACGCTCCACCAAAGAGTCCGGCGAACCGCCGGCTGCAACCCGGCAGGCGCCGAGCGCCAAACAATCGACAACCTGAATAACCAAGCAGCGTCATTGGTTTGCAACCACACATGAGGCCCATGATGCCCCGACATCGATTGCTTCTCAATCACCCCTTGATGGTCTGCCTTTTTCTCCTGGTCGCCTGCGGCGGATGTTCGACGTTGGGGGATGTGACTCCAGCCTTGAGGGTGGATCAGGGCGAACATCCCGCTTATCAGGATGAACAGGTTCGCTTCAGAACGACCTATTACTTTCGGATAGTGGACGCGTGCAAGGTCGAGGAGGGAAGGTCCCAATCAGGCACCGACAACGGGGATTACGCTACGCCATTTGAGCCCTTCTACGTCAGGCAGAAAGGCAAGCTCAAGATCGTCAGTGATTCTTTATATCGATTTCGCATGACGGGTAAAGCAAGTGCACTCTTCGCGAATATTCGCTTTGAATCGGGCGTTCTGCGAGCAGAACAAATCGACCCGTTTGGCTCCCAAGTAACGTTCGACCAAACTACAAATGCCTTCCGGGTGGTTCCCGCCAGCGCCTCTCGCGAGGAAGCCCGCAGGGACGATATCGTCAGAGAAGTCGACCGCTTGGTAGCCTTGCGGGGGAAGTTCAAGCCCGAATATGGTGATGCGACGGAGGTTAAGAGCGAGATTAGTAGGCAGATTACGAACCAGATTAGGCTGCTTGGAGACGAAAACGATTCAGGGATGGGTACTGCCGGAAACGGCACAGGGAGGTCTAACGAACTTTCATCTGACCCATTATGCCCCGATGGTCGGCCGATTCAACGGAGCTATTTTCTGTATGGTCCTGAAGGAGTTCGGCGGCTCGACCCTGACCAGCGTCTCCTCATGGCGATGACATCGGACAGTAAGCCGCTGATCGGCATGCTGCAACAATTGTCTGGCATGGCGCTTCATGGCCAACAGCCCCCCGAAGCCGATTGGAAAAACGTGCTGGACGAGCGCGTCCGCGTTTCCGACGCCCTTGATGACCTGAAAAGCGTTATGGCGAAACAGGATCGCCAGCAAAATGACATTGAGCAATTGATCAAGACATTGAAAAAACGCTTCAGCTCAAAACCATAACGATGTGAGTTCATTACCTACTGTCCAGGAGGGCCACATGAACCATCGCATCACTCCCGTCATTCTCTTGCCCGTCCTGTGGTTCATGATAAACCTGGTCGGATGTGAGACCCACCCTTTTTCAGGTTCAGCCTCCATGCGCATCGACGTCGAAGTCTATAAAGGCCCTCTCTCGGAAGAGCCTTCGGTCCAATGGAGCAATCTCTGGGGCTTGCTCGATCAGGCGGATCGTGGCCTCATTGAAAGCGACAATGCTGTAAGGGCTGTCTTTGCCAATAAAGGCTTTCCTGGTGAACGACATCATTCGCCTGGCTCATGGCCGCTCCAACGGCTGAATAATGACGGCCTGGCTGTGAATGACGGCACCTCTCGCACCTATCATGGCACAACCAAAGTCGACGACATTTGTTACAAGGTGCAGGCGGAAACGCCGTGGTACTACCTTAGGTTCTGGCGCCTCTTCGGCTTGCTGGACGATATCGACCATTTCGATTGCCTGATATTGGTCTCATTGATCAAGGATATGGACCGAGCAATCGCGAAAATTAAGCACATCAAGAATAGATATTCAACGCTCCGACATTCTCACAACCAAAGCCCGTCTTCAGGATTATCGAGATCTGAAGTCGTGAGTTTCCTGGCCGACGTTGCAACCATGGCGAGCGACCTAAAGTTAAATGCATTTCGCTGGGCAATTGCTTCCGGTGGAGGCGCCTCGCTCAACCGATTGGTTCGGGTTGCGCAAGTTACTGTCACCGTCACTGCATCCGAATATGGGAATCTATTGAACACCCGAGTAGATGCTCTGTTGAAGCAACTTGAGCCCGACGGCCTCGACCGCCGAGAACTTCCGCCCGGCGTGGCTCTCAGGGAAGCTGAGCCGACAGACTTCGTGCATCTCTACGATTGGTTTAATGCGCACGATGGTTGGTTCTCCAGTGCTCTCTCTGGGACTGAACCAGTCGCGAACCGTGTGAAGATCATCGATCGCTTATTCGCCGACAATTCCTGGTCCAAAACCAATACTGTCTATGCCAGTGGCCGCGGGAAAGTCGCCATGGCTTTCATTAAAGATGATGTCGGGAACTGGAGCTTGAAGAGTTTCGACAACAGTCCGGAGAAGCTCCTCAATGCTTACACCGATTTCTCGATCAAAACTATAGAAAAGGCGGCCACAATTGCAGCGGAAGTAGTAGCTCCTGGTGTTGGGGAAGGTCCCCAAACCGCAGCGAAACTGATCACCATGGCCACGGACACAGCATTCGGGAAGCCTATCTCTGAGCCTGTCGCAAGGGGACCAAGTCTAATCGTCGCGTTGCGCCAGAGCTTTCTCCTTCAATTGTCAGAGAGGACCAAAGAATGCGAGAAGGCCACCGATCCCGATAAGGCCAAGCTGGAGCAATGCTTGAAGAATCTTACAACGCTGATTGAGTCGCATGGAAAAATTGTCGATGAAATTGCGAAGGGTCTGCTTGCAAATCAGCAGACATTAGGCGCTGAAACAAAGCCCTAGCCCACATTATTCACGATGAGCACAACAAAGCTATTGGGAGATCCTTTTGAGAATGTCCGAACCATGACACAGAGGGCCGAGGCCTCATCAGGATCATTGTTCCCATCAGTCGAGCCATCAGCACAGACCATGGAGGTCTCTCGGGGACGTTTGCCGCGACACCCCTCCC
>JADYYH010000022.1 GCA_020853775.1 Nitrospira sp.
CATGTACAACGATACCGTGTTGGGCTTCAACAAGTCGGGCAAGGAAGTGGCGCGGATTCAGGTCGAAGAGCCGATCTACATTCGGCCGGCCGAGCGCGTGAACTGGCTGTAAGACTCACACGGGCGAAAGAGGCCTCCCTCTTTCGCCCGTGAAGGGCCCCAGCACAACAAAGGCCGGAGGTTCGAAAGAACCTCCGGCCTTTGTACTTGTATCGATAGCTTCGGTGAATCGGTTCACGTCTTTCCTTGGATCAATGAATATGACATTCGTTTCGCACGACTCTCTTTCGAATGTGTCCACAATACGACGCTGCCTCTCCAAATAATACGCCGAACGCGCGTGAAGCAATTCCAGCCACTGCCGCCAGAAGACTTACCGCTTCGCCTTCAGACCTCACTGGATAAGATACTGATTCATATAGCGGCTCACCACCGCACTGCTCGGCCTCGTTACACTCACCCCTCGATGTTGACAGAAACCACTGCCACAGCTATACTCCCCATAGTTGAGAACGGTTATCAGTATCGAGAAATATCCATATCGCCCCGACGAGACAATTGAATCATCAGTGGGAGATGCCACTCATGTATGTCTGCTTATGTAAGGGCTTAACGGAATCAGATGTGCGGGAAGCGGGTCGTCAAGGTCACCTGACCACGAGACAAATTATCGCTGAGTTCGGTTTACGGGAAAGTGGATGCTGTGGTCGTTGCGCGAAAAATATCCACGAATTAGTCGCACTCGCGAAGAGCCACCTGGAGAGTGCCTGCCGCAACCCTGTTTGATAACCTGTTCCTCAATTAGGACTAGTGCGCACAAGACCTTCTTGCAAGGCAAATCCGCGCTTGACTGCCCCGGCAACGTCAGCCACCCGCTGACCTAATTCACGAGCGCTTAAGAGCTCTTGTTCGTCGATTCCAGGACTATGGCCTTCCGTTGTGGCAGAAGCGCCAAACGCGCCCCCGCCGCTGACCGTGATCATATAATTTCCCAGCATCGCGGCAAGAATGGAGAGCATCGTGAGTTCTTTCCCGCTGGAAATCTGACCTCCGGTGGCGAAGGCCGCGCCCACCTTATCTTTCAGTTTAAATTCCGGAAACACGCCAAACTTAAACTGCCAGTCATCGATAAATGATTTAACCTCCCCCGCCATGTTGGACCAATAGACGGGAGAGCCCAGAACGATGGCATCTGCCGAGAATAATTCCTCAGCCGTCACGTTTCCAACACGCCGGATACTGACCTGCGTGTGAGGGACCATTCGAACGCCCTCAGCAACCGCTTCGGCCATTCGTTCGGTATTCCCGGAGAGTGAGTGATAGGCCACCAGCACGTGAATGATCGCCGGACTTTCGGCCGATGCGTCAATAGTGGGCCCAATCAGAATACCGGCTGCGCACAAAAGCAGCATTCGCCACATCGGAACCATGATGTACCTCTTGGTGACATAGAGAGCAAGACTGGCATCGGGGGGCCAGGCCTTGAACGGCCTGGCGGGAATCTATGTCTTCCGATTAGAAGACGGGAGATAGGAATTCCTGAAATTCACCATGCGGAACGGCGCATACTAGCGACGAATCACTTCCTCATCCATGTGTTCTTCAACCGATACCTGGGTCAATGTCCCGCGATAGTCGCATTTGTGGCAGCGGATGCGAAATTCCTCGATCCACTTTTCCTGCACATAAGATTGACGACACTTCGGACAGACAAACACGCCTCGCATGTACACCACACGTCGCGTTTCTTTCATGAACAGCCTCCATCGAAGTCAAATTTATAGGCCGAGGATGGCATAGGGGCCGGCGGAATTGCAAGGCATCCTCCCCCTGCCAAACTCCCCCTCTATCTTGACGGCATACAAACAGCCCGCTAGGATGCGGCGATGAATCGATCAGTGTATCACCCCCCCAAAACACACCATTCGACCTGGTTGAGCCGACTGACCGGTTGCCTGTGGAGCCTCGCGATGGTGGCGAATTGCTGTGTAGGCTGGGCCGCGGAAGTACCGGCCGAGACCCTTATTGCAGTCAAAACGCCGAATGGCACGGTGATTCAAGCAGAATTGGCGGATACAGCGCTGAAGCGTGCACAGGGGTTGATGTTTCGCGAGCACCTTGCGGACGATCGGGGCATGTTGTTCATCTTCGGCGATGCCCAGCCCTGGACCTTTTGGATGAAAAACACCAAGATTCCACTCGATATCATCTGGATGGATGCGAAAAAAACCATCGTGCATATCGAACGCAACACCCCTGTCTGCACCAGGCAGGATGACGGGTGTCCGCAATACCATTCCGAAGAAGGCGCACTTTATGTGCTTGAGCTCAGGGCGGGACGAGCGGCCGCGCTTCAACTTCAACGAGGCGTTAAACTCAGCTTCAAGCAACCCTGATCGGACTTAGACCCATTACGTTGTCTTACGCGTTCCCCAGAAAAAGCTCTGAATACGTTCCACAAGGGAACGCGTGTGCGTGACCACCGAGAGGGCCGCCGCATCTCGTGAGAGCTGCGCCTTCGCCGCCGCCGTGACAGCCTGTCGACGCGCGACGACCTCACCGATCCTCTCGACCAGCCCACGGTCCTCCTGAACGACCTGCAGCAAGGCCTGCTTTCCGACGGCAATGACCGAAAGTTCCGTCGAAGCCACCACTGTGGCCGAACGCGGCTCACCGGTCAATAGAGACATTTCACCGAAAAACTTTCCCGGTTCAAGTGTCGTCACAGTCGTAATGAGTCCTCCCTGTTCCAGGCGGATATCAGCTTTCCCGGAGACAATCACGTACAGCACATCTCCGGGATCTCCCTGGCGAACGATTCGCTCACCGGGCAAGTACAACTCCCATCTGGCGCCTTCCGCCAATACTTCGATTTGCTTCGTATCGAGCGTTGCCAAAAAGTCGACTATCGACAGCTGAGCCATGATGCGTTCGAGGGCGTGATGCTTGGGAATAGCATCCTCGCTGGCCGGTTGATGCACGACACGCTGAGGAAACGGAATCTCAATGCCCTTGCGAGCGAAAGCATGCCAGATGTAGGTACGCATGGCACTCTCGATTGAATCCCGCTGCGAGAAATCTCCAATCGGAAACTTAATACGGTATTGGATGGCCGACTCATTAAATGCAGCAACAAAGGCGCTGGGCTTAGGATCCGGCAATACTCCTGATACTGAATTGGCAGTCTCGAGCAGCGTAGCGCAAACCTGTTCAGGCGGAGTTCGATATGCAGCATCGACAAGCACGTTGCAAAAGTGCGTCGTCGTCGGCCTGGTGAAATTGGTCACCCCGCTTTGAATCACGAGGTCGTTGGGCAACGACAACACATCATGCGCACGGGTCAATAGGGTGACATGTTCCATACCGATATGCGTGACCACCCCTTCCCGATCCAGCACGGTGACCCAATCCCCCACCTTGACGATTTTCCCTAGTTCAATCCCGGAGAAAAATCTCGTCAGCGTATCCTTCAACGCCACGCCAACCATCGCCGCCGCCACCGTGGGCAACGCCACGAGAGCCACAAGATTGATCCCCGTAACCAGCCAGAGAATGACCACACCGGCTGCTACAACTTCCGCACCGATGAGTAATTGGCGGACAATGTCAGGAATGTAGCGCTGCCCGCGCTCGATCAGCCATTCGCCGATGATGAGGGCATCAAGGATCGTGAAGAAGAAAAAGGCTGCGCCTAGCCACGCTGCGACATCAAGACAGGACCGGACGAAGTGAGGAACGGGCGCCACCAGACTGCTGTGGCCGACCAGCGCCCCGACGACAAAGAATACGCCTACGCTACCGGCATAAAACGGCAAAGAGGGTACCGGCTTGCCACGGCGCGTACAGAGGTAGGCCAGGCCGATCAACACCCCGGCCGCACAAGCCAGAATTGCCAGGATGGCGCCGAGGAGGGGTCCCAGATTCATGCGGATATCACCCACCGAAGGAAGGATCGCACAGAGAGACACCTTTCAGGCTATGCGCGCTCCTGCCAGGAACGCATTCGGCGCACGGTGATGACGCCTTCGACCTTCTCAATCGCCTTGAATACCCTCGACAAATGCGCCGTATCCGACACTTCAACGATGAAGTCCAGCATCGCCTTCCGATCTTCGCGGGTCGTTATTTCCGCTCGACTGATATTGGCCTGGCATTCCGAGATGGCCGTCGAGACATGCGCCAACACCCCGGTTTTGTCCACTGCAATCACGGAGACCTTCACGGAATGGGTGCTGGGCATCGACTGATCCCACTCGACTTCGACCAGCCGGTTTTTATCGTAATCCAACGCTTCGAGGTTGGGACAATCAACGGTATGAATCGTGAGCCCGCGCCCTCTGGTGATGTAACCCAAAATGCGGTCCCCGGGAACGGGATTGCAGCAGCGGGACAGTTGCATCAGGAGATCCCGAGCCCCCTTAACCTGGACACCCGTATCATCAGTGCGCCCGGTCGCCGGCTTGTGCGGCGCTGGAGGTTCAGGCGTCACGGTCTGCCCGTCTCCCGGCGAAGGCGGCGCGATCTTGCTCATCACCTGAGACGTCGGCACATGTCCGAAACCCACGGCAGCGGCGAGCTCTTCCGCGGTTTCATACCCGACCTGCTTGGCGACCGCGAGGAGCTGCTCCGACCGCATCATCTGAGCCGGGGCCAGTCCATGCCGCCGAAACTCCGCCTCCAGCAATCGCTTCCCGATTTCGATGCTGCGAGACTGCTCCTCAGCTTTGATCCAGTGCTTGATTTTCGTCTTCGCACGAGAGGTGCGGACAAATTTCAGCCAGTCCCGGTGCGGCGTTTGATTCGCCGCGGTCAAAATCTCCACCATGTCTCCGCTCTCCATCATATGCTTGAGCGGAACAATCTTGCCGTTGACCTTCGCGCCGACACAATGATCTCCGATCTCCGTATGGACCGAATAGGCAAAGTCCACGGGCGTGGACCCTTTCGGGAGTTCCTTCACCATGCCCTGTGGAGTAAACACGTACACCACGTCGTGAAAGAGGTCGAGCTTGACGGAATCCATAAACTGGCGATTGTCGGGCAGGTCCTGATTCCACTCCACGAACTGCCGGAGCCAGCTAAAGACCTTCCCGTCTTTTTCGTCGATTCGGCCGTGTTCCTTGTATTTCCAATGCGCGGCGATACCCTGTTCGGACACTCGGTGCATTTCCTCGGTGCGGATCTGAAACTCCACATGCTCGCCCTTGGGGCCCGCCACCGTGGTATGCAACGATTGATACATATTGGATTTCGGAATGGCGATGTAATCCTTAAAGCGGCCAGGTAGGGGACGCCAGAGCGAATGGATCACTCCGAGCAAGGCGTAGCAGTTCATTTTGATATCGGTGATGATGCGTAACGCCGCGAGATCGTACACCTCTTCAAAGGAGATCGACTGCTTCTCCATTTTCTGGTAGATGCCATACAGATGCTTAGGACGACCGGACACCTCCCCACTCAGGCCGACCTCCACCATGGCCTTCTTGACCATGTCGATGACTTCGTGAATGTATTGCTGCCGGTCCTCGTCCCGCTTGGCCACGCGCACCCGCAGCTGTTCATAGACATCCGGCTTGAGGTGTTTCAAACAGAGGTCTTCAAGTTCGTTCTTGATCCACCCAATCCCCAAGCGATTGGCCAGGGGAGCATAAATTTCCAGCGTCTCTTGGGCAATCTGCCGTCGTTTCCCTTCGCTGAGATATTCCAGCGTCCGCATGTTGTGCAGTCGGTCTGCCAGCTTGATGAGGACGACGCGGATATCATCCGCCATCGACAACACCATTTTGCGGAAATTTTCGGCCTGCTTTTCCTCGTAGTTCCGGAAGGTAATCTTGCCGATCTTGGTGACGCCATCGACGAGATGGACGACGTCTTTTCCAAACCGCTGCTCCAACTCAAGCGGGGTCGCCAGGGTATCTTCCAGCGTGTCATGCAGGAGACCGGCCACGATCGCCGTCACGTCCGTCTTCAGATGGGTCAACAGACCGGCCACCGCCAGGGGGTGGCGAAAGTACGGCTCGCCGGATCGGCGCATCTGCCCTTCATGGGCTTTGGCCGAAAAGTCATAGGCCCGGCGCACGAGGTCCAGATCCGCCTCGATGTTATAGCTCTTGACCCGCTCGATCAATTGATCGAGCTCTGTCACCGTCTCGTGCGGCATGCTTACGACACCTCACCACTCATGCGCAACGCCTTGATACGCAGCTGCACGCGGTCATACCCGTTCCAATGGTTGCGCTCCGGACTGAAGGCCAGATCGACAGGCCTCCCCGCCTTCAATCCAAGCTCTTCAAACGATCCCATGCGAAAGCCGATGCTATCAAAAATAAAGGAGCGGCCTTGCCGGACACGCAGCTTCAGATGTTTTTCGCCGACGACCCGGGCCTCCACCACATCGAGACCACGTACGGCCAAGGTCGGTTCGGGATTGCCCGCGCCGAATGGATGCAACGACTCGAGTTCCTGGATTAAGTCAAAATTCACTTCTGCGAGGTTGACCTCCGCATCGACGTGCACGGTTGGCCTAACCAAGCCGGCAGTAACCCATTGCGCCGCCACCTCACAAAACCGCCGGCGAAACTCATCCAATCGCGATTCTTGAATAGTCAAACCCGCCGCGCTCGGATGGCCGCCAAAGGCCTCCAACAGATCCCGGCATGCCGACAATCCCTGATACAGATCAAATCCCTCCACGGTTCTGGCCGAGCCTTTCCCGATACCCTTCTCATCTACAGCGATCACAATGCTCGGGCGATGAAAGCGATCAACCAATCTGGCGGCAACAATGCCCACCACACCCAGATGCCAGTCGCGTGAACCCAGCACGATCGCGGCAGGCGGTTCGTCCTGCTGCAGCGAGGCTCCCGCTTCCGCCGTAATCCTCTCCTCGATCTGCTGACGCTGTCGATTCAGCTGCTCCAGCTGTTCCGCAATCTGCATGGCTTCCCGGTCGGATTCAGTCGTCAGCAGCTGTACGCACAGCATCGCGTGATCCAGTCGACCGGCAGCATTCAATCGGGGCCCCAGGCGAAATCCGATCGTTTCACTCGTGCAGGCTTTCGTAATACCCGCAACCTGTTTCAACGCACGGATCCCACAGCGAGCGCCGCGGTTAATTTGAATCAGGCCCTCCCGGACCAGAATTCGATTCTCATCCTGAAGCGGCACGATATCGGCCACCGTCGCCAGGGCCACCAAGTCGAGACAGGACTCCGGATCCACCTCGCCCGAGCCATACCGTCGCTGGTAGGCGGAGACGACCTTATATGCCAACCCTGCCGAACAGAGGCCCTTGAAGGGATAGATCGCATCGTGTCGGTGCGGATTGAGCACGGCAAGGGCGGCCGGCATCGTCGCATCGGTTTGATGATGGTCCGTCACCACCACATCCATGCCCAACTCTTTGGCGACGGCAATTTCATGATGCGACGTCGTTCCGCAGTCTGAGGTGACCAGCAGGGTCACGCCTTCCTGCGCCAACCTCCTCACGGCTCCTTCGTTCAGTCCATACCCCTCGCGCACCCGGTGCGGAATGTATCCACAGGCGTTTCCTCCCAATCCCCGGTAGAACGACAGGTAGAGACTCGTGGCCGACACGCCGTCTACATCATAATCCCCATAGAAGCACACACGTTCCTGACGGGCGAGCGCTACATGGAGTCGCTCGACGGCCACCTCCATGTCAGGAATCAAAAAAGGATCGTGGAGCCCATCCTGTGCGCTGGACAGCCAGCGCGTCGCCTGGTCGGCGGTCGTGACCCCGCGAGCAAGCAATATCGATGCGGTCACCGGCGAAATTGACAGCATACGGGCTAGACTGCTCTGCAAGACCGCATCGGACGGTCTGAACACCCAGAGTTTTTCGCGCATGACCCCTCTGTTTAGAACTGAAATCTTCAGAAATTGCTGAGAAATAAGGGGAATGGTATCGACTCACCCCATCTTTGTCAAACGGGGCATGGGGACGACGACGGGATGGTTGGTCAAGGAGTGATATCGCTCTGGTCGGCGGACGAAGGATCCAGGATGGCTAGGAGCCTGGGGCGTGCGGGGGGCACAAAAAAAGGAGAGGACTATTCCCCTCCTTTTTGTACATAGTTCTTCACAAACTCTTCGGCATTTTTTTCCAGGACATCATCGATTTCATCAACCAATTTGTCGATGTCCTCTTTCATTTTCTTCCCCGATTCGACGACTTTCGGGTTCGGCTTGACCTCTTCTTTGGCGTGTGACTCTTTTCTGGATTCCGATCTCCTCTCCTGTTTCTCCATCGGAGCACCTCCAGTTCATCCGGACGCATTCGAACACCCGCTTCTGTCACCTTACTCTAGGGTCCCGGAACGCGTCAAGCCGGCCCGCGAATGGTGTGGCGGCAGCGCACTCGGCGGCAGGAAACCGGAGGTCGTTTCACTCTTTGCCTATTTGACGATCAACGACACAATCAGCAACGCCACGATGTTGATGACTTTGATCATCGGGTTGATGGCCGGACCTGCGGTGTCCTTATAGGGATCACCAACCGTATCACCGGTCACGGCAGCCTTATGCGTATCTGTGCCTTTCAAACCCTGCTCTTCGATATATTTCTTGGCATTGTCCCAGGCGCCACCGCCGCTCGTCATAGAAATCGCGACGAACAGCCCAGTGACGATGCTCCCGACGAGCACGCCTCCCAGCGCTTGCGGTCCAAGGATCACGCCGACAAGTATCGGAGCCACGACGGGAATCAAGCCTGGAATCATCATCTTCGCAATGGCCGCTTGGGTGACGATGTCGACACAGGTGCCGTACTCGGGTTTGCCGGTTCCTTCCATGATGCCTTTGATCGTTCGGAATTGACGCCGCACTTCCTCCACCACGAGCCCGGCTGCCTGACCGACGGCTTTCATGCAGAGCGCGCCGAAAATGAAGGGCAGCATGCCTCCCAGAAACAGCCCGACCAGGACCGACGGATTGGACAGGTCGAAGGTACTGGCTTGTGTGCCCTTCGCTACTTCACGGGCGAATTCCGCAAAAAGCACCACCGCCGCGAGACCCGCTGAGCCGATCGCATAGCCTTTCGTCACGGCCTTGGTCGTGTTGCCGACCGCATCCAGCGGATCGGTGATGTCGCGTACTTCTTTTCCCAGATGCGCCATTTCCGCGATCCCGCCGGCATTGTCCGTAATGGGCCCGAATGCATCGATCGCCACTACGATTCCGGCCATGGAGAGCATCGAGACCGCCGCCACTGCGACGCCATAGAGCCCGCCTGAGGCCGCCCCACCGCAAATCCAGTAACTCGCGAGAATGGCTGCGCCAATCACCACCACCGGCGCCGCGGTCGACTGCATACCTACGGCCAACCCTGCGATAATATTTGTGGCATGCCCGGTCTCGCTGGCCTTCGCAATATCTTTGACGGGCGCATACGCCTTGGATGTGTAGTAGTCCGTAATAAAGACCAGCGCTAGGGTCACCGCAAGCCCCATAAGAGCTGCCAGGTAATAACTGAGGCCGCTGACACCACCGACACCTTCCATGATCTGCGAGGTGATCGGAAAAAACGCGACCGCAGCAATTCCGCCGGCGACAAACAAGCCCTTATAGAGCGCCGGCATGATCTCGCCGCCGGGACTGACTTTGACAAAGAGAATCCCGATAATCGTGGCAAAAATGGTCACTCCGCCCAAGGCCAGTGGATACAGAATCGGCGCGTTGACACCTTTAAACATGGTGAACGCCAGCACCATCGCTGCCACGGTCGTGACCGCATAGGTTTCAAACAAGTCGGCCGCCATCCCCGCGCAATCACCGACATTGTCACCGACATTGTCGGCAATGACCGCCGGATTACGCGGATCATCCTCCGGAATCCCTGCCTCGACTTTGCCGACGAGATCCGCGCCGACATCCGCCGCCTTCGTGTAAATCCCGCCGCCGACACGCGCAAATACGGAAATCAAACTGCCGCCGAAGCCCAGACTGAGCAACGCATGAATGGCTTTCTCCTGACCGGCCAATTGAGAGGCGATGGTGTAGAAACTGGTGATGGCCAACAACCCCAGCCCGATCAACAATAAGCCCGTCACAGCCCCGCCGCGAAAGGCCACGGTCAGGGCGGCATTCATGCCGTCATGCGCCGCCTGCGCCGTCCGCACATTGGCTCGAACCGCGATAATCATTCCGACATACCCGGCGAGCGCCGAGGCGCCGGCGCCGATAAGGAATCCGACTGCCGTCAGCATGCCGAACTTATCCGATACGGCACCTGCGCCCCACAGCAGGACGAACAAGACGGCCGCCACTACACCGACCGTCTTGTATTGACGGTTCATGTAGGCGCCCGCTCCCTCTTGAATCGCTTTGGAAATTTCCTGCATCTTCGCATTGCCGGCATTCAACTTGAACACCCACATGGCGAGATACAGGCCGTAGACAATACCGGCCACCGCCGCAACCAGAGCAAAGGTCACAATCGCTGAGTCGCTCACAGTGTTCTCCTCCTGTGACAGATGGTGAAACTGAGAATCCAGCTGACGTGGTACGGGATATAGTCGCCGCGAGAAGCCCAATCACGCGCGATGATCGATGAATCTCACCGGTGCTCCGTGGTTCGAACCCATCGCGGACTGAGTGTGCAGCGGAGAGACCGCCGCATGCCCGACAACTGACACGGTCGCGAACGAGAGGAAAAGTGGCGCCATTCTATAGCGGCGGTCAGGGCTGATCAAGGCGAAAGATGCTGGAACAGGAAGCGGGACGCAGCGTTGAGGACGGTTTGCGCAAGGATATCCAGTTTGTTATAGTGCGCGCGGACTAGGGAGGACGGACATGGGATTCGCGCCGGAATATATCCTGATCGATCAACAGAAGTTCAGCAAAGCGAAGCTGTCGCTGGACAACCATGTCTACAAGAATTGTGAGATCGACAACTGCGATGTGTACTATAGCGGCGGGCAATACGAACTCATCGATACGCACATCACGAACTCGCGACTGATCCTCAACCATCCTGCCAAAGGCATCTACAGCGCGATTCAGATCTTCAAGATGAAGTCTCCTGGCTCCAGCATCATCTCCGAATAATCCGCGTATCTCGTGAAGCGTCGTTCGCCTCTCCTGTGACCGTGGGAAACTTGGTCTCGAACGAGATACGCTTCACGAATAACGGGCAACGCTACCTGGCGATCGGAATATTCTCGCTGAATTTCGCGATGGGAATGGGCTGAAACACAGGATCCTGTGCGCCTTTTGACGACTCCGCCTCAATACGCTGGAGAAAGCTCGCCGGTCCTGTCACGGGAGCATAACTGAGCACCGCTTCGACATCGAACGTTTTGGTGTCTTTCGGTGTCGGAAAACCAAAGGTCTCGACACGGTTCTCCTCCGGCTTGAGCACCGTTTCCTCAAGAACCTTCACCGCCTCAAAATCGAACACCGTCTTCTGCCCTTTGGCATCCGCATAGGTCCGCCCATACACGCGCTTATCGCTGAAGACCGTCTTGAGATTCTTTCCCTTCACCGTCAATTCCAACACCACACTCGCCCACCCGGGATGCGTGGTCGGCAAATTGTGAGGCACCAGGCTCTGAACTGCCACCGTCACAGATGTCTTGTCGCCCTCCACTTTGGTCGATACGTCGAGCTTGGCGGCTTCCTGCCTGAGCTGCCCGATGCGTCCGGGAAACGTATGGTTGGCAACCTTCCGTTTCGCTTCGCCATTAGCCGACTCTCCAACCTGTTCCGGCATATGACAGGTCTGACATTCCTTTCCGGACTTCACGGCTTTGCTTTGGTCCCAATTCCCTAACAGATCGTTGCTTTTTCCGAGGTCAGCCGCCACAGGCACGACCTGATGGCAATTCAAGCAGAGATCCGATTTGTGGAAAAGTGTCGATTCCATCGATTGATGGGCTAGGTTCGCCGCGAAATCTTTGTACGGCCCGTGCATGGTTTTGTTGCCGAGATCGTACTTCGGTTCCGGGGGCTGTTTCGTGCGATCGACCTGTTTGATGAGATGACATTGCGCACAGGCCACGCCGTCCAAGGAAGGTTCTCCGGATTGAGCTTGGGTCACAAATAGCTGGACGTGATCGGGGAACTCACGGACATGAGGCGCGTGACAGCGGAAACAGAGGGCCTTATCTTTTCCGGCCGGAGAAGTGAGATAGGCATCCAGGGCGGCTCGGAATGTCGGCGTATGGATGGATTTGGAGAGTGGCGATGTTTCCCATTCCTCAAACACCCGCTCGTGGCAGCGCTTACATTTCCCGGAACTGGGAAAGGACTTTTCAATCGTCAGCTGAGACTTGGCATCTTGCGCCAACCCTTGCTGCACGCCATAGCAGGCCATTCCGACCAGAATCAACAGCGCACTGATGATGAGCCCCCGCAACAAACCTTGTCGATTCTTCACCGTTCGCATATCCTCCGCACATGGTGCGCACCTCGCTGCCTGTCGTAGCTGGAACCGGCAGGGGGCCCCTACAGTGATTTGGTTCGATAGGTCAGCATGCGAGGCTGAATATATTCCTCGATGACCTTCTTGGCGGCCGCCCGCTCCTGATCGTTGGCCAGCGTGGCCAGATATTTGGCTTTCAGCTCCGGTTCAGGATCCGGGATCAACGCGTAGTTGAGCACCACTTCAATGGTCGCCGGCTCTCCGCCACCGGCTGGCAAAGCCTGCGAGAAGGGCACGCGCCTGGTATTACCGCCCTTGATAAAGGGATCCGGAATCGGACCGCGTAAAATCTTCTCGTACGGTAATCCGAATTGTTTGGTCTCTTCTCCCAGTACGCGCCCTTGCGCATCCTTGACCGCAATCGAGAGGAAAAACTGCTTCAACACCGGGTCACCATCAGGGAAACTATGGGGCAGGCTGCCGACCTTGACCAATACCGTCCCTTCTACCCCTGCCCCGGACTTCGTCACATCGATATCGATACGCGGCATCCATTCCGCCTGCAGGTTGCGGTTTTTCAGCAACGTGCCGGGAATGACGACACCGCGGAACCAATGTCGCCCGATGGAGCGAGTCATGGCGCCGCGTCTCGACGTCGAGCTCCCTGTGGAGGGCTCCATGTGGCAATCCTGGCAAATCGTGCCCTGAAGAATTTCTCCCGGGAGATCTTTCTGTGTGACATCCTTGACCTTATCGAAATGGCAGGACGTGCAGAAGTTCGCGCCACGGAAGAGCGGCAGCTGTGTCGCCGGATGAACCAGGTTTTCCTCGGGATCGGCATAGGGCCCATAGAGCATCTCGCCCGGCTTCACCTTGTAGGTCGGCGGCGGCATGGGCGTGGTCTCGACCGCATCGATCAGATGGCAGGACGCACAGCCGATACCTTCAACCTGAGGCTTCCCTGCCAGCACCTGCGCCGCGATTTTTTCGGCGTGTTGAGGAAAGACCGTAACGGCCGGCGCATGACAGGACAAGCAGCGCTGCCGTTCTTCCAGCGACGGATTGGTCTGCATCCAGACGCCCAATACGGTACGGAAGACCGGCGACTCAAAGGCGGTGCCATGCAACAAGGCCGCATCCACCCGACCGAACGACTTGAGGTCAGGCGTCTGCTCACGCATGCCCTTCCATTCTTCGTAGTGCCGGTCATGGCATTGCTTACAATCTTCAGAACGGATAAAGACTTTTTCAATCTCCGCGACCCAGTCGGCCGGCGCTTGGGCATCCGTCTTCTGCGCGATAGCCCGCTCGTGAAAGGTCACCGTGAGCAGCGCAAAAATCAGCAGCAGTCCGCTCATCGCCCATTTCTGAATGGTTCGTCCTTTGCCGGTCACGTCTTGCTCGCGCTCCTAGTCCCGCTTGCACCCAACGAAATGAAAGTTCACGCCCCATCCCACCGGATCGCCAGGGTCAGCCGGCTCGTAGGTTCCGACGGTGAAATTACATTCCTTCATCGCCACTTTCACGGCCTTCCCGAAATCAATCAGGTTGCGGACTTCCTTTTTATCAATCTCTTTAATGACGGACCGGACCTTGATTCCGGCATAATCCGCCCGCGAATTTCCGATTACTTCAAAGACCGCAACACCTTCCGGCCGCTGAAGTTTGAGCTCCTTTTGGACCTCTTCGTCCACCTCACCTACCGCGATGCCGAACTCTTCTCCGAGTTGAATGGCTTCCTCCACCGTCATGTCGCCATTGATGCCAGGGCCTGCGGCGACCGAAGTCGTCCACGCTGTGGCGGCAAGGAGCAGCGCCACTCCACACACACAAAGAGCCCTTCCGAAGGAAAGGGCTCTGTCGTACATCACGCGATAGATCTGAACTCGATCCTCCAAAAGCTGCCTCTACCTTTTGCGAACGAAGCTTTCGCCGATGTGTTCGGCGGTTACATCATCCTACCAGGAAGAATCACGTCTTTGTGACCGGATCCAATGCGAGCTGAAACCAGGGGGCGATCGCCTTTTGCCCGTTACGCTCTTTATTTTCACCATTCCACACGGCAAAGGACACCGCCTGTATGCGTCCGGGGATGAGCTTCGCTTCATTCTCCTGTTCCTCACTCGACAAGGGACGGCGCATCACGACGCGCCACGTACCGTCCTTCCAGGTTGCCTTTCCCTGCACACGGCCCTGCTTTTCTTTAGTGGTCAAGGTACTGAATCCGCCGCCGATCAAATCCTCCACCGAAGAGGCCCGTCGCGGAATCACCTCAAACCGCCGAGGTTCACTCCCGCCGCCCTTCTCCTTTTCGGTCGTTCTCGCTGCGCGACGGTCGATATCGCTCTGCCAATCGGCCTTCCAGTGCCAGATATTGATGTAATGGTCCAATTGTCCCATACAGAAAAAGGCCGGAGCGTCACCGAGCGGAAGCCCCAAGGCCACGCCATCTCGAAACGTGCCGGGCGTCAACCGATCGTTTTTCGTATTGTCCTGCCATTCCAGCAAGAAGGCGATATCGGTGCCGTTGTGCATGGCTCGTACCGTCAATGCATGGGCTGTCGGTTCAGGCCAGACGGGGCGTGTAATGATCTGGCCGCTGAGCGGCAAGGTCATCGGGGCGATTTTCTGCCAGAGCGGATCCTCAGGCGCCACAGGGATATCTCCCGAGATGGCCTGCGCACGGATAATCATGCCTTCGGAGCTGACGATGGGAATACCGAGACCACCCAGAATGAGGGCGAGGACCAGCAGAACGGAAAGGAGACTCAACAACCTGATGCGGGATGTGTGGACCGACGTCATTCGCCTCATGTCCCGGCGCGTGGCCTTAGTCGTGAGAACGCCCGCACCCGTTCCCTGTGCGGGAGCCTTGGTTCCGTCCTCCAAGCGTTACCACAACTTGGCGCGACGAATCTTATTTTCACCCCGCTCGCAGATATACAAATATCCTTGGGAGTCGAGCGTCAATCCCACGGGAGAATTCACCACCGCCTCGATAGCCAGCAAACCGTCCCCGTGCTTGAGCGCGCCGGCGGCATCTTTTGCGACAAAGCGGGCAGCGCCGCAGCCACCCATATTTTTGTCGTCATATCCGCTGTCGCCGTTTCCCGCCACGGTGCTGATAATCCCCGTCTCCGCCTCGACCTTGCGAACGCGATGGTTGCCGGTGTCGGAGATGTAGGCGTGGTTGTGCTGGTCGAACACAATGGCTTCTGGTGCATGCAACATCGACTTGGCCGCCGGCTTGCCATCTCCATCGTACCCGTAGCGGCACACCCCGGCGAGCGTAGAGATCAGTCCGGTCTGGCGATCGATTTTACGGACGCGATTGCTGCCCTTGTCCACGACATACACATCGCCGGCATGATCAACGGCAATTCCGACGATATCATAGAGACGCGCCTCCAGGGCGGGGCGACCATCATCCAGATACATGGAAAGATTGAGCCCGTCTGAGCACACAGGCATGAGCCAACCGTTATCGTCGCTGAAATCGATACCAATCGCATCGCCGGACAGCACCACCAAATTCCGTGCAACCAAGGGTTGTTCCCTGGCCTCGTCCTCAGCGGTCCAACTGCCTGCGATGGTTTCCACGCGACCTGTTCGTGAATCGTAGCGGCGAATCCGGTGTGCCTGCGTGTCGGCGATATACATGACATCGTCCGCATCGAAGGCAATGGCGGCAGGCCACGTGAGATTCACTTCCAGCGCCGGTCCGTCTCCATTGAACCCATGCTCGCCGGTCCCGACCACCGTGGTGATGATCCCGGTCTCGTGATCAATCTTCCTGATCCGGTTGCTGCCCGAATCGCACACATAGAGATCGTTCTTGGAATCACAGGCTACATCCAGTGGCAGATACAAACCGGCTTCCCCGCAAGGCCCTTCGTCTCCGCTGTAGCAGGTCTCGCCGATGCCTGCGAAGTTATGAACCGTGCCTTCCGTCAAGTTGACGCGACGCACGCGATCGGATCCCGACTCGGCAAAGTACAGCCACTGTTCCTCGCGATCCAGAGCGACGTGGTGCGGAAGGGGAATGCCGGCCTTCACCGCTCGCTTGCCGTCCCCCGTACTTCTGGCCTTGCCGTTGCCGGCGAAGGTTTCAATGTATCCGGGAGCTAACTGAACATCTGTTTCCATAACGTTGTGCGTCCGATCTATGCTGGGCCCTGGTTGTCGAGAATATTATGCTTGCGCGCGCGCAGCCGGAGGCGCCGTGGCCACCTGTGGCTCCACTACAGGCGTGGGCATCGGAGCCGTCGGTTGGGCGGCAATGGCCTGAGCCTGCACAGCTTCAGCCTGTTGCTGTGCTTGCGCCTGGGCCTCCGCTTCGATCGCATCCGCTTCATGGACGGATTTCTTGAAGCCCTTGATGGCCTTGCCGATCCCCTCACCAAGCTGCGGCAACTTCCCTGCCCCGAAAATAATCAACACAATAAACAGGATCAGGATCAACTCTGTAAAACCAAGGCTGCCAAACATGGTGTGTCTCCTTTGCTCACATGTTCAGGATGCGGGACCCTCTTTAGCCTTCTTCGCAAATCGTTCTTTCAAGCGCTGACGGGCCTGCTCGGCCTGTTCGAACATTTTGCACTTATCGTAGACGCTGATCAAATTGTAATAGGCGAGCGGCTCATCCGGACTGTGCTCCACCGCGCTTTCCATCACCTTAATGGCCAAATCGGTCTTCCGGTGATTGAGCGCGATCTCCATCAGTTTGAAGCTCGCTTCCAAATGCTTCGGATCGAGTTCGAGGACGCGCAGATAACACTGAATCGCCATGTCCATGGTGTTGTAGTCGGACACTTGAGGGTTATCGAGCTCTACGTAGACGCCCGCGAGATTGTACCATGCCATCGGATCGTCCGGCGTAATCTCGACCAGCCGTTCGTAATAGTTCTTCGACTCCATGTACTTTCGCTTGTCAGCCTGTACCCGGCCGAGGTTAAACAGCGCCAGGACATCATAGGCATGCACCTCGAGCGCGCGCTTAAACTCCGCCTCCGCCTCGTCGATCATGCCCTTGGTGGCATAGATGGTCCCGAGGTTCGAGTAGTACATGGCCAGCGAGCGATTCATTTCCGTCCTGAGTCCCTCGGCCATCTCGATAGATTTTTTCACTTCTGTCAGCGCGTCGTCCAAGCGGCCCTTACTGAAGTAGAGTTCGCCCAATCGGCATCGCGCTTGAAAATCATCGGGCTCGGTGTTAAGGAGCTTTTCGATTTCGGCAATTTCCTCATCGGGATTCAACGGCTGATCGCCGGGATCCACCGCTGCACTGCCCTGCTCTGCCCCGCCAGTCTGTGTCTGTTCGTCCATAACAACGTATCCTAATCTGGGTGAGTCAAAAATTAAATCTGTCCGCCAACGAGGGACTCCTGCGTGCCGACCAGCGGCGGTCTGCTCACCGTCGCCTGTTCCGTGACCGTGCCCTTCGGTCGATCAAGCGTCAACAACATTACTCCCAGAATGACCATCAAGGTCAAACTGGAAAAGAGCAACGCGTACCCGGCGATGAACATCAACGCCAGCCCGTATCCTGCCAAACGTCCCATCGTCACCAGCCTGATGACCGTATAGGACCAGCACAGCAGTCCGGCGACATACAAGGCGAACGGCAGATAAAAGGTATAGCCCATGCCCATCTGAAAGATCCAGCTGATCCCTTCGCCGGCCTTCCGGATGGAATGGGCCAGCGCCGGGTTGTACAGGCCCAGGAAATAATCCATAAACAGCAGGCCGAAAAACACCACCGCTGACACCGCGCCGAACCAGATCGCGCGGCGGCGCTGTTGCTTGTTCCTGGTGCGGAACGACACCCCGCGTCCATAGGCCCAAAAGACCAGGATGCTGGCCAGCACCATCAGCGCTTCGCCGAGACGATTGGCCTCATAGACAAACGGCGGCGCCGCAATCACCCCCATCCATCCGTACGTGGTGGAGAAAATTTGGTAGTAGAGCCACCCGGAAATACCGAAATAATACACCGTGCCCATGACGCGTTTTGACCACTCCTGCTGCTGCGACAAATACTCCAGCATCAGCGCGGTGAGGGCAATAATGGTCACGGCATTGTATGCAATGGAACCGAGCATAGCCGGCTGTACGATGAGAAAGGCACCCGTCAAGATCAAGAGGAGCGCCACACTGGGGATCGTAACGGCGTTAAAACCCGTAAGCCCTCGGGCTCGGGCGCGATTGACCAGCAAGACCACGAGCGCAAGGAACACAAAAATTGCGACGACATTCAATAGCGCAAACCCGATCGAGGTCAGCAGCTGGAAGACCGTTCCAATCCATTCATGCTGAGCGGCAATCTTGCTGATATGCATGCCCAGGCGAGAGACCAGGCGATACAGCACCAGCTCGAAAAAGCCGACGAACAACACCAGCTTGATGGTGTATTCGAACAATAACCCTTGATCGTCAACCCGTCCTGTTGGCCGTTCGACGGCGGCGGCTATAGCAGACATCTCCAGCCCCCCTGGCAAACGTGACGCCCCTCGTGACCACGCCGCATGAGTCACCACTCCACGCGGCCTGCCTTCCAATCTTAGGAGACGGTAGGTTGTGGCACTTGCAACGCTTGCGACTTGGCCCGGGCAATATACAGCAGCCCGTCGGCCATAGAATAGTTAAACGGCAACTCGCACACGACTTCACTGATCTTTTCGTACACCTGCTGATAGAGCTGCTCGGCTTGAGCCGGCGTCATCCCTTCCTGCACTTCGTAAAAAAAGCCGAGACTCAAATCCTCGGTGGCCGGTCGCATAATTCGCCGGATACCATAACTGCCGGGATCACTCATGATCGGGGCTTCTTTTTCCAAGTCAAAGAGGCAGGGCTGGCAGGAGAATCCATATGATTCGTGGAGCTTGGTATTTTCCACCACGAAGTTCATCGTTTCCAGCGCTTCCTCTTCCTTCTCCGTGGGGAAGCCGACAATGACATAGCAGTGTACCGCGATGCCCAGGTCGACACAGTCATTCACGATGCGCCGGACGGATTCCTGCTTGATCCCTTTTTTCATGAAATCCATGACGCGCTGATTGAACGACTCCAGGCCAAAGACGATTTTCAAGCAGCCGGCGTCTCGCATCTGTGTGAGCAATTCCCGCGAGAGATTTTTCTCGAACCTCAATTCGCAGGTCCATTTCACATTCACTTGACGATCGATCATTTGCTGACAAAGACGCTTCGTAGGCGACAGGGCAAAACATTCATCGGTAAAGAAGAACGATTGCGCGCCATATCGTTCCTTTAACCAGACCAGATCGTCCACCGTCTTACCCGGATCGCGCTGCCGGAAGTTCTGGTGATCCAGCGTCAGAGCGCAAAAGGCGCAATCCTTGTAATAACAGCCGCGCGAAAATTGCACGGGCAGCACCGGCTCCGGAGACAAATAGAGATCGAGCGGAAATCCATCGTAATTGGGCGCCGTAAGTTGATTGATATTTTCGGAATAGAACGGCTGGTTGACCGTAATCTTGCCGTTCTGACGATAAATCAGGTTGGGCACCTTGCTAAAATCGCGCTTGCCGTCCATCTGGTTCACGAGCTCAAGCAAGGCGGTCTCGCCCTCGAACACCACAAAATCGTCGACGAGATCGAAGAGCCACGGACAGCGGCGCAGGTTATCGACCAGGCGTGTAAAAATACTGCCCCCCACCGTCACATGCAGTTCCGGCGCATGTTCTTTGATCAATCGGCAGAGCGTGAGACCCGGAATAATTTGCGACGTGGCGGTGATCGAGACGCCGACCAAATCGGGACGATCGGTCAAAATAGAGGGCAAGACGTGCTCGCGGAAGAGACTGATATAGGGATTTTGCGCGTCATCACGGATAGCTTTGATCAGATCTTTCGACGAATAAATCGAGTAGTCACCAAACTGATTATCCACGACCGTCATTCTGGTCGGAAAATACAGCGATGACAGGACTTCGAGCCACTTATCGATCAGAAACAGGCTGTTGCGATAGGCCTCGATGTCATAGAAGCCTTCTCCCCGCAACGTCTCTTTAGCGAGTTCGATTCGCTCAAATAAGTAGGGGAAGCGATCAAGGGACTCGATCACACGCGCGAGCTGCTCTGCACTCCCAGGCCCAGTGTCTCCCGTACGTTCTCGCTCAAGGCCTCGCTGTTTCTCTACCAACTGTTGATAGAGGCCATGCGCAAAGGATTGGGTGAGCACCTTGTCCAACAACTCGATGCCGAGATCGCGTTGCGAGACGTTAGTGACTCCCGCTTGAGTGAGAAAACCTGTGAGAGAAGGGAGGCTGAGGTAAGGCTGCGACGGATGCCACGTCGGTGGAAACAGGAGAGAAACCTTCATAATATGATCTTTATATTAAGCAGGAAAATCAGTATTTTCAGGACATTCGTACCGTATCGGTTTATACACTCCGCTTTGGTCCGAAAGCAACCCTCCGACCGCGAAGGAAAAGAAACTCCCCTCTCCTGACACAGCTGAACCACATGTGCGTAGAAAAACACGAGGGCCCCGAGTCACCTTGCCATCTCTGACAAGAACCCGGAGCCCTCTGCTTCAAATCCCCAACACATTCCTCCCCGGCACAGAGCCAGGAAGGTTTACTTCACACCACTTGGTTTACGGCAACTTCAGCGTGAACCAAGTGGAGAGAGACTTCATACCGTTTCGTTCAATGTTGGAACCGTCCCACACCGCAAACGCGATGGGCACAGAAGCTCCCGCCTTGAACTGGGTATCGTTGGCATCGCCGGTCTCCAGCGAACGCTTCACGACTACGCGCCAGGTCGGACCGGTGTATCCACCGCCCTTGAGGGAACCTGACGGCTCCCACACGCCATTGCCGATCACATCTTGATGGGCCTGGGTGGTCAAGGTGCTGAACCCGTTGGCGTTCAGATCCTCAACGGAGCTGACGCGCAGGGTCGGGTCGGACATGATGTTGCCGGACCAGATACCGGAGTTGAATGGCCCAAGGCTCCGGCCGATACGATCCGGATAGGTCACTCCACCAGCCGGCTCTTCGAAATAGTAATCCCAGAAGATACCGGGATACTGGTCGTCCACGTCCCACATTCCGGCGCTATCCTTGCCGAGATCCTTCTGCCACTCTGCATTCCAACGCCAGATATTGACCGTCCCACCGGACTGGCCCATGCACTGGAACGGCGGCGCGCCCGCAGTGTTGACCGGGAACATGATGGCTACTTGGTCGCGAAAATCCTGCGGACCGATCGCCGTATCGTTCTTGGTCTGGTCGCTCCAATCAAGGCGCAACCCCAAATCCTTCCCGTTGCTGACTGCCTTCACAAACACCGACTTCACCGAAATATTCGGGTGCATCGGGGTCGTGATGGTCTGTCCGCTCAATGGGATGATGACACCTGGCACTCCTTCCCAGATGGGGTTTGCACCGTCCATCGGGATTGCCCCCTTGATCGCCTTCACGGGAATGGTCACCGGTTGGCTGACCGCGAGAGGCACCTGCCCGATCGTCAACATAATGCCGACGATCAGCGCAGAGAACAGAATGCCAAACACCAAACGCTTGTTGCGTGTCTGCACCAGTCTCATTGCGTATGCCCTCCTCTGAAAGATTAATAAGAAAAAGAACTGGGAACGTATAACGTCTACCG
>JADYYH010000023.1 GCA_020853775.1 Nitrospira sp.
CTAGGGTCTGTTGACATTCATTTCATCCAGAGCACGGAAGCCGCGAGATAGACGAGGCTGGCGAAGTTGATGGCACGTTTGTCGTAGCGGGTGGCGATGGCGCGGAATGGCTTGAGTCTCGCGAAAAAGTTCTCACTCAGATGCCGGGCTCGGTAGAGGTCTTGATCGTAGGCGCGTGGGGTGGTTCTGTTGGCTTTGGGGGGAATGACCACGACCTTGCCCGCTTGTTGCCATGGCTGGATCACCCGTTCATCCGCATCAAAGGCCTTATCGTGACCAGCCGGGAGTTTTTGTGCCACCTCATTTGTTAGTCTTCAGCTTGCCAGCCGGACCGTCTCGGGGACCGGTGGCTGCCCCCCGAGACTACTGTGTGGACGGACCGTATTGTAGTGGATCCGCCACTGTTCTGTCAGAATTTGCACTTCCTTCAGCGTGTAGAACAGCTCGCCGTTCAGGAACTGCGCGCGCATTTTCCCATTGAACGATTCGATATAGCCGTTTTCCCACGGGGAGCTGGGCTCAATGTAGAGTGGCTCAACCTGCAGGGGCTTCAGCGCGAGTGGCTGGTGATCGCGATCGTGACGCTCGCACTGGCCATGGCGGCCGTGCCGTTCATCGGCGGCGAGTTCATGCCGGTGCTGGAGGAAGGCAATATCTGGATGCGCACGACGTTCCCGGTGGACATTTCATTCGAACAGGCCGCTCGCCTGGTGACGGATATTCGCGGCATCTTCCGGCAATTGCCGGAGGTCATCAGTGCGGCCTCGCAATTGGGCCGCCCCGACGACGGCACCGATCCCACCAGTTTCTTCAATGCCGAGTTTCTGGTGACGTTGAAACCGTTCAAGGAGTGGCGGGCGGATGTGCCGACCCAAAAGGCCCTGGTCGAGCAAATCGAGTAACGCCTCGTCGTGATTCCCGGTGTGACCTTCAACTTCTCACAGGCCATTCAGGACAATGTGCAGGAGGCGATGTCCGGCGTGAAAGGCGAACACGCCGTCAAGCTGTACGGCAGCGATCTCCAGACATTGGAGCAGCTCGCCGCACAGATCGAGCTGGTGATGAAGGATGTGCAGGGCGTGAAAGATCTCGGCGTGCTGCACCTGTTGGGGCAGCCCAATTTGGTGATCGAGGTCAATTGCGAAGAGTGCGCGCGGTACGGGCTCAAGGTGGGTGATGTCAACGATGTGGTGCAGGCGGCCATCGGCGGCCAGGCTGTCACGCAGATCTATGAAGGGGAACGCTGGTTCGATCTGGTCGTGCGGTTTCTCCCCGAGTTCCGGCGCGACATCGAATCGATCGGCAGCATCGTCGTCAGCACGCCCGAAGGCGCGCGGATTCCGCTCAAGCAATTGGCCTCGATCACGGAACAGACGGGTGCGTTCATCGTGTACCGGGAGAATACCGAACGATATATTCCGATCAAGTTCAATGTTCGGGGCCGGGATCTGGAAGGCACGGTTCGAGAGGCGCAAGAATGGATCGAACGGCAGGTCCCGCTCCCTGCCGGCTACCGGATCGAATGGCATGGTGAGTTCGATCAGTTGCAGGAAGAAAAGGCGTGTCTCGCCAAGATCGTCCCGATCACGTTGCTGCTCATCCTGTTTCTCGTCTATCTCGTCCTGAACAACCTGAGCGATGCGTGTCTTGTTCTAGCGGCGGTGCCCTTCTCCCTGGTCGGCGGGGTGTTGGCCTTGCTGGTCACCTGGACGCATTTCAGTATTTCGGCCGCGGTCGGATTTATTTCGCTCTTCGGTGTCGCGGTGCAGGGCGCGTTGATCCTCATCAGCCGGATGCAGGAACTGTTGCGGGAAGGGTATGAGATTCGCGAGGCGATTATGAAAAGTGCGGAAGTCCGGATGCGGCCGGTGTTGATGACCTCCCTGGCTGCCGGCATCGGCCTCCTGCCGGCAGCCATTGCCACCGGCATCGGAGCGCAGTCGCAGCAACCATTGGCGAGAGTCGTGGTGGGCGGGATGCTGACCTCCGCGGCGCTGATTCTCTTGGTGCTCCCCGTGCGGTATCAATTGCTGCATCGCTACCGCAAACCAGCTTCTTCGGCCGGAGTGACGGGATCGGCGGCAGTAATGGCTCGCAACGATGGCTAGAACCAATGAGCCTGCGACACTCCGACGACGTTAATCATGGCGTTCGGGTGACCAGGAGTTCCGCATGGGGAGGGAAGGCCGGGCCGAGTCGAATGGCTCGCGACGGACCTTGCAGCGTGACGCGCATTGCCTGTCCATCCCATTGCCAGGCGATGGATCCGCCGGGCAGCGCGAGTCCGGAAGCCGACATCGCCTGCGGCAACCATGAGGTCGTCATTCCTGCGCCGATGACCACCGCAGGCTCGGTCCCGGTGTGATCGAGATACGCCAGCATATCCTGTTGCAAGAGTAGGAGCAGGGCTGCCGTTTCATAGTCCGGAGAGACGGTCGCGGGATCATGCCATCCTCGCGCATATTGCCACCCATCAGCCACCTCTGCGGCCGCCGGTCGCGGCCCATCCCACGTATAGAGTCCCGGTGACGCTTGGCTGTCCCAGAGTCGGCGAAGCGTCTTCCAGACATCGTCCGGCCGACCCTCTCGCAAGGCTCGATGGGCGTGGACCAGCTGCGTGGCCATGCGTTCGTTCTCGTCCGAGGGGCGTAGTGTGGTCATGGGTTGGGCTAAATCCTGAAGCCTGACATCGGGATGGTTAGGAAGGTCGAACCGTACGGTCGAGATGCCGGTCTTCGGCCGGCTGTTCAGCATCCGGCGTTCCCAGTTCTCTTGCAAGGTTCCGGCGCGCTCTCGCCAGGTTGTCGCCTGGTGGTGCTTACCGAGACGTTCCGCCAATTCGGCCGCAGCCAGCAATCCGCGGTAGCTGACGGCGTTGACATAGAGGGAGGGCCACTCGGATCCGACACGGCCGACGATCAGGCCATCTTGAGAGGGTTGCGCAAGGATGGCCGTTCTGACCTGTTGCCCATGCTGTAAGTCATAGGGGGATGGAATGGAGAACGGCTCGATAAGCGGGGCGCGGGCCTCCAGCATGTCTTCGATTCGTTGGGTTTTGCGAACGATATGCGGCCAGAGCCATCGGTCGTGCCAGGTGTCGGCCGTGTAGTCCGCTGCCTCGGTGAGGGCCCAGATGGAGAGACCCGGAGCATCGGCTTCGGGGCCGGCTCCGCCGCCGAAATCATGCGTGGCGAGAAATTGAGAGAGGACTCGACTTGCATGGGCGCCTCCCGAGCGCGCCAAGGCCGAAACGATATAAGCGCCCTGCCGCTGCCAGGCTCGGTGAAACAGTGCAGGGTCACCAGGCCGCGTCTCCCCGGCGACCAACCCCATCATCAGGTGTGTCACCTGCGCTTCCATGGATTCTTGAAACCGCGAGTCCGGCAGGTGGAGATGAATCTGCTGCGGAACGGGTTTGTACCAGTGATGCATTTCGACGGGAATGCGCGAGTCGGATAACACGAGACGATACTCACCGGCCATGCTTGGCATAGGCGGCGGGAGCGTGAGTCGAGCATAGCCCCAGCCTGAAGGGCCCTGCCACGTCGTTGCGGCCGACTGTGCGGTCATCCAGCCGTCGCTGTTTTCATCCCCGAGCGAGACACCGGCGGGAGACGGCGTCACCTGCAGCGACCAACGGTCGTTCACCCTCATCGCGTCACCGTTCCATTCCAACGCAGTGACGGGTCCTCCTGCGGGGCCCACGCTCCGGACGACGATGGCTGGGGTATAGGACGAATGATTCGTGAAGCGAAGTTCCCAGCGGGTAGCGTCCAGGCGAGACCAGGTCGCATCGTAGTAGGGTGTTTTCGTCGCGATGGCCGGGACATTCGGATAGGCCGATGGCGCAAACGTTTGCCGGATCTCATGGAGTGGGATGGTCTGACTGGTCAGAACCGGCCGCCCCTGTGCATCGCAGAGCCACAGCGAAATTCCGAAGCTTGGAGTCTGGGGGCTAAAGTCTCCGCCGGGCTCGTGATAGGCATGTTCAGCTTCAGACGCGCCGGGCTTTCCCAGAGGAACATGCCCCACGGATCGCGGCCAGGGGCGCTCGGGGTCCTTCCCCATCATGTCGGTCATCGCCTCCCGTTGGGGGGTAAAGTGCGTCGCCGAATCTCTGGCCTCTTGGAACTGTTGCCAATTATTGACTCCGGCACAGACGGCGAGGAGTCCGGCACAGACCACCACGACCCGCACTCGTCGGCCAGAACCGACGGCCCCTAACGCCGTTACAGCAAGGAGGAGGGGGATAAAATTCAGGCTGTAGGTGAAGGTTTCTTCCCCATACACCTGATGCAGGCAGAACTCGAAGGCGAGCAGTGCGCTCAGAACAAGACGGAATCGAAGGTGCTCGCCCATCGTGACGAGTCGCCACAGACCGTTCAGGAGCAAAAGGGACCAGAGGCCCACGGCAAGCAGGCCCAGCGGGCCTGTCGACCCAGGCGAGGAAAATTGAAACGCCAGCCGTTGTGAGAGACGGAAGGAATCCTCACCGAATTGGATGTACCCGTCGTCATCGATGAATCGTACCGCCGGCGCAATGACGGTATGAAAGACAAAGGACGAGGCGATGTTCTGCGCAGTGCCCGACTGTGGGTGATTGATCCACGTGGCTTCCTTGCGGCTGCCGATGAAAAACTCAGCCGAGGGAAACATGAATTTTTGCACGCCCCAGAGGAGTACCACGAGACAGAAGGCATTGATGGAAATTTGCGCCGCCTGCTTCCAGGGCCATCGTGCCAGCGTGAGGAGGAGGCCGGCCATCCAGTTGGTCACCGTAAAGCTCAGGGTGAACGCACTGGTGATCACATAGATACCGGCGCCGACCCGACGCTGTTCGGCGAAGAGAAGCAGGATGAGCGCCAGCATGATCGAGAACGAGCCCCAGGAATAGGTGTTGGGAACCGGGAGCCAGAACATTGCCGAGGCGCTGGAGAGTCCGACTGTTGTGAAGACAGCGGCATCGAGCCTTCGGCAGCCGAGAAGACGCAGCAGCACATACAGGGCGGACGTCCATAGCCCGCCGATCAGGCCGGTTATCAGGAGAACCGCTTGCGTGGAGGATATCGACAAGCTTTTGGTCAGCAGGTAGACCGGCGTAAAGGCCAACATGGAAAACAGCGGATGCACGGAGGTGCGGGAATGATCGTCATGCATCGACGTCATGTTGGAGACTTCGCGCACCGTATCGGCTTCGAACCAAAAGTCCATCGATTGAAGCAGAAACGGAGGCAAGGTATGCGCAAGAGCGAAGCACGCTCCGCAGACGGCCATCATCAGCATGAGCGCCATGATCCCATCTGCAACATCCAAGACTGCAGGTTGCAGGGGCGGCGGGGAAGGGAGCGGCCTCGGGCCAGCTACTGCTTCGACATTGCCATCGGGGGTATCGTATGGCAGTGGTCGAGCGGTATTCCCGTCGTGTGTGAAGCTCATCGTTCCTCGCATTGCCACGGGAAGCGGCGTGCCACTGCACTGCCGGTAGACGGATCAGCGCGAAAATCGGTATTCCCGTCTGTCGGGCGAAGGATGCGGAGAGAGCCGACATCGAGAAGGAACGGATGGCCGCCCGTCTCTGTCAAATGTAGCAGAGGGGGAGAAATTCGCCGGTGAACCGTCGCTGCAAAGGCCGCGCGGACCGGGCTTAACCTTCAGGGACGGCGTGCCGATAACGATACCGTTGTCCTATGCACCCGTACCTCACTTTTTTCGCCCTTGCCTTGCTCATCAGCCTCCTGGCGCTGATCGCATTCCGATTGAAACCGGAACAACTCGCGGCCAAAGGTTTGGTAGGCCTGACGCTTTGCGGTATCCTCTTCTGGTCGTGGAGCATGTCCGAACCGTCGGTGACCTTCTCGGATTTCACCGTGGCCTATTACCCCGCGGGCCGCGCCATCATTGAAGATATTCCTCGTCTGTTTGTTCGCTGCTGGGATACGCCGGTCTGTGGGTTCGTGAATATTCCAATCGTGGCGTTATTGTTCACGCCATTTTCGACGCTCACTCTGCGGCATGCGCAGTGGCTGTTCGTCGTCCTGTCGCTGGGGAGTCTCATCCTGTCCGTCTGGCTGCTCTGGTCCATTTCAGAACCGACCACCTGGCGGAAGTGGGGGATAGTCCTGCTTTTCATGATGAACGGGCCCTTGGTCTATAGCGTCAAAGAGGGTAATTTGACCCATGTCGCCCTCCTCCTTCTTCTTGCGGGCGTCGTGGGTTTGGAGAAAACATGGGAACGAAGCGCCGGGGTCTGTTTCGCGCTGGCCGCTGTCATCAAACTTCCGCTCTTGCTGTTCGCGGTGTATTTTGCGGGAGTACGGCGGTGGCGTCTGGTGATGGGATACGGGCTGACCCTCGTGACGATTTCCGCATTGTCCCTGTGGTATGCCGGGTGGGCGAGTCACGTGGAGTGGTATCGCGAGGTTATCCAGCCGTTGTCCGGCCAAGGGCTGGCGGCGTTTAATGTGCAATCGATCGAGGGTGTCCTGTTGCGGTTTCAGGATGGCGCCCGGCTCTACGATTGGAAACCGGTACCGGCGCCGGCGGGCGTCCGGTTGACGGGGCAAGCCGCCGCAGTGCTGCTCGTGGGATTGTCTTGCATCGTCTGTCTGCGCAAGCCCGTCAGCCGACCTCGGGAAACATTGTATGTCGAGCTGTCGATGGTCCTCTGTCTTTCGCTGCTCATCAGCCCGATCTCCTGGACGCACTACTACCTCTTTCTCCTATTGCCCCTGTCGCTCTACGCGGGGAATCGTCTGCCGATTCCGGCACAGGGCTGGTGGCTTGCGGCGATGATATTCTGCACGTTGCTCGTTTCTCCTCCCGTGATGTTTGCGGGAGAGCAGGCGGCGAGTCAGTGGGCAAGCAGGCTGCTGATTTCCCACTATGTGCTGGGCGCCCTGTTGTTGTGGGGTGTGTTGGCTGCTATCCGCTGGAAACTCGGTGCGGCGCATCCCCTCCGTTTGGTGGCGTCCGGAGAGAAACGGCCGATGCCGGTCCCGGCTCAGGTCAATCAGGATTCTGAAGAGCCGCGCGAACGCTCGGCTTGATCTATCGCTTCCGCCCGCACCACGTAGCGCAAAGGGCCGCCAGTCGTGATCGCATCGAACGGAAAGCAGGTCACCAGGATCAATTCCTCCCCTTCGCGGCTTGTCGCAATGCTGTCCCGCCGCGAATCCATGACCCGCTGCTCGGTGACTCGGTAGCGGCGAATCGTTCCATCCGTTCCCATGAGCTCGAGTCGGTCGTTCATGCGCACCTCCTTCAAGAACTGAAAATGTGTGTCTCGATGTCCGAGCAGCATCATCGTGCCGTCTTGCCCCGGCAGCGCACTTGATCCGACGTGGCCGGGACCGAAGGCCAACGTCCGACCGTAGGCCCCGGCTAACACAATCAGATCGACCGACAGGCGTGGCATCTGCAAGCGCGCGACCGGCCAGGTATCGGCCCAGGGCCAGGGTTTGGGCCTGGCCTCTCCATCCAGGGAACGGGTCCAGGCCCGCTGCAGCAATAGCTGCGCGAGCCCGGCCTTGGCATACATCCAGGATCCTTCCCAGACCTGCCACAATCCAATGGCGAAGCAGCTCGCCATCAGCCAGACCAGGAGAGGCGCATGGTGCCTGGTTCGGTTCATAGGACCGTGTTCCGTACTCCCCGCAGCCATGCCGCCAGCATGAGCGCCGACAATCCCAGCAAGAGGTGCAGGTGCCAGCCGGTTGCGGTCTTGGGCAAGCCTGCCAGGTCCTGGGCGTGCGCCAGGTTTGTTGGCTGCCCCTGTTCTGTGCCAGGGGGCTCGATCGGTCGAGCCGGCGTGACATCAACGGCCACCAGACTTGTGTACCGACTGACCAGATGGTGGGCGAGTGCGACGTTGAGGATAGATGTTTTTGTGGTCTCGTCACTGCCTCCCTTCGTAGCGTCATCCATCAGCGACGAGATTTTCTGCCGCGCCCAATAGACCGAAAGCCCGCTATGCGTCGCGGCCTGATTCGATGAGACCGGCAGCGACCAGGGACGGGTTCCTGCCTGCCCACGGAGCATCGCGTGCGACGGCAGGGAAGCGGCTTTGAGCGCCACGACAATCGGCTCGCCTTCATACAGATCGGTAATCTTGGCTGGATATTGCTCCAGCCCGGACCATCCAGACTGATCGAGCGTGATATCTCCGAGCACCGGGCGTTCCAGTTTTTTGAACAGGCGCTCCAGTTGCTGTTCGACCTCCTCCACCTTGCCGATATAGGTGAACGTCCCGCGTCCGAATTGGGCCGCTGTTCGCATCAGGTGGCTATTGGGCGTGGATCCGATGCCGATGGTGAACAGGCGCCTGGTGCCCAGCCGTTGGTGCAGCAGTTCGAAGAGTTCTTCCTCATTTCCGATCTGGCCATCCGTCAGCAACATGATCTGTTGCAGTCGGGAACTGTCTTGCGGGCTCTTGAGGGCTTGCCGCAAGGCCGGAAGTACCTCGGTGCCGCCATCGGCGTAGAGCTGCCCGGTATAGCGTACGGCCTGTTTGATCGTCGTAATGGTCACCGGTTGAGGAACGGAAAACAGCGAGCGAACGGTGTGGTTGAACTGGATAATGTTGAAGCGATCCTGCATGGAGAGGCGCGTGAGGGCTGCGGCCAAGGCGCGTTTGGCTTGATCGATCGACGGGCCGGCCATGGACCCCGAGGTGTCGATGATGAACGTGAGGTCGCGAGGAATGCGCGGCGCCTTCTCGTCATGCTGCGTCGGCGGGACCAGCATCAGCATGGCATAGGTGTCCCCATTCTTCTGTTCCGTGAAGACCGTTGCGATGGGCTCGCGGCGGGGCGTGGGATGCCAGGTTAGTTGAAAGTCGCGATCAGCCGGTACGGCGTCGGCCCGGAGCGTGATGTGATAGCCGCCGTCAGTATCCGGAATCGAAATGATGGGATGAAAGGATGACTCGACCGTATCGATCGGGAAACCGGGATGAAGCATCAAGGAGAGGCTGACGGGATTAATCGGGCCATGACCCGGTGATTGCATCGGCGGCGTAACGCGCGAGGCGTCAGGGACGCGGTCTGTGTCCAGCATCGTGCCGGATCCTGTAGGAGCCTGCCCTTCGATGATGACCGGCGTGCCGGGGATGTAACGCTGTCCTACGGCCATGGGAAAACGCAGGTGAAACCGCTCGTTTTCATACCGCACGGTTTCCTGGTACTCGATTTCGATGGTGATGTGCTCGCCGGGTCCGATATGGGCCACGGAGGTCGTGAAGATATTCGGCCGCTCCTGCTCCAACAGACTCGTGCGTTTTCCTTGCTGCTTGGCCTGTTCATAGACCTTCTTGGCTTCGGCCCGTTCCTTGATCTGCCCTTCAATGATCCGCTCGCCGACTCGCATCCGCAGGTGGTCGACGGCAGCCGTTTCGGGGAGGGGGAAGACATAGATGCCTTCAAGCCAGTCCCCTTTGATGGTGCTGGGGTTCGTGAACTCCTGCCGGACTGTCGCGCGGGCAATCATGCCGGTGACGGCGATCTGGACCTCGGTCTTCAGCACCGGGGCCGGAGTGAATCGACTGGCCTGATTGGTACGGAAGAGCAGGGTGCCCTCCGTGACCTCGTTCATGCCCATGGTGGGAACGACCCCGGTGCTCAACGTGGCAGGCGGTTCGGCCGTACTGGCGTCCGCGGGCGGAGAGCCAAGACCAGCGGCGAGCGTGATGCAGGTCATCAGGCATCGTGCACATCTGTGAAGTCGAGAGCGGCGGGCAACGAACCATTCAGTCAGCATGCGATCCTCGTGTTGTCCGATGCGGGTGTGTTGCGTGGTTGCGGGTCCCCTGGGAAAAAGGGAGGTTTCTCCCAGGGGGCCTCGACGTGACGTTAGTTGCCGGTCGCTGACTCGACGGGAGTCTCTGCCTGATCGGAGGACGCCGCGGCAGGAGAGTCGTTCTCGCTGCCGGAACCGACTGGAGTCGATTCCATCGACAGGTCAGAGTTGTTGGAGAAAGGATCCATCACGGGTTCCGTGGTGATGGCGGGAACCACCATGTGTTCCTGGCCGATCTTCCGCAGTTCCATATGGACCCGTCGATTCATCTGGCGGCAGACATCGCTCTGGTCGATGCACAGAGCGCCTTCTTCACCCAGGCTCACCGTGCGGATAGCCGATTCCGGCACGCCCAGTGAGATGAGCTGTTGCTTGACCGTCTCGGCCCGTTTCATACCGAGAGTCTTGTTAAACCTCATCGAGCCCTGTTGATCCGTGTACCCTTGAAGTAACACGCCCCAATCCGGTTCGTTCTTCAGAAACTCCGCATGGCGCTGCAACGCGGCCTTGCCGTCGTCGCTCAGGCCCTTGCGGCCGATTTCAAAATGGATGTCGTCGTGCAGGATGTCTGTGCTTCGACTCGCGAACGGAGCGTTCTCCACATGCGTGACCGGCATCGGGGCTGACACTGGCACCTTGTCGGTGGAGTCTTTGAGGACTTGGGACACTTGGGTATTGTCGAGCGCCTCTGACGACCGGTTGCTATGCGCGGCTTCATCCGCCTGGGAGTAATACCAGAAGGCGGCGACGACGATGGCCAGGAAGCCGATGAGACCGCTGAGGATATAGACATCCTTCATGTCCCGATCCGGGCCGATGATGGCGGGGGCGACTGGTCCTGTGCTGACCGTAGCTGTAGGGGCTTTCTGCATGGTGACTGCTCCTTGTGTTGCGGAGCCGGATCGCTCCGGCCCATTGGTTGCTGATGGATGATTCGCCTGACCTGGCGCTTGCGGGGCCGGCCTGCTGTTGCTCACCTCCTTTCTGCCGGGCGCCCGCCGTTGGGCCGTGCGTAGAGCAAGGCAGAGGCCAGGCGTAGCCGCCGGCTCGATGACCAGAAAGTCATGACGGAACAAGGAGTTAGGTGAATTGGGGCGGTGCGTGAAACCCGCGATTCATGCGGGGACTAGCGGGGATGCGGGGCTGGCCCCGCATCATGGAGATAGGGAAATGGGGATTGGGCGGTGAGGGCGTTCTTGTAGAGATTGGCGAGTGGGGTGAAAAAATAGAGGAGGCGGCCTGTTGGTCTCCTGAAAGACACGGCCGGCTTACGGGACACTGCTCACTCACCTTCTCGCGAGCGTGCACAGACATGGCGTCATTCATTCATGACGCCGTGCACCTCGCCGGCGTGCGCAAACCTGCTGAAGACACCGGGCGCTCATCTTCTCGCGCCCGTGCGCAAGCTTAAGGCAACTTATTCGTTGCCTCGCGCACCTCGCGCAACGCGCGGCCTCAGAAGCCCCTCGTTGGACGCGCGCAGTGGGAGACCACCCAGGCCGCCTCCTGAAGGGACGATGGGCGTAGCAGATCCAATGGTGCCCGATCGTAAGAGCGAACCGCAGGCTGGAGTCCGAGCACCACGTCTTGCAGATTGCACCATGGGTGCGGCCTCAGGTGAAATGGAAGCATTACAAAAAGGCAATCAACTAGTGAGGCTTGACGGCATCAATGAATCGGCTGAAAATATGCCGCCCCTGTTCCGCTGGACGGGATGTGAACCCCTTCAATGAGGGGATGTTATGCGGATCCGCCTAAACGTTGTTAGGCGGCATAAGTCCAGTGGCAGCACTACGAGGATCGGCATGAAGCCCTTTTCTGACCCGGCAGTTGAAGCACATTTCGCGTCTTACCCGCGCGCCGTGCGGAACAAGATGCTCGCTCTTCGGGAACTGGTGTTTCAGACGGCCGCGCGAACCAAAGGTGTCGGCGAGCTGCAAGAAACCCTTAAATGGGGAGAGCCTGCTTACGTCACCGCCAAGACCAAGAGCGGAAGCACCGTTCGAATAGACTGGAAGAGTAGGCATCCGCAGCAGTACGCCATGTACTTCCATTGCCAGACCGGCCTCATCGAGAGCTTTCGGAGCATGTTCCCCAATGACTTCCGATTCGAGGGGAACCGTGCGCTCGTTTTCAAGCTCGCGGATGCCATCCCCACCGATGTCCTAGCGTTCTGCATTGAAGCATCATTGACCTATCATGCGCGCAAAGGGTCAGTCGGGCGCAGTTCGAAAGGTGCCGCCTAACCCCTCCATCGAGCGGACGTCCAACGTTAGGCGTCTAGGAAACTCCCTTGTGGCACCCAAAGACCAATGCAGGGCAGTAATGCGCAGCGGTATGCGTTGCACGCGCAAGGCTGCTACTGCGGGGTTCTGCTCTGCTCACTTCCCGAAGCTCAAGAAGTCGCCGCTCCTTGAGCGAGCAAAAACCGTTGGGCAAGTGGTGATGACCGCGGCAGGCGTGATCACCTTGATTCAGAAGGCGGTTTTTGCCTGTTGCGGCCATTGAGATAGCCCCGCCGGCTCGCATCCTCCGCTTCTTCGCACATGCGGTAAGCCTTGCCTGTTCAAATGCAGCGAGCAGTTCTGCCCCCCGGTCGCGATTCAAGATGTTCCGCTCGATCTGACAGCAACAACCAGCCTTCTTCTCACGACTCCACCTATGCGGCCATGCATTGAGTGGAGATAAAGGGGTCGGGAGTCATTGTTTCGCCAGCGAACCTGAGATCTTGGTCGTGCTTGTTGTGGTGAATGGGAAAAGGTGTCCCGAATAATTGCATGGCCAGGTGATAAGCGGAAGAGCAGTAGTGAGCATTAGAGTGCCGCTCGATGGCCAGGCGAATTGGTGAACATAGGGTGGTGATTGAGGCTTGCAGGCCGGCGTCAGCCTGACGACGAGCCCTGCCCGTTCAAACGCGGCGGGTCAGGCAGTTCTGTCCTCGTTCATAATTTCAGATGTTCGGCGAGATCCGAGAGCAGCAGTCACCTTTCGCCCGCCGGCTCTAGGCGTGCGTCCATGAGGTTCCGACTCCGAAAACCGCACCAGGTGAGATCGACTGTCTTCCGGCAGGGCTGGTGACGGTGTCGGTTCAGTCCACTTCGCTATTCTCCGCGATACGGATTTAGAATGGTGAGCCGTTATCGTTGGGATTCCGTATGCGGCTGCTCTTCCGTCGCACCTATGCCATGCCGACCACAGACATCTTCGACGGCATCGATAGTTCGGTCGCCCGGAGAGTCTGCCCACGGACCTTGTGGCAGGTTGCTAGGAGGAAGCTCGATCAGATCAATCGAGTCAGAGACCTCAGTGATCTCACTGTGCCACGGGGAAATTGCCTGGAACGGTTGCGTGGCGACCGGGGCGGGCAACATAGTATCAGGATCAATGATCAATATCGGATTTGTTTC
>JADYYH010000024.1 GCA_020853775.1 Nitrospira sp.
CTGCGATTCAGACGTACATCACCACTCACAACCAAAATCCTCGCGTGTTCACCTGGACGGCGTCCGCGGAGAGCATTGTGGCCAAGGTCGCCAAATGTAAAGAAGCGTTGGACGCACTACACTAGGAACCTGTCCGACATTAGCTCCGGAAACCGCTTGCCTGCCCCCTCTGAGGCGTGTATAGGTGTAACTATCTAGCCATCAGAGAGGAGGCCCTGCGATGACCACCCGCACCTTTCGCCCCTATGCTCCCGACGAGCTGTGGCTGCTGCCGCCCTCGCCGCACGAGTGGTTGCCGGAGGACCACCTGGCCTATTTCCTGTCGGATCTCGTGGACGAGCTGGATCTGAGCCCGATCCTCACGACCTATGGCGGGGTGACCCGCGGGACTGTGCCCTATCACCCCGCGATGCGGGTGAAGGTGCGGCTGTAGGCGTACGCCGTGGGGATTCCAGCGTCGCGGCAGATTGCCTGGGAACTGGAAACGGATGTGGCGTTTCGGGTCCTGGCGGCGAACCAGCGGCCGGATTTCCGGACGCTCAGCGACTTCCGCCAGCAGCATCTGACGGCGCTGACCGACCTGTTCGTGCAGGTCTTGAAGCTCTGTCAGCGGGCGGGTGTCAAGCTGGGGCACATCGCTCTGGATGGCACCAAGATCAAGGCGAATGCCTCGAAGCCCAAGGCCATGAGCTATGGCCGGATGGTGCCGGCGGAGGCCCGGTTGCAGGCCGAGGTCGACGCGCTGCTGGAGCAGGCCGAGGCGGCCGAGGCGCGGGATGAGGCCACCTATGGTCCGGATCGGCGCGGCGATGAGCTGCCAGCCGAGTTCGCACGGCGTGAGCAGCGGCTCGAGACGATTCGAGCGGCCAAGGCGGTGGTGGAGCAGGCGGCGCAGGACGCCCAGCCGCCCAAGGAGCCCCGTCGCGGGCGGCCCCCGTCGCCTCCCCGCTCGGTCCCGCCCCCGAAGGCCCAACGCAACTTCACCGATCCGGAGAGCCGGATCATGCCAGCCCCGGACGCCAAGGGGAGTGTCATCCAAGGGTACACCTGTCAGGTGGCGGTGGACGCCCACGCGCAGATCATCGTGGCGGCCGACGTCACCGACGAGCCCAATGACAACCAGCAAGCCCCGCCGATGCTGACGGCGGTACTCGCCCAGACCGGGCAGGTGCCGCGGGTCGCCAGCCTGGACGCGGGCGACTTCAGCGAAGCGACCGTCGATGCGATCGCGCCCCTGGGCTGTGAGCCGTTGCTGCCGCCGGATCGGCAGATGCAGGGGCAAGCGATGCCCGCCGCCCCGCACGGCCAGCCGCCGGCCGGTCTGTCGGTGGCCGGGCACATGCGACGCACCTTGCAGACCCAGCGGGGGCGACGGCTCTACGCCCGCCGCAAGGCGATCGTGGAGCCGGTGTTCGGGCAGATCAAACAGGGGCGCGGGTTCCGGCACTTCGTGTTGCGCGGGTTGCAGAAGGTCCGCGGGGAGTGGGCGCTCATCTGTACCACCCACAATGTGCGCAAGCTCTGGACCGCCCGGCGCCGTCGACGCCGATGCTCCGGTGAGCGAGTGCGGTTGCTCTGCGGGAGTCGGAAGGCGAAGCAGAACGCCCAGGAGTAGGTGGAGGCCGGTGGCCTGATCAGTCTGCCGAAGAGCAAACACTGACTCAGCCATCACAATCATGGTCCTCTCAGTTCAATGTCGGACAGGCTCCTAGTCGATCATCAGAAGGCCCGTCCATCGGGTCGAGAGCCGACCCGATTCCCTCCCCCCAAAGCTGGATGGACGCATTTCTTTCGAATATCATAGGCTCTGCACTCCAGCAGCGAAAGATGACGGACGACCCCATAAGACAAACCAATCGGAGGTGCACCATGTGGCCAACACGACTTCTTCTCGCCACGCTCGTCGCGAGTTGCTTCCTCGCCCCCAGTGTGCAGGCGCTTGAGTCCTCCTCGGTCGAAATGTGGGAATGTCCCGGCCCTGAAGGAACGACGCTATATACCAACAAGGAACGACCTGACTGCCAGCCGAAAGCTCTCAAGGCGCTCTCCGTCGTCCCCACGATGCCGGACACGGTCTTCCCGCCCTCTACCAACGGCTCATCCCCTCGCCAGGCCCCAGCCGCGAAGGATTATTCGTACGATACCCCGATCGGCGCCCAGCGCAATTTAACGCAGATACCGGATTACGGGCGCGATTGGTATGCAGGCAACACTGCGGGCGGATCGGTCCAAGGGGAAGTCTGCTCCATGTACATGGAGTGGATCCAATTGATTCAGAATAGTCGCGGGGGGGTCTTTTTCGGAACCGATCCATCGTATGGAGGCAACCCAACGGCTCGTAACTGGCACGCCCCCAGTTATTCATTTTACGATAACGCCCGGTATGTGACACTGTCACGGATATTCGGCGCAGGCTTCATACCAATCGGCTGTCGCTAGTCGATCACGCTCAGCCAGGAGGCCTCCGGGCATACGCTCTTCCCAGGAGCATCCCGAAGGCCTTCTGTGTTCAGGAATGTTGGAGAGGAAATTCAGAATAGTGCAGAAAGAAATGTCCGGCACTGAACGGAGCAGAACCCACGGGTGGTGATGCAGGAATCAGGATTCTTCTGCCACCTCGGCTACCATCAGCTCGCTGTGGGTATCACTTTCAATCGTGGTTGTCTCCGGCAATAGCTCACCATCGCCATTCACCTCCGGGAGTGCGGCGGACTCGGCAAGTCCTTCAGCGTCGCTTTCAGTCAAGGCTTCAGCAGTTGTGGACAACGACTCCCCACCCACCTGCTCAGACTCGTCGATGGGCAACATCGCCTGCTCGGATTCGCCCAACTCTTTGAACTCCCGGAGCGGCGGCAGCTGCGACAAGTCGCGAAGACCGAAATGTTCGAGGAACACCTTGGTGGTTCCGTACATGATTGGACGCCCGGGCTCCTCTTTCCTGCCGACGATACGCACGAGTTTTCGCTCCAGTAACGTCCGGATCACCCCCGACGTTTCGACCCCACGAATCTGCTCAACCTCCCCACGGACGATCGGCTGCTTGTAGGCAATAATCGCCAGGGATTCAAGCGCGGAGCGCGAGAGTTTTGATGGAGCCTTTACCTTTTCCAGCCGCTTCAGCCAGGGGGCAAACTCGGCCTTGGTCACGATGCGGTAGCCTCCGGCCACTTCTGCTAACTGCAGTCCGCGGCCGTCTTGCTCGTAATCATGACTGAGGCTGGTCAGCGCCTGATCAACCTCTTGCTTGGTCACGGCTCCGAGCAACGCCAAAAACCTCGTCACAGGAATCGGCTCGGCCGTCACAAAGAGCAATGCCTCAAGAATCCCCTTCAAAGCTCGCAGGTCGGAGAGGGCAGGATCAGCGGCGGGCGCCGACATCTCGGTGACAGCAGACTCGTCGACCGCTGCGTCCGCCTCGGGGCCAGCAGACAAGGCAACCGGCTCTTCAGCGACAACCGCCTCCGTCTCCTCAACCTCGGCTGACTGCTCGACGGCATCCTCCACGCTGAGACTCATAGGTTCTTCCATTCAGACTCCTCCACTAGATCCCCTTCCGCCACCGCCGTAAAGGCACGGGAGACAAGAATTGCCCCGAAGGTTTCGCTTTGAAACACACGCACAACCCTGATGCGAATCAGTTCGAGCAAGGCCAGAAAGGTCACAATCACGACGAGCCGATGACTCGACTCCTCGAACAACGCCGTGAACGCCATCGACTCATGCACCTCCAGCGCTTCGATAATGGCGCTCATGCGGGTGCGGACCGTGAGGTTATCCGGGATGATTTCGACGAGACGCTTTCCGGGGTGACGGGACAGAACGCCCTGTAATGCGTCGACCAGATCAAATAGAGAAATCTCGTCGAGGAGGCTCTCGTCTTTTGCAACTTCGATGGGGGGGCCCGGCTCGCGGCCAAACGTGTCTCGCCACAGACGTTCTTGATAATCCAGCTGGGAAGCCGCCTCCTTAAACTGCTTATATTCGAGCAGTCGCCGCACGAGCTCTTCACGGGGATCGGGGCCCTCTTCTTCATCCACGGCCACTTCATCTGATGGCAACAACATGCGCGACTTGATGTGCAGCAACGTGGCCGCCATCACTAAGAATTCCCCCGCCACCGCGAGGTTCAACTCCTTCATCACCGACAAATAGTCCAGATACTGCTGAGCGATCAGCGCGATCGGAATATCGTAAATGTTGATTTCGTTTTTTTTGATAAGATGCAACAGGAGATCGAGCGGGCCTTCAAAATTCTCGATCTTAACTTGGTAGGGCAGTTCAGGTTGGTCCATCAGGTACCAGACGCTCCCTTGGACAAATTTTTAATCTTATACCAATTTATGGGGGGATGGGGCAAGGTTAAAACTATATGTTGGGGTCTCTGACGGCGCTACTTCGCTTTGAGGATGTAGAGCAGGATCCCCACTGCCGCAACAAACAGGCTGATCGTCACCACCTGAGAGAATGGGCCGGCCTCAGGCCCAGCGGGCACAGCCGAGACCACCCGGGCCGTTCTCATCATAACCGGAGGGCGAGCGAACGTGGCCTTCGTCAAGTCGTCAGCCTCCTTGAACGACGCGTCAGAAAAATCGGCTTGAGAGTTGAACCGCGCGGAGGCAAACGTGACCGCTCGCTCAAATCGCGCAAACAGGAAAAACGCCTCCCGCTCGAATTGCGTCGCGGAGAAATCGCACTTGCCACGACATTGGGCACCGGAAAATCCGGTGCCCATATGGAATGCCGTGCGAGCAAAATTTGCATCCTGCTCGAACACCACTTCCAAAAACTCAGTCAAGCCTGGAAAATCAGCGCCAGGAAAGATAGCCGGGCCGTTGAACATCGACCGATGAAATCTGGCATGTGGCCCGAAGCGGGTATCGGAAAACATGGCCCCCTGCGTGAAGCGGTCCTGTACAAAATAGCTCTCCTTCTCGAATCTGGCATTCGACCCGTCAACCACACCGAGAAAGACTGTCCGCGACAAGTCAACGAGGCCCTCAAAACTGCTCTGCACCAAGACCACGGGGCCGGTCATCAGCAAAAAGCCGCGCTTGAGACGATTCAGGATCTGCCCCTTTACGCGCGAATGCTTGATCACGAACGGCCCGCGGATAACATGGACCTCTTCATCGTTGAGTCCCTCGAGCACTCGACGATCTTCCAGAGACAATCCCTGCACCGCCGCAACCTTCTGCGCCGGCAATTCGTCGAGCACCAGATCTCCTTGAATGACCACTCCCGCCAGGTCAATGCCCTTCCCGGCCGCCAAGGCCTGCATGAGATCTTTCGCTGGAATGGCACGGGCCTCCCGCTCCGCCTCCGTGCAACTGCTGCTCAAGTGCAGCGTGAACACAGCGCTCGCCGTCTTTCCACCCGTCTCACTCGTACATTCGGCGAAGAGGAGAGCAGGGAATATGACGGTTCCCGTGAGAATTCCTAGCAGCCACAGCGGGACCCGATGCCATCGTGTAGGCCGATCCAGCTTGGTCAGGCGCATTCTTTGTCCACTCCCGCAGGAGAAGAATCGAGTGAACACTTTACACAATCCCGCGCTTTGCTAGACTTGTTCTCATATGCCCGCCGCCATCCTCCAGACTCTCTACCGAACAGGTTCGCGCATCCTCTGGATTCTGCCCCTCTGTGCCTGCCTCTTCCTCACGCCACTGCGACCAGCTGCCGCAGAATCAGTCGTCGAAGTTCCCATGTTGGCTGCTATTCAGGCTAACAATCTGGGCGTCTTCGAAGTACTCCTGATGCGCTGGGATCATCAGCCGACGCCTTCTCCGGCCATGCTGCAGTGGCAAGGCGGGAACATCAAACCCGGACAGACCAACCTTGGATCTTTGGCCCTCGCCTTCCAATATGCTCTCGAACATACGTCGACTGTTGACCACACCGGAACGGTCAGTGTGATCGGCATTGCCTATACGGCAACCGGCACCGACGGGCCGAGCGCCGGAGGCGTCATGACGGTGGGATTTGCCGCACTCCTCAAAGGGGATCAGATCCGTCGCGGAATTGCCATGACCGGCACCATCTCCCCAAACGGCACGATCGGCCCGGTGGGAGGCATTCCTGACAAAATCCGTGCAGCAGCCCGCGAAGGATATCGCACCATCCTCATTCCGCAGGGTCAACGGGACGATCCGCACTGGAACCTGCCCCGCCTGGCCTTGGAGCTCAATGTAGACATCAAAGAGGTCTCCACCGTGGATGAGGCCTACCGTCTCATGACAGGGGGCACTCTCAATTAGCGACTTGCGGATCGCACCGCGCGCTGATTAGTGTTCCGCCCCTACCCCCTCGACAATCGCTTGGTATTCCTCATTGGAGAGACGGTGCATCCCAAGGCTGAGCCGCCGCGATAATTCGGATTGCTCCTCAATGCCAAGAACCCGCTGGAGCAGTATCTGACATTCGGGGGCGTTCCCCTCCCAGCGTCGAACCGGAGTGATTCGAACGAATCCATAGCGGGCCTCCGTCCGCAACTCATCTTTCAGCAGTTCGTCCAAGGCTTGAAAGGGCTGGACCGGCGAGACAATCGAAAATTCTGCGCGAATGCCTTCCTTTAACACGTAGACCAGGCCATGTGATTCCGGTGTCAGGAACTTCTGAAGATTGTCGCGAATCAAGGATGTGCACAGTCCCCAGATGCCCGCGCCCAGCTGCAGCTCGGCACTTTCCGGAGACGTTCGTTCGCGCAAAGCCCCGGCGATAAAAAGAAAGTGGCTCATGTGAGGGCTGAGCGATTCGAATTGGCGGGCGTCGCCGCGAGCCGCATCCAAGCGATCCGACAAAACCGGAAGGCGCGACGCGAGTTCACTCCAGGCGCATCGAAGAACAGCATGACATCAGGCATGTTCAGTGGGACCTTCACTGACGAGAAGCAACCAGGCACGCAGAGGCATCGAGCGGGATCACCCGGTACAGCTGCATCAACCGAGGTTAATTGTTCCGATACTCGTCTGCGTCGTCGAGCAGATCTTCAGACTTTTCAAGATAATCGACGTCGTCGTCCTCATTGTCGAGTCCGAGTTCTTCTTCGATTTCCTCTTCCATTTCCTCTTCTGATACGTCATCGAGATCTTCAGCCATCTCCTCGTCATCATCCTCGAGGTCAAGCTGCGTCGGCTCAATCTCGACCTTCGAGGCCTTCTCAGATTCCGGCACGACAGATTTGACCGGCTTCGATTCCGGAACGGCCGCAGGGGCTTCCGCAGGCATCTTCACCTTGGGTGAAGCGGGTTTGGTCTTGGGCTTGGATGCGGGTTTCGGCGCAGGTTTGGCGGCTTTCGGTGTCGCTTTCGCCTTGGAGGCACGCGAGGCTTTCGCCGGAGCCGGCTTGCCGGCACGCTTCCTGGCAGTCTTCTTCATCGGCTTCTTCGCCGTCGCCTTGGGTTGCGCCGCCTTCTTCGCCTTCACCGGCTTCTTGGCTGTTGCCGCTTTCTTGGCTTTCACGGCTTTCTTGGGCTTGCTCGCCTTTTTGGCCACACTCTTTTTCGGCCGCGCAGCTTTCACAGCAGAGCGTTTCTTGGTCACGATCTTCTTCGCCATTCCACGTCCTCCTCTCAGGTCTTCAACATGGCACGTCGGTGGTAAAGCGGCCTCCATCTAGCATGAACGAACAGGTTCTTGCAACCTCTCCCATTCACGCGAAACTGTGTCAGCATGCAACGAAAAGGCGCGCCCCAGGGACGTGGCGCTTTGCTCCCGCCACCTTCGATTCGCCTGCCACAGTCCCTTCTACGAATGCGGGACCAGTCTGCGAGCAACTTGCTGAATCCTTCCGCATCGCGCCTGTCTCTATAATGTATAATGAACAGATCGATATTCACTGGAGTCAGGATTCCCATGAGCTGGCGCATTGTAGTTTTGAGTCTGACGATGGCGGCCCTAATGGCTTGGCCTTCCTCCGCAACCCCTTCGGCGGTCCATGTCCTCATGGATAGCGGATCCCCCTACTATGTACCCGCTGCCGCCACCGTGACTGCCGGCGGCGCCATTCGATGGGACAATCCCACTCCGACCCACCACACCGTCACGCATGACGGATGTTTTGAGGAAAGCGGACGTTGCGCCTTCGACTCCGGCGCCGTGGAGCCGGGTGGCACGTATACCATTCCCAGCCTGCCTCCAGGCCGGTACCCCTATCAATGCCGCATTCATCCCATTATGCGAGGGATCATCATCGTGACTGACTCTCCGCTCCTCCCGTCACAAACCTAGACACGATCCGCCAGGGTCCTTGCAGGTCGGCGTGAGCCTCGTGTAGGCTGCGGCTTCTTGTAATCTTGCACTTCCCGACACGATGAAAGCTGCCGCAGCCATACAAGAACCGCTCAATCTGAGCGGCGAGACACTCAATCTGCTCGCCTGGCGTATCCCCGACCTGGTCGCCTACCAGCATGCCTTTGACGAATGGTGGTTGGCGCCCCTCGATGACGATTTTCCACTCGTTCGCCTGAACGCAGTCGGCATCGAAATGCTCACCTCCATGAACGGCCACATCACCGTCGGTGCACTCGTGGAGAAATACGGCCATAAGATCTGCGGGCCTGACGGTCAGCCAGGATCGTGGCATCTGGCACGCTGGTCGATCCCCAACTATTCACTCTGTTATTTCGGGACCGAACCGCCGGGAGGCCACCGACACAAGGCCAAATGGGATCTGCTGCTCCAACAAATACGTGAGAGCTGGTCCGGACAACAGGATTTCGAAGGCGAAGAGCACCTCGAAGATTTCCATGTTCACGAGCTCAAAGAGAGTGATCTGGAGGACGGCCACTTCGATCTCATTGAAACGACCGTCTCGCACCTCTTCCGGGAGCCCTGTGAGGCCCTGGGGGGCACCACCTATGGACGCCTGCTCATGCGCCAGCTGCGCCGATTGGGCTGGTTCAAACCGAAACCCAAGGTGATCGTGGAAATCGGCGGCGGACTCGGCTATGTCGCCCGCGAACTCGGGCAAGAGCTGTTGCCCTTCGAAAAGCAGGGCATTCAGTATATTTCCTTGGACGTGACTCGCCCGTTCCTCCAACTACAGACCAAGCGCGCCAAGGCCGGGGGCTGGACCGGTACCGGCACTCATGCCAATGGGGAATGGCTGCCGTTTCGGGACAACTCGGTCGACCTCATCATCGACAATGAGAACATGGCGGACATGACCCCCGTGAAGCTGAGCCGGAAAGAGCTCACCGAGGGGAACGGTGAAACGGCGCAACATCAGGAAGCGTTGGATTGGATCAGGCGGCTGCGGTTGCCACTCGAAAAAGATCTCCCAGAGGAAGTAATCTTCAATCTGGGGCCGATGCGATTTGTCGCCGAGGTCTGGCGAGTCCTTAAACCAGGAGGCCGGGCATTTCTCACAGAATTCGGGATCGAGGAGGGTTGGCCAGCAGCCGTCAAACTTCCACATCACACCGAGTACGAAGTGCAATATAGCCATTTGCGGCAAGCCGTGCGGTGGCTGGGCTTTCAGGAACGCTATCTGTCGCTGCCGCAATTTCTGCAGATCAAACCGGATACGAAGGTGCTCTGCACCGGCGCAGCCTATACGATTCAGCGCTTTTGCCAGGGACTTGGCCAACACTTTGCCGTGCGGGCGTACACCGAAAGCGAGCTCACCAAGACGTTAGGCGCTATCCTTCCGAAACTCCAAGGCTGCCACTACCACGATATTGCCGACCCTGCCTGGTTCGGCCTGATCGACTTCAAGGTTTTACTCCTCGAGAAGCCAGGCGGCATCCCTCAGGCGACCTTCACCGAACAAAAGAGCGGCCTGCGCTGGTATTCACAGCGGTAGCGACCTGCCCTGCAGATCAATGGCCGTCAATGTCGGATACGTCTACGGACGCATCAGATTCAGGTGGATGAGGTCGCGCGCCTCCCCGTGCCCCCAACCAGCCATCAAGAGTATCAAGGTCGTCGTCTTCAAGCAACCGGCTTTTAGGAGGACTGTAGATAGCACATGATCTGTCCGCTTTTTGTAGCACATGAGTTGTCCGGTTTTTATGGTGGGCCCCAGGAGGGCCCATGATGAGCTGGACGACGGTGCGGCAGGAGGTGAGACTGATGCGATTTGAAGAATTGTATGAGCGGCGGCAGCGACGGGAGTTGACGATGGTGGAGGCGGCGGCGAGCCTCGGTGTCACGGAGCGGACGTTTCGCCGCTGGAATGGGCGCTATGAAGCCGAGGGGAGGGTCGGATTGCAGGATCGGCGCCTGGGCCGGGCATCCGCCCGCGCGGGACCGGTGGATGAAGCCCTGCGGATGGTGACACGCTATCAGACGCAGTACACGGGCTGGACCGTGAAGCACTTCCACGAGCACTGGCATGCGGAGCATGGCGGGACGCGGTCCTATACGTGGACGAAGAAGCTCGTGCAAACTGCCGGGCAGGTGGCCCGCGCGCCCCGGCGCGGCGCCCATCGGAAGAAGCGGCCCCGCAAACCGTTGCCCGGTATGATGCTGCATCAAGACGGGTCCACCCATACCTGGGTGCCGGGCTGCCAGTGGGATTTGATTGTGACGCTGGATGATGCGACCACGGAGCTCTATTCAGCCTTCTTCGTCGAGGAAGAGGGCACCATGAGTAGCTTCCAGGGGTTGCGGGAGGTCATTGAGCGGAAGGGCCTCTTCAGTTCCCTCTATACCGATCGGGCGTCGCATTATTGGTATACCGAGGCGGCGGCGAGCAAGGTCGATAAGCGCCGGCTCACGCAGGTGCACCGTGCCTTGCAGCAATTGGGGATCACCCTCATCCCAGCGTATTCGCCGGAAGCGCGGGGCCGTTCGGAGCGGGTCTTCCGGACCCTGCAAGATCGGTTGCCGAAAGAATTGGCCCTTGCGGGGATCACAGACATGGCGGCGGCGAATCAGTATCTCGTGGAGCGGTTTCTTCCCGCCTACAACCGCCGCTTTGCGGTGCCAGCCGCTGAAGCAGGCACTGCCTTTGTGCCCTGGATCGGGACCGGCCTCGCCGATCTGCTCTGTGTCCAAGAAGACCGCGTCGTCGCGAACGACAATACCGTGCGGTATCAGGGCCAGACGCTGCAGAGCCCCCAAGACCCGCACCGCTTCCATTAGGTGAAGGGCACGGTCCGGGTCCATGCCTATCCGGATGGCACCTTGGCCGTGTTCCATGGTCCCCGGTGCTTGACGCGGTACCATGGGAATGGTCAGTTGATGGAGCCCGACGCTGCCCCGCGATGCCGCACCGGCCTGACCCACCGATCGGATGTCTCGCCGATCGTCGATTCTAGGTCAACGGGGCGCGAAAGAATTTCAGCACGCAGATGAAATAGATAAGAGGAAAAGCCGGACAGATCATGTGCTCGCGGATTCAAGTAACCAGTGCATAAGTTCACCGACAGCGTGATGGAGTAACCTCTTGGCACACCAAGGGGTTACGAATGAGGACGTATCGTCGGATCACGTACGAAGATCGATGTCAGATGTACGCCTTGCGGAAGGCAGGCAAGACACAGGTCGAGATCGGCCGGGCACTGGGGTTTAGCCAAGGGACGGTTAGCCGGGAGCTTTCCCGGAACACGGGGCAGCGGGGGTATCGCTTTCAGCAAGCCCAGCGCAGGGCGCAGTCCCGACAGCAGCAGATCCGGCATCAGCCGCGCAAGCTGACGGGCCGTGTTCGTCGCACCATTGCCCGCAAGTTGCGGGCTGAACGCGGAATATCCCTCAGCCACGAATGGATTTACCGGATGATCTGGGATAATAAGCGCGCCGGCGGCGACCTCTGGCGTTTCTTGCGGCGGCGTGGCAAGAAATACAACCGGCGTGGGGCGCAGCACGCGGGCCGCGGAGTGATTCCCCATCGGATCGACATCGCAGAACGTCCTGCGATCGTTGCCCGCAAGTCACGGCTCGGTGACTGGGAGGGCGACACCATCGTGGGCGCACAACACAAAGGGGCCCTGTTCACCCATGTCGAGCGCAAAAGCCTGTTCACCACCATCTCGAAACTGCCCCGCCCGACGGCCACGGCCGCTCACCGCGCCACTGTGCATCGGCTGAACCCGTTGCGCGACCACGTCCACACCATCACCTACGACAACGGCAAAGAGTTTGCCGGACACCGGAAAACCGCCCATCTCCTGCGCGCCCAGGTCTTCTTTGCCACGCCCTATCACGCGTGGGAACGCGGCGTGAACGAGAACACGAATGGCCTCATCCGGGACTTCTTCCCCAAAGGCACGGACTTCACTACAATCCATCCGGCGACGGTGGCGAAGGTGGAGCGCCTGCTCAATCGGAGACCTCGCAAATCGCTCGGCTTTCAAACGCCCAACGAGGTCTTTCACACGCTGGCTAAACGGGGCTGATGTTATGCACTGGGAAGTTGAATCTGCGGCTACATAAACCGGACAAGTTAACTTGCTATCTACACCGGCTTTTAGGAGGACGAGTTCGATCAGTCGTAGTATGCAGCACGAGGTGACATAAGCCAGCACCAAGGAATGGTACGAGCCAAATAACTATGACCTGGATATTTTTTTGAGCGCGACTATATTCCGATGCCCCCACTACTCTGACCGTCACGTAAACCTGGTAGCAGGCAATGCCGACTAGGAGAACCACGACGAGATATTCAACCTTCATGAGTTCTCCTCCGACCGAAGCAACTATCCCTGCCTCAACATATTTGCCAAGTGCAGGAGCACGCCCTCACGCAAGCCGAGATCGCTGACGAGAACGTTCGGCATGCCCAGCGTCTCCATCATCGTCCTGAGAATGATCGCACCGGCAACAATGACATCCTCTCGTCCTCGCTCCAGGCCTGGCAATCCCTCCCGTTGTTGTTTCGATCGCCGAAGAAGCTGTGCTTCCAGACATGTTACCGCGTCGAGCGCCAGAACATAGTTGTGAATCCTGGCCGCTTCATACGCGGCCAGCTGCTGGTCCATCGCGGCCAGCGCGGTAATGGTTCCCGCCGTGCCGACAAAGGTCAGTCCGGCCGGCAAGGGCATACCGGCAACGGCTGCTTCAGTCTCGGTTCGTATCCAATCACGCGCTTGCCGAAGTTCCTCGGCAGTAGGCGGGTCGCTGGGCAACAGGCGCTCGCTCAGACGCACCACACCGATATCCATGGATCGCACGATGAGCGGTTGGCCAGGTCGATCCAGAATACATTCCGTACTTCCACCGCCGATATCCGCCGCCAGCACGTCGGTGACACCTGCAGGGAGACCGGAGCGAATCCCGAGTGTGGTTCGTCGCGCTTCCTCCTCACCGGAGATGATCTCCACCTGCAAACCGGCTTCACGCGCGACCAAGTCTACGAATGTTTGACGGTTCCCGGCATCGCGCACCGCACTCGTGGCAACCACTGCCGTCGCCTCCACCCGGTACGTATCAATGATCTGGTGCCATTCTTTGAGGGTCGCCACCACACGCGCCATGGCATCGGCTCGTAACAGACGATCTCGATCAACTCCTTGGCCGAGTCGAAGGATTCGTCGATCGGATTGCAGTTTGGTGATATGCCCCAATCGAGTGACTTCAGCAATCTCCAAGCGGCAAGTCAGGGTCCCGATATCGATTCCGGCGAAGATTCGTGGAGGAGCCGTCGATGCGCCAGCCATGAAATCTCTCAGGCCTCTTCTACCGTGATGTCATTCATTTCCAGTAACAGTTTCGTCCGTTCATCCTGCAGCGTCTGCACCTGTTTCATCATACGTGCGATTTCGGGATCGACCACAATTCGATCCGGCACTTCGCCCCGATCGTGCAATTCGATCGTGCGTTCACCGATGTCCGCATGAAGATCGTCCAACTGTTGCTCCACCTTTCGTAACTCCAATCGATACCGAAGCAACTCGCCCTCTTCCAAGGCCCTGGTGGCGGCCTGAGCGGTACCGTGCCGTAATGTCACCCATCCGGCGCGAAGATCGTGACTCAACCGTTGCAGCATTCCCATCGATCACCTCTCCGTCTTGGGCAGGTACCGTTGAGCTAACTGACGTCGCCCAACGACAGTTTGCCATTCCAACGACGACACATGGCCGCCTTGACCGCCTGATGCTGGGGCAGCGCCAAACCCGGGTCCTGGGTCACCATCGCGAGCGCCTCCTGTCTCGCCAGCTCCAACAGTTGCGCGTCACGCACCAGATTGGCCGCCCGAAATTCCGGCAGCCCCCATTGACGCAGTCCCAACAACTCGCCGGGCCCCCTGATGCGAAGGTCTTCCTCGGCAATGACAAACCCGTCATGTGATTGCACCAGCGCGGCCAAACGTTGCTGGGCATTGGAGGCATTGGCCTCGGGCTTTCCCTCGGCACTGACTTTTGGCCGCGACTCTCGCGGAAAATAGGATGCCATGAGAATGCACAAGGATTGATGTGCGCCTCGTCCGACTCGTCCGCGCAATTGATGGAGCTGGGCCAGCCCGAATCGTTCGGCATGTTCGATGACCATGATGGTGGCATTGGGCACGTCCACTCCCACTTCAATGACGGTCGTCGCCACGAGCATCTGAATCGTCCCGGCCTTGAAGGCTGCCATCGTACGCTCTTTTTCCGCCGACGGCATCTTCCCGTGCAGCAGCCCGATCTGTGCCTGGGGAAAGACCTCGCGCTGCAACTGTTCGGCTCCCTGTGTTGCCGCCTTGAGATCAATCTTCTCAGACTCCTCGACCAGCGGATAGACGATATACACCTGCCGTCCGGCTTTCAGCTCATCACCCACGAGCCGCCAGGTCTTCTGGCGCTGACCTTCCGAATAGAGCAGGGTCCGCACCGGCTTGCGGCCCGGCGGCAACATATCGATGACCGAGACGTCCAAATCGCCATACACGGTCATGGCCAGGGTGCGTGGAATCGGCGTGGCCGTCATGACCAGTACATCCGGTCGGTATCCTTTGTCGAACAACGTCTTTCGTTGCAGCACACCAAACTTATGTTGTTCGTCCACCACCACCAAACCAAGTTGGGCAAATGTGACCTGCTTTTGGATCAGCGCATGTGTGCCGATCGCCACCTGCGCTTCCCCCGAGGCCAACTGCGCCAGGACAGCCTGACGATCCTTGGCCTTGCCACCGCTCGTGAGCAGCACTGCCTTCAAACCGACCGCGTCCAGGAGAGGCCTGAGATTCAGATAGTGCTGTTCGGCCAGGATTTCGGTAGGGGCCATCAGCGCCGTTTGACAACCGGAGCCACAGGCCATCACCAGCGCATGCAACGCCACCACCGTTTTTCCCGACCCCACGTCCCCCTGCACCAGACGGTTCATGGGTCGCGAGGTCGCCATATCGGCTTGAATTTCCCGCCATACCCGTTCCTGCGCAGCTGTGAGGGCGAACGGCAGTATCTGCGACAGGTGCTTCAGTTGCGGCACATGAGGACTGAATCGAAACGGCTTGTCTTCTTGCTTCACCTGCTGTTGCCTCAGCACCATGGCCGTCTGGAGCAGAAACAACTCCTCGAAAGCCAATCGGCGATGGGCGGCGGTCACTCCGCGGTCCAGGGCAGCCAAATCTGTTTGGGGCAGCGGGAAATGCACCTGCTGAATGGCTTCGCCAATCGGCGGCAGCCGATGGCGGGCGCGAATGGACAGCGGCAGGGCTTCTTCCATCTCCGCACCGTGTCCGGCCAGCAAGCCCTGCATCACCATACGCATCTGGCACGAGGTCCAACCCTTCGTCTCATGGTAGATCGGGACGATTCGTCCGACGTGGAGCAATTCGTCATCCTGCCCGCTCAGCACTTCAAATTGCGCCGGCTCCAACCGAAGATCCATCCATCCACGCCGACCGGCAACCACACGGCCGGCCATCATGACGCGTGTGCCTTCCTTCAGCACCTCTTCGAGATAGGGTTGGTTAAAAAACACCGCGTGCACCGTTCCGGTTGCGTCCTGAACGGCGACGTCAAGAATCGACAATCGGCGGGAACGAGCACGCGTCGCTTCCGTTCGAGTGATCACGCCACAGATGCATGCCGTAGTCCCCAAGACCAGCTTCGCGATCGGCGTGATGTTCGATCGATCCTCATACCGCCAGGGCAAAGTCCACAGCGCCTCTTCGATCGTCTGGATGCCGAGACGCTTCAGGAGCAGCGCGCGTTTCGGGCCAACACCTTTGGCGAACTGAATCGGTGCATCTAAAGGAGGCCGTTCGGGATTGTTGCCGGTAGGGCTGTACACCGGTTCCCTTACCTTCAAGGTCCTACCAGGCGCATGAATCACCGGGGGCCCCTCTTGGAGGCGGCGAAGGAGTTGGAGCGCCTGCATCAATCGATGCTGCTGTTCGGCTGGGGTGAGGCCGGCATGAAAATCGACAAACAGATTGCGTAGGGAGAGTAGGTCCACCTCAAGCGCGCGAGGGTGGAGGCGCGCGCCGAGTTCGCCGATCACCTGTTCCGACACAAAACGGTCGAGATTTTTGACGGTCGAGAGGTGGGCACAGGCATCACGGCAAGCGAACTCAATGGGTCTCGCCACTCGTTGCAGGAATGCTCGGAAAGACTCATGGGGATCAGAAGAATCAGGACGTGGCATCCTGGGCGGGATCGTACCATAGGCTGTCTGCCTGCTCAATGAAGGACCAGCATGAAGAACACCCCGTCTCATGGCCGCCATACGCCGGCTTTTGCGACTTTCCTTGGTCGTCCGCCACCTCGATGCTAGAGTAACTTCGTGTAGGACTCACGGAAGGACACCTATGTATCGACGGAATATCAAGCATATCCTCGGGCCGTTAGCTATTCTGATTGCCATCTTCATCTTTTACCAGTCATGGCTCAAGCCGCACTATTTCCACGAGGTGCCTGCTCCCCCACCGCAAGTCATTGCTGAAGAGGTCTCCGGCTCCAAAGGTCCTGTGGCGCCGCCGCAACAAGCTGTCGCTCCGGAAATGAAACGATCCAGAACCATTGATCCGGTCAGCATTCCTGTTGCTCGGCACTCCGAACTGCTTGGCGCGATTCACGATGAACTTGAGAAACACAATATTGCGTTGGCACAAACAAAACTCGAAGAACTCCCCTCGTCGATTCTGTCTGAATCGGCCACCAAACGCCACGTCGCCATCTTGTGGAATAACCTCGGCATTCTTCAAGAAAATGCCGGTGGGACTGAAATTTCCGTCAAAGCGTTTAAGAAAGCGGTGATGCTTGATCCGCAAAACCCGGTGGCCCACCTTAATCTTGCCCATGCGTACTGGGGCCTGCGTGATCCGGCTCTGACCGAAGATTTCCTGCGAAAGGTGCTGACCCTCTCTCCGGATGAGCCGTTCCCGCACGTGGCGCTGGCGGATCTCCTCCAGGAAAAAGATCGCCTCACGGAAGCGGCAAAACATCTCGCCCAGGCCATGGATCGAATCAAAAAGGATCCGGGTCTGCAGTCATATGTGAAAGTCGTGACTGCCAAGGTGCATCGCGCGGAAAAAACGGAAGAGAAGTTTTCCACACGTAACAGCGTCCACTTCACGGTGAAATACGACGGCAGCGAGGATCCGGAGACCTGGACGATCGTGTTGGACATTCTTGAAGCGGCGTATCGAGAAATCGGCCAGAAGTTCAATTTTTATCCGTCCAAACCGATGATGGTCGTGCTGCACACCAAAACTCAGTTTCAAGGCTCCACCGGAAGCCCCGTGTGGGCAGACGGCTTGTTCGACCCTGTGCTGGGACGGATCCAAATCCCTAGTCAAGGCGCGACGACGGATCGGGCCTGGTTGACGCGCGTCCTCCGGCATGAATTTGTTCATGCGCTGATTCATGAAGAGCTGGGAGCCAGCGGCGGAGCAATACCCACCTGGCTCAATGAAGGGCTGGCTATGCAGCTAGCCGATGATTCCTGGCAGGAGGTCGCAAACATGCCTCCAGGGGAACATACCCTGATTCCCCTGTCGGCTCTCGAGGAGAGTTGGGAAAGTTTACCGGCCGAAAAGGTAGGCGCCGCATACCTGGAAGCGAGCGCGGCTACCCACTACCTTATCGACCGATTCGGCATGCACAAGGTCCATGAACTGCTTCTTCACCTGAAGGCCAGACAGACGATCGCTGCCGCAATGCAAGACCGCCTCCTGCTCTCCTACGATCATTTCCAGCAACAGTGGGTGGAGAGCTTGGGCACTACCTTATCCGCACCGAAATCGTAACCATCAGCGCAGCGCCGCTTTATAGATGGTGCTGCCCTCCGCAGAGCCCGGATGCCAGAATGGAATCGCCTGAGGGTAGGCATTCGTCTCCGGTTGGGAATCAAGCTCCTCTATCCGATCGAGTTCCTCGAACGAATCCTCCCACACCAATATTCCAGATGTGCGATCGTAGGTCCGCACGACCAAATCAAAGATGTGTCCGATGGTATCATTGACGGGTTTTACCGAGCATCTCTTGCACGACACTCCCGCACTGCCCGGTCGTTTTCGACTTCCCGGAATAAATTGATCCTGCCAAACAAGTGCTCCGGTAATAGGGTTGACCGCTCGCACAGAGAATAACGATTGGAATGTTTGAGGAGCGCGATCTGCGGCAGGCACTGCCAAAGAAGATTTCGGAACAATGGTTGCCGTCACCTTGCTCGTCCCCTCTTCGCTCACTTTGAGCAAGTTCAATTGCCCTTCCCAGAGGAACCTTCCCGTTTCCGCGTCATACACTCTCAATATAAACCTAGTCTTTCCCTGAGTGTCGGTACCTATTCCTCCGGCGAAAATGCGTCCCCTGTTCCCGTCACTCTCGGCGGCACCCTCTTCCTTCACATTCACGTCGAATGAATCCTCTGAAAGAATGGCCCCTGTCGGAACATCATACGTTCGAACCGTGATGAGCGACGATCCCGCGGCTTGAAAACCAAATCCCGCCGCCAGCACCGGCGAATGGTCGGCGAGCCTTTGTACCGCTGGCTCAGCGAGCGTCCCGCGTCTATTTCCGCTTGCCATAACATCATATGGTGCCGCCCAACCAAAACCCGGCATACAACTCACCGCCACCATCAGCCACCACATCAGGAGTACCGATTGGCGGATGACACCAGAGCAGGGCTGGATACATGTTGCAGACCAACGTGGCCCTGCAAGCCGATGTTGGACTGGGTCAGGATATCTGTGAAGGGTCACGTGTGCCTCCCTGATGGAGGCGGATTTTCACGTGAATAGGGATCTACGGTAAATGACTCAACGGACGGGTTGTCCCCCTCAAAGGGTGGGACGGGCAAGGAGTGCCGATTATCATCCTTGATGATAGCGTCGCACCAAGCGATGCCAGAAATTATGTAGCTTGCGACAGACCTACGTCACGGTTATAGTGCCGCTATGCACCAGGCGCGTCCAGTCGTCGTCCTTTTGATCGTCCTGATGGTCCTTGAGGGTGTCCTCTTTGGAATTGAATCCGGCTCGCCACTCTCTACCATCAAAGACGGCATCTTATTAGGATTTCTATTCGTATTGCCCGCGCTGCTGCTCGGGTGTCTGGTCGTGATCCGTCAACCCTGGGCCGTGATGGGGGCAGTCATTTACAGCACCATCGCCCTCGCCCTTGACCTCGCAACGATCGTTCAGGAAGCCAGCCAAGCCTCCCCGCGCGTGATCGTCCTGGTTCTTGTCTTGGGAAGCAGCCTGGTTAATTTCCTGATTATGGTCATGGGAGGACGAGGCCTGCTCACCTTTCAGCCGGACGAACGGCCTCCAGGAAGCCGCCATTCCAACTACCAGTTCCCTTCGTCATCGTAACCGGCATGCTCCCCACTACCCCGCATCTGGAACTCCTTATCCGGTGGAAAGCCGCGCTCGGGTTAAGTCCCCACATGACCAGATTTGATAAACGAGTCCGGGCTCGCAGGGTACCCTCGTAATCTGCGCCAGCTTACGAGAGAATCTTCCTCGGGATTCTCACAGCGCTGAAGAGAGTCCGCCCGAACGCGCTTAGGATCACGCCAGGCGCTCAAGGCAACTTAGGCGAGATGGCACGAAATACCGCCTGCAATGGAAGAGGGAAAATGAGGATTTGGTATTCTTAGCGTAGACGCAAATTACGTCTTGAAAAGATTCTGACACCAACGAACGGCCGCAAGAACCTCCTCGTAACGTTCAAGATCCACCGCCTTGAGGAAGGTGATGGCGACATATTCGTCATTCATGTCCGTCTGCTCAGCAAACCCCGCCTTCAGAAGCGCAGGGCGTTTTCTTGACACCGCAGGGCCTAGGAAGTACTTGGCCTGTTTGGCGACTTCATCGGTTCCCAAATCCTCGGTCGTTCCGTCGCACATCAAACTTTTCACATCGTCCATCGAAATCCCGTGCTGACAGAGGAATTGGCCATCAGACCTCAGCTCCAAAATCCAGCCATCATCGCCTAAATCAAGGACAAGGGCTCCGCCCGGCTCTAGTTCATAGAATTGAGGGATATTGGCGCGTAACTTCGCACGAGCCGTCTCCCAGGCTGGCAGAGCCACCGTACTCATGCGCGCGACCGCCGGGGTTGAGGAGTGGGATCTTCAGCATCCAGGCGGGCACGAAGACGCTCAAGCCTTGCGATGTTTTCGGTCAATTTCGGAAGGGCATATTTACGATCCATCCGCACGACTTGCTCCAGCAATTCAACAGCAACCTGCAACTGTCCCAGATCTTCATAACACTGAGCCAAGACGTACCGCGCGCCGCCGGCTCGTAGTTCGTCCCGACTTCGTTCAGCAATGGATTGGCTTGTTTGGCAACAGGCAATCGCGTCTTCGTATCGCTTTTGGATCGCGAAGGCCCGCCCCATCATCCGCCAGGCATCGGCGACGCCGCCTTGATTGTTGAGGCGACGCATCAGGACCAGCGACTGCTCATAATATCGCAGTGCGTCATCGCACTGTCCGGTTTCCCGAGCAACCAAGCCGAGATCGGAAAACAGCACGGCCTTCCCGAGTTCATCATGCACGCGAGTCATAATATCGAGTGCTTCGAGATAATAGGCCCTGGCACGCTCCCACTCACCGGCGTCCGCGCGGAGATTTCCCAAATTGGCCAATGTCGTCCCAATGCCTCTGTCGTCGCCCAACACCTTTTGCAATTCCAGCACTTCTTGATAGTAGCTCTGCGCCGATTCGCGGCGCCCACTGACCGCGCAAATATTGCCAAGATTTCCCAAGGTGGCACTCAGAGCCCGGTGGTCACCCGTCAAACGATCACACTCCAACGCTTTGGCGTAACAGGCATAGGCATCCGTGTAATGCCCCCGAGCAAAATGCTCGTTACCCTGACGATTCAGTTCTTCAGACAGTCCGTTTCGAAGCGCCATGATCCTTCATGCCTGGAGCGCATGCTCCACCGCCTGCTTGGCTCCAAAGATAATGCTAGCCCCATCACCCACAAGAATCGAGTCGAAGTGATATTTCAACAACCGACGAAGCCCTTCCTTGGCCTTCGCGATATCCCCATATCGATCTGCAGGCAAGAAACTTAAGGCCCCCGTTGGTTTTCCAATCAAGGCGTCCCCGACTATGAGCACACCTTTTCCCTGCTGAATATAGAGGGCGGACTCGCCTGAAGACTTCTGATCCTTCAGCTGAATCGCCCAGATACCACCAGGCAAAAGCTCGCCGTCTTTATAGGTCTTCGTAGGCTTCACATCCATCTGTGACGCATCGGCCTCAGGCACCTGTAATTGGCAACGAAATTCCGCCTGATAGGCGGCCGCCTCACGGATATGGTCACGATTCGTCACAATAATGTAATCGAGCGCCCCTTGGCGTCGGATATGAGTACTGGCCTCCGCCGTCATGGGAGGAGGATCGATGACGATCTTGTGTTCGCCCACCGTCAGAAAGAATCCATTAAAATCAAGCTGCTTTTCGTCCGAGAACCAGGACCATTGCCAGATGCCGGGGAGTAACTGTTTCACGCGTTTCGCCTCATCTACAGGTGTTACAACGTTGAAACCGCGTCCTGCAGGGTTTTCGTCACCTTCGTGCGGATACCGGCTTCCGTCGGAAGATCAATGATATCGTCCTCGGACACGGTGATGAACTTACGATTCGCACCTTTGGTGAGAGAGATTAGGAACATGCTGTTGGTGGGCTTCGTCGGAATCACGACCTCCACGCCTTGGTCAATGCCTTTGACTACTTCCAGGAACTTCAGTTTGCCCTCTTCCCATTCGTCCATGGATCCTCTTCCTCCCCGCTACATGGGACCTGATCCGGCAGCCGCGGAAGCCAATAATTTCTCGACCTCCTGAATAATGGCCTCGGTACCGGCCAGTTCCATATTGCCGACCCGCTGCCATCTGATCACGCCACGCTGATCAATCACATACACGTTGGGAATAAATTTTCCACCGCCATAGAGTTTGTCCGTCACCTTATTCGGATCGAGGAGATACGGATAGGTAACTTTTACGGGGAACGCGCTCAGGAACTCCCCCACGTCCCGCTTCGAGTTGCCCGATGAATTAATACCGACCACGGCGACATTCTTCCCGGCCAGCACTTCATGAACCTTTTGCAGATTTGTTCCCTGTATCATGCAGGGATCGCAAATGTGGAACAGGCCTAAGACAACGACCTTTCCCTTTAACTGCTCAAGCGAAACGGCGTCTCCGGTGATCGACGTGAGTGAAAAAGCAGGTGCCGGCTCTCCCACCTTAAAGAATCCCGCAGCCATGGCAACATGGGCCGCCCAGAGGGGAAACAGTAGCAATGCAGTTACGATGAGGACTCGTTTCATCAGCGCCTCCTTCCGCAGGGCCAGCCAGCGGGAAAAGCCCATGCCTTCCGCCGCTGATTCACAGCATACTCCCTCATGCATGACCATGCTGGCATCCTAGCACGCGATTTTTTTCAGGAGCAACCACTTAGGAAGGAAGAACTATAGGCGAACAAGACAGCTACCTCTCCGAGGAATGAGTGCCCTGCCTCAAGAACTCTGCAACCAGCCCATAACCATGTGCCGCACGCGAACAGGCACGATTCTTTTAGGTACGACCCGCAGAAGCGGCTTCATGCATGCCGACCATATCTGAAGTTGTCTCTGGAACCGAAACCATGGCAGCGGACGGTATATCACCTCTGCCTCCGATCGGCAGAGAATGACATTGAATTTCCATCGTTCCCATGAAGAGTCTTTAATCATGACACACAACGCATCAGCACAGTCTTCATCAATGCCTTGGTCCTGATGTTTCAGTAGCTGTTGTGGCATTCTTCGTACAAGCACGGATATGTCGGCATCCGCCTCGATCTCATGACTCACCGTACGAGGCAGCACAATATCGAAGAGATTCTGCGCCATAGCTAGACCGAGAAGGACCATCCTTCTATATCCCCATTCGCTTGCCTGATACAGCACTCGACTCCAATCTAGCGCTGGTTTTCGACGCACGAGTTCAGCGATATCGCACACCCATTTCAACTGTTTCCAAGCATGGATCGTTCCATGCACACACAGAATAATTAACAAGTCCTCGGGACAGGGACCCATCACCGGCTTCGCCGGCAAACCAACCGGCTTCAGTCGACCCCACAGCGCACCACGATCAAGGCGGAAGGCGGAGTGGTAACCGGCGAGGCCCCATTGCAGGTTAACCGTGACCATTCCGTTTTTTTTCAGAAAAACGTGATTAACCTCACGAGCTTCAGTCTCAGCATCAATATCAGCCTTGGCAGGTTGATATCCGTGCGACCAAAGGACTTTTCTGGCTTGATGAATAGCTCCCTGTTCAACGATCAGCTCAATGTCTTCGCACTCGCACATACTGAGATCGCCATACGCAATCTGGGCTAGCGTAATACCGCGGAAAGGAATGGCCGTGACGCCCTTTGAGGCAAGCGCGTCAAGCAACGCCACAAGTTCTTTGGCAAGCACAGTGTTCATCAGGGTCGTAGATTGATTTTGCCGACGGTAGGCTTCATGAATAGACGACGGGACCGCCGCAGGACAGATGGCGGCAAGGTTTCGATAGACTAGCGGGGCGACTCCATGGGCCTTCGACATTTGCCACACCAGGTCCCAGTTGATCCCGTCGCACACCAGATCCGCGATTTCAACTCGAACAAACTCACTGATAGCAGTTCGTGCGCAGAGGACGAGCAACCGGCCCTCTGCACTCATCGCGGAGATTCCTGGACGTGGCGCCCTCTGCTTGCGAAAGGCCTCTACACGGCGTGATGGTTTCCATCGAGCGAACGTAGAACTTGTCTGCTGTCCCACGAAATGCCTCTCCCCTGCTTAACGTTTCTCTCTAAGAGTGATGCCCTAACCACAGGCAGTCCGCGACGTGCGCGGCGCAGCCGATTAACGCATCAACGCGTTTAAGGATTGGGTGTTCAATCAAACCTGATTATGGAATCTATCGCGCCCAAACAGAATAGAACCGTCGGTAGCGCACCTGGCAACGGTAGCCGCAGCAGGGTTGCTTCTCTATTCCCAGGGAGGTTAGTTAAGCATCTCTTTCGAGGGGCAACGCCGAGCTTTGATGGCAACCCGATCGAGAGGAGAGCAATCAAACTCTCTATGCATCGCTGACAAGACGAAGAATTTCGTACCGACCCTCCGGCGTTCGCGTACTCGAGGAGGTTTGGGAACACAACGCCTATTGAGGAGAAGGAGGATTCTGGGGCGGATGTCAGGATCGCGAAGGCTTGCCGGGGAGACAGGCAACGGTAGGGCGCGGAACGAGTTTTAAGGTTAGGCCGGAGGCTCGAAGAGCCCGAGTTGAAGTTCTTCTGCTCGAGTAAAAGAAATGGGGTACCGCTCGGTAAAGCAGGCATTGCAATATTGGCCCGGTGTACCGGGCGCAGCCTTGACCATGCCTTCGAGACTCAAATAGGCGAGACTATCAGCAGTAATATATTTTCGAATTTCGTCGGTGGTATGACTGGAGGCAATCAGTTCCTTCTTCGTCGGCGTATCAATGCCGTAGAAGCACGGCGACACGATCGGAGGAGAGCTGATCCGCATATGCACTTCTTTGGCGCCGGCATGACGCAGCATTTTGACAATTTTTCGACTCGTCGTCCCGCGCACCAACGAGTCATCAACGACGACGACACGCTTTCCTGCGAGCACTTCGGGAACCGCATTGAGTTTGACTTTGACTCCGAAGTGGCGAATCGATTGCTCCGGTTCGATGAACGTCCTGCCCACATAGTGATTCCGAATGAGCCCACTCTCAAACGGAACCCCAGAGCCTTCGGAATATCCTAGCGCTGCCGGCACCCCGGAATCCGGCACGGGAATCACGATATCCGCGTCCACGCCGGATTCCTGCGCTAATTGTCGGCCAAAGGCTTTTCGGATCGAATAAACCGCGCTCCCGCCAAAAATACGACTGTCGGGACGCGCAAAATACACATATTCGAACACGCACATGGCCGGCTGCGTCGGCGCGAAGGGCTTATAACTCGTCACACCCCGATGATCCAGGACGACCAACTCTCCCGGTTCAATTTCCCGCACATATTCCGCGTCGAGCAAATCGAACGCACAGCTTTCCGATGCAACAATCCAGGCATCGCGAAAACGTCCCAGACAGAGCGGACGGAATCCATGCGGATCGCGAGCCGCAATGACTCCCTGATCGGTCATGAGCACCACGGAAAATGCGCCACGAACCTGAGTAAGCGAATCAATCACCCGGTCAAGCAGCGTATCCGCCCGCGAATGGGCAATCAGGTGGATGATAACTTCGGTATCGGATGTCGATTGAAAAATGGCGCCATACGCTTCCAATTCGCTGCGAAGCATGGTGGCATTGATGAGGTTTCCATTGTGCGCCACCGCCAAGTTTCCGAAGGCAAAGTTGACGCTCAGAGGCTGCACATTCTTCAGGCCGGCGCCGCCCGCGGTGGAATAACGGTTGTGTCCGATGGCCATGGCACCGGGGAGTCGTGCCAACGCCTGTTGCGAGAAAATATCGGCAACATGGCCCTGGCCCTTCTCGACATAAAACTGCTCACCATCGTTGGAGACAATGCCGGAGGCTTCCTGCCCGCGGTGTTGGAGCGCATAGAGACCAAGATAGGCGAGATTGGCAGCTTCTTTGTGCCCGTAAATACCGAAGACGGCACATTCGTCGTGGAATCGGTCAGAAGACATGAGCGGTAATTCTTTGGCCATGACGTCTCTGTTTTAGTCCTGACCGAGCGCCCTGGGTATCGCCGAGGCCCAACGTTCATGAACGTTAGGCACCTCGAGATCGATCGTGCACCCCGCGACACGCTGATCTCCGTCTACTCGAATCATCAACCGGCTTCCTCCGACGACGCCGATGCGTGACGCGGGCACGCCGGCATTCCTGGCGGCATTTAACACGCTGTCCGCCTGGTCCTGCTCCACCGATAGCAGGATGCGCGACTGGCTTTCACCGAAGAGCAACGCATCGCGCCGCAAACCATCAAGCGGCAATTGTACCACAGCGCCGATCTGCCCATCGGGACCCGAAACGCAACACTCGGCCAGGGCTACGGCTAAACCACCATCGGAGCAGTCGTGTGCCGATTGAACCAACCCCTCTCGGATGAGTCGAATCGTACAGGCCTGCACCGCCCGTTCCTCTTCGAGATTCAGCAACGGCGGCGAGCCCTGTTCGCGATGATGGACGATCTTGAGATACTCGGTTCCACCAAGATCCTCCTTGGTTCGGCCGAGCAAAATGATGACGTCGCCGGCTTGTTTAAACCACTGCGTGGCCGTGTGATCGGCCTCCTCGATCAATCCCACCATCCCGATCATGGGCGTCGGGTAGATCGACAGGTCGTTCGTCTCGTTGTACAAACTGACATTCCCGCTGACGATGGGCACGCTCAACGCCTCACAGGCATCTTTCAGCCCTTCGATGGCCAGCACGAACTGCCACATGACTTCCGGGCGCTGCGGATTACCGAAATTGAGGCAATCGGTAACACCGATCGGTTCTGCCCCAGAACAGGCAAGATTGCGTGCACATTCCGCAATGGCAATCTTGGCGCCTTCATAGGGATTCAACAAACAATACCGTCCATTACAATCAACCGACAGGGCCAGGGCCTTGTTGGTGCCTTTCACGCGCAGCACGGCCGCATCCGATCCCGGACGCACCATCGTATTCGTCCGCACCATGTGATCGTATTGCTCATAGACCCAGCGTTTACTGGCAATCGTCGGTGAACCCAACAGCTCGAGCAGGGCTGCATTCGCGTCCTTCACATCCGGCAACGCGTCATAGTTCAAAGACTGCAACATCTCTTGATAGGCCGGTGGCGAGCTGGGTCGATCATATCGCGGGCCATCATCGGCCAAGGCCTTGGCGGGAATCTCCGCCACGATCTGGCCGTTCTCTTTCAACACAACCTTGCCGGTATCCGTCACACGCCCGATCACCGCCACATCCAAATCCCATTTGCGGCAAATGTTGATCACTTCGTCCTCACGGCCGGCTTTTGCGACCATCAACATGCGTTCCTGTGATTCTGACAGCATGATTTCATAGGGCGTCATCCCCGGCTCGCGGCGCGGCACATCCGCCAACTCCAGCTCCACACCGGTGCCTTCCCGTGACGCCATTTCGCAAGCCGAACTCGTCAAACCCGCCGCACCCATGTCTTGAATGCCAACCAGGCAATCGCCGGCCATCAATTCCAAACAAGCCTCGAGCAGAAGTTTTTCCGTGAACGGATCACCGACCTGGACCGTGGGTCGCTTTTGAGCCGCTTCCTCATCGAACGAATCGGAGGCCATCGTCGCACCGTGAATCCCGTCCCGTCCGGTCTTTGAACCGAAATAGATCACCGGATTGCCGACGCCGGCCGCCTTGCCCAGAAAAATCTTGTCCTTCCTAGCAATACCGACGCAAAACACATTGACGAGCGGATTGAGCGCGTAGATGTCATTGAAGACGATCTCGCCGCCGACCGTCGGCACTCCCATACAATTGCCATAACCGGCGATGCCCGACACAACGCCCTTCAGCAGATGGCGGGTATTCGCATTGTCGAGATCGCCGAATCGCAGCGAGTTCAACAGAGCGATCGGCCTGGCGCCCATCGTGAAAATATCACGAAGAATGCCGCCAACTCCGGTTGCCGCGCCCTGGTAGGGTTCGATGAAGGACGGATGGTTGTGAGACTCCATCTTGAAGACCGCGCACAAGCCGTCTCCGATATCGACGGCTCCGGCGTTTTCGCCCGGCCCTTGGACGACGCGCGGACCGGTCGTCGGTAATTTTTTCAAATGGATGCGAGAGCTCTTGTAGGAGCAATGTTCACTCCACATGGCCGAGAACATGCCCAGTTCGGTCCAGTTGGGCTCCCGTCCAAGAATCTCCAGAATCTTCTTGTATTCATCCTCGCTCAGCTTGTGCTGCTCAAGGATGGCTTGGGTAATGACCAGTGATTTCATGTGTTGCACATTCTCTATCGTGGATGAGGATCGACGGATCCGGCGCCCCTGTGAGCTCGCCCCGCCTTCACACGCTGACTAATCTGGATTGCTGCTCCGACTTGCCGAACGCGCTCAGTATGGACAGGAAAATCAGCCGGCCGTCCTCGTTACCCAGCACCGTTTCGGCGCTCCGTTCGGGATGCGGCATCATCCCCAATACGTTGCCGTCAGCGTTCATAATGCCCGCGATATTGTCGAGCGAGCCGTTCGGGTTCGCCTCGGGCGTGACCTTGCCCTCTGCCGTACAATATCGAAAGATCACCTGCGCATTGGCCTTGATGCCGCCAAGCGTGACCGGATCGGTATAATAGTTGCCGTCCGCATGTGCGATGGGAATCTTCAGCACCTGGCCGGACTCGCAACGATTCGTGAATCGAGTGGCGGCGTTCTCCACCTTCACATACACATCTTTGCAGATGAAATTCAGAGAGGTATTTCTCAACATCACGCCGGGTAACAGGCCGGCTTCGAGCAAAATTTGGAAGCCGTTGCAAATGCCGATGACCAGCCCGCCCTCTCGCGCGAATGTCTTGACCGCGCCCATGACGGGGGAAAATCTGGCGATCGCGCCCGTCCGGAGATAGTCTCCATAGGAAAACCCACCCGGCAAGACAACGGCATCTAACCCCGCCGGCAGGGTGTCCTTGTGCCAGATCAGCTTCACGGACTGCCCCAGCACATCCTTGAAAATATATTCGCAGTCGTGATCGCAATTACTGCCGGGAAACACCACCACGCCGATGTTCATTTCACTCACCCTCTTTTCGGCACGATGTCAGAATGTAACCCTCGGACAAGCACTCGACGAACATCTGCTGAGGTCGCGCATGCACGAGACCAAACCAAGTCCTGCCATGTCACAAGGTCACTGCAAGTCGTACCGGTATTCTTCAATAACCGTATTCGCGAGCAACTTTTCACACATCTGCTTCACTTGCGCCTCAGCCTTCGTGCGATCCGTCTCGGTCAGGTCCACTTCCATGTACTTGCCCACCCGCACATTCGCCGCATTCTTGAACCCCAGCGAATCCAAGGCATGCTCGATCGCTTTCCCCTGGGGATCCAGAATCCCCTGCTTCAACGTGACATGAATTTTGGCTTTCATTGTGTCTTTCCTGCTTGCTGCAGTGCTTGCATACTGTTCTTCACATACCTGCGAATCCAGAAAATGACGCCCACGGTTCCAAGCCCCGCCAACGATAACAAGATGAACGCCCACCGCCAGGGCGACTCTTCAAGATGGTAGGCCATCAGCGCGACCGTGGCAGCCCACACCAAGATCGCCAGCGCCAAGCCATAGTTCAGAAACAGCTGCGACAACCGGTTCATCATTCCCTACCCCACCACTGCAATTCCAGCGAGGTTGCCGAGGGGGAGCGTGAGGCGGACGGCTCAAGCGCGCGTCCAACGAAGGCCTTCCGAGACCGCGCGTTGCGCGAGCAAAGCCGTCTGCCTCGCCTTCCCCTAACCGCACACCCTTTTCAGCACTTCCTGATAGGCCTCTTCGATCTTGCCCAAGTCCTTCCGAAACCGGTCCTTGTCCATCGACTCTTTTGTGGTCTGGTCCCAGAACCGGCAGGTGTCGGGAGAAATCTCGTCGGCAAGAATGAGTCGATTGTGAAAGACGCCGAATTCCAGTTTGAAATCCACCAACAGCATACGTCGCTGTTTAAAGAAGGGTAACAAGACCGCATTGATTTTGTGGCCCAGGTCACGCATCTCCCGTAACACTGCCGGTGTGGCGACGTTCAACAAGCGCAGATGATCGTCGTTCACCAGCGGGTCACCCAACGCATCATCTTTGTAGTAAAATTCGATGAGGGCCGGGTCAATGATCGCGCCTTCCGTGAGCCCCAACCGCTTGGCCAAACTGCCCGCGACGACGTTCCTGACCACGACTTCCACCGGCACAATGGTCACCTTCTTGGTGAGCATCTCGCGGTCGCTGAGGCGTTGTATGAAGTGAGTTGGTATCCCCTGCTGCTCGAGGAGTGTGAACAGCCGCTCCGACACCTTATTATTGACTACCCCCTTGTCGGCGATGGTCCCGCGCTTTTGCGCATTGAAGGCGGTGGCGTCGTCCTTGAAATACTGCAACACCTGATCCGGCCGTTCGGTCGTGAAAATCTTCTTCGCCTTGCCCTCGTATAACATCGTGCCTGCCGGCTCGCCAGTCATCCTCAATCCTCCCACTACCGTGCGAACAATTCCAGAATGTCGTCCAGCGGTCTGATCGTTCCCAGCAAGGTGGGGTGCCAAAACCGCCGGTCATGACGGTATTCTTTTACCTGTTCAAGGGCGCGGATCAAACCGTGGAAGTCATCCAGCTTGTCCGTCTCGAAATAGGTGATGAAGTCAAAGTCGTCCAGGCCGCTGGAATGATACAGTTTGCGTTTCACGGTCGTGATGTACGGCAACGCCGCCTGGGTGTGCTCCTGCATGAGTGTTGTGCGGGTATCCTGATCAAGGGCCCACCACTCCGCATCTTTTCTGATCGGAATGACGATCGCATAAGACTTCGTCCCGGCCTCAGGCGTCGACGACTGCAATGCGTGCTTCATCGGCTCGGAAAATCCGGGCGCGTAAACCGCCGGCTTGGTCAATCCATGCAAGTAACTCGTCGCCACGAGATGGCGCCCCAAACGGGTACCCAACAAGGAGGTCAGAAACTGCTGCGTATCAGATAGGGCCTGGGCGTGGACGCGGAACATCAAGTCGGCATGGTCCGAGAGTCCGCGGAGCAAATACGACTCGATGACGATCTTCTGCGAGAACTGTTCGATGAGCCCCTTCACCTCGGACACGGCGATAACCCGTGCTTCACCAGTGAGATCCCACCAGTCATGATCCATTTGAAAGGCGGCAAACGTGCCGTACACACCGGGTTGGGTCAGCAGCGCCTCCCGATCAGTCGCCAGGGCCGGTGACACAGCCGCTCCGAACAGCAGGGCAACCGTCAGCACCATTCGCATCAGTGACGCTGCCATCATCTACGCCTCTTTCGGCCTCGCGTCGTCGGGATCGCACGAGCGCCGAAGACCCGTCGGAACACCTGGTCGAGATGCCGCAGATAATACATGGGATCGAAACAGGCCGTGATCTCACCCGGCTTCAAATGAGTCGTGATGAACGGATCCCGAGTGACGAGTTCCTGAAATTCGACCCCGCCTTTCCATGCCGTCATGGCATTGCGCTGGACCGCTTCATAGGACTCCTTGCGCTGGGCGCCCTTATCGATCAAGGCGAGCAGGAGCCGCTGCGAGTAGACCAAGCCTCCGGTTAAATCCAAATTCCGCTGCATGCGCTCGGGGTACACCACCAGATTTTTAACCAAGTCCGTCACACGAGCCAGCATATAATCGACCAGGATGGTGCTATCAGGCATGATCACTCGCTCGACTGAGGAGTGGCTGATATCCCGTTCATGCCACAGAGCGACATTTTCCATCGCCGCCAGACTGTTGCTGCGCACGAGGCGCGCGAGACCGCACAGGTTTTCCGAGGCAATCGGGTTGCGCTTATGCGGCATGGCCGAGGAACCCTTCTGTCCCTCGGAAAAGTATTCTTCCGCCTCCAGCACTTCCGTCCGTTGCAGATGGCGGATTTCTGTGGCGATTTTTTCAATGGTGGCCGCTAGCAATGCTAAGGCGGATGCATAGGCCGCATGCCGATCGCGTTGCACAATCTGATTCGAGACGGGATCCGAGGCCAGCCCCATCTTGGCACAGACATATTCTTCGATTTCCGGCCCCTGATGGGCGAACGTCCCCATCGCGCCGGAGAGTTTGCCGACGGCAATGTCCTTTCTGGCCGCCTGAAGCCGAGTCCGGTGCCGGCACGCCTCTTCGTACCAGATGGCGAGTTTGAACCCGAAGGAGACCGGCTCGCCATGAATCCCATGCGAACGCCCGACCATCACCGTATGGCGATGTTCCAGCGCGCGTTTTCTCAGGACGGCGATCAACTCATCGAGGTCTTCGAGGATCAGATCGAGCGCCTCCGTCATTTGCACCGCCAGCGACGTATCGACGATGTCCGACGAGGTGAGCCCCATGTGGAGAAAGCGATGCTCGGGCCCGACGGAGGCCATGAGTGATTCCAGAAAAGCGATCACATCGTGTTTGGTCACCTTTTCAATTTCGGCGATACGCGCCACATCGATCTTCGCTTTTTTGCGGATCTTGGCGCTCGTGCCACGCGGGATCTGTCCGGCCCGCTCAAATGCCGCGCACGCCTGCAACTCAACTTCCAACCAAATCTCATACTTGTGTGTGAGGTCCCAGATCGCGTTCATGCGCGGCCGGGTATATCGCTCAATCATCTCTTCCTCGTTGTGCGTCGCTCGTGAAGCGTCATCCAGGGAAACAGAGCGTATGGCCAATGGCGTATAGTACGGATGAGAATTGCCATGGTTTCGTCCTTCGGTTTCTGCTACAGGCAGTCTGCCATCAGCTATAAGCCATCAGCCATATGCTCCTATTCTGCGCCGACCACCGGCAATTCCGGGTACGCGCGTTTCCGTTCCAACCGGCTGTCCGACCCGAGCACCTTGTCGAGAATACCGTTCACAAACTTGGAGGCCTCTTCATCGCCGAAACTCTTCGCCAGCTCGATCGCCTCATTCAGCGTGACCTTCGCCGGGACCTCGGGCGCATAGAGCAGTTCAAAACAGCCCATGCGAAGGATATTCCGGTCGATGATCGGCATACGGCCCACCTTCCAATTGGTGGCATGGGTGCCGATCAACGCATCGAGTTCCTTCTTATGTTCTCGCACCCCGGTGACGAGGCGTTCGGCGAACACCCGCAATTCTTCGGTCAGCGGATATTGCATCCAAAAATCGTCCAGCCACGGACCGGCCTGGCCATGAATGTCGTATTGAAAGAGAATCTGTACCGCCCGTTCGCGGGCTTGGTGTCGAGAGGCCATAAGACAGCGCTGGTCAGCGTTTCGACCTCGCGGCCGATCGTCCGGCGTTTCGCGGGGAAGGGGCAGGGGGCATCTCCTCGCTTCCCTCTTTCTTGAGTTGGCGCATGACATTGACCATTTCAATAGCCGTTTTCGCGGCATCGGCGCCACGATTCAGTTTGGCCGGGTCGGCACGTTCATTCGCCTGCGCGACCGTATCGGTCGTGAGCACTCCGAAAACCACGGGCAGATTCGATTCCATCGAGGCTTGCAGGATACCCCGGGTGACCTCGGTGCTGATGTATTCAAAATGGGGCGTGTCGCCGCGAATCACGGCACCGAGACAAATCACCGCATCAAACCGCCCGGATCGAGCGAGCTGTCGAGCCACCAACGGGATTTCAAATGCTCCCGGCACCCGGACGACTTCGATCGCGTCGTCCACCACCCCAGCCTCGCTCAAGGCCTTCACACACTCGGTCAACAACCGGCTGGTTACGAACTTATTGAACTTGCTCGCGACGATGCCAAAAGTCAGGCCCGTCGCGTCTTGGGAGCCTTTGCGAAGCTTCATGGAGTGCCACACCAATTCACACGTGTCATGGATTGCGCGTGCGCCGAAGAAAGAGGGGGATCATACCTGGAAACGCCCTCAAATGGCTACACGTTTCAGGCGCCTCTTCCGACCCGCACGCGAAGGAGCTGTGGCCCGCCAGGCACGTCAGACTTTTTTCAACAGGTGGCCGAGCTTGGCCTTTTTGGTGCGGAGATATTTTTCGTTATCGGCGCGTGGAGCGATTTCGATCGGCACGCGTTCGACCACCTTCAGCCCATACCCTTCGATCCCGACAATCTTCCGCGGATTGTTGGTGATCAGGCGGATCTTATGCAGCCCGAGCTGCACGAGGATCTGCGCGCCGACGCCATAATCCCGCAGATCCGCCTTGAAGCCGAGTTGAAGATTGGCTTCGACCGTATCGCTGCCGGAATCCTGGAGGCCATACGCCCGAATCTTGTTCAGCAGGCCGATTCCCCGCCCCTCCTGATTCAGATAGAGCAACACCCCGCGGCCATCCTTCTGAATAATCTCCATGGCCCGGTGGAGTTGCTCGCGGCAATCGCAGCGCAGCGAGCCCAGGACATCCGCCGTCAAACAGCCGGAATGGACCCGAACGAGCATGGGTGTCTGGGCATCAACCTGCCCTTTCACCAAGGCAATATGAGTCGCTCCATCGATGTCGTTCTCGAAGGCAATCGCCTCGAAATCACCGAAGGTTGTGGGCAAAAACGCGCTCGCCGCCCGTCGCACAAAGGTCTCGCGATGCATCCGGTACTCGATCAAGGCTTTGATCGTCACCATTTTCAATTTGTGCCGTTTGGCAAACTTGGTCAACTCGGCCACGCGCGCCATCGTCCCGTCTTCATTCATGATCTCGCAAATGACTCCGGCGGGATAGAGGCCGGCTAATCGCGCCAGGTCCACCGATCCTTCGGTCTGGCCCGCGCGCCGGAGCACACCGCCCACTTGCGCCTTTAGAGGGAAAATATGACCGGGGCGAGCGAGATCGGCCGGAGAACAGCCTGGATCGATGGCGACATGAATCGTCGTCGCGCGATCGGCTGCAGAAATGCCCGTCGTGATGCCTTTGCGAGCATCGACCGACACCGTGAAGGCGGTGCCGAAGGTGGCGGTATTTTCCGCGGCCTGCGGCGCCAACTGCAATTCCTCCACCCGCTCCGGCGTCAGGGCCAGGCAGATCAACCCGCGCGCATGCTTGGCCATGAAGTTGACCGCCTGAGGCGTGACCTTGCTGGCCGCCATCACGAGATCACCTTCGTTCTCGCGATCTTCATCATCGACGAGGATGACGAACTTGCCCTTCTTGATGTCCCGGATGGCTTCTTCGATCGAATTAAACGGTGTCGCCATAGTCCCTCAATTGTTCAGACCGGCCTGCGTGGGTGCCCAGCTAACTCTTTTCAACCAGACCTGTCAACGGGAAAAACCTTCCACATTCTGGGCCGGTGCGACCGCCCGGGGCCTCCAGCGCAGCGCGGAGCTCACCGTCATCGCCGCGGCGACGCTCACCAGCGCCAAGCCAAAAAATCCCGGCACAAACGTCCCCGTCCCTTCCCGCAATAATCCAAACCCGATCGGCACCACAAATCCACCGATTCCGCCTGCGGCCCCCACCAGGCCTGAGGCCAGCCCGATATCCTCAGGAAACCACTCAGAGACGATCTGGAAGATCACGCCGTTGCCGAACCCCATGACCGCAATCGTCACCATCAGCAAGCTTGCCAGCCAGGGCAAGGCGGGCAGCGAGGCCGCTACTGCCGTAACGAGAGCGAGCACCATAAACGCACCCGCCAAGACCGGAAGGCCTCCCCAGCGATCCGCCACATACCCGCCCACCGGGCGAATCAGGCTACCGGTCAATCCGCAGAACGCGGCAATGGCCCCACCAACAATCGAGTCGCTCCCGTAGTGGTCATGCAACAGCACCGGCAGAAAACTCGTCAGGCCGACAAATCCGCCGAACGTAATGGCATACACGAGGCAGAGCCAATAGACGGACGGCACTTGCACCATTCCCCAGGCCTGCTGCCACCAGGCGCCTCCTGCGGCGGATCGAACAGGCGGTTCTTCCCGCACCACCCGGGCGAACAGACCGATGGCTAACACAATTGGAACGGCCATGATCCCGCAGGCCCCGTGCCATCCCACCTGTCCCTCCCATCGCGGCGCCAGCAAGAGGACCAACACCGTTCCGATATTGCCGGACGCGACTAACCCCAACACCAGGCCTTGATGGGCGGCAGGATAGGCTCGACTGGCCACCGGCATGGCCACCGCAAAACTTGCCCCCCCGGCACCCAGGAGCAATGCGATGGCGAGCAGCTCTCCGTATTGTGTCCCGCTGACCGCCGCCCAGAGGACCGCGATCAGTTGCAGCCCCAATACCCACAGACCGGTGCGTTTGGCGCCATACCAATCACAGGCCCATCCGGTCACAATCCGCATCAGCGCACCACTCAGGAGCGGGAGCGCGACCACCATACTCTGTTGCGTCGCCGTCAGATGGAGGTCCGCGCCGATCGACACCGCCAACGCCCCAAAGAGCACCCACACCATAAAGCTCACGGTGAGATGCAGCCAGGCGCCTGCCAGGGTCGGCCAGTGCCCGCTACGCAAGGCCGTTCCCAATGTTCGGACATTCATGAGCGAGTTCATTGCGCGCTGCCAGGCCTCGTGCGAGTCGATTGGTCCTTCTATCGTCCCAACGCACTATACGAGGCGCGATTTCAGAGACGCAAGAGACGCCCGAGCGCATCCTCAGCCGACTCATTGTTACGCGACACTCGACATCTGGTATAGTCAGCACCTGTATCTCACGGGTTCATCGCGCATGACACAACGTAAGCCAACGCACCATTCCGAGTCCGATTCAGAGGCGGACCTTGACGAAAACGAGCATCTTGAACCGGAGGCCCTGGAGCCGACGGACGAGGAGGTCACAGAAGAACATGAGGCGGCCGAACGCCAACCGTCGAAGGAGCCGCAGTCCGCTCCGTTGAGCACCTCCCTGGTCCCCGTCACGACCCTGCAACAATATCTGACGGAAATTCGCCGCTACCCCTACCTCAGCAAGGAAGAAGAGTTACGCCTGTTCGAGGAGTATCAGCTGCGCGGAAGCCGGGATGCGGCGATGAAACTCATTCTGGCCAATCTGCGAGTCTCCGTCTCCATCGCCTCCGAATACCTGCACACGGGCGCCGACCATATGGACCTGATCCAGGAAGGCAACGTCGGGCTGCTCCAGGCCATCAAGAAGTTCGATCCGACGAAAAACGTGCGTTTTTATGCCTATGCGGCCTGGTGGTCCAGAGCGTACATCCTCCGCTACCTGCTGAATACGTATCGCCTGATCAAAGTAGGCACCACGCAGGATCAGCGCAAGCTGTTCTACAATCTGAAGAAGGAGAAGGCCAAGCTCGAGCGCGAAGGGTTCGCGCCCGACAGCAAGCTGCTGGCTGATCGCCTGAATGTGCGCGAACGCGATGTCATCGAAATGGATCAGCGACTGGGCAATTGGGAATTGTCGCTGGATCAGCCCATCGGCCAGGAAAACGACGGGACGCTAATGGACGTCCTGTCTGCACATGAACAGCCGGCGGACGAGAAACTCGCCGACACGCAGCTCAAGGCGCTCTTCCGGCGCAAGCTGGCCGAGTTTACGAAAACGCTCGATGAGCGCGAGGAAGACATTCTCCGCAACCGCATTCTCTCGGAAACCCCGTTGACCCTCGAAGACATGGGCGCGAAGTATGGCATCACCAAGGAACGCACCAGGCAATTGGAGGCGCGCATCATCAAACGACTTCGTGATTTCATCAAAAAGGATGTGAAGGACTTTGACCGCCTCCGGATGTAAGGCCGGATCCGGCATCAGAATCGTCCTCACCATCCTGATGCTTACGACCCTCCTCGAAGGCGCATGCGCCCTGCCCTCTCAGGCCGCTTCCCCCATCACCACGGAAAATGCCAGGCTCGGCCAATCAAGCTGGGTGTTGACCGATCCCGCCGATCATGAAGTCGAGGGGTATGCCTCGGCCACCAGCATTCAACGCGGCGAGCCGCTTCGCCTGTACATTCACAGCATCGATCCAAGGGTGACGGTCGATATCTACCGCATGGGGTGGTATGGCGGGGCAGGGGCTCGATTGGTGCGGGGAGGCATCACCCTGCCGGGCATTCGACAACCCATGCCGACTCCCGATCCCGCGACCGGCCTCATCGAGTGCCACTGGCAGGTGTCGTATACACTCACCACCACGAATGAGCCGTATGAATGGCTGAGTGGGGTCTATCTGGCCAAGCTGACCGCCTCAGCGAGCGGCAAACAGAGCTATATCATCTTCGTGGTGAGGGAGGATGATCGGCCATCGGATGTTCTCTTCCAATCGAGCGTCACTACCTTTCAGGCCTACAACAATTGGGGCGGTAAATCGACGTATCCGTCCAACAGTCGGGATGAGCAGTGGGCACGAAAGGTCTCCTTCAACCGTCCCTATGCCCGGAGCCAACATCCCCAGGGCGGAAGCGGCACCGGGGCGGGCGAGTTTCTGACCGCCATGTCGATTCATCCGACCCGTACCCTCTCCACTGCCGGGTGGGAATACAACATGGTGCGGTGGCTGGAGCGGAATGGATACGATGTGACCTACAGCACCGATATCGATACCCATACACAGGCGGAATTCTGGAGGGGACACAGGGCTTGGCTGTCGGTGGGGCATGACGAGTATTGGTCGGCTGAGATGCGACGCCATGTTGAGGCGGCTCGAGACCACGGCGTCGGTCTGGGGTTTTTTTCCGCCAATACCTGCTACTGGCAGATCAGACTGGACCCCAGCCCCGTCACCGGCGAGCCGAACCGGACCATGGTGAGCTATAAAGAAGTGGCGCTTCAGGAGGATCCCTTCGCCCTGGATGGCGAGGCATCGAACGATCAGCTGATTACCGTCCAATGGCGCGAATCCCCGGTGCAACGACCGGAACATGCGCTGCTGGGCGTCATGTACGGCACCGTCCCGATCGATGGAGACATCCTCATCACGCAGCCCGAGCATCCGCTGTTTGATGGGGTCGAGCTGCCGCCCGACCATCGCCTTCCCGGCCTGTTGGGGTACGAAATCGACCAGAGGTTTCCCGACGGACCGGCCGACGTAACCATCCTGGCGCATTCCCCCTACCCAAGGGACGGGCAGGTGATCCATGGCGACATGACCCTGTACCAGGCCCCCAGCGGCGCGTCTGTGTTCGCCGCCGGGACAATTCAATGGAGCTGGGGCCTGGATGACTACAATGCGCCGACCTTACGAACCGCCCGCTCCAGCCAGGCCGCGCAAGGAATTACCGGCAACGTATTGAGATTGCTCGCCTCACGTCCTTCCAGCCCGCTTCCTTAGCAACACCGGGCGGCGCCTCCACCACCTCGGACTCCCCGCGCTGGTAACCCACGACCATGCCTTTCACGAACCCGTCGCGAGCAGATCCGGAGAAATAATTGTAGAATCAACAACTTGCGCGGAACTTTCTCATTGCATCTCGCGGAAGAATAATTTTATAGTCCATCCATTGACTTCCCTCGTCATAGCGCTATCTATGACTCGAGTTTTCTGCAGGTCGCCCTTGCAGTAACACGTCAGAGCTGAATTTCCAGCTTTCACACAACTGTACATCAGGGCCTCGACGCTCATTAATCTAGAAGGAGGATTGGGTATGGCTACGGAATCGAAAGAGAAGAAGTCCACCGCTGCGAAGAATTTCCAGCCGCTCGGTGACCGCTTGTTCGTCACCTACACCGAGGAAATGGAACGAACCTCCGGCGGAATTTATGTTCCTGACTCTGCCAAGGAAAAGCCGCAGCGGGGCATCGTGCAAGCCATCGGCAAGAAAGTCGAGAACATCAAGGTCGGCGATCAGGTGTTGTTCGACAAGTATTCCGGCAGCAAGCTGCGGATCGAAGACGAAGAGTGCCTCATTCTGAAGGAAGAGGACATCCTGGGCATTTTCACCCACTAATTCCACGCACCCGACTAACGATTATCCAGACGATTAACGGAGGACGACTATGGCAAAGCAATTGTTGTATAGCGAGGCGGCACGGGCATCCATCCTGAGAGGGGTGAACCAGCTCGCCGATGCCGTGAAGGCGACGCTCGGCCCTAAGGGCCGGAACGCGATTTTGGACAAGAAGTTCGGCGCCCCGACGATCACCAAGGACGGCGTGACCGTGGCGAAGGAAGTCGAACTGAAGAATCCGTACGAAAACATGGGCGCCCAGCTGGTTCGCGAAGTCGCCAGCAAGACCAGCGACACGGCCGGTGACGGAACCACCACCGCCACGGTGCTGGCCCAGGCAATCTACCGGGAAGGCGTCAAGAACATCACCGCCGGCGCCAATCCGATGGAAATCCAGCGCGGCATCAACAAGGCCGTGGAAGTCGTGATCGGCGAGTTGAAGAAGCTCAGCAAGCCCTGCCAGAACAAGACCGAAATCTCCCAGGTCGGCACCATCTCCGCCAACAACGATAAGACCATCGGCGATCTCATCGCGGAAGCGATGGAGAAGGTCGGCAAAGATGGCGTGATCACGGTCGAAGAAGCCAAGTCGATGACCACCTCGCTGGACGTCGTCGAGGGCATGCAGTTCGATCGCGGCTACATCTCCCCCTACTTCGTGACCAATGCCGAGCGGATGGAAGCCGTCATGGACGAGCCGCTCATCCTCATCAACGAAAAGAAAGTCAGCAGCATGAAGGACCTCCTCCCGGTCCTCGAGCAGGTTGCCAAGCTCGGCAAGCCGCTCATCATCATTGCGGAAGAAGTCGAAGGCGAAGCGCTCGCCACCTTGGTGGTCAACAAGCTCCGTGGCACCCTCAACGTGTCGGCGGTGAAGGCCCCGGGCTTCGGCGATCGCCGCAAAGCCATGTTGGAAGACATCGCGATCCTCACCGGCGGCCAGGTCATCTCTGAGGACCTCGGCTTGAAGCTCGAGAACGTCAAGCTGACGGATCTCGGCCGCGCCAAGCGCGTCACGATCGACAAGGACAACACCACGATCGTCGAAGGCCATGGCGATCCGAAGAAGATCGAAGGCCGCGTGAAGCAGATCAAGGCCCAGATCGAAGAGACCACCTCGGATTACGATCGCGAGAAGCTGCAGGAGCGGCTGGCGAAGATCGTCGGCGGTGTGGCCGTCATCAATGTCGGCGCCGCGACCGAGACCGAAATGAAGGAAAAGAAGGCGCGCGTGGAAGACGCGTTGCACGCCACCAAGGCGGCTGTTGAAGAAGGCATCGTTCCTGGCGGCGGCACGGCCTATCTGCGCTGTCTCAAGGGCTTGGATTCCCTTAAGGACCTGCCCCTGGAGCAGAAAGTCGGCGTGGATATCGTGCGCCGCTCGCTCGAGGAGCCGGTTCGTCAGATCGCGGCCAACGCGGGAGCCGAAGGATCCGTGGTGGTGGGCCGCGTCCGTGAGGACAAGAACCCGAACGGCGGCTACAACGCCGCTGCCGACGAGTATGTGGACATGATCAAGGTCGGCATCATCGATCCGACCAAGGTGTCGCGTTGTGCCTTGCAGAACGCCGCCAGCGTCGCCGGCTTAATGCTGACGACCGAAGTCATGATCACGGAATTGCCGGAAGAGAAGAAAGAGCCTGCCGGTGGCCATGCTGGTCACAACCACGGCATGGAAGGGATGTACTAAGGTTTCCGTTTCTTCTTCGCTGTCGCAGACCGGTCCGGCGGTGGCCCCGCCGGACCGGTCTCTTTTTCAAGCCGAGACGTGCTGCGGCGGGAGTGGCCTTCCGCCGCAGCCACCGCTGCCTTGAGAAGCGCAGACGTTTCCGGGTGATAGAACAGCGATCTGAACATGTGATGCACGACCGCCGTATACCGCTCCCGGTCTGCAAGAAACTGCTCCATCGCTCTCTCGCGCGACTCCCCGTAGTAACCCATTCGAATCGCACAACGCTGCAGTTCTTCATGATTGTCAGGCAGCGCATGTGTCTGCAAATCGTGCATCATCTGCAACTTATGTTCGACATCTCGCAAGAACCAATAGGCCTCAGTCAATTGTTGCTGTTCGTCCTCGTTCACGAAGCGATGCCGGCAGAACCGGTGAAGGGCTCCCACGGTCTTACGGTCCAAGATACCGGGCACCGCCCTGCCGATGAGCACCTGAATCGTCTGCACCAGGAATTCGATTTCTCGAATACCTCCGGTCCCCAACTTCACATTCCGATGCTGGTGTCCGCGCACGCCAATCTTCTCATCGATCATTTCCTTCACTGACCGCACGTCGCGGATGACCGCCAAGGCCCGCTCACGTGTGAGTGGTTCCGGATCGGGCTGAAACACAAACCCCTCAGCCATCTGCACAAACGCCTGTCCGACCGTGGGCGAACCGGCGACCGGCCAGGCCTTCAACAAGGCTAGCCGCTCCCACACCTGCCCGCGCTGGGCATAATATTTTGCATAGGCCTCCACCGAGCGCGCCAGCTGCCCCACGCTTCCTTCCGCGCGGAGCCGGAGATCCACACGAAACACTGCGCCTTCGCGGGTCTGTTCAGCCAGGGCTTTCGTCAGCGACCTCGCGAGCATTTCAAAATATTCCTCATTGGACAGAGGCTCGATGTTGCCTTGACGATTACCCTTCGTCTTGCGCGTTTCCCCGTCTGCTGACGCATAGACATAAATCAGGTCGACGTCCGAGCTGTAATTCAGCTCATGCGCCCCAAGCTTGCCCATGCCGATCACGACAAACTCCGTCTCCACCCAGGTGCCGTCCGCCAGTTGATGCATGGGCGTCCCATGCTGCACCTTGAGGTCCTTATCGACGATCTCGTAGGCTGCATGAATCAGCACCGACGCGAGATCGGACAGCGATCCGACCGTCTCTTCAACCGTAGCCAGACGGAGTAGATCGCGCACGCCGATCCGCAACATTTCCCGACGCCGCACGCGCCGCAGCACGTCGAGTTTTAATTCCATGGCTTTGAGCGAGCCGAGGCTCTGGCGCAACGCCTCCACCATGCCTGCCCTGGTCGGCGCGGTCGTCAACACGTCTTCTTCCGCCAACCAGTAGATCAACATGGGATCCCGGATGAGGGCGAAGGCCAGCGAATCGCTATTTCCGAAAATCGTGCAGAGCAAACCCAACATCCTGGGCGACGCCTGGAGGTATTGGATCAACGACGAGCGGTTGACGCTCCCGGAGAGCAAGCGCTCCCAATGGTTCAAGGCTTGGTCCGGGTCGGCCGTCCGGGCAATCTCCGCCAGCAGCAGGGGAAGAATCGCTGCCAACAGCCGGCGGGTGTGCGGCTCCCCGGCCATGTGTTGGATATTCGCATCCGCCTCAGCCGGACGCGTGACACCGTAGGGGGTCAGAATTCGCGCCACCTGCTCCGGTTCGAGCCCGGAAGCGACCAGGAGGGGCGTCGGGTCAGGATAGACACGGGGCGTCGCCGCGTTGGCGCGCGGGGCAGGGTCGTCCTGTTGTGGCGGACGTCGTATCATGGCGCCGCATTATACTGGCGCAATTCTTCCGGTACAACGAGAGCGCCTTCGGGTATACTTCATCGCATCATGCTGCAGGCGACCGCCAATCGCGAATCGATGCTGGCCACCCTCACACCGCTCTGCCGTGGTGTGGAATCCGACATCGTCCACGACTTCGTCTCACGGATGGACCAGGACTATTTCGCGGTCTTTCCCCCTGCCTCAATTGCTACGCATGTCGCGCTCGCCGCCCAGCTCACCCCGGATCATCCGTGCGAAGTCCGGTTTGCCAAAATTGACCGTGAGCGCTGGACGATTACGATCGTGGCCTACGACTATTTTTCGGAGTTCGCCACGATCTGCGGGCTCCTGTCGGCCTTCGGGCTGAACATCGAAGAAGGTCGCATCTTCACCTCCGCAGAAAGTGAACCGCCACGGATAGCACGCAGGGGCATGTCCTACGGACAACATCCCAGACCACAGAGTCGCCCCGGCCTCACGAGAAAAAAGATTGTCGATGTCTTCACGGTGAGTCTGGCAGGCAAACAATCGTTCACCGCCGCAGACCAGAAACGTCTCACGGAACAGCTCTCGCGCATGATCCTGCTGCTGGACGACAACCAGTTCGACGAAGCTCGGCAACAGGTCAACCGCCAACTGGTCGAACATCTCGGCAAACGCCGCAGTTCCTTCAGCGGCTTGCTCCATACCGTGCATATCACGTTCGACAACAGCCAGTCGGCGACCGACACGATCATGGACATCCGGTCGGACGACACACCGGCCTTTCTGTATGCCTTCGCCAACGCGCTCGCAATGCGCAACGTCTATATCAGCAAGGCCCAGTTTGCCATCGAAGAGGGCAAACTGCACGACCGCTTCTACGTCCGGAACCGCTTCGGCCAGAAGCTGCTCGATCCGGTCGATCAGGAACAACTCCGCCTCACCGCTGTACTCATCAAGCAGTTCACGCATGCCCTCACCTGGGCGCCAGATCCGGCCAAGGCCCTGGAGTCCTTCGATCAGTTCCTCGATCTCGTGCTCGAAGGATCGCGCCAGGCAGGAAGAAAACAGGCATGGGACTTTGTCAACGACAAGAAGACCTTCCCGCTCCTGGCACGTCTTCTGGGCGCCAGCGATTTTTTGTGGGAAGACTTTCTCCGCCGGCAACACGTCAACCTGTTACCCCTACTGAAAGACTACCGCGATGCCCCGCTGATTAAGCCGCAAGCCTCGCTGCGCAAGGAGTTGAATCGTGTCATGGCGAAGGCGAAGACCGACGAAGCGCGCAAGGAGGCGCTCAACCGGTTCAAGGATCAGGAACTGTTCCGCATCGACATGAAACACATCGTCGAACCGGGAACCAGCCTCCCCGACTTCTCGCTTGCCATTTCGGAGTTGGCCGAGGTGATCGTGGAGCGTAGCCTGATCGATTGCCAGGCAAAGCTCACCAAGCTCTACGGCGCCCCTCGACTAGCGAATAAGAAACCCTGCCCGTTCGCCGTCCTCGGCGCGGGAAAATTCGGCGGGAGGGAAATGGGCTACGCCTCCGACATCGAGGTGCTGTTCGTCTACGGCGGCCCCGGACACACAAGCGGCAAGCAGGGCATGGAGAACAGTGAATACTTCGAGCGCCTCGCACAGGAATTTCTGCAGTGGATCGAGGCCAAGCAGGAAGGCATTTTCCACATCGACGTCCGGCTACGACCCCACGGCGGCAAGGGCTCCCTCGCAAACGCCTTCGACGAGGTCTGCACGTATTACAGTGCCGACGGCTTAGCGGCCCCATTTGAGCGGCAGGCCTTGATCAAGCTGCGACATATTGCGGGTGACGCATCCCTGGGCAAGAAGGTGGAGGCCCATCGCGACAGCTTCGTGTACAGCGGCGCCCCCTGGGATTTGGCGACGGCGCTCGATCTGCGTCGGCAGCAAGTGAAACAACTGGTCGAGCTGGGGCAGATCAACCTCAAACACAGCCACGGTGGTATCGTCACACTGGAATATGCCATTCAATATCTCCAGGTTATGCACGGCCATCGCTACCCGAGCTTGCGCACTCCCAACACACTGCGTGCCCTGGCCGCGCTCATCGACGCGGGTCTCATCCCCCGTGCCACCGGCGAGAACTTGCGCAAGTCCTACCTCTTCATCCGCATGTTGATCGACGGCCTGCGCATGGTACGGGGCAACACCAAGGACCTCGTCATCCCACCACCGGAGTCCGACGAATTCATCTTCCTCGCCCGCCGCGTCGGGTACCAGACGGAAGATTGGCAAGCCGGTGCCAAACACCTGCGATCGGACATCGAACAGCATATGAAACAGAATCGAGAGTTCTTCGAGAAGATGTTCGGGAAGGTGTGAGGAAGGGAGACTGATGCTCCCCCCTGCTCGCACAACGCGCGGCCTCAGAAGGCCCTCGTTTGATGCGCACACCAGGGAAGTACTCAGACACCCTCCCGTGAATAAGAAACCGAGCGAGCTCGGGCGGAACATTACACCTTTAGGGTAAAAAACCCCGCCCTCATAGGAAAAGCTACCCCCACACCACGCTTCATCATTGGATGCCCGAATGCCTAGTCACTGCCGTCTCGCCAGGAGTTACCATGCGACCAACCCGAAATTTGTCACGATTCTGTATCTATACCATCGTCGATTCGAAGGCCTTAGACGATATAGCGGCGACCGGCGGTGCAGCACGGCTAACTGAGAAGAAGCCGTGGGCGACGGCGGAAAAACTGTTGGAGGAAGCACGGAAGGACGGGCAGTGGATGCCCATTATTTTTGCTGCCGCAGAACGTATCGACGATCTCCTTTATTATGCCGAACTTCTGACAATTGACCCACGCCACAACTCCACCACTTATTCCTTTACTGGACTCACACAACTAGACGGCAGCTTCCCTCTAAGCTCGCTGACGCTCAAATCGTCCGGGAAAACCATCCACGACAATTTTACAAGGCCCTACGCAATTTGTCGCACGCCGGCCTTTCTCAAAAAACAATCTGCAAACGGGCCTGGTCCGTCAAGCCGCAAGCAGTCAGACATCGACAGACACTCGCCAGAAGATGCAGCGGCGGTCTTGAATAGGCTCATTCCGCGCCAGCCACTTCAGCAATTAGTGTTACGAGAATTTGCAACGTCCATTCGCCATCTGCCCGCAGACAAAGAGCGGGTGCAGTGGGCAGTAACAATGCAACCAACTTTGGTCCGTCTTAACATAGGCCGTATCGAGGCCTTTACAATTTTCAAAGACAGGGTGAGGGTACTCATCTCTGAGTCTAAAATGGATCAGGCATTGCGAGATGGGATATACACATTCGAGCAATTCCCATATAAAGCGATCCCCGGGGCCTTGAGCATTGATGTGCCGCACGAACCATTCCCCAACCTTGTGGGAAACCTGAGAGGGCCTCATATGACATTTATAGAACAGGCGCTCGCTGAAAACCGCAATACAAGCTACGCAAAATCACATTCAGCCGGTTTGATACGGCATATCAAAGAACGATTCCCCGTCACCTCGCTTAAAGTTGAGGAGTCGATTCACCCCTCCGACCAGGAGGGCGAGGACGACGAAATCAGAACGATTCGGGAGCGAACGGACATCGGGCCCACGGAGAAACAGCAACTGATCCAATCTCGACGCGGGCAAGGTGTGTTCAAATCCAATGTACAATGCTACGAGAAGGCTTGCCGAGTAACTGGCATCTCAGAGCTTAGCCACTTACGAGCAAGCCACATGAAGCCGTGGAAACAGTGTACTGATCCAGAAAGAATATGCGGTCATAACGGGCTTCTGCCCGCCCCACATATTGATCATTTATTTGATGGCGGGTGGATTTCCTTCTCAAATGATGGCGCACTACTCATTTCACGCTCTCTGAGCCCAGACATCCTAGTAGCCTGGCGCATTTCAGAGCAGCTCAATGTTGGTGATGCGTTCAGTCCAGAACAATCAAAGTTTTTGGCCTATCACAGAACCCACGTATTCAAGGGGTAACCGGGCAGACCGAAGGTGATTGGCGAGGAGTCTTTTCTTATCTGAAGATTGGAGGAATACCGATCACTTTTTACATCATCATCTGCGACATTCAAGTGCACCCCCCCACAGCCTACACGACCAAGGCCCCCAGTCTATTTGACAACCTCACGACTTCGACGATATTCTGAAGACCAGAATTCTAGTCTCTTGCACGAGGTCCACGATGGCAAAAATACTGTCGCTGTCAGAGGTCAAAACGCATCTACCCGAACTGGTGGCCGGGGTACAGGAGCGCGAGGAGGAAGTCATCGTCACAAAGAATGGGCGTCCCGCTGCCATTCTCATGAATATCGATGAATATACCCGCCTCAAAGAAACCGTGGATGTGTTGAGCGATCCCGGACTCATGAGCCAAATTGCCGAAAGCCAGGCCTATTACAAAACCAAACGCACAGGGCTCTCATTTGAGGACGTGTTTGGAGAGCCCCTCACGCCAGTCAAGAAGCGGCGCACGGCTTGACCCCCTTCCGCCCGGACATTCCGCCGCATGTGGCCGAGGTGATTCGAGAGCTCCATCCTGATCTCAAACAACTGATCAAGGCAGCCATTCGAGCCATATCGGTCGATCCTGAGTGCGGAGGCCCGCTCCAGCGAGAACTGGAGGGGTTACGAAAGTATCGCGTTCGTCGCTTTCGTATTGTTTATACTATTGCACCGAAAAGACGAGTCATTCGTCTGATGGCCGTCGGCCACCGTCGTTCTGTCTATGAAGATCTGACCGAGCGGCTCCGACGGAAGCCACACGGATAACGTCTCGTCCGATACTCCCCCCACGTTCCAGAGGCACCCTCATCGTGTTTGTCTTGTGCCAGCGTCGCGCATCGCCTCGCGTCGAGATTCGGCCAAACCGTGGTACAGTGAACATTGCGGAAGAGGGAGGGACACCATGTTGATGCGACTGTTGGCAAGGATGCTGTTGGGCGTGGTTCTGGCTTCGTGCGGGCAAGGCGACGGCGGAGCCGGCTCCGGCATCAAGCCGGCGGGAGAATGGGCCCAGATCGGCGAGACGGACAACTATACCTATTACGCTGATTACGCCAGCATCAAAAAAGCGGATGAAACGGTCGTCATGCTGGACCTGTTCGACTACAAAATCGCACAGAGCGAAGGGGGAGGAGCCCCAGCCCTGTCGAAGGCGACTGAGCGCGAATACGACTACCAGAACAAGAAGAGCCAACCACTCAAGTCGAGCTGGTATTCCGGGCAGATGAGAGCCGGAACCGTCGTGCGCTCCACCGGCACCTCGAATCAATGGTCATCCGCTGCTCAAGGGACTGCAACCGGAGGGCTATTGAAGGCTGCCTGCGGCACCTAGCCAAACAGCCGAAACACACCATCCGGGCTGTTTACTCACGTCGGCGGGCAAGACGTTTCTAGCCGCCTACGGCTATTCTACGCAGGAGACATACGCCTTGGGGCAGGCCGCATCAAGCCCCCCGGCGGAGTTCCCCTGGAGCGGGAGCTGCTGCATCTGTTCCAGCACCTGCTGGAAATGGCCCGGCGCGCGCGTCCAGAACAGGTAGTTCGCCCGAAGCCGGTCGCGACCGAACGCGAGTAGTTCGGCGACGGTCGGCACCCGCCCCTTCCCGTCATGCCTGGTGTTATCGTAGTTCGCCTGCATAATCGACGGCGTCAGCGGAATCAGGCCCGACATCTGCGGGTAATAGAAGTACACCCCCTTGGGCCTGTTCGGGTGGTCGAAGTTCAACCCCGGATCATCCAGAAAAATATCCGGCCCACCCAGCCCGGTGCCGATCATCCGCATATGGTCGACAAATCCGGCCAGGATCTCGCGTGGGTAATTCACGAATTGATAGGTCAAGGTATTGGGAAAGACTGCCCGCATCTGCCGCTGCACATCCAGCAAATTATCGTAGTACTTGTCGGTGTCGTGGCTCGACACCATCTCAATCGGCTGCCCCATTGCGGTCTCCGGTAGGCCGATGCCTTCGAAGTGCACGTGGCCGTTGAAACGTTTGCCCAACTCAGCCACCAGCGCCACCAGTCGATCATGTACACCCGAGTTCCACAGCTTGAGGTTGTGCCCGCGGGGAGCACTCTGCCCAAACGTGCTGAAGGGAAAGGCGCCGCCTTCGTAGACTTCCGTGCGCATATAGGTCGGCACCGGCAGGATTTGCGGATTGAAAGACTTCAATTCCAGGAGAATGATCAAATGTTTGTTCAACGGCGCGAGTTCCGTGAGGACCTTTTCAATTCCTTTAAAATCGTAGCGACCCTCCTCCGGTTCCAGCTCCGGCCATGTAAAGCGTACCTGTAGGCCTCGTAACGCGGGCGTCGCCTTTAACTCGGCATACACCTGCGCCATGATGCTTGGATTCGTTCGCATAAATGTCATCGGCGCATAATAGTGGCCTGGGTGCCACTTCACCACGCCCGGGGTCGTCGGCACTTCGGCTGCGTTCCCCGCGTCCACCCCAACCCACGCCCAGGGAAGGCATACAGGAGCGAGGAGGATCAAACTGAGTAGCAGCGGCAGCGGTTTATGACCGGTAGAGACAGGCACAGCGCCTGTACGTAAAGGCACTCGATTCGCTGGGCCGTGCATACGGCTCCTTTCCAAGCAGGTGGACTGCGACTGTGGGACCGCGATGGTTCTCACGGAAGACGCCATGCTAGCACGAGCGGGTCCCGCCATACTGTCCTGTGCGGTTCCGTCCTGATGTCGTGGAGGCGATGAGGAACATTGGCCCCCTCTTCTCAATTGCCGAGTGAGGCCGGCAGTCGAAATGAATAGGTAGCCCCGGGGGCAGGGAATGGTGGGAATCTCAGGAAGGTCGGCAAACGGTGGTCATGGCGAATCTGTTCGAGCACGGAGCAAACCGGCGGCGCAACAGCGCCGCCGGTTCGAACAAGAAAGCCTCGCGCTTACAACTCCAACATTTTTTGATAGGCTCGTAGTAGGTCGCCGACCGACAACACACCGACGATCGTGCCGTCTTCTGTCACCGGCAGGTGCCGGATGCCTTCTTTTTTCATCAATCGCAACGCTTCTTTGATCGGCTCACTATCCTCAATCGTCACTACCGCCTTGCTCATACAGGACATGACGGTGGTGCTGTTCGGATCTAACCCTTTGGCGACGGCCTTCCGGCTCAAATCCGTATCGGTGATGATGCCCAGATAACGCGACCCATCATCCACAAGAAGGGACCCGATACGCCACTTCTGCAGCAACCGGCCCGCCTCTTTGATCGAGGCGCTTTTGTGCACACTCCTGACCTCAGACGACATGAATTCGGCCACGGTGCGGCCATCGATCCGCTCTCCGAGCGTACGCCGCCAATCGCGGCCGACCCTGGCGCTACGCTTGAGTTCGAGCTGGGCGAGGCAACTCTCCAGGACCTGTTTGCGCTGATGCAGGCTCTCACGTTCGAGATTATGCGTCCCCGCCTCCTGTGCCTCCTCCGGAAGAATCGCTGCCTCACCAAGCTTGGCATACTGATACGCTTCGAGTTCCTCCGAGGCTCCGCCAAACACCTCGCTCAGCAGTTCCTCGGCCTGCTCGTCAAACGCATCCAGCGACACATTGCCCTTCCGTCTCGACAAAAACGTCTGAAAGGTCGCCAACGTCCCACGGATCTCTTCGATATGCCGACTGAGCACATCAGCCGGCTCCTGGCTCGTCTTCACTTTCTTGGCCATACCGCCTCCTTGTTGAGGCCAGGAGAATAACGCAAGTCCGATGTCGGCTCAAGCCTCACATCTCATGTCGAGAACGGTTGCGGCGTGAGGCCTGGCACGATGGCGGCCATCCTGACGTCGGACGACGCCTTAGCCGCGCCCGCGGCTTTCGGGGCGGCCTTTCCACGCACACGATGCATTTTCTCTCGCGTATGGTAGGGCATGAGGTTCTCGAGGACTGCCGGCAGCTTGTCGCAAGGCACATCCTCCATGATCTTGGTGGCCAGCTTCGGATCCGGCCCCGACCGGCCGCCGACAAAAATATCGACGGCATCGACGACCTTTCCCCCGACTCTCGCCTTCTTGCCAAGCAGCCCGACATCCGCGACGAGATGATTGCCACATCCAGCCGGGCACCCGGACCAGTGCAACGTGATGGGCTTCAGCCCCTCCCCCAGCTTGTGTTCTAAAACTTGGGCCGTTTCAACGGCCCGACGTTTCGTTTCAATGACGGCCAGGTTGCAATAGTCACTCCCGACACAACTGACAAGCCCCTTGTAGAGCGGTGACGGATTGTAGGCAAATTGTTTCACGAGCGGCTCCTCCGCCAATTCACCCACCACACGGTCGCTGATGTGAGGAATCACAAAGGCTTGAGCCGGCGAAAGCCGCACTTCACCCGTCCCATAGCGATCCGCCAGCGCCGCAATGTTGCGCAAATCAGCGGCTTTGATCCGTCCCACCAAGATCTTCAGGCCGATATAGTTCAAGCCGCGTTGCTTTTGTCGAAAAATGCCGATGTGGTCGCGCTCACCCGCCGCCCGAGCATCGACTCCCGCCGACGGCAACGCACGGCCCATGCGCACCTCCACTTCATGCCGCAACCGGGCCTCGCCCCAGGCTTCGACGAGAAATGCGAGCCGTGCTTGCGCGCGATTCTCGCGCAGACCATGGTCACGGTAGATGTGCAACAGCGTTCGGCACACCTCGAAAGCTTCCGCCGGATTTACAAACATGTCCAACGAACTGGCGATGCGATAGCCACCGGAGCCCAGCTTGCCTCCGACCAAGACGTTGTAGCCGAAATATTTGTCGTGCCCTAAATCATGATGGGCAGGCACCAGCGCGATATCTTGCGTCTCCGTGTGGAGGCAGTTATCCGTGCAGCCGGTCACGGCGATGTTGCACTTTCGCGGCAAATTCGTATAGGCAGGATTCCCCAACACTTCGTGGTTGATCGCGCGCACGATCTCTGTCCCGTCGAGCAACTCATTGGGATTCAGACCCGCTACCGGACAGGTCATGACATTACGCACGCTGTCCATGCCGGTTTGCATCGATGTGAGCCCGACCTCCCCCAGTTTTGCGAAGACCGTGGGCACGTGGGCGATCGTCAAGTGGCGCAGTTGCACTTGTTGCCGGGTGGTCACATCGATCACGCCATTGCCATAGGCTGCCGCAATATCCGCCAGCGCTTGGAGCTGGACTGATGTCGTTTGGCCGCCCGGCATCCGCACTCGCAACATGAAAAAACCCGGCGTGGGATTCCGTAAAAACAGTCCGTACCATTTCAGCCGTTGAATATCGTCTTCCGGAATGGACTCCCACCCTGCTTCCGCATAGTGCGCAAGAAGGTCGCGCACCGACAATCCATCTCGCTCGGACTTGATCGCTTCAATCTTGTTCATCTCGTGCTCCCCAGTGCGACGGAATAGTCCAGGCCAGATTTTCTCAACACCACCGCGCCCTCCCGACTCAATCGATCGACCACCAGCAACACCTGTGACGCGCTCAAACCGGAGAGGGCCATCAATTCCTCGAATGATTGGGGCGCCTGCCGCCTGAGCAGCGTCAGCACTGCGGTTTCTTCATTCGTCTTCATGGTGTCCTCCCTTCGTCTGAGCGCCGTCTCAGCCGCACCCAAGGTTTATCGATTAGAACGTTTTGTATTCCAGCCATTTGCCGTTCAGCGTAATCTTGCAGCGGGCTTCACCCTGAGAGCCGGTCACTTTTTCCATGTCCAGAGTAAAATCGATGGCGCTCATGATCCCGTCGCCGAACATTTCATTCGCCATCTCCCGCAGGGAATCCCCATAGACACCGATGACTTCCATCAGTCGGTACTTGAACGGGTCCGTCAGATTCGGAAAATCCGCCCGGACAGGAAACGCGCTCAAGGCTGCCACCTGTTCGTTGTTTAGCCCCAACAACTTCCCGACCTTCGCGGCATCCGCCGGGAGCAGGCGATGGTTCCCGTTCAAGGCCGCCGCCACGAACGTCGGATTCTTCCCGACCTTCTTGGCCACCTCGGCAATGGTCACTTTCTTCTTCAACCGTTGCGCCTTGATCGCCTTCCGCATCGATTCCTTCTCCATTCGCTCCTCCTGTGAATGATCCGCCCTTAATGACGAGCCCTTGCCACTCTGCCTCACGATCCTGCCACCACCGATGTGGCCGGTTGCGACACTGGAACTCTCGGAGCTTCTACCACCCAATAGGGACTCACCATCCAGTACAGCCCACCGACAAACAATCCTCCGCCCACCAGGTTCCCCAGCACGACAAACAGCTGGTTGTACCAAAACGCCGCCCAGGTCACGGCCGCCTCATGCGGCAGAAACAGTGCCATACCCAACAAGGATTGATTCGCGATGCTGTGTTCGAACCCCGTGCCGATGAAGGCAAACAGGCACCAAAAGATTAGCAGAATCTTCGCGGTATCATTGGTCGTCCGCCCGGTCATCCACACAGCCAGACAGATCAGCCAATTGCAAAGAATCCCCCGCACGAACAACTCCCAGGCCGGAAGAGACATTTTCGCCGCCGCCGCTTTCTCGATCAGCTCCATGGCCGGGCCGTTCGCAAACACACCTGACTGGACGATCAACCAGGCCAGCGCCAACGACCCGGCCAGATTTCCGATCCACGACCACGCATTGAGCTGAATGACTTGCGTCCAGGACAGACTTCTGGAAAGGCCCCCGACGGCGCCGATCAAATTGTTGCCGGTGAACAACTCGGACCCCGCAAAAATCACCAGCGTCAGCGCAATACCGAACGAGACTCCCATGACGAGTTTCACGACCGGCGATCCGGCCGCCGCCAACGGACCGCCGACACTGAAGATCAATGCTATGCCAAAACCGAGATAGATGCCGGCTAAAGCCGACAAGATAAAATACCCACCCGGCGCGTGCTCCAAAAACGACCACTTTCTTGCCGCCATGACTGCGATCCGCTCGTGATCCGCTGTGTGCATGAGGCTCTCCCTTCGGTAGTCCATCAGCCAGTGCAACTCAAAAAAAGACGTCCTCATCCCCGCAGGGGGATGAGGACGTCTTTGTCCTGCTCAACGAGGGCATGATTCCCTCGCCGATTATGATGGGCCGACTTCAGCGTCGGCAGAAACGAAAAAGGCGTCCGCCACTCTTGAAAGAATGACGGACGCCATTGTCCGTGTACCGTATGTGGTGCAGGTTCGAGATCAGGCGTCGTTGCCTGCTCTCACCCACGCACAGCATGTATACCATCGCCCCCCGGATTCGTCAAGCGCTCTCGACGAGGAGGCGGCAGCCTACACGTCATAATACAGAAAAAACTCATACGGATGCGGCCGCAACCGCATGGTATCGACTTCCTTGGTCCGCTTGTACCCGATCCAGGCCTCGATGAGGTCCTCGCTGAATACTCCACCCTTGAGGAGGAACTGATGGTCCTTCTCCAGGTGGTTGAGCGCCTCGTCCAAGCTGCCCGGCATGGTGCGAATCTTGGCCGCTTCCTTGGCTTCGAGATCGTACAGATCCTTTTCCGCCGGCTCTCCCGGATTGATCTTATTCTCGATACCGTCCAGGCCCGCCATCAGCATAGCCGCAAAGGCCAGGTACGGGTTGGCGGCAGGATCCGGGAAGCGGACTTCAATCCGCTTCGCTTTCGGGCTCGGGGAGTACATCGGAATACGAATACCGGCCGACCGGTTGCGGCTCGAATAGGCCAGCAAGACCGGCGCTTCAAAGCCCGGGGTCAACCGCTTGTACGAGTTGGTCGACGGGTTGGTGAATGCCGCCAACGCGGGTGCATGCTTCAGAATGCCGCCGATGTAATGCAGGCACATCTGCGACACGCCGGCATATTCCTTCCCGGCAAACAGCGGCTTGCCGTCCTTCCAAATGCTCTGGTGGGTATGCATACCCGATCCGTTGTCGCCGAAAATCGGCTTGGGCATGAAAGTCACTGTCTTCCCATGGCGACGCGCGACGTTCTTGACGATGTATTTGAACATCATCATTTTGTCTGCCGTCCGTAACAGGCTGTCGAAGCGAATGTCGATTTCCGCCTGGCCCGCCGTCGCCACTTCGTGATGATGCTTTTCAGTGGCGATGCCTGCCTTTTCCATCTCGAGAATCATTTCGGTGCGGATATCCTGCTGCGTATCTGTCGGTGCCACTGGGAAGTAACCTTCCTTGTGGCGAATCTTTCCACCGAGATTGACCCCCTCCTGCCCCATATTCCACACGCCCTCATCGGAATCGATGTGGTAGTAGGCGCTGTGGTTCGTCTGATCGTAGCGGGCATGGTCGAAAATGAAGAATTCGGCTTCCGGCCCCCAGTACGAGGTGTCGCCGATCTTGGTGCTCTGGAGATATTTTTCCGCCTTTTGGGCAATGAACCGCGGATCGCGGTCATACATTTCGCGCGTGATCGGATCGACCACATTGCCGATCAGGCTCAGTGTGGGCACGGAGCAAAAGGGATCCATGCAGGCGGTTGCCGGGTCCGGCACGAGCAGCATGTCGCTGTTGTTGATCGCCCTCCAGCCGCGAATCGACGACCCGTCGAGCCCGGATCCGTCCTTGAAGAGGCCCTCGGTCAGCTCACTGACAGGAATCGTAAAATGCTGCCAGGTGCCGATCAGGTCGACAAACTTCATGTCCACGACCTGGACCTTATTCTTCTTTGCAAAATCTAACACTTCACGAACGTTCATCCCCTCCTCCTTTCAACCGCCGATAAAAGAACCACCCACACGCTGTCGTTTATGCCGCATGAGCTCCGAGAAACAGTTCAATTTCGTTGAGAATCGACGCCCGGATCGTTTCGAGGCGACCAGCGTCTTCCACTTTCTTCCCGTCCATCCCCGTCACGTAAAACACGTCGGCCACTTGATCAAGCCGGGTGGAAATCCGGGACGCATGCACCGACAAACCCAACTGAAAAATGGCGTTCGTGATAATGTACAGCAATCCTTGCCGATCATCCGCAAAAACATCAAGAATCGTAAACCGGTCGGAGGTCTCATTGTCGATGCGCACCTCGGATGGTTGCCGGTGAGCGGGCAATGACCGGCCCATGTTCAACCGTGCCCCGCGCCGCATCACCGAATCGATGGACTGACGGCCGGTCAACACCTCCGTAATCATCGCCCCGATCGACTCGCATCGTTCCGCCGGCGGAGCGCCGTGATAATCGGGATCGGCGACCTGGAAGGTATCGACGACCACGCCGTCTTTTCTGGTGACGATCTGCGCGTCCAGAATCTGCAATCCACCCGCCGCCATCACCCCCGCAATTTTCGAAAACAATCCCGGGATCAGATCGTTATGCGCAATCACGGCATATTCACAGGTCCCCAATGGCGCGTTGAATTCCGTCTCCACGACCACGCCGCCATCCAGCAGGCGTCGAATGGCGCCCAGGTGATCGGCAATACGCCGCGGACTCGTACCGTACGCATAGCGCAGGGGAAACTGTTCGAGCTCCGAGCGGATCCAGGCCCTGTCGGCAGGGAAATTACGATTCCCCTGCGACTGTCCCGCCACATCATCCGCGATGCGCGCCAGCCGTTGCGGCTCATCGGCCGTCTCCCGCTCGCCCGATACTTCCTGCATGGCTCGCAGGTACAGTTCAACCAGGAGCGACTCTTTCCATTTCGTCAGTACATCGGGGCCCACGGCCGCGATGTCGGCCGCGGTCAGGGCCAGCAACTTGCGCAACACTTCCGGCGTGCCGACTTCCCTCGCGAACGGCAACAACACTTTTTCATCATAGGGATCGCGCCGGAAGGCCGTGTGAGCCATCAACAGATGCCGATGGACCAGCATGACGAGGGTGCGCGTGTCCGGTTCATCGAAGCCGAGACGCGCCGCCATTTCTTCCGCCAACCGCTTCCCGACTTCACTATGATCTTCCTCGTGGCCCTTCCCCAGGTCATGAAGGAGGAGCGCCAGGTGCAGCAGATCCTTGCGCTTGATCTCTCGATACACCTCGCCGAGGACACCCGTATGGTCGGCCAGGGTTTCGGCTTTCGCCACCGCGAGTAAGCTATGCTCGTCGACCGTGTACTTGTGGTACTGGTTAAATTGCATCAGTCCGCGGACGCGTGAGAAGGCCGGCACGAGTTTCTCTAGCAGATGCGCCCGATGCATGGCTTCCAACGTTCGCGCCGTGCCGGGTCCCGCGAGAATCGAGAGGAAGGTTCGGCCGGCCTCCGGCGTATGGAACTGTTCGATGGACAGCGTTTCCGCATGCCGGTGAATGTCTTCCAGGAGAGAGGGATCGATGCTCAGCTGCCGGGATCGAGCCACATTGAACAGCGTGAGTAGCAACGTCGGCTGCACCAGGACTTGTGAACGCAACTCAACAGGGACGGTCAGCGCCTCACCATCGATCACGAAATATTGTTGAATGCGCGGAGACGGGAGCCATCGAACGAGCCGTTTCCACAAGGAGCGGCGGCGGCACCGTTCCACAAATCGCATCAAGGCGACGTGCAGCCCCATCGTATGCCGATAGTATTGCTGCATGAATTGTTCAACGGCGAGCAAATGCGGACGATCGGTGAAACCGAGATGTTTCGCCAACCAGACCTGTTCGTCGAAGGTGAGAATTTCCTGCGCCATGCCGGCTCGAATATGGAGAAACGAACGGACGCGCAAGAGAAACTCTCTGGCTTCCTTGATCGAGCGATAGTCTGCTTGGGATAGAATCCCTCGGTCTGACAGTTCGCGAATGGTGGGCGCCTGAAATCGCGCGGATCCAATCCATTGCAGAAGATGCAAATCGCGCAGACCACCCTTGCTTTTCTTGACGTTCGGCTCAAGCAGGTAGACCGTCTCGCCGAACTTCTGGTACTCGCGCTGCCGTTCCGCCACCTTCTGTTCGAGATACCCGTCGAAGCCGCTCGACACCACTTTGCGCACATAACGCGCGTGGAATTGCTGAAAGAGTTCGGGGCTGCCCGCCAGAAACCGGGCCTCCATCATAGACGTGCGAACGGTCAGATCAGCCATACCCAAATCGATACAGTCTTGAATGGTGCGCACGCTATGACCGACCTGAAACCCGATATCCCAGAGCGGATGCAGCACCTGCTTCACCAGCTCAGGGATTACCTTGGCCGCATCCTGATGAAAGAGGAACATCAGATCGATATCGGAGTGCGGCGCCAATTCCCGCCGGCCGTAGCCTCCGATCGCCACCAGGCAACAATGCTGGAACCCCGCAGTCGTGAGCGCCTCGCCGCCTGTTCGAGCCGCCATCCGGTACCGGCCGACAATGAGTCCGTCGACCAGATCCGTCGTGGCCGTCACTACCTCATCACCCGAGGCGCCGGCCAGCAACCGCTCCTGAATCGCGTGGCGCTGTTCAGCCAGCAGCTGGGACACCACAAGAGGAGCCTCGTGCACCATATGAGAGTCTGCGTCCAAGGCTTGCGACATACCTAGAGGGCGCTTTCTCCCGTTTCACCGGTCCGGATCCTGACGGCGGAGGTGAGTTCCCGCACGAATATTTTGCCGTCGCCGATGCTGCCCGTCTTTGCCGCCCGCGTAATGGTTTCCAGCACGCGCTGGACCTGACCGTCGTTCACGGCCACTTCGATCTTCACCTTCGGCACGAACTCGATGGTGTACTCCTGGCCGCGATAGGTTTCCTTGTGGCCCTTCTGACGGCCGAAACCCTTGACCTCCGTGACCGTCATGCCCTGAATCCCGATTTCGAGGAGGGCGTCCTTCACTTCGTCGAGCTTGAACGGTTTGACGATGGCTTCGATTAGTTTCATCCTTGCCTCCAGAGGTAGCTGCCAGGTCTCGGCTGTCAGCTTTCAGCTAAAAGAAAAACTCCGAGCAACATGCTGAAGGCTGACTGCTGATCGCCTTCTGACTCATGAGTACGCACGTTCGTTATGTTGACTCAAATCCAGACCGGTCGCTTCCTCTTCGGGCGAGACCCGCAGTCCCGTCATCGCATCGACGAATTTGAGGATGGCAAAGGTACCGACCAACGAGAAGACCGTCGTGACCACCACGACCAGGAGTTGGACGCCGAACAAACCGGGATTACCGAAGAAGAGCCCATCGGCGCCTCCGGGATTGACGACCTTGCTGGCGCAGAGCCCCGTCGCCAGCACTCCGATCACCCCCCCGACTCCGTGGATTCCCACGACGTCAAGCGAGTCATCATAGCCGAATCGCCCTTTCCAGACAATCGCCGCGTAGCAGGACATGCCGGCCACCAGGCCGATGAGGATGGCCCACAGGGGGCTGATATATCCCGCCGCAGGCGTCACCGTCGCCAGGCCGGCCACCGCGCCGCTGGCCACGCCCAGTACCGTCGGTTTCCCGCGATGCATCCATTCCGAGCCGCACCAGGAAATGGCCCCCATGCAGGCGGCCGCATGGGTCGCCAGAATGGCCGACACCGCCACGCCGTTCGCCCCGAGCGCGCTTCCCCCGTTGAACCCGAACCACCCGAACCACAAAAATCCGGTCCCGAGCAGGGTCATCGGCAAATTGTGGGGCGCCATATAATCCGTGCCATAGCCCCGACGCTTGCCCAGCACAATCGCGCAGATCAATGCCGACGCGCCGGAGCTGATGTGAATCACCGCGCCGCCGGCAAAATCTAACGCGCCCAGCTGAGCCAACCATCCGCCGCCCCAAATCCAATGCGCCAACGGCACATAGACGAGCACCGACCACATGGCGGCGAACAACACGACCGACGTGAACCGTTTGCGCTCAGCAAAAGCGCCGGTGATCAGCGCCGGCGCAATGGCGGCAAACATTAATTGGAACAACACAAAGGCTTGGTGAGGGATCGTCGGAGCGTAGACCGCGTGCGGCTGGCTCCCCACTCCACTGAGGCCGATCCAGTCCAGCCCTCCGATCACCCCGCCTTTATCCGGTCCGAACGCGAGGCTATAGCCGAACAGAATCCATAACAGGCTGACCACGCTGAGGATCATGATGCTCTGCATGATCGTCCCCAGCACATTCTTGGTGCGCACGAGCCCTCCATAAAACAGGGCAAGACCCGGCATCAGCATGGCCAGCACGAACGCCGACGAAACCAGAACCCATGCCGTATCGCCGCTATCGGCTTTGAGCGGCGCATTCTCCGCCCAGGCGTGCTCAGCCCCGAATCCCACTGTCCAGGTGAGTATCCCTGTCAGACTCACGATGAACGTTTTCCACTGTGCCGATGCCTTCACGCTGTCCTCCTTCGGCTACGCTGCCTGCCAAGAGGCCTCCTCCTTCACCGTGCTCAGGAGGAGGCCCAGGCAGAAACTTAAAACGTCTTCGTGAACTTCAGCTTATAAAAATCCTGATTGTCTGTCAGATCTTTCCCTGCCGTGAACCGGAAGGCCATGTTCCCCGGCAACTTCATTTCGACGTACGGGCCGATCCAACGATAATAATCCTGAGCCGCTCCCGGCGCGCTGCTGTCACGCGTCGTCAACAAGTGCTCATAATGAGCACCCAGAGACCACATGCTGTTCATACGCACACCGGCGCTCACCCAATAGTGTAGGAAGTCCCAGGTTCCCCGGCCGCCGGTCTGACTGGTCCCCAGGCAATTCGTATCCACCAACCCGCTACAGCCCGTCGCCCCTCCGCCACCGCTGCCGCCCTCGCTGCGGATCGCCTTGTAGTAGCCCAGGTAGAACTCGCCTTCGAAACGATTGTCGATGTAGTTCGCGATGATGTTCGGCACCGCGCCTTCAAAGGCCGTCGTGCGCTCATTGACGCTACCGCCGCCGTTTGGAAAAAACCCGCCGCGGGACGACAACAAGCTGCCATGCACAAACCCGATCATCGGCGTGACGGATAGGCGTTTTTCCAGGAACGTGAAATTGAGTCCCACGTCCGTTTCCAGCCAGGGCGCGTTATCGTGCACACCTATGCCATTGATCATGGTCCAATAGGTGAAGTTAAAGGCAAGTGCGACGTTATCGGTCAGACCGTAGGTGCCGTAAATGGATGGATTGAATCCGAAAAAACTGTCGGCCTGCATCGCCATCGTCACCGACACGGGGTGCTTGGTGGTGTCCATCAAGTCGTCTGTCGTCGCAGCCTGCGCCTCGACCAGCGCGCCTCCTCCACCGCCTGCCATCAATGCGAACCCCAACACCCATGCCCGTGCCTTTCGCCCTACCAAGATATTCATGACGCCTCCAAAGAGAGAAGAAGTAAAAGTGCCCGCACCAAAAACCGTCATGCCCGACGATCTCTGAGCCCCGTCTCTCTGGCGCCATTGCCAGTGTTGCTGACCGACGTCGTTGTCGGTCGGAATACGCGCTGCCTACCGATACCCGTTGGTGATCGGCATCCGCCGATCCTTGCCGAATGCCCGATGCGTAATCTTGATGCCGAGCGGCGCTTGCCTGCGTTTGTACTCGCTGCGATCCACCATCACCATGACGCGCGCCACCGTGTCCCGATCGAAACCCATGGCCACAATGTCTTCGAGGGCGCGATCCTCCTCGACATAGGCCTTCAAAATGGGATCCAACACCGAATAGGGCGGCAAACTGTCTTCATCTTTTTGATCGGGGCGCAATTCTGCCGTCGGAGGCCGTTCCAGCACGCGTTTGGGAATCACCGGCTCCGGGCCACTGAGATTTCGCAGATGCGACAGTTCATACACCATCGTCTTGGGTACGTCTTTGATCACCGCAAAGCCGCCGGCCATGTCGCCATATAACGTGGCGTAGCCGACGCTCATTTCGCTCTTGTTCCCGGTGGTCAACACCAAGTGCCCGAATTTGTTGGAATAGGCCATGAGCAGATTGCCCCTGATTCTGGCCTGCAAATTCTCTTCGGTCGTGTCGGGGCGATGTCCCGCGAATGGCTTGGACAGCGCCCGGAGAAAACTCTTGAAGGTCGGCGTAATCGAAAGGGTATCGACCTGGATGCGCAGGCGCCGCGCCAGATCGACAACATCCTCGCGACTGACCCGCGAGGTATAGGGCGAGGGCATGAACACCCCGAGGACATTGTCCGCGCCGACCCCATCCACCGCAATGGCCGCCGTGATGGCCGAGTCGATGCCGCCGCTCAATCCAATGACGACCCGCTTAAACCCGTTCTTTCGGACATAATCGCGCACCCCCAGCACCAGCGCGCGATAGGCCTCCTCCAGCCGATCCAACGGGGATTCCATGGCCGGAACCAGGATCGACGAGGACTTCCTCGCCGGCACCCGCACCGCAACACGATCCACCAGCGCGGCCACACGCGGCGGCAAGGGCCTAGTGCGCCGCTCCCCCTGGCGGGCTCGGCCCACCGCCGCCACATCGAGATCGGCAATCAGCAGATCCTGCTCAAAGGACTTGCCCCGCGCCACCACGTCGCCGGTCTGATCCACGATCACACTGCAGCCGTCGAAGACCAGCTCATCCTGCCCACCCACCATGTTGGTATAGGTGACCAGCACGCGATTTTCGCGCGCGCGGGTGGCCAGCACCTGTTCGCGCAGGCGGCTCTTGCCGACATGGAACGGCGAGGCGTTGATGTTGACGATCACCTCGGCTCCGGCCGCAGCCTGCGCGCGTGTCGGCCCTTCGGGAAACCAGATGTCCTCGCAAATATTCACACCGATGGTCGTGCCATTCAGCACCAGCAGCGGCAAGCGCGTCCCAGGACAGAAATAGCGGCTCTCATCAAACACGCCATAATTCGGCAAGAGCCGCTTGCAGTAGTTGGCGACCAGCCGTCGCTCACACAGCACGGCTGCCGCATTGTAGAGATCATGCCGACCGGCCGGCGAGAAGGCTGAGGGCTCCGGCACGCCGGCACCGGCTGCCTCGCGTGCGACATACCCCACCACCACCACGATCCCTTGCGCCTCCGCCGCCACCGCTTTCAACGCTCGCTGCGTGTCTTCGATGAAGCGGGGCTTGAACAACAGATCCTCCGGCGGGTACCCGGTGATGGCCAATTCGGGGAACGCCACAATGTCCGCTTTCACGCGGCGCGCATCCTTGATCCAGGCCTTGATCAGCGCCGTGTTGCCGACGATGTCGCCGACCGTCGGATTGATCTGGGCCATGGCGACTCGCAAAAACCGCATCAGAGGGTTTTCCCAGCAATCGCAGCATGCTCAAATCGGTCATTCAACGAGGCCGCAAGGAGCTCAGACGCCGAGGCGTACTGTGAGCCGTACGTCGAGGTGGATGAGCGACTGAGAACGAAGTTGAGGGCCGATTTCAGCATGCTGTTAATAAAAAAAAAGTCCTCGGACCCACCAACCTCGGTGGACCAGAGGACGTCGTTGTCCTGCGCCATCTCTATAACGGATAGCCTCCTGAGACTCCGTTGTCCCTGGAAAAGCTGGCGATGATATAGCACCAGCCCGAATCGACTGTCAACGGCTACGAGAGCGTCTTTTCTGAAATCCTCCCATGGCCAGGACAGCGGTCTATGTTACAATCCCGCCCCATGCGCCAGACACCTCAACCGATAATGTCGCCGGCAGGACCAGGCCGGCCTCTTTGGAAGACCTGGCTGATCATCCTCCCCTGCTGGTTCCTCCTCGCGTGCAACGCCATGTCCCCGCTCACTCCCATCGGGGAGGGGCCGTTAGGGACGGTCGCGCTCGAACGCCTGGCCAGCCGGGGCACCACGGCCAGATACGGCAGTCCGCAGAGCGCGTTTCAGGCATCCCATCCGGCCACCGTGTCGGCATCAGTGGTCTCACGTCTCCTCTCCGGCCTAGCCGTTTCAGGCCTCGACCGGCCTGGCGCTGCGCTGAAACAAGAGCGGTATCCGCTGTTTTCCCAGGAAGAAACGGAGTTTCTCACCCCGCTCATCGTCCGCGCCCTGTCACAGGCCGGGCCGGATCAACGAGTGCGATTCACCCTTCAGGATGACGGACTCCTCACGCAGGGCACGCTCTACCTGCACAGGACCACCCTTCGGGTCAGTCTCTCTCACTACCGTGCCTCGCAGGGGCAAACCGACACCAGGCCGGCGGCGCTCACCCTGTCGTTTACGCCTTCAGGCGCGCTCGTGCGAGACGATGTGCCGCAATCCTGGATGATCATCGAACCGGAGCAACCCCGCGTCGCGCTGTCGCTCGACGCCCTGAATCAGCTACCCGCTGCCGTCTCCGCCCCGACTGCGAACAAACCGGCTGCTGACGTTGCACCGATTCCGGCGTCACCCGTACCGGAACAACCCGGCGTGCAACAGGAGCTGCAAGCCACGAAGGACGTGGTCGTCAAGCAGGCGCAAGAACTCCAGCAACTGAAGGCGGAACTCGAATCGCTGCGACGCCAACTCGCAGAGAAGGAATCCGCCGCGCCGAAAACGAAACCGAAACCAGCCCCCCGCAAAACAGTTCCCACCCCCTGACGCCAGGGGCAGGTATTCATCACGGAGCCGTTGTTTCTTCACCTGTCAATAATGCCGCAGCGCCGGCCTCGCCAGACCGAGGACTTCGCGGCGGGTTGCCTCCCATACGCGTTCCTGCACCATAACCAGCGCCTCGGGCGAACGGCTCACCAATTTGACGGCCAACCCGGGGACAGGCGGCTCCGTGACTCCGCCCAGGAGATCGCTGCCGAACGAGTCTAATATTCCGACTATCGTATCGCGCAGCGCCGGCCACCGATCCGGATCGAGGGCCTCACTCACCACAAAAAACGAAGCCACATAGTCGTACGCGGAGATCAATCCGAATCCGTGAGGCTCCTGTTCCGGCCTGACATGGTATCGCTCCAGCAATCGCGCCCCGGAGGCGAGGGTGAGATCAATTTCGTTGCGCAACGAGGTGAAGGCCCAGCGTTCGCCTCGGGCTACCCGGCCGGAGGCGAGACTGTCCCAAATAAGCGCCGTCGCCCCCTTGGCCAACATCACCGCCATGGTCTGCACAAACCGGGAGCCGGCGAAGGGGATGGTGACTTCCGGGAACCACTCGATGACGGCACCAGGAGCCACCGAGAGGGAGACAGACTGCTTGGACTCTTCTCCGAGAGAACGATAGACACGATTGGCGGAAGGCGTGGTCATCATCACATGCGCCCCCTCTTCCAAGGCGGCATGAATCGACAGGTGGTCGCCGGCCACGAATCCGCCCGACGGGTTCACGAGGGAGGTCACGGCACAGCCGCTGTCATCCAAATAGGCGGGCGGGAAGAAATGCCAAGGCGTCGAGCAGCGGGAGCTGGCCAGGATCGTGCGCGACCCGTCACGCCGATATCGAAGATCAAGCGAACCGACCCGCCCGACATCCGCCATGGCAGGTTGGTTCGACTGCAACGGCGGCATATCGGCCTCACCCCTCAGTGCGGATGCGCGTGTAGCGGAAAGGTCTGCTCGATCCACTCAACGACGCGGTCCAGCCCTTCGCCGGTATGCAGGTTGGTAAAGACAAACGGCAGCGTACCGCGCATTCGCCGGCTGTCTCGATCCATCACGGCCAGATCCGCGCCGACGTGCGGAGCCAGATCGATTTTGTTGATCACCAGCAAATCGGACCGTGTAATCCCCGGTCCACCCTTGCGCGGGATCTTATCGCCGGCGGCAACGTCGATGACGTAAATGACACGGTCGACTAATTCAGGACTGAAGGTCGCCGCCAGGTTGTCCCCGCCGCTTTCTACGAACATGAGTTCTACGTCCGGATGACGCTTCAGCAGATCGTCGAGTGCGGCTTGATTGTGTGACGCATCTTCGCGAATGGCCGTGTGCGGGCAGCCTCCGGTTTCCACGCCGAGAATACGGTTCTGCGGTAGAGCGCCACGCCTGGTCAAAAACTCCGCATCTTCCTTCGTAAAAATGTCATTGGTCACGACCGCCAAACTATACCGGTCGCGCAGTTTCAAACAAAGCGCCTCCACCAGCGCCGTCTTGCCTGACCCCACCGGCCCGCCGATGCCGATGATCGGAATACCCTTCGCCCGTGCCTCGGTCGGGCGACCAGTTCCACACAAATGCTCATCTTCACGATGCATAAATTCACGAAGAGCTTATGGCTAATAGCTAGTGGCTGATAGCCGGAGGACCATCTTCATTCCGACTCTTAGCCATACGCTATATGCCATCAGCTATTTGCTCTCGTCCTCACCTCTGCCATACGCCATTTGCTATACGCTCCTAGGACCTAAACAGCCGCGACTCCAAGCGGGCGTGGCGCATGGCATAAATATCCTGCACCGGCGACCAAGCGGTCATCGTGGTGGCCTCTGTGGCTTCCTTGGCACATTCATCGAACAGCGGCGTCCAACGCTCCAACAAATGCTGCCCCTCTCGCTGTCCCATCGGCAGGAGTTTCAACGCGGCAGACACAAACCCAATCGCCGTCTGATAACAAAAGGCGGCGATGGTTTCGGCCCTGTCCCACCCGGCGTCCGCCAACGTCAACCCCAACACCACAGGGAAATGGCCCGGCGTGCGATCCGTTTTCATCGCAGCATAAAAATCTCTCAACACCACATGCGCGGCCGGCGGTTCGGCCGCGATCTTCACCACCTGTCGCCCCATCTGCTGACTGGCCAGCCGCGACTCTTGCCCGAGCTTCATCGCATGGAGTTCATGATCGATGGCCAGCGCCACCTGGACGTCATTACGAAGCAGCGCCTCATGAGCAATCCCCACGGCTACGGCCTCTCGCCTCGCCACGCCCTGCCGGAACATTTGCCCCACATACTGAGAGAGTTGTTCGCCGCTCCTCACCGCCCCGCCTTGTACAGCTGCCTCCAGCCCAGACGAATAGGCATAGCCTCCCGATGGGAAAAAACTATCGATGAACCGGAGGCCGTGAAGAAGAGACAGCGTATTCAGCATAGAGTGGCACCTAATCCCTTCATGACTGCAGAATGCTCAAACAGACGATCCAACAAGACCGGAGCCGAGGGCCATTCACAAGCAAGGATCACCAGGCCATCTCCCATCGCAACACGCGGCTCAAAACGTTGTCCGGCAAGGCCGCAGCCGACGAATGCACCGGAGGCGTACCCTCGGGGTACGTTGAGGATGCATTCGAGGGGAGAACGCCGCCGGACGGCGTTTTCAGACGCCGTCAGAAGAGGAAGTAGCGCTGCGCCATCGGCAACACACTCACCGGATCACATCGCAACAAGATGCCGTCCGCGCGCACCTCGTACGTTTCGGAATCCACCTCGATCTGCGGCAATGCGTCATTCAATTTGAGATCGCGCTTCCCGATGCTCCGACACCCTTTCACGGCGACCACGCGCTTTTGCAATCCCAATTGTTTGGCGACCTCGCGCTCCATCGCCTTCTGCGAGAGAAACGTCAGACTTGTGCTGAAAGGCGCGCGTCCAAAACTGCCGAACATCGGTCGCATCAGCACCGGTTGCGGCGTCGGGATCGACGCATTGGGATCCCCCATGGCGGCCGACATCGGAAACCCGCCTTTCAAGACAATCTCAGGCTTTACGCCGAAGAAGGCCGGTTTCCACAATACGAGATCCGCGAGTTTGCCGACTTCGATCGATCCCACTTCATGGGCGATCCCATGGGCAATCGCCGGGTTGATCGTATATTTCGCCACATACCGCCGCGCGCGCCAGTTGTCATGCAGCCCGTCAGACGCTTCAACACCACGCTCGGAAAGATGCCCCCGCTGCACTTTCATCTTGTGGGCGGTCTGCCAGGTCCGGATGATGACTTCGCCTACCCGCCCCATGGCTTGCGAATCGGACGACATAATGCTGATCGCGCCCATATCATGCAGAATATCCTCGGCCGCAATCGTCTCACGGCGGATACGTGATTCGGCGAAGGCGATGTCTTCGGGAACGCGCGGGTTCAGATGGTGACAGACCATGAGCATGTCGAGATGCTCATCCATCGTATTGACCGTGAACGGCATGGTGGGATTCGTGGACGACGGCAACACGTTCGGCTCGCCGCACACCTTGATGATGTCCGGCGCATGGCCGCCGCCGGCGCCTTCGGTATGGAACGAATGGATCGTCCGCCCCTTGAAGGCCTTGATCGTGTCCTCGACAAATCCCGCTTCATTGATCGTATCCGTATGAATCGCCACCTGGATGTCGTACCGTTCCGCCACACTCAGGCAGGTATCGATGGCGGCCGGCGTCGTCCCCCAGTCCTCATGCAGCTTTAGTCCGATCGCCCCTGCTTCGACCTGCTCGTCCAAGCCTTCAGGCAACGATGAGTTCCCCTTGCCGAGAAATCCTAAATTGATCGGGAACCCATCCGCCGCCTCCAGCATGCGGTGGATGTTCCACGGGCCAGGCGTACAGGTCGTCGCGTTCGTCCCTGTGGCCGGGCCAGTCCCGCCGCCGATCAACGTCGTCAGTCCGTTGGCCAGCGCTTCGGTGATGATTTGCGGGCAGATAAAATGGATATGCGTATCGATCCCGCCTGCGGTCACGATTTTTCCCTCAGCCGATAACACCTCCGTGCAAGGCCCGATCTCTATACCTTTGGTGACGCCGTCCATGAGGTCGGAGTTTCCCGCCTTGCCGATGCCGACAATGCGGCCATCCCTGATCCCGATATCCGCCTTCACCACGCCCCACCAGTCGAGGATGATCGCATTGGTGATGACGAGGTCGAGGCCGCCTTTCGCGCGCGTCGCCGCCGGCGATTGCCCCATGCCGTCGCGGATCACTTTCCCGCCGCCGAACTTGGCCTCTTCGCCAGGAACGGTCAGATCGCGAGCGATCTCGATCAGCAGGTCCGTATCGGCCAACCTGATGCGATCACCCGCAGTAGGTCCATAGAGGTCGTTATATTGGCGACGTGGAATTCTCATCCTAATCGGCTGCTGAAACCCGCCTTCAATTTCGTTCTCGGCTTGTCAGAATCCGCAACGTACCCAGCGGGGTACGCCTCCGGTTCCGACTTCGCTTGCGGCCTCGTTGAACGCCGGTTTGAGCAGCCACACTCCTTTCGCTGAGAACGACCTACCTGCTTCCGTTTGGCTCCATGAAACCCTGTTCGCGAGCAGCCGAGAGCGCTTTCTCTCGCACAGCTGCATCGTCGAGCTTGCCGTTCACCAATCCGTTGATGCCATAGGCGACTCGATTACCCCCGAGCGCCACCAACGTCACCCGTTTGGATTCACCTGGCTCGAACCGCACCGCGGTTCCGGCCGGTACTAGAAGACGAAATCCATAGCTCATCTCTCGATCGAATCTCAGCGCTCGATTGGCTTCGAAGAAATGGCAATGTGAACCCACCTGAATCGGGCGGTCGCCGGTATTCGATACAGTGAGCTCGCAGGTCTGGCGGCCATGCAAGGCCATGATGTCTCCCTCGCCGGCAATAATTTCGCCGGGGATGACAGGCGCCGGCTTCGGCGGTTTCGGGATACGATTTGTGGCCTTCATGTTCGACGACTGTTTTGTAGCGACCTTGATGTCCTTCTTCATCCCGTCACCTACCTGATCGGCTCATGAACCGTCACCAGTTTTGTTCCATCAGGAAACGTTCCCTCAACCTGTAACTCAGGAATCATTTCAGGCACACCGAGCATGACGTCTTTCCGAGTCAGCAAGGTCGCGCCATAACTCATCAACTCTGACACGGATTTTCCGTCTCGAATGCCTTCGAGAATCTCGGCCGTGATGAAGGCAACGGCTTCCGGATGATTGAGCTTCAGGCCGCGCTTCCTGCGCTCCTTGGCCAGATTCGCCGCCACATAGATCAACAGTTTTTCCTGCTCGCGCGGTGTCAAATGCATCGTGCACCCTCGTCAATGATCATGCCCCGCTCGCCAACTGTGAATTGACGCCACGCTTGCTGCCCTAGGGCATGTCCCCCGAGCTACGGAAGACGCTCGGCCAATAGTTCCTTCGCATCGTAGACATCGTCGGCACCGGCCGGCTTCCTACCCTTGTACATCGTGACTGTCATCGACGTTCGTCGCGAGAGCGCCAGCACATCGGCCCGCTGCGCCAGGTGAAAAAAATCGTACCCCTCACGCAACGTCAGTTCCGCACAGCGCCGCCGCAAGTAGGCATCCAACTGCTCCTGCGAGGTAAATGAACTGACTCGATACTCGACGCGGTACACATTCTCTCTGAGCTGCTCGACCTCATCCTTGTCGGCGCCAGTGAGCGGCTGATACTGTCCGGTGGCACAAGCAGCCAAGGTGACAAGGCAGATCATGAGCAACGCCTGGCCCACGGCTTTTTCTGTCATTCTCCTCGGGCGGGAAAGAATCATGCGGCCACATAGTAGCCAGGCACGCCGGCTAGATCAACAACATCGTGCCTCGCATGGCAGACGCTGAGCAGCACGCTTCCTGCTCCTAGACCGTCAGATGCTGCTTGACCATTTCGGCGCTGAGTTCCTCCTTTTTCCCCGCCGCCATCACCGCACCTTTGGCCATCACCACATATCTATCCGCCAGCCTGGCCGCGAAGTGCAGCCCCTGCTCGACCAGCACGATCGCAAACCGACGGGCCGTTTTGAAGCCGATGATCACGTCTTCAATCTGATCGACGATCGATGGCTGAATACCTTCCGTCGGCTCGTCAAGCAAGAGCACTTTCGGACTCGACAGGATGGCCCGACCAATCGCGAGCTGCTGTTGCTCTCCACCACTCAAGACACCGCCCGGCCGCTCTAGGATTTGCGTGAGCTTGGGAAAGAGGGTGTAGACTTCCTCGAATGCGGATTTTTCCGTCATGCCGTTGGATCCGTTGGCCCGCGCCCAATAGCCCAGCTTCAGGTTTTCGCGCACCGACAAATGGGGAATGATTTCCCGCCCCTGGGGCACATAGGCGAGACCACGTTTGGCGCGGCGGTCGGTGGCCTCCTTCGTGATGTCCGCGCCGTCGAAGTACACCTGGCCGCTGCGCACGGGTAAGAGCCCCATGATGGCTTTGAGCGTGGTCGACTTTCCGACGCCGTTTCGACCCATCACGCAAGCCACCTGCCCCGGCTCGATATGAAACGAGACGTTTCGCAGAATATGGCTTTCGCCGTAATACGCGTTGACGTTTTCAAGTCGCAGCATCGTCTTCCTTTAGTGGTCGCTCAGGATGTTCAAAAGGGTCTCCAGCGAGGCCGCAGGCAAGAGAAGACCGGAGACGTACCCTTGCGGCACGTTGAGGATCTTGTCGAGCCGAGAACGAAGCTGGAGGCACGTTTCAACATCCTGTTACACATGCGCCACTTTCTGACGCCCCAGATAAATCTCTCGCACCCTGTCATCGGCCTGTACTTTTTCCACCGTCCCCTCGCAGATCACGGTGCCCTCGTGCAGCACCGTCACGATACGGGCGATTTGCCGAACAAACTCCATGTCGTGCTCGATCACGATGATGGCATGTTTCTCGGCCAACGATTGGAGCAAGCGCCCGGTTTGTTCGGTTTCCTCGTCGGTCATCCCGGCCACCGGTTCATCGACCAGCAACAATTCCGGATCCTGCAAAATGACCATGCCGATTTCGAGCCATTGTTTCTGGCCATGCGACAAGGAGCCCGCCCGCTTGCGCAGCTGCTCCGTCAATCCAATAGTCTCCAACGTACGATCGATTTCTTCCCGCTCGGCCGCGGTCGATGTGCCCCTCAGCGTAGCGAATACGCCTTTGCTGGGGCGGCTCAATGACAGGTCCAAATTCTCCCAGACGCTCAGATTCCCGTAGATCGACGGCGCTTGGAATTTCCGGCCGATCCCGAGTTGGGTAATTTCATACTCGCGCATCCCCATCAGATCCCGGTCCTTGCCGAAGATCACGCGGCCGGCCGCCGGTTTCGTCTTGCCGGAAATCACGTCGAGGAGAGTCGTCTTTCCGGCGCCGTTCGGCCCGATCACGACGCGCAACTCGCGGTGATTGACGATGAAGTTCAGATTGTTCAGCGCTTTGAACCCGTCATAATCGACGGTGATACCTTCCAGGTAAATGATGGAGCCATGTTCGGTCATGCCTGCTCCCCTTCAACCGCCGAAGTCTTCGGCAATCGGACAGCCTTTTCTGCGAGTTTTCCCCGGACTTGCTTCGCAATCCCCATCACCCCGTCCGGAAAGAGCAGGACCACCACTACGAAGAGTCCGCCGAGGAAAAACGGCCACAGCTCGGGGAAGGAGTTGGTCAGTATGCTGCGCCCCAGGTTGACTCCCACCGCGCCGACGATGGCTCCCACAAGCGTGGCACGCCCTCCCACCGCGACCCACACCACCATTTCCAACGACGGCAGGACACCCATTTGCGCCGGAGTGATGATGCCGACCTGCGGCACATAGAGAATCCCGGCGAGCCCGGCCAACAGGGCCGACACCACGAAGACAAACAGTTTGTAGGTGGACGGCGAATAACCCGAGAACCGCACCCGCTGCTCGCTGTCACGAATCGCAATCAAGACCCGGCCGGCGCGCGAGGCGATAATCCAGCGACACAGGGCGTACGCTCCGCCTAGGCAGAGCACCGTCATGACATAGAGCGCGAGCTGCGTGTCCGACGCCGATAAGCGAAACCCGAGAAGCGTTTTGAAATCGGTCAGGCCGTTGGTGCCGCCGAGATTCGTTTCATTGCGATTGAAGACCAACCAGGCCATGAGCGCCAAGGCCTGCGTGATGATGGCAAAATAGACGCCCCGGATCCGGCTGCGAAAGGCGAGAAACCCGAAGATGAGTGCGAAACAGGCCGGCGCCAGGAGACCAGCCAGCACGGCGGCAGAAAAGCTATAAAAGGGCTTCCAGAAAAACGGTAATTCCGTCACCTGATTCCAGACCATGAAATCCGGCAACGCACTGCCGTAGACGCTTTGGCTTCCGATGGTGAGCATGAGGTGCATGCCCATGCAATAGGCCCCGATCCCGAAAAACACTCCCTGTCCCAGGCTCAAGATGCCTGCATACCCCCAGATCAAATCCAACCCCAGCGCCAGGATGGCAAAGGCCAGGAACTTTCCGAACCGGTTGAGCGCAAAATCTGACACGTGCAGCCAGGAATCTTCCGCCGGCAACACATTGAGCACCGGCAGAACAAACAGCAGGACAAATCCGACGGCCCAGAACAGCGTTCCTTCATGTCGTTCTGCGCTCGATGGTGGTGGCACTGATTCTCCCATGCTGTCTGCCCGATCCCTCCTCTTTGCGCTAACCTTCGGCGTGTCGGCCCTTGACCGCAAACAATCCAGAGGGCCGCCGCTGCAGGAACAAAATCACCAACACCAGAATCAACACCTTGCCGTACACCGCGCCGAGACTCGGCTCCATCAGCTTATTCAACCCGCCGATCCCGAGCGAGGCGATGATCGTCCCCGCGAGTTTACCGACCCCGCCTGTGACGACCACCATGAAGGAATCCACGATATAGTTCTGCCCGAGACCCGGTTCCACATTACCCACCAGCGTCAATGCCCAACCAGCGATGCCGGCCAGACCGGAGCCGAAGGCAAAGGTGTAGGCATCCACTTTTCTCGTGGGAATTCCCAAACAGGCGCTCATGCTGCGGTTCTGCGTCACGGCCCGCACCCGCAGTCCGATGCTCGAACGAAACAGCAGGGCGTAAATCCCGATGACGCTGAGAATGGAGAGAGCGATGATAAAGAGCCGATTGAAGGGCAGGAACACACCCACCAGCACTTGGGCGCCGCCATTCAGCCACGAGGGTGCAGTAATGGCGGTCAAATCCCCGAAGTACATGCGCGCCCCCTGAATGAGAATCAGGCTGACACCCCAGGTGGCCAACATCGTCTCCAACGGGCGGCCATAGAGGAAGCGAATGACGGAGGCTTCCAGGATCAACCCGAACAGGGCCGCGGCAAGAAAGGCAGCGGGAAGGGCCGCCAGGTAATACGAGTCGAACCAGCTTTCAGGGAAATACAGTTTAAAACATTCCTGCATGACGAAGGTCGCATAGGCGCCGATCATCATGAGTTCGCCATGCGCCATGTTGATGACGCCCATCAAGCCGAACACAATCGCGAGCCCCAAGGACATGATCAGGAGGATGGAACTCAGACTGATCCCGCGAAACAGCGTTTCGATCGCGCTGGACCAGACGTTCCACGATTCGATCCGTTCAATCGCCGCGGCAGCCGTCTGAGCCAGAGCCTGCTGCTCTCCGGTCGCAGACTCGCTGTTTCCCGCCTGTACCAATGCTAGTAGCGCGGGCGCGGCGTTCTGGCTGCGCATCTCGCCCAACTTGACGGCAGCCTGCTGCTGACTGGTCGGATTGTCGGAGGCCAGTTTTAGCAACAAGGCCGATTCCTCCATCGCATACCGGGGCCAACGATGCGATTCGTTCGCTGCCGCAGCCTCGAGCCAGGGAATGGCCGAAATACGCCCGCTCATCCCCAGATCGGTTGCGGCCGTGCGGCGCGTATCGGCGTCCGGGCTGGCCAGGTTCGCGCGATTGCGCCAGGTGTCGATGACCGGCTTGATCGCCATCCGCAGGCTGCGGTCCGCATTGGCGCGCAGTTCCTCCAATCGCGGCAACATCGACGCATCCCCCTGCTCGACGAGGAGACGAACCGCCTGTTCTCGCGTGCCTTCTACCTCACTCAACAACTCGGCCAGCGCCTGCTCGAGTGGAGGCGACGAAGACACATTCGCCTGCGCCTCCGCCGCCATACTCCCCGTGGCAAACCACCCCAGGCACGCTGCGATCATTGCGATCCCGATGACCACCTTCATACCATGACGACCTTCATCCATTCCCCCTTGCAACTCCTCCGCAATCAGGCCTTCTTATACGTCCCCTGGTGCTTCACCCAGTCACAGCCTTTGTCGGGGTTCGTGTATTCGCTCCAGGGCTCGGGCTTGACCAATCCCTTGGACCGCCAGACAACTTTGATCTGGCCATCTTTCATGATTTCGCCGATCAGCACCGGCTTATGTGTGTGGTGATTGGCTTCGTCCATCATGATCTCTCCACCCGGCGCGAGGAATTTCTGCCCGTATACCGCCTTCCGTACCGCGTTCACTTCCGTGGTCCCCGCCTTCTCGACGGCTTGTTTCCAGACACGGACGCCGAAATAGGCCGCTTCGATCGGATCGTCTGTGACGCGTTTGTCGCCATCTGGAAGATTGTTCTTTTTGCAGTACGCCTTAAAATCGGCCACGAACTGCTTGTTCTGCGGGGTGTCGACGCTTTGGTAATAATTCCAGGCTGCCAGGTGGCCGACCAGCGCGGTCTTGTCCATTCCACGCAATTCGTCTTCCGCCACGCTGAACGCCATGATCGGCGCGTCTTCGGCACGCAGGCCCTGATTGGCAAACTCTTTGTAGAAGGGCACGTTGCTGTCGCCGTTGATCGTGCTGATGACGCAGGCGCCTCCGCCCGCGGCAAACTTCTTAATCTTGCCGACAATCGTTTGATAGTCCTGATGATGAAACGGCGTGTACTCTTCCATGATGTTGGCGGCCGGCACTTTTTTCGCCAGCAGCATGGCGCGCAAAATTTTATTCGTCGTTTTGGGATAGACGTAGTCGGTTCCGAGGAGATAGAACTTTTTGTAGCTGCCCCCTTCTTTGCTCATCAGGTATTCCACCGCCGGCACCGCCTGCTGGTTGACCGCCGCCCCGGTGTAGAAGACGTTCTTCGAACATTCCTCGCCTTCGTACTGCACAGGATAGAAGAGCAAGCCGTTATGTTCTTCGAATACCGGCAAGACCGATTTCCGGCTGACTGACGTCCAGCAACCGAACACCACCGCTACTTTCTCCTGCACCAGCAATTGTTTCGCCTTCTCCGCAAAGAGGTCCCAGTTGGAGGCAGGATCCACGACCACCAACTTCAACTGGCGCCCCAATACTCCGCCCTTCGCATTGATTTCCTGGACCGCCATCGACACGACGTCCTTCAAGGACACTTCGCTGATGGCCATCGTGCCGCTCAGAGAATGCAGCACGCCGACCTTGATGGGCTCAGTGTCCGCCCCGAAGGACAAGGCCCAGGCACCCAGGTTGCCTAGCACTGCCGCTATCCCGAGACCGGCTGCCGTGCGCGAGCTTTGCAGCAGGAAGTCCCGTCGCGAGGGAAGGTGTTCGGCGGGGATGATTGGTGTCTTTGTATCTTCGCTCTGTGGCTTGTGTGAGTTCATGATTCGGCTCCTTTCGCCGTCAGGTCTGGGCTAAAAGTTGTACCAAGTCGACAGCATGAAATTGTCCCCGGCGAAATGCTCCCTCGTGGACCATTCGGTCATGAGGTGATTCCACTCGAGGGATGCGTACAAGTCGCCCCAAATATGACGCACGGCCGTCAAATAGGTCCGATGATTCAGCACATACTGCGTATCTGCCCCGGCGGTTGTGCCGTTGAGATCGGAGTTCAGCGGATTGTCGAACCCGTACCCGGCAATGAGCGTGAGCCGATGGTCATAGGCGTAATCCAGTTCGCCCCATCCGACCACGGTCCTGATTGCCTTGCCTGTCCCCAGATTGCGCTCCTGCCCGTAACGGAAAAACTCCACGCCCAGCGCTTGCCCATAGGCAATCTCGCCGGTGAACTTCAGCCTGTTGGTAAGGGGCACTGCGAGTTCCGCCCCGACGAGATAGGAATTGATGTCCTGGCCGGAAGGAATACCGCCCGCCGTAGGCGCAGATCGGTAGTGACGGAAGGCGGCATTCAACGCCACCATGAAGCCCGCCCGATCCCCCGTCCCCGTGTAGGCGAAGCGGGTCCCGACGTACGGCATTTGGACCGGATCGTTGAACGCGTTTTCCGAACAGGCGAATCCGCTGCTGCCGCAACTGCCCGGCGCAGCCGCCGCCGCGCCCGCCCCTTGGAAGGTCCGCCGTTGCGTCTGCGGCTGAATGGCCGACAGCCCGCGTTCGAACCGCATGACGGTCAGCAGGCCATTGACGTTTTCGGTGAACTGATGCTTCACGGTGACCTGCGGAAGACGCTGCCACAGATTGCCGTTGTAGCCCATGATGGAGAAGTCGATCAGGTTCGGATGGGAGGACATGATCGGTGTCCAATCCATACCTGCCGTGATGGTCGTCCGACTATTGTTGGGAGAGTATTTGACGTTCGCCAGCCGCAAGCGGGGGGAGATGTTTCCCGCGTTGTCGGTTTGGCTGTAGAAGTCTGCTTCCACGACACCGGTGAGGGAGTGGGTGCCGTCTGTTCGATCGGCGCGTAACCCGAATACGCTGTAGCGTGGATTCAACGTCGATGACGCGTTGCTGCTTTTTCCGGCTGCCGTGGCGTAACCGTTGAATTGTCCCGGATCGAGCGGGTTGGTATTGCGGTTGCTGTAAATCCCGTCTAACTCAATGCGACCGTACGGAACGATGCTGCCCTTGCCCTCGCCGGCAAAGGTGGGCGTCACGCAGCCACCGCAAATCACTGCCGGCGGGGTCTCCACCTCTCGCAATCGTTGCCCGACCCCTGCCGCCTCTCCGGCGCTCTGTTCTTCTGCCTCCGCTGGCATCGTGATGGCCATGGCCACCATCATGCTCGCGCAGAGCGCAATGTTGCTTAGCCTCCCTCTGTTCATCCTCAACGCCCTCCTGGTTCGGAACGATGTGGGTGTCACCGGACCGGGGGGGCTTGCAGGCAATAAAAAACGCCCTTCCGGTCCAACCGTTGGACCAAAAGGACGTCATTGTCCTCTGCCTATGTGGTGTCTGCGAGAATCCAGGACGTCGTTGTCCTGCTTTCACCGCATACGGAGGAGGTCTATACGCCTCCTTCTATTATCTTGTCAAGCATCCCTCCTCCACCGTTCCTCCCCCTTCGCGAATAGATCCTGTGATACACTGCGCCGCATGCAGGTTGCTGTACGATGAACATCCTGTCCATGAGCCATCGCTATGCGTCGACTGTCTGTGCCGTGCTGTGTGTATTCCTCTCGGCTTGCGCCGGCAGCTCTCAACTCGATGTGACGATTCAGCAATCGGCCCGGAGCGGGGTTTATCTCGAGCGTATCCCGACCCGTCAGTTTCAAGCCGCGCATCCCATCCGACTTCCCCCGGAACTCATTGCCAAAAGCTTGCACGGCGTCCAGATCCAAGAAGGAAAGGGTCTCCTGCAAGCCTTTAGCGCACAGCACAATCAGGCGCTCCCCGCCTTTTCCCAAGACGACATTGCCCTGCTCACCCCTGCAATTGCAGACGGATTGAGTCAAGCCGCTCCCGATCAGCAGGTGACGTTCCGCATCGTGCAGACAGGAGACTTCAGCGGGCGTGAGAGGACCGGTGCCGGGGTCGGGTCAGGGACAACTGCGCAACGGAATCAGGACAGCACCACCAGCGGCAAACTGTTCGTTTATGGGCGTTCGTTGTACCTGACGATTCACCAGTTCCGCTATCAACCGGAGTCACCCGACACCATCAATATGCCGAATCGCCGGCTTCCCGAACCGAGTGGATTGAGAAACCGCACGGTCTTGTTTAGGCCGGAATCGGCGCTTCGCCCGGACATCTACGCGCCGCCCTTTGCCGCGGACGAAGGGCTGGCCACGCTCGTCATCGACTATGACGCTCTGGCGAAAGCGCCCACTATCGCAGTTCCAGCGACTCCGTCTGCCCCTGCACCGACTCCTGCCGTCGCACCCGCCGCCATACCAGCCACCACACCGCCACTTCACGACGACGTACAGCAGATCAAAGACCAGATGAAGCAGAAGGAACGAGAAGTGGAAGAGATGCGAAGGGAATTGGAAGACATCAAACGCCAGCTGGGAAACCAGCCGACCAAAAGCGGCCAGACGCCCTCAAGCAAGCCGTAACAACGGAACAACGGCGAACGCGTTCCGGTTATCCGCGGTTTTTGTCGGCCCGGTCTTCAATCTCACCCGCCAGCAAAATCGCTTCGGCAATCTCGCGCATGGACTTGCGAAGATCCATGCTCTGCCGCTGGATCAGCTTGAAGGCATCTTCTTCAGACAGACGTTTTGCCCGCATGAGATAGCCTTTGGCCCGATCAAGCAACTTGCGCACCTGCAAGGCTTCCTGCATTTCGAACGACTTTTCCAACAGCGTCGTATGCTCGATGGATATGGCTGCTTGATTGGCGATGGCCTGCATGAGTTTCACATCCTCGGACGTGAAGGTATGGGGCTTGGAGGTATAGGTATTGATGACGCCGATGGCCTTCTCACGCACGAGCATGGGGACGCAGAGAAGCGAGCACAGCCCCTCTTTGGCGGCCATGTCCGGATACATGTAGGAGCCTTCTTTGGTGACATCCGGGACAATGATCGGGCGACGATCCTGAACCGCTCGCCCACTGATGCTCTGGCCGATCTTCACGTTGGGCTTACGCCGGTATTGCTCACTCAAACTTTGCGTGGCCGTGATACGCAGCTCTCCCGTCGGCTGGTCCAAGAGAATAATGGAACAAATCTTCGAACCCATCATTTGCGCCGTCATCGTCACAATCAGCTGCAAGACATCTTCCATCAAACGATTTGAAGAAACGGTCTCCGACACTTGAGATAAGGTGTCGAGTTGCAACGCCTTGCGGGTCATTTGATCGTAGAGCCTGGCGTTCTCGATGGCACCGCCAACTTGTGTGGCAATCGTCGACAGTAGTGCCAGCTCGTCAGGGCGGTATCGCCGCGACCGTTTGTGTTGCACGTTGATGACGCCGACGACTTCCTGCTTGGTCGTGATAGGCACGGAAACAAAGGCTTGATAGCGGTCTTCCGGCAGATTATGGAAAAATTTGAAGCGGGAATCATCGCTCGCGCTGTTGGGAATCACCACGCGGGTTCTTTCCCGCGCTACCCAGCCGGTAATCCCCTCACCCAGGCCGATTGTGATGCGCCCGATAAGCTTCGGATGGGGATTCTTGGAGGCTCGAAGGATCAGCTCGTCCCGGTTATCGGACAGCAAATACAAGAGACAGGCATCGGCTTTGGTCGCCTCAACCACCACATCGACAATATGCCTGAGGACGGACTCCAGATCGAGCGTACTGCTGATCGATTCGCTGATGCGGTGCAGGACATTGACTTCGCGTGTTTTTTCACGCAACGCCTGTTCCAGTTGGGGCACTGTTCGCTTCGATGCCATTGCGCTCCTACCGTGGCGGCTTCTTGCGCGGAATTCGTTGCCGGGATCCTGTGTTGCGAGTGCGGACCGTCTCGTACCAGGCACGAGTGGGCTCCTTCGCTAACGGAACAATTCGCACCGATCCGATTCGTTCCGGGACCACACAGTACACGGTCCCTGCAGACACCTTTTTATCCTGCTGCATCGCCTCCCATAACGCCCTGAACGGCACATTCGGCAATGTCACAGGCAAGCCGGCCGCCGCAAGGAGTGCGCGCAAGCGCGTGACAACGCCGTGCTCACAATATCCGAGATGCCGGGCCAGATCCGCTTCATAGACCATCCCCACGGCGACCGCTTCGCCGTGAATCATGCCACGATACCCGCCAAGGGATTCCAACGCATGGCCGATCGTATGCCCGAAATTCAGGATGCGACGGCGGTCGGCTTCGCGCTCATCCTCAGCAACCACCTGCGCCTTGATTTCACAGGAACGCTTCACGATGTGCGCCACCGGCGCATCACTCAGCGTCAGAATCGGCGCGATATGTTGCTCGAGATACTCGAAAAACGACTCATCCTCGATGACCCCGTATTTGATCACCTCTGCCAATCCGGCGATCCATTCCCGCTCGGGCAAGGTACGTAGCGTGGCCGGATCGATCAAGACGGCTCGCGGCTGATTAAATGCGCCGATCAGATTCTTCCCTTTGGGATGATCCACCCCGGTTTTTCCGCCGACGCTGGAATCTACCTGGGCCACGAGACTGGTGGGGACCTGCACAAAAGGAATCCCGCGCTGATAGATGGCCGCGGCAAATCCCGTAATATCGCCGATCACGCCGCCGCCTAAGGCCAGCAGCGTCGAACTACGTTCAAAACGGGCGTCCACCAGCGCATCCATCACCGTTCCGATCGAACGCAGGGTTTTGGTTCGCTCGCCTGGTGGCAGCACGATGGGAACCACCGTATATCCGGCAGCCTTCAGCACGCGTGCCACCGGCTTCAAATAGTGGGCGGCCAGGTTGCGGTCGGTCACCACGCCCACCTTGCCGGCACATCGGAGTCGCGTCAATTCAACGCCGAGCTCCTTGAGCAGACCGCACCCGATATGGATGTCATAACTCCGGGCCCCTAATTCCAGATGGATGATTTCCCGGAGCCTGTCAGAATTGGCTGGTGCCATGCAAAGGTTTCCAGTGACTTGGAATGGAGCCTCTTCGTCGGCCTCGCATCGCGCAAGCGTCCCCACGCGGCCGCCCAGGCCATTGAGTCACCCTGAAGGCGACGGGTAGCCGCGGACCGAGCTGCCGGCGGTACGATCTAAAGGGAGAAAAGTCCGGAAGAATCGCCATCGACAACGGGGAGGAGACACGTTCTATGGGATTCGCCCCCATTGAGACAGCGTACCATCATCAATGGGGGCGATTATTAACGTGTCGAGCGGGGACCTGTCAAGTTGCGGAGCGCACGATCGTCGGAGTCAGGAAGATCAACAGTTCCTGCTTCGAGACGTTCTCGGTCTTATTCTTAAACAACCAGCCCAGCACGGGGACGCGAGACAGGTACGGGATCCCCGCGACGTTGTTCGATTGCGTATCGACGAACACGCCGCCGATGACCATGGTCTCCCCGTCACGCACCAGCACCTGGGTGGTGGCTTCCCGACGATCGATGCTCGGACCAGCCGGGTTGCTTCGCGCACCGACCGCATTTCTCGTCGCCCGAACCTTCATCAAGATCTGCTTGCCGATTTCTTTCGGGTCACGGGACGTAATCTGCGGCGTCACGTTCAGTTCCAGGTTCGCGTCCACAAACGTGGTCTGCGTCCCCTGCAAGGAGGTCGTCTGGAACGGGATGGATTCACCTTGCGCAATCTTGGCATCCCGCTTGTCCAACGTCGTAATCTTCGGCGCGGCGATGACCTTGGTCAACCCGAGCAGTTCTCCGGCCGACAACCGCACATCCAGCATCGCGCCGTTGGTTTTGCCGATCGAGAACCCGGCGCCGGGCACGGATGGCAACCCCGGGTTGGCCGGCAAGTTGATCAGAAAGTCCGAGACCTGCGCACCGAAGGCGCCGGTGGTGCCGGTCTTGAACGCGGACGTGCCGCTCGCCGCTCCCAACTGGTTGACGTTCTGAATACCCCACTGCACACCAAGCGACCGCGTGTACGTCGTATCCGCCTGAACGATGCGCGCTTCGATCTGCACCTGCGGCACCTCAAGATCGACGCCGTCCAGCAACTGCCGGAGCACTTCCAGCTTGGACTCCGTGTCGCTGATGATCAACGCATTGCTCGCGGCGCTGACGGTCATGGTGCCGCGCGGGCTGAGGTTCTGCCTCAAGGAGGTTTGCACTTCCGTCGCGTTCAGATTGCGGATATAGAATACCCGGGTCACGATGGGTTCGGCTTTAGCTCTGGAATCCTTCGCGCGCGCCTCTTCGTCCTGCTGCTTGGCGATATTCTGCAGGGTATCGACCCATACGATATTGCCTTGGCGAATCATGCCCAGCGCGTTCATCTTGAGCAGCATGTCGAGGGCCTGATCCCACGGCACATTGGCCAGCTTCATGGTGACTTTATTCTTCACGCCTTCGCCGACCACGATATTGAACCCGCTGACTTCCGCGATCAAACGCAGCACATTGCTGATGTCTGCTTGCTGAAAATCGAGAGAGATCCGTCGCCCGACGAAGCGCGATGGCCCGTTGACCACTTCATTGCTTTCCTGCTTGCGGTCTTCCTTCTGCACCGACTCGGCCGTCAATTGAATCGGCTGGACACGGAACAACGCATGGGGCATCTTATGAGAGACCACCATCGATCGCGCCGCAGCCTGGTCAGCCAATGGCGCGGCATCGCCTTCGACCGCCTTCGGATCATTGACGGGTGTAACAGACTTTGGTTCAAGCGTGAGAACCAGACGACCGTCGATGGACGTGACGCTATGCTCGGCCGGCTGAGCAAGATCAAGCACCAATCGCACCTTATCCGCGTGGTACCCGAATCGCACTTTTGACAGCAACGCATGGCCGACGGCCAATTGTGACTGGCGTCCCTGCGATTGGATGTGCGGCATATCAAGCACGATCCGGCGATCACCAGCCATTTTCACCGTGTGGTCGAAGACCCCGTTACCGGTCAGGATGAGTGCCACCCGCCCGCCCTCAGGCTTGGCTTCCACACTCGTCAGCACTGTTGCGGGCGAAGTGCCCCCGGCCGGGAGTTCCTCCTTCGCTGCGGCAGGCTCGGCAGAACCCGCGACACTCTGATCCGTAGCCTGCGTGAATCCGGCGAGTCCGGTTGTTTCGCCCGGCGCAGCGGCATGCGCGTACCCGGCAAGCCCCAACAGTCCGGCCATCACAGTGAGACTCAGCAGTGGATGTACACCAACCTGTGCGTGTTTCATTCTGTGCCCTCTTTCGGGTGCAGGAGCTTGACGTACTCACGCTCCTGTTTATTCCCGTACACGTCCGTGAACCGCTCTTGAACGATGATGCCTCGTTCGGTGATTGAACTGACTACACCATTGTTAGGCCCGATTCGTGTTCCGTGACGGATGCTATATCCCTTGCCATCCGGCGTTTGAACCATGGCCGTGTACCCGTAATTACCCCACAACACACCGATCAAACTCAGCTCGGTGAGGCCGACACGCTGCAGTGGGGGGAGACTCGCGTCCTGCTCCAGCTGCTGACCAAGCTGGACCATCGGCAGGAAGGGATCTCGACGCCCGGAAGGATCGTAGGAGGTACCGGAAAATTCCATCGAGAGTGAATCACCTGGTTGCGAGACTGCCCCCTCGACACGAGGAGCCGGCGATTCGATCGCGGGAACCGGCTTCTGCCCCTCGGGCAACGGCATGACCTTCAGGGAATCGGCAGGCCGCATGGAGGCAATCTGGCGCAAGTGCGTCAGGGGTTTCGACTCCACCGGCATGGAGATGCCTCCAACCACCAGCATCACGGCTCCGATACTGAGCGGCCGTCTCCACCTATCCCAGCAGACTCGGAGGTTCACGGTACGTCCTCTTACATTAGGCATGAGCGGGGCTCCATTCCTCACTTCGGCTTCGCCGCAGGCACCGGCGCGGCCGGTTTCTTTTCCTGCGGAGCGGCATAGGCCACCAGATCGAAGACTGTTTGCGTCACCACACGGCCTTGGTCGACCCGGGCGGCGCCGATTCGGACATCCTGAACGGTCACGATGCGGGACAGCTTACTGATTCGGTCGAAGAAGATGGCGGCTGTATGGTATCCGCCGGCCACTTCGACGTTGATGGGCATGCGAATGAACAACTTGGACGGATCCTCGGCTTGCGTGCCCGGCTTCCACAACTTCACATCCAGGCCCAACCGCAGTCCGAGATCGGAGACCTGCTTCAGCAGCATCACCGCTTCTTCTTCCGGCGGGAGGCGCTCCTTCTTCGCCGCTAATTCGATCTCCAACTGTTTATTGGCCGCGACCAGCTCATCCAGGTGTTTGACCTTGAGCGTCAGATTCTGGATTTCCGTGTCCAACTGAGCCACTTGCCCTTGCGCGGCTTCCAGTTCGACGGTCTTGGGATCGACCACGTAGAAGTAGAATCCGACCAAAATTCCGGCCACCAGGAGACCAAGGAGCGCAACCTTTTGGCCTGTCGGAATGCTGCGGAGGCTGTCTAAGCTGATCGCATTCAGACTCATGTTAGCCTTTCATCGACAGGTCAAGTCGGAATTGATAGGTATTCATCTTGTTGTCCAGCCCCGCCCGGCTCTCCATCAATTTGATGGCGCCGAACTCATCGGTCCGCCGGAGGTTGTTGACAAATTCGACGACGTCGTCGTTGGTTAAGGCGCGGCCTTCAAGCTCGACGCTGTTACCCTTGAGATTCAGCCGTACCAGCCAGACCTTCAGGGGGTTCAGGCTCTGGCTGACATGGTCCAGCACTTTGACCGGTCCCGTCCGGCTTTTCTCCAACTGATCGATGATGCGGTTCTTGGCTTCGAGCTGCTTTTTCTTTTCCTCGAAGTCCTGGACCGCCTTCACCTGCTCCTTCAACTGCGCCACTTGTTTGTCCTTGAGCTGCTTTTCGGCCTGCTTGGCCTGGATGTCTTCCTCGAGCGAGGAGGCGTAGAACCAACACCCGGTCAACGTGATCAGCAGCACCCCGACGCCGATTAACGCCTCGGCCCGGACATCCCACTTCGGCTTGGCTTTCCTGGACCGAGGTCCAGTTGCGAGCAAGTTGATTCTAATCATCGGTCCCCCACCGTCCGCAGTGCGAGGCCGACCCCCACTGCCGCCAGCGACCCCATCTCCGCCAATTGTTCAGGATCGACGTTGCACTGTGAGGTGTCGATCTCATTAAAGGGATTCGCGATTTCCACATCGACATGCATGCGATCGCGAAGCTGTTGCGCCAACCCCTTCACCTTCGCTCCCCCCCCGAACAGTAACACCCGCGAAATTTCGCTCTCCGCGGACGTGGTCTTGAAATAATCGATCGTCCGCGCAATTTCTGAGGCCACTTCGGCATTGACGCTTTCCATCACGGCCGTAAGTGTATGATCGTCATCTCCATCGTTTTTCTTGAGTTGCTCCGCTTCTTCATACGAGACTCCCATTTCGCGTTGGACCGCTTCGGAGTAGCGATTTCCTCCCAGTGGGATGTCCCGAGTGAAGAGCGACACCCCGCCATCCACGATGTTCACATTCATGACGCTGGCGCCGATGTTGACCAGAATCGTGGTGTCATCTTGCGTGGAGGGAGAGGTGACGCCGTACATGTTTTCCACGGCAAACGCATCCACATCCATAACGATAGGCACCAGGCCGGCTGCCTTGACCAGTTCCGTCAGCTCGTTGATTTTGTCTTTCTTCGCGGCAACCAGCACAATCGACATTTCGCTCTGCTCATCCGGGTTCTCCGACGGCGGCAGGACGTAGAAGTCGAGATTGACTTCATTGATATCGAACGGAATGTATTGCTCCGCCGCGAGTTTCACCTGAGCGTCAAGTTCCTCGTCGGGCATCGGCGGCAGAGTGATTTTTTTGACGATGACCGCGTGGCCGGAAATCGACACGGCCACCTGCTTCAATTTGACGTTGTGCTCCGTTAATAATTCCTTGATGGCGGAGACGACGCGCCCTTCGTCCATCACCGTGCCGTCGACGATCACCTCGGGCTCCAGCTCTTTCACCCCGAACTTCTGCAAGGTGTACCGCCCGCGGTGCTCCTTGATCTGCACCAATTTGATGCTGCTCGATCCGATGTCCAGCCCCAACAGCTGCCGCTGGGGAGAAAACATCGAGAGGAAATCCATGTCCGTGAGATGTTTCAGTGAAGCCAGCATGCTTTTGCCCTCTCTACGCGACCTCTTTGCGCCCGCCACCCATCACATGCTTGATTTGTTCGACATTTTCGGCCGTATAGAGACGCCAGTTGCGCCAATCTCTCGGCGGCCCGGTAATCAGCCCTTCGCGCTCCCAACGAAACAACGTCGCGCGCGAGATGTCGAACATCTCGCAGACCTCATTGGTCTTGTAGAGTTTCTTGTTGGGACCATCATTCACTTTCGTCACACACCGCCTCAAACGCCGCTATTCATCGCATAATTCGAGCTCACGAAATTAAGTATAGTTGATATAGTCCACCTGTCAAGAAAGTGGCCCCTGTGAGGAGAGACCGGGGAAATACGGAGAAAAGGCGCTCTGGGACTAGGATTTCTGCAGGTCGCGGTTGGTCACGGACACGTCGTAACCGAGGGCGGCAAATTGTTCCTTAAGGCGCAATGCCATGGTCACCGACCGATGGCGCCCCCCGGTACAACCGATGCCGATACTGAGGTAGCTCCGTTGATCCCGTTCGTAGAGTGGAATCAGGAAAGCAAAGAGCTTTTCCAAATGCTCGAGAAACTTGCCGGCGGTCTGATCTCCAAAGACATACTTCTGGACCCGGGCGTCTTCACCCGTCAAAGCTTTGAGCTCGGGGACGAAGAACGGATTTCTTATGAAGCGAACGTCAAACAGCAGATCGATATCGTAGGGGACGCCGAATTTGTATCCGAATGTGACCAGCGAGATGGTCATGCGCCGGGCGGTGGTCTCCTGACGAAACTGCCGGATCAACAGGTCGCGCAGCTCGTGCACCGTCAACGTGGAGGTGTCGATGACCTGATCGGCATGTTTTCGCAGTTCGCTGAGACGCTCACGTTCGAACCGCACCCCCTCCACTACGGGCATATGCGGCAGCAGCGGATGCGGGCGTCGACTCTCTGAGAATCGACGGACCAGTACCTCCTCGCGGGCCTCCAAAAACACGAGCTGCAGGGCATGTCCCTGGGCCTTCAATTCACTCAGGACTTTTGCCAGGTCTCCGAAAAAGACTCGTTCGCGAATATCAATTCCAAGGGCGACATTCTTAATCTCACCGCCCTGTTGATGGCACAATTCAACGAATGTCGGAAGGAGAGCCGGCGGAAGGTTGTCGACGCAGAAATAGCCTGCGTCTTCGAAGGCTTTGAGAGCATGGCTCTTTCCGGACCCGGAAAGACCACTGATGACGACGAGATTAAGCGCGGTCATGAGCGACGCGAGCACGGTCGCTCGCAGGATCAATCAGGGATAGTCTTCCGTTGGGCAGGCGTTGGAGCACCTGAATAGAACCGGACAGCGCATTGACAAACATCAACAGGGCCAGCTTCTCCGCATTGAGCATCTCGACCGCCTCCTCGACGGTCAGGGCTTCGAGCCTTGGACGAACCACTTCCATGCCGTGATTTTCAGCGCGAGGGGTCTTGCGAACCACGGCGCGGACCCGCGGCTGATCGCCGAATTTGTGATTGACCTTGCGCTCCTTCAACTTCCGCAATTGCGCGCCGAGTTTATCCACGACTTCATCAATCGACGCGTACATTTCTTCGGTCGAGGTCTTCGCTTGCAGCCGGCGGCCCTGCACGACGCCGACCACCTCCGCCACATGGTGAAATTTTTCCACGCTCAGCAGAATTTGGAGCGTGCCCAGCTTCAACCCGTACCGGTCGAGCCGCTCCATGCGGAGCTCAATATACTCCCGCAAGGCTGGGGTGATCGCCACATGCCGTCCCGTAATCATCAAACGCATGCCATCCTCGTTTCTCGGGCCCTGGACGCCACTCTGCGTTCAAGCCCGTCGCGACGATTGTTGAACCGCCATAGAGCCATCTCCATGGTGTCAGACTTCGCGCACCTCAGAAAAACTTCCGCCGTTGCGTGGCAGAGGGGATGTTGTCCTCGGCTCGATATTTGGCTACGGTCCGGCGGGCAATCAACACTTGTTGGGTCTTCAGCCGCGCGGCAATCTCTTCATCCTTGAGCGGCTTGCGGGCATCCTCGGCCGCGACCATTTGCCTGATCATTTCCCGTACGGTGAGTGATGACAGCATATCCGTCGGTTGATCGGCGCGTTGAAGTCCGGCATTAAAGAAGAATTTCAGCTCCAACATCCCCTGCGGGCAATACATATACTTATTGGCCGTCACCCGACTGATGGTGGATTCATGCATGCCGATATCTTCGGCGACCTGCTTAAGGACCAATGGCTTCAGGTGCTGAATCCCATGCTCGAAGAAGCCTTCCTGAAATTTCACGATGCTTGAGACGACTTTCACAATCGTCTTATTACGCTGCTCGATGCTCCGGATCACCCATTGCGCGGCGCGGAGCTTATCATCCAGATAGGCCTTGGTTTCCGCCGAGCCCGACTGGCCAGACGACATCAATTGTTTATAGTACGGGCTGATCCGCATGCGCGGCAGGCCGTCGTCATTGAGCAAGACTTCCCACTCCCCTTCGTTCTTGACGACGAACACGTCCGGCACAATGGCGTAATTCTGGGTGTTGGAGAAGGGACGCCCAGGCTTCGGCTCCAAGCCTTCGATGATACGAGTCGCCTCGAATACGTCTTCTATGGAAATATTCAAGGCCTTGGCGATACGATTATATTGTTTCTTTTCCAGATCCTTCAGATGGTGCAGCACAATGGCTTCAAGTACCGACCCCTTCAGCACTCCAGGCCGCGACCCCAGAGAGCCCAGCTGGCTTCGCCCCAAAAACTTGAGTTGAAGCAGCAGACATTCGGACAGGTCCCTCGCCGCCACGCCGTTGGGATCGAACCCCTGCACATCTTTCAGTACCGATTCAGCTTCTGCCACAGAATACTCGGATCCTGCCACCAGTTCGTCCAGCGTCATCCGGAGATAGCCGTCGTCGTCCAAATTTCCGATGATCAGGCGGCCAATGGCCTTTTCGCGATCGGATAAGCCTGACAAAGACAACTGCCAGACAAGATGGTCTTCGAGCGACGTCGACTTGGCGACAGTTTGCTCATAGGAGGGAAATTCTTCTTTGGACGAGGAGCTGTACTCAGTCTCGCCTCGACGCATGTCTGTATCGAAATAATCTTCCCATGTAGAGGCGGAAAACTCTTCGGCATTTTCTCCGCTCTCCGCCGGCTTGTCGTCGCCTTCCCCTCGTGTCTCAGCGGCCGCCGTCGTCGTGGTATCAGGTTGTTCTCGCTCAGTGGCCGCGGTCTCCTCGCTCTCTTCGGTCTCCGCCACCAATTCGTCCAACAAGGGATTTTCCATCAGATGCTGCTGCAGGCTTTGCTGAAGCTCCAAGCGAGACAACTGCAGCAGCTTGATCGCCTGCTGCAATTGCGGCGTCATGATCAGTTTCTGACTAAGCCGAAGATCCAGTCGCAGCTTCATCGCCCCACTCCCTGCCTGCTACAGGCGAAATCCTTCGCCCAAATACACGGCCCGAGCCATTTCACTTTTCTCGATCACGCCGGGAGGCCCGGCCTCCAGAATCGTGCCTTCATTGATGATATAAGCCCGATCCGTAATCGAGAGGGTTTCCCTCACATTGTGATCGGTGATCAAGACGCCGATCTGCCGTTGTTTCAATCGGATGATGATGTGCTGGATATCCGAGACCGCAATCGGGTCGATGCCGGCAAAGGGTTCGTCCAACAGCATGAAGAGCGGACTCGTTGCCAGTGCGCGTGTAATTTCCAGCCGCCTACGCTCCCCTCCCGATAAGGCATAGGCCTTACTTTTCCGAATATGCACCAGATCAAGCTCTTTGAGCAACGTTTCCACCCGTTCCATCCGTTCACTTCTCGAATAGCCTAGCATCTCGAGAATCGCAAGGATATTGTGTTCCACCGACAGTCGCCGAAAGACCGACGATTCTTGGGGCAGGTATCCAATGCCTCGCCGAGCCCGCTTATACATGGGCAGATCGGTAATGTCGTTGCCGCTCAGCGCAATCTGCCCTTCATCCGGCTGACAGAGTCCCACCATCATATCGAAGATGGTGGTCTTTCCGGCGCCGTTTGGGCCCAATAGTCCAACCACTTCACCGGCGTGCACGTCGAGGGACACACCCTTGACTACCTTTCTCCCGCGAAAACTCTTCACCAATCCACTGGCCGCCAGGCAATCTGCTTGACCCGACCGCGCTGCCAAGCCTTCCTGTGGCGCCTGGCCGATGATGGACTTGGTCTCAATCACCGCTTGCCACCGCCTTCACCTTCGATAATGACCTGGGAGTCGCCTTCGACCACGCTACGGTCTTCGTCCAGAAACATAATGATCCGTTTTCCGGACACACGAGTACCCTTCTGCCAGGCCACAGGCTCGCCCGTGAGGACGATTTTTTTCTGGTCCTCATAATACACGGCCTTCTGGCACGTGGCTTGGCCGTCTTCTTTTTTGATGTTCACTCGACCGGTCGCTTCGACCATGCGAATACTGCGTTCTGACACGGCGGGCGCCGCATCTCGTTCCTTCGAGTCGGACGTCGTCGAGCTGGTGAGACTCTTTGATTTGGCTGCCCCTCCGGAATCTTTATGATCAGCGCCGTTACGGCTCGGGTGAAAAGACACCACCATGTGGTCTGAATGCACCACCAACAGGCCGCGCGTGAGGACGACGGCTCCGTCAAAGATCGCCGTGTTTTCTTGGTTGTTGACGGTCATCGTTCGAGACGTGATCGTGGTAGGCGCGGAATTGGCTGGAGGCTCTTTGGTCGCACGCGTTTCTATCGCGTAGGCATCGTGAGTGCCCGGCACGGTCTCGCCACTAAGAAGCAGGCATGACATCCACATGCACGTCATCAAGGATTTGGAATTCCTCCGTATCCATCTTCCCCAGCAACCCTCTTCCCGTGACTTGCAATCCATGCCCCTGAATTGTGACATGGTCCGGAGTTTGAATTTCATGCCGTGCATCAGTCCATACAAGGTGATTTGTCTGAATGGTATAGCCACTTTGCGTCTCAACTACAATCGGCGTGGATCTGTTCGACAATTGAAAATTCTTTGTTTGCGTATCCAGCGTCCCCTCATCCCCGGATAGGGTCAGCTCTTTGCCTTGCATTCCGTACAGAGTAATCTGAACGTTGCTGAGAATGGCACGGCTCTCCTTTTCGTAGAGGCGAGCCTGTGCGGCCTGGACTTTCCACTGAACAAGATCGCCTTTAGTCTGGATAAAGGTGAAATCCTGAATGCGCGCATCGGCAGATTCGGCCTCGACCGGAGCGACCGATCGCGACGAAGAGCCAGGATTTGAACGTGTAATGAGCAAATACCCAAGAAATGCCGCAAGAACCACGCTGAGAGCTAAAAGACCTCGTCGAACCCAACGTTCCCACATGGAAAAAAGCCCCTATTTTAAAGAGCTTCCCAGGTCAGACCCCGGTGGCATGATAGTAGCATTCCACCGAAGCCAAGTAAACAAAAGCGACGGCGTATGGACTGAGAAAGTGGTCTGAGTAGCAATGAAATGAACGGCAGGAGGAAAACCGAAGGCCACGACGAGGGTGATGTCGTCGTGGCCTTCTTTTCGTTAGCTTTCTGCAGGTGCGGAACTTTTCTCCGCCGACTCTTTTTTCTCCGCCGCCGACGTGTCAGCAGCAGGCACCGCCTTAGGCTTTTCCTGACGGGTGACCAATTCTATCGCGACCATCTCCGCCGCATCTCCGATCCGACGGCGAGTTCGGATGATACGCGTATAGCCTCCAGGACGGTTTTGGAACCGTGACGCAACGTCGCTGAATAACTTCGACACCACGGCCTTGCTCCGCAAGAAGCTCAATGCGCGACGACGAGCAGGCAGCGTCCCTTCTTTGCCAAGGGAGATCATTCGGTCAGTGAACCCACGAATTTCCTTCGCCTTCGCTTCCGTCGTCTCGATACGCTCCTGCTCCAACAGTGAAGTCACAAGACTTCTGAACAGAGCCCATCGGTGTTTGGTTTGACGTCCGAGTTGTCGACCCTTCTTTTTGTGGCGCACGGTAATCCTGTTCCTTTCTTACTCTGAACGCACGCCCGCGTCGCCTGACGGCAAGGCGTCGACTTTCATTCCAAGGCTCAGTCCCATTTCGGTCAGGATTTCCTTGATTTCATTGAGCGACTTCTTCCCGAAATTCTTCGTCTTCAACATTTCCGCTTCAGTCTTCTGGACCAGATCGGCAATGGTTTTGATATTGGCGTTCTTGAGGCAATTCGCCGCACGAACGGACAATTCCAGTTCATTGACGCTTCGGTACAGATTCTTATTCACTTCATCGGACAAATCTTCGCTACCAGCGGACGGTTTCGCATCAGACCGCTCTTCGGGGTTGATAAAGATGTCCAGATGTTCCCGAAGAATCCCTGCCGCGTTGGACAACGCATCTCGGGGGGAAATCGTCCCGTCCGTCCAAATTTCCAACGTTAATTTGTCGTAATCCGTCATTCGACCAACGCGAGCATTCTCGACGTGAAAATTGACCCGCTTGATGGGAGAGAAGATCGAGTCAATGGCAATCACACCAATCGGTAATCCTTCTTCCTTGTTGCGTTCAGCCGGAACAAACCCGCGACCATGCTTGATCGTCATTTCCATATCTAGCGCGGCATCCTTGTCCAGGGTCGCGATGTGCAAGTCCGGCGTGAGAATCGTCACATCCCCGTCGTGCGTAATATCAGACCCCTTGGCTTCCCCTGGGCCCTTCTTCTTCAGACGGATGGTCTTTGGCTTGTCGCCCTGCAGCGCCAACCGGAGACTCTTCACATTCAAAATAATCGAAGTGACGTCTTCGGTCACACCGGGAATCGTGGAGAACTCATGTAACACGCCCTCAATCTTGACGGTGGTTACTGCAGCCCCTGTCAAGGAAGACAGCAATACACGGCGCAAGGAATTTCCTACCGTGGTGCCGAATCCTCGCTCAAATGCCTCGGTCGTAAATCTTCCAAATGTCGGGGAAAGAGTGTCCTTATCGACTTCCACCCGCATGGGGATCTGAAAGTCTTTCATCGCTTTAATCATGACTCCCCCTTCATTAACTCGTGTATGCCTATATATCGTTCAACCATGATGAGGTCCAACCACGGGAGCCTCAACCATGTATGCTTAGCGCGAATACAATTCGACGACCATCTGCTCATTAACAGGCAACACAATATGTTCCTTGGTCGGCAAGGAGCGAATCGTCCCCTTGTAGGCCGCTCGATCCAACTCCAGCCATTCAGGAATACCACGACCATCCACCGCCGCAAGTGCACCCTGAATCGGAAGCAATTCGCGACTCTTTTGTCGGACCTCGATGGAATCACCAGCTTTGACGAGAGCACCGGGCGCCTTCACTTTTCGGCCATTGATCATCAAGTGACCATGATTGACCAACTGCCGGGCCTCTTTTCGCGAGGCACCGAAGCCGAGCCGATACACCACATTGTCCAAGCGACATTCCAGGAGGCGCAGCAGGGTATCGCCCGTGACCCCGGTCTGACGTTCTGCTCGTTCGAAAATGCCTCGAAATTGACATTCCTGGAGGCCGTAAATCCTCTTGAGTTTTTGCTTTTCACGCAACTGCAAGCTGTAGTCCGACGTTCGTTGACGGGCCTGACCGTGCTGCCCAGGAGGATAACTCCGGCGCTCGATCGCACACTTCTCGGTCATGCAACGAGACCCCTTCAAGAAGAGTTTCTCGCCCTCTCTCCGGCACAAGCGGCAGACAGGTCCACTATATTTTGCCACGCTACTACCCCTCCTCTACCTCAACAACTCAAGTACAACCGAATCAGATATTTCGTTACTACGAAGATGCCCCGGCTCTCTCCTACACCCGCCGACGTTTCGGCGGCCGGCATCCGTTGTGAGGAATGGGCGTCACATCGCGGATCAAATTGATGCGCAATCCGGCACTTTGCAAGGAGCGAATGGCAGACTCTCGGCCAGCACCTGGCCCGTTGACATACACATCAACCTGGCGCATGCCGTTTTCCATGGCTTTTCTGGCTGCGGCTTCGCCAGCTCGTTGCGCGGCAAACGGGGTGCTCTTGCGTGACCCCTTAAAACCCTGGTTGCCTGAACTGGCCCACACGACGGTGTTGCCGCTCATATCCGTAATGGTCACGATCGTATTATTGAACGATGCCTGCACGTGAGCCACTCCGCTCTGGACAATCTTCCGTTCCTTCTTTTTGCCCTTCTTCACACTCATAGAATCTCCCTCAGCGCATGGCGCCTGCTCGGTCTAATCTCTTATGCTCGGGAACCAGCGGGCTTCTGCGGTTTACTGCCCACACCCGAGCGTCTTCCTTTACGGGTGCGCGCATTGGTCTTAGTCCGCTGTCCGCGAACAGGCAACCCTTTGCGATGCCGAAGCCCACGAAATGTCCCGGTATCCACCAAACGCTTGATATTCATCGACACTTCTTTGCGCAAGTCACCTTCAACGCGGTAATCCCGTTCGATGACCTCGCGAATCTTGACGATCTTGTCTTCGCTGACATCTTTCACACGAATGGAGCCATCAACTCCGGCCTTTTTGAGAATCGCCTGTGCGGCGACGCGACCGATCCCGAACACATAGGTCAAACCAATTTCGATGCGTTTGTCTTTTGGCAAATCAACGCCAGCAATACGTGCCATAATTACCCCCTAGTTCCTTTTCTTGCTCGCCTGATGAGTTGGCTCAGCAGCGCTCCAGGAATCCCCCTGCCACTGCGGTGCAGATGATTCTGTCCAGACACTGACGCATGATACCATGCTAAGGCAACCCACCTTCGGTTATCCCTGCCGTTGTTTATGACGGGGATTAGCGCATAAAACGCGAACGACCCCACGACGGCGGACGACTTTACACTTTGCACAAATCGGCTTAACTGACGACTTGACCTTCATAGCAATTCCATTTCTCCACTACTTGAAGCGATAAGTAATCCGTCCCCTAGTTAAATCATAGGGCGACAATTGAATGGTGACCTTGTCGCCGGGAAGGATCCGAATAAAATGCATTCGCATTTTTCCGGAAATATGAGCCAAAATTCGGTGCCCGTTTTCCAACTCTACGCGAAACATCGCATTGGGGAGAGTCTCAGCCACTGTGCCGGTCACTTCTATGACATCTTCTTTTGGCACGTATCGGTACGCCTCCCCGTCTTAGTGTGACAATTGTGAAAGAATCTTGGCCGGGCCACTCGCTTGAATGGCGATGGTGTGCTCAAAGTGAGCAGACCAACGGCCATCTTGAGTGACCGCCGTCCACCGATCTTCTAGTATACGAACGGCGCTGCCCCCCATATTCACCATTGGTTCGATGGCCAAGACCATGCCAACCTGGAGTCGAGGACCCTGTCCAGGTTTGCCATAGTTTGGCACTTGCGGTTCCTCATGAAGCTGCCTTCCTATACCATGACCGACAAATTCCGTCACGACAGTAAAGCCAGCCTGTTCGACATGGGTCTGTATAGCATGAGAGACATCCGAAAGGCGATTCCCGACTACCGCCTTCGCAATTCCTCTATACATCGCTTCCTCGGTGACCTGTATCAGACGTAACGCCTCTACACTGGCCGATCCAACCGGCACAGTCACGGCGGAGTCGCCATAAAAGCCGGAGACAATGGCACCCAAGTCAAGTCCGATAATGTCGCCTTCTTTGAGTTTTCGCTTCGACGGAATTCCGTGAACGACCTGTTCATTAACGGATGCGCAGAGGGTTTTCGGATAATTCCGATATCCTTTGAAGGCTGGGATGGCGCCACGACCACGAATAGCCTCTTCAGCGATTCGGTCTAAATCTTCAGTCGTGATGCCAGGTTCGACTTTCCCTTTCAACAGCGCTAAGACTTCTGCCACCACACGGGAAGCCTGCGCCATCAACGTCACCTCATCCGGCGTTTTGAAGACGATCATTGAGCGCCGAGCCCGAGCAGCATGGCCGAAAGCCTGCTGTAGACAGCGGCCATTTCGCCAGCCCCCTCCAGATCGCTCAGGAGGTTTTTCGACTCGTAATAGGCGATGAGCGGGGCGGTTTGCTCATCATACACCTTTAGTCGAGCTTCAATCGTTTCAGGCTTATCGTCACTTCGCTGTACGAGCGTCACCCCGCACCGATCACACTGACCTTCGATTTTCGGCGGAGCAAACGAAATGTGAAACACGCTCTGACACTTTGGGCAGCTCCGTCGCCCACTGAGTCGTGTGACCACATCATGCCGTGAGACGCGAAAGTTGATGACCCGATCGAGTGAGAGACCTCGACTGGTTAAGATAGTCTGTAATTCTTCAGCTTGCGGTACCGTCCGTGGAAAACCGTCCAGCACAAAGCCCTTCTGACATGAAGGCGCGGCCAAGGTTTCCCGCACCATGCCGATCACCACGCTATCCGGAACCAATTTTCCGGCATCCATGCTTTTCTTAGCTTCAATCCCGAGTGCAGTTTGATTGCGGACGGCTTCTCGCAACAGATCACCGGTAGAAATCTTTGGCCAGCCGAATTGAGCGGTGACCCGATCTGCCTGAGTACCCTTGCCAACGCCTGGCGCGCCGAGAAAAACGAGTCGCATGAGATGGTCCTAGGACGTCCTGCCTCGAAGTTTTCCTTTTTGAAGGAATCCATCGTAGTTACGATTTAAGAGATGGGACTCGATCTGCTGTGCCGTATCCAAACCAACCCCGATCACGATCAACAGGGAGGTACCGCCAAAATAAAACGGCATATTCAGTTTATAGATCAGGAATTCCGGGATGACACATACGATTGCCAAGTAAATGGCGCCCGCAAAGGTGATCTTCGTGAGAACGGAGTAAATATAGTCCGAGGTTCGCTGTCCCGGACGGATACCGGGAACAAACCCCCCATATTTTTTGAGGTTATCCGCCATATCCACCGGATTCATGACCACTGCCGTATAGAAGAAACAAAAGAACACGATCAATCCGACATACATAAGTGTGTAGAGGAGTGATCCAGGGGCGAGTTGCGATCCGATGGCTTTAATCCAGGGTGTTTCAAAAAATCCAGCGATGGTCGCCGGAAAAGCGATAATGGACGACGCAAAAATCGGGGGAATAACCCCGGCAGTGTTAATCTTCAAGGGGATATGGGTACTTTGCCCCCCATACACCCTTCTTCCAATCACACGCTTCGCGTATTGAACAGGCACCTTTCTGCGCCCGCTTTCGAGGAAGACGATTGCGGCGACCACCCCGAACATCACCACCGCCAGCACGACCAGCAGCGGAAAACTTAATTGCCCAACCTTGTAGAGATCGAACGTTTGTGCAACAGCCGCAGGAAGTCGCGCGACAATGCCCGCGAAGATAATCAACGAAATACCGTTGCCAATGCCGCGCTCGGTGATCTGCTCGCCAAGCCACATGAGAAACCCGGTGCCCGCACAGAGCGTAATCACCGTCATAAAGCGGAAACCCCATCCAGGACTCAGGACGAACGCACCCTGATTCATCTGTTCGAGGCCGACGGCGATCCCAAATCCTTGGATCAAGGCAATGACAATGGTGCCAAAACGCGTGTATTGGATGATCTTTTTTCGTCCGCGTTCCCCTTCTTTGGCCAGTTTCGAGAGGTGCGGGATGACGACGGTGAGTAACTGAAGAATAATCGACGCACTAATGTAGGGCATGATGCCCAAGGCAAAAATGGTCAGGCGCGAAAGTGACCCACCGGAGAAGATGTCCAAGAATCCCAGAAGCGCGCCACCTTGCTTCTGCAGAAATTCGGATAGGGCTTCACCGTTGATACCTGGCGTAGGGATATGGGCGCCGACACGATAGACGATCAGCATACCCAGCGTGAACAACACGCGAGTCCGCAACTCAGGTATCTTGAAGATGTTTTGGAAGCTGGTCAGCAGACGCTCAAACACAGGGAATGACCTCGGCCCTCCCCCCTGCTGCCTGAATCTTTGCCTCGGCTGATTTGCTGAACTTGTGAGCCTGGACCACGAGAGGTTTCGTCAACTCTCCCTGGGCGAGGATCTTAATCAGCTCTCCTTTGCGTCGAACAAGGCCTTCATTCATCAAGAGTTGGGGCGTAATGGCTTCTGTCGTTTCCAGACCAGCCAGGCTTTTTAAATTAATGATCGTGTATTCAGTTCGAAATTGGTTCGTAAATCCATACTTGGGAACACGGCGGATCAACGGCATCTGGCCGCCTTCGAATCCGGGGCGTTTTCCACCACCAGAACGAGCTTTCAGACCCTTATGACCCTTCGTCGCCGTCTTACCATGGCCAGAACCAGGACCACGACCGATCCGCTTTGGTTTGTGTTTCGCTCCTCGAGAAGGCGCCAGATCATGCAACTTCATTGGGGACTCACTTCCAGTAAATAACCGACCTTGGCGATCATGCCCTTGACCTGATCGCTGGCCGGACGCAACACAGTGGCGTTAAGTTTCCGCAGCCCTAAGCCCCTGAGAACTAATCGGTGCTTCTGCGGGGTTCCGATCGGACTCCGTTTCAGCGTAATTCGAAGGCTGCCTTGAGCAGTTGTTGTTTTCTTTTCAGTAGCCATGTTGTCCCTACGCTTCGCTACCAACAGCCCGCCGTAATCGCATAACTTCCTGCGGATCGCACAGCTGCTGAAGTCCATTAAGAGTGGCCCTGACCGCGTTGAACGGATTCCCGCGGCCCAAAGTTTTCGCGATAATGTTGTGGGCACCGGCCAATTCGACAACCGCTCGCACAGCACCACCTGCAATGATGCCGGTACCATCGGCGGCAGGCTTGAGAAGCACGTGCTCGGCGCCGAAGAGACCGTGGACTTCGTGAGGAATGGTCCCACCTTTGATGGGAACACGAACAAGATGCTTCTTCGCCTGTTCGACAGCTTTAGAAATGGCCACCGGTACTTCTGCAGCTTTTCCTTTGCCGACTCCAACATAGCCCTGCCCGTCACCGACAACCACCAGAGCGCAAAAGTTAAATCGTTTGCCACCCTTGACCACTTTGGCGACGCGGTTGATGAACACTACTTTGTCTTTTAGACTCAATTCTTCGGGATTGACTCGCACAACGTCATTCTCCTTTAGGTCGTCTCATTTCTCTTCTGACAAGCGGTGCCATCCCGCATGCCCGATTCCTAAAACTGTAAGCCGCCCTCGCGGGATGCGTCAGCCAAGGCCTTCACGCGTCCATGATATTGCCGGCCCCCACGATCAAACACGACCATCGATACCTTGGCAGCCTTCGCCCGTTCGGCAATAAGTTTACCGACGGCTTTCGCGCCTTCGATGCTGCCCGGTGATTTCACAGCTTTGCGCAAGGATTCATCCAAAGTGGACGCCGCCGCCACAGTATGGCCACGAAGATCATCGATAATTTGGGCATAGATGTGAGAGCGACTTCGGAAGACGTTCAATCGTGGTCGATCACTTGTCCCGACTACTGATTTTCGTACCCGCTGTTTACGTCTTGCTAATTTTCGATTTTTTTCTTGGGTATTCATCAAATGCCTTTACTTGCCGGTTTTGCCCGCCTTCTTCCTCAACACTTCGCCGGCGTATCGAATTCCTTTTTGCTTATAGACATCAGGGGGTTTAATGGAACGAATGTTGGCTGCGACTTGACCAACCAATCGCTTATCGATACCTTTAATCGATATCAGCGTTTGCTTGTCGACTTTCACATCAATACCCTGAGGCACCGTATAGGTAACCGGATTGATGTAGCCCACATTGAAACTCATCTCGCGTCCCTGAAGTTGGGCCTTGTAGCCCACGCCCGTGATCTCCAAGGACTTCTCATATCCTTTGGTCACGCCCTGGATAATGTTACTCAATTCCGCGCGAACCAAACCGTGCATCGCTCGAATATCGCGCGCATCGCCTGAACGATTGACAACAAGCTGTCCATCGGCAACTGCCACGCTTAGGCCGTCGGTCAACTTCCAATCAAGTTTGCCCATGGGCCCCTTGACTGATACGAGACGACCAGCGACCTTCACATCAACGCCGTTTGGAACTGAAATTGGTTTCCGCCCAATCCTCGACATACGAACCCCGTTACGTTACAGCGATCTCGGTTATACTGCGTCTCAGCCGACTCTTCTTACCAGACAGAACAAAGCACTTCGCCACCCAATCCCGCCCGCCTGGAGTCACTGTCGGTCATAAGACCTTTCGAGGTTGAAATGACAGCCACGCCAATTCCGTTTCTCACCTTGGGCACATCATCTCGCCCGACATACACACGGCGCCCTGGCTTGCTGATTCGACGCATTCCCGTGATCATGGGGCGCGCTTCTTCGACATAGCGAAGCTGGACAGAGAAAATTGGGTGTCCATCTTCCTGCGTTTCCCCGTAACCGAGGATGAATCCCTCTTTGCCAAGGATATTCAGAATCTGTCGCTTTACTTTGGAAACGGGAACTTTGACGACATCCTGGCGGCGGCGAGCAGCGTTCCCCAGTCGAACTAACAAATCAGCAATAGGATCAGTAATCATGCATTCCTCTTTTATACCTGCTGAAGCTGACGCTCTCCCAGGCGACTACCAACTGGACTTACGCACTCCGGGGATTTCTCCCTTGAGGCTCAGAGATCTAAAACAGATACGACACATACGAAACCGTCGCAAAAATCCACGTACACGACCGCATAACCCACAGCGGTGATAGTCGCGACACGAGAACTTGGATTTCACTGCCGCCTTATTTTTAAGCGCTAATCTTGACACAAGATCCCCCTTTACTCCTGCATGGCCCGCTAAAGCCATACAGACCTATCAGAAGCGATAACTTAGGCTCGGAATGGCATGCCGAGATGTTTGAGCAGGGCCTTGCCTTCATCATTCGTTCGCGCAGTGGTGACGATGGTGATATCCATGCCGTGAATCGATGCGACGCTATCGTATTCAATTTCAGGAAAAATCAATTGCTCTTTGAGTCCCAGGGTATAGTTGCCTCGTCCATCGAACGCCTTGGGAGAGATGCCGCGAAAGTCTCGAATCCGAGGAAGCGCCAGGGAAATCAAGCGATCCAAAAACTCCCACATTCTTCGGCTGCGCAAAGTGACCTTGGCCCCGATCGGCATCCCCTGCCTTAACTTGAAACCAGCGATAGCTTTTTTCGCCCTGGTTGTCACCGGCTTCTGTCCGGTAATAATGCCCAGTTCGTTCGCGGCGCTCTCCAGCAACTTCACATTTTGAATTGCCTCGCCCATCCCGACATTCAGGACAATTCGCTCGAGTCGCGGCACTTGCATCAAATTGCCGTAGCCGAATTCCTTCATAAGGGCCGGCACGACCTGATCGCGATAGGTTTCCCTGAGCCGCGGAGCAAATTGATGTTCAGTGCCAGCCTCCTGTGAAATTTCAGGCGCTGCCGCTTCCTTCTTAGCTGAGGACCGAGGAGTCGCCCCCTTGCCGCCCTTACCTTTCTCTACTTTTGCCATGAACGTCTTTCCTGTTCGGACTATTCAACAGTTTCTTTTGATTTTTTACTCAGTCTGGTCCGCCGACCATCTTCCTGGCGCTTGGCCCCCAACCGAGTTGGTTTCTTCGTAACTGGGCACAAGAACATGACATTGGAAATGGCAAGAGGAGCCTCGCGCTCAAGAATGCCACCCTGCCGGAGTTTCTGATTCGGCTTGGTGTGGCGCTTGATCATATTAAGCTTCTCTACCAGGACCTTTCCCATGACGGTATCGACAGACAACACCTTGCCTGACTTGCCTCGTTCCCGCCCAATCATCACGACAACGGTGTCGCCCTTGCGAATTTTCGTTTTGATTCGTGCCATCCCTACCAGAACCTTTCTTCCTTCGACTACAAGACTTCCGGCGCAAGCGAAATAATCTTCATGAACTTCTTCCACCGAAGTTCACGCGCGACTGGGCCGAAAATTCGAGTCCCAACTGGCTCCCCCTGAGCATTGATCAGGACGCAGGCATTGCGGTCGAATTTGATATAGGACCCATCGTCACGCCGCACTTCCTTGGTCGTGCGGACGATGACTGCCCGACTCACGTCTCCCTTTTTAACGCCGGCCTGAGGAATGGCCTCTTTGACGGCCACCACGACAATGTCCCCGAGTGAGCCGTACCGACGCCTGGTACCACCGAGAACGTGAAAACACATGACCTGCTTCGCGCCTGAATTATCGGCCACATCCATGTATGTGTAATTCTGAATCATACCCCGCCCTAACTCACCGCCAAAAGGATCTGGCCTTTCAGCTCTTCAGGTGTGTTCCGTAGTTACTTCTCAGGTTGTCCTTTGACCATGACGCGGACCACACGCCAATGCTTGTCTTTGCTGATTGGACGTGTTTCGCTGAGTTGCACTCGATCCCCGACCTTACATACATTCTCCTCATCGTGCGCCTTGAGCTTGGTGACCCGACGAAGGACTTTTTTGTAAATTGGGTGGATGACCGATCGTTCAACGGCCACGACAACCGTTTTATTCATCTTGTTGCTGACGACGTTGCCGTACCACTCACGTCGATGTTGTTGGCCTTCCTTCATACGCCCCTTCTCTCTTACTTTCCGACCGACTGGTCGGCCTGAGTCTGCAGCAATTCCAATTGACGCCTCACTGTTTTCAGGCGGGCAATATCACGCTTTGTGCCTCTGACCTGCATTGGATTTTCAAGGCGACCAATGCCGAGTTGGAACCGGAAGTTAAAGAGTTCCTGGCGCAACTGCTTTTCCTTTTCGGCCAACTCTTCTAGCGAGAGCCCGCTGAGATCCTTCACATCCATCACATCACCACTCAACACGCGCTACAGGTTACTGAAACTCGCCGCGGACCACGAACTTCGTGGCAATAGGCAACTTATAGGAAGCAAGCTTCAACGCCTGCTTAGCGACATCCGGAGCAACGCCGCCCATCTCATACATGATGCGTCCAGGTTTCACCACGGCGACCCAATATTCGGGATTGCCCTTACCTTTACCCATGCGGGTTTCAGCAGGCTTTTTCGTAATGGGTTTGTCCGGGAAAATTCTCGTCCATACCTGACCACCACGTTTCACAAAACGGGTAATGGCAATTCTGGCCGCCTCGATTTGACGACTGGTAATCCAGCCAGGCTCAAGGGCTTTCAGACCGAACTCCCCGAGCGTGATGGCTCCGCCGCGATAGGCCTTCCCACGCATCCGACCCTTTTGCATTTTTCTGAACTTAACTTTCTTTGGCGCTAACACAGACCCACCTTTTCCTTATCAGAGTTCTTTAGCCAAGTCGTCCGAGCGTAGAATCAGGCTTTAACTGAAGCGCTGGCAACAACTCACCCTTATAGATCCATGTTTTCACACCGATCTGGCCCATGGTCGTATGGGCTTCCGCAAAACCGTAATCGACTTCCGCGCGCAATGTGTGGAGAGGCACGCGCCCTTCGCGATACCATTCGGTTCGGGCAATTTCCGCTCCCCCCAAACGTCCTGCCACCATGATCTTGATGCCTTGGGCGCCGAGACGAAGAGCCGACTGCACACTGCGCTTCATGGCTCGTCGGAAGGCGACACGTTTTTCCAATTGGGTGGCGACATTTTCGCTGACCAATTGAGCGTCCAATTCAGGCTTTTTTATTTCCTTGACGGTAATGTAGGCCTGCCCAGAATATTCTTTCTCGAGAGCGGCCTTTAACTTATCAACTTCAGCGCCTTTTCGGCCGATGATAATCCCGGGGCGCGCGGTGTGAATAATCACACGGGTTTGATCCCCAGATCGCTCAATTTCCACCTTGGCCACTCCGGCGTGGTATAGCTTAGCTTTCACCATCTTACGAATCTTGATATCTTGGTGAAGCAGTCGCGCATAGTCTTTATCGGCATACCAGCGCGAACTCCAGGTATAGTTGTAGCCGATGCGATAGCCAATTGGATGTGTCTTCTGACCCATGAAGAATAACCCTCAGTCTAATTGTAAAAGCGTTAGCTACTGTGAGCGGCGTTCGGAGCAGCAACTGCGATCGTGATATGGCTCGTCCGCTTTTGAATGGAGTTCGCTCGCCCCATCGATCGTGCCCGGAAACGCTTATAAATAGGCCCGCAGTTCACCACGGCCTGCGAGATCCACATCTCGTCACTGTCGCCCAACTCCTTCTGCTCGGCATTGGCCACCGCAGATCGAAGAAGCTTCTCGATGACGCGCGCCGCGTGCTTTGGAGTATGCCGGAGCATAGCCAAGGCCATGGGCACCTGCTGGCCGCGAATCATATCGATAACAACTCTCGCCTTTCTAGGCGTCACTCGTACGAAGCGTAAATTTGCTTTTGCCTCTGCCATAGCTGACCCCACCCCACCATCCTGGCCCATCAATAAACCAGCAATTACTTAAGCGCCACTGCCTTTTCGGTCTTAGCTTGCCCGTGCCCTTTGAAAAAGCGCGTTGGAGCAAATTCTCCCAGCTTATGGCCGACCATATTTTCGGTGACAAACACGGGAATGAATTTTTTCCCGTTATGAACTGCAAACGTATGACCGATCATGTCAGGAATCACCGTTGAGCGACGCGACCAGGTCTTGATTAGCTTCCGATCCTTCGTCTGATTCATCTGCTCAACTTTCTTGACCAGATGATCATCAACGAACGGACCCTTCGTAATTGAACGAGGCATTATCCTCTCCTACTTCTTCCTACGCGCGATAATAAACTTGTCCGTGGCCTTATTCTTCCGCGTCTTGTACCCTTTGGCTGGAGTACCCCACGGTGACACCGGATGCGGGTTTCCTTGCCCCGATTTTCCCTCACCGCCGCCATGCGGGTGATCGACAGGATTCATCACCACACCGCGAACGTGTGGACGCTTACCCTTCCATCTAGTGCGCCCAGCCTTCCCCACCACGACGTTTTCATGGTCCACGTTTCCAACCTGACCAACCGTGGCCATGCACGTAGAGAGCACTTTCCGCATCTCTCCGGACTTGAGGCGAATTTGAACATATGCTCCATCACGTCCCATGACTTGAGCGGAGCCACCAGCGCTGCGGATTAATTGTCCACCCTTACCAGGCTTCAGTTCGATGTTGTGAATCGTAGTACCAAGAGGCATGCTCATGAGGGGGAGAGCATTCCCCGGCCGAACCTCGGCGCCTTCCCCTGACTGCACCATGTCACCAACTGTGAGGCCCACAGGAGCCAAGATATACCGCTTTTCACCATCACGATAGTGCAGGAGAGCAATCCGTGAAGAGCGATTTGGATCGTATTCAATGGCGGCCACCTTTGCAGGAACACCGGTCTTGTTACGGCGAAAATCGATCTGACGATAGAGGCGCTTATGCCCTCCCCCACGAAATCTGATAGTCAGACGTCCGTCGTTATTTCGACCGCCCGTCCGTAGATGAAACCCGGTCAAAGACTTTTCTGGCTTCTTCTGGGTAAGTTTTTCACCCTGGATCGCAGTCATTCCGCGACGTCCCGGGGTAGTTGGCTTATAGACTTTTAATGCCATAGCTGGGTCTCACTTTATCGAGGCACTCGCGCTTACACCGTTTCGTACAGCTCGAGCTTCTCGCCTTCTTTCAACGTGACAAATGCCTTTTTCCAATCAGATCGCTTCCCAACAAAGCGCCCTAAGCGTTTAATCTTTCCGCGGATATTGACCACATTCACTCGCGACACCTTAACCTTCAAGAGCGATTCGACGGCTTGCTTGATCTGAATTTTATTGGCGTCAGGATGTACAAGAAAACCCACGGTATTACTTTGCTCACGCAAGGCAGTAATTTTCTCGGTCAATAGGGGCTGAATCAATACTTGATGAAGATCGCCTTTCATGACCACACCTCTTTCACTCTACCCAACTCATCTTGCTGAATAACGAGGGAGTGGCAGCGAAGCACGTCATAGACGTTCAATTCTTCCGGCCGTAGCACGGTCACGTTCGAAAGGTTTTTGCCAGCTTGAACCACATGGGAGTTTGGATCGGCGACAACGAGCAAGGCAGTTCCAGAAATTCCCAACTGAGCCAACAGATTAGCTAAAAGTTTCGTTTTGGCCTCTGCGATAGAGAGATCAGAGACCACTACCACGTTGCCCTCAGACACTTTAGCCGACAGCACGCTCTGAAGAGCGGCGCGATACTTCTTCCGCGGCATGCCGAAGGCGTAGTTTCTCGGCTTAGGACCAAACACCGTCCCGCCATGCCGCCAGACAGGCGACCGCAAAGAGCCTGCCCGGGCACGCCCCGTGTGCTTCTGCTTCCACGGCTTCTTCCCTGACCCGCTCACCTCACCGCGGCGCAAAGTTGAAGCGGTGCCCTGACGATCACAAGCCCGCTGCATCACGACGGCTTCATGCACGAGCGAACCATGCGGCTTGCAACCGAATACTTCATCCGGCAGATCGACGGTACCAACCTTCTTTTTCTTTGAATCAATCACATCAACGATCGGCATAGCTCAACTCTTTTTTGACTTCCGCACCACCAGCAGCCCATTCGCACCACCAGGCACTGCTCCGCGGACGAACAACAGGTTTTCATCTGGACGAGCGTCAATCACTTTCAAGCGCTGCACCGTCACACGCTCATCCCCCATATGGCCAGGCAAGGCCTTATTTTTCCAAACACGAGACGGATAGGAGCTGGCGCCGATCGAGCCCGGAGCGCGATGAAACATTGAACCGTGCGTCTCTGGACCACCAGCATAGTTGTGCCGTCTCACTACCCCCTGAAAGCCCTTACCCTTTGAGACGCCAACAACATCAACCCAATCCCCCTTCTTGAACATGTCGACCTTCACAGTCGCACCGACAGCAACTTCTCCCGTTTTAGGGAATTCACGCAGCCATCGACTAGGAGGGGCCTGATGCTTCTTCAAGTGACCGAGCTCCCCGCTCGAGAGGCTTCGCTCCTTCACTTCACCAAAGGACAGCTGAACAGCTTCGTATCCGTCACGCTCTTTGGTCTTAACGGCAACCACTTGGCACGGGCCAGCCTCGATGACCGTCACCGGCTCCAGAACACTCTCATCATAAATTTGGGTCATCCCCAATTTTTTACCTAACAATCCGTTTGTCATGGCCTTCCTGTCAGCTCAGATAAGGTCGATACCTTCAACCCTCAGAGCTTAATCTCCACGTCTACACCAGCCGCCAAATTGAGCTTCATCAACGAGTCCATGGTCTCCGGCGTAGGCTCCATGATATCCAACAGACGCTTGTGCGTACGAATTTCAAATTGCTCGCGGGACTTCTTATCCACATGAGTCGAACGCTGGACTGTGAATTTCTCAATTCGAGTCGGCAATGGAATAGGCCCGACAACCCGCGCGCCGCTACGCCTGACCGTCTCCACAATCTCCACTACCGACTGATCAAGCACGCGATAATCAAAACCACGCAACCTGATACGAATTCTTTGATCGACTTTCACGCTCAACTCCTCACATGCCGGCCAAGAGACCAGGACATCCTAAGCTAGAATTTCCGTAACGACGCCCGAGCCGACAGTTTTGCCGCCTTCACGGACGGCGAACCGCAACCCCTGATCCATCGCGATCGGGCTGATCAATTCGCCCGTCACCGTGACGTTATCGC
>JADYYH010000025.1 GCA_020853775.1 Nitrospira sp.
GTCCAGCAACCGGCCAGCCGGTTGAACACCTGGCGGGAGTCGCGCTCCCCGCCGAGCACGGGCTTGCCTGCGGCGTCCACCACCGGCGTGCCGTCCTCATGGACTTGCGGGACTCCGGCCTTCCGGAAATATTTTTGCGCCAGAATATCGATCGCCAGTTGCGTCCAATGCTCCGGGATGTCGATATGGTCCAATTTAAACACGGTCGATCCGTCGGGATTGCGGATCTCCGAGGAACGTTTTACGAACGCAAGACCCTCATAGGGGCTCTGCCCACGCTTGGTGAATCTTCGTTCTATTCTCACTGGTTCCTCCTTAACAGATGCCTAACGTTCGGTGCTGGTGCCGGACGGCACGGGTGTATTGGTTGGGGACGGGAAAGAGGCCTGTCCATCCAGAAATACATTCTCTTCGGCAAAGTCTCTGGACTGCATTCCATACTAGATATAGTGATCCATTTTCTTTGTCAAACAAAATGTTGTGGCACACCTGTGAGTAATGGGGATAAGCTGGTGATAGCGTCTCCGCTAGATTTAATGCCGCATTTCACCATTTTTTACTGAGTTATCCACAGCCTTTCAGCGGCTGTGGAAGAAGTTTTTCACAGGGAGGCGAGAAAATTCATGGCACAGATCAAAACGCGAGCCGACCGACCTTGACCGTCGCCTCCTCGACCCCTCGTAACGGGACAAATTGGCCACCGATTCCCAGCACCAGCACTGGTTGGTCGAGCACATTCGTTTCAAACAGGCTGAGCAGGCCCCAATTGTTCCGCGTCGTATTGGGCCGGACGACTCCCTCAACGAGCTTCGGCCCCTGCGAGCGGAAAATCGACCGGATCAAGTCGCGATCGCGCCGCGGGCCGGATTGATCCATCTTCTCGATCTCAGCCGACAAGCGTGCCTCGACAAATTGCAGATACGTCTCCATCGTCGGGTTCGTCGCCGCCAACCAGACCGCCACCATCAAGCTTCCAACCAAGCCGGCCAACATCCCAGTACGCATCACACACTTTCAGTGAGCCTGCGCCACATGCAGAGACGCGACAGGCATGGCGGTTTGACAAATGCACCACGTCTGTTTAGCTTACGCCCGATTTCTCAGGAATGGAATACGCAGGCGCGTGATCGCGCCTGTTCGAGAGTCACGGAGGACCTACTATGTTCGTTTGGAGTAAACGCCTCGTCGGAGGCCTGCTGGCAGGATTTGTCCTGCTGATCGGCACGTTCCTGATTCAGGGAGAGCCGGAATCCATCAGCGGCTTGAAGATTCACACCACCCGCTGGATGGCCGTGAACTATATCGGCCTGCTGGTGTGGCTGTTTATCTGGATGTTCGACCAAGCCCGGGTGCGCGGGAAAAACGTGTTGCTGTGGCTCGTGCCCTTCGCCTTGGCGCCGCTGCCGACGCTGATGCTGTTCATTTTGTTTCTGCAGAGGAAGATGAAACCGTAAGAGGCGCTAGCGCATGTAGAGCATGCCTCCAGCGCCTAACATCATACGGTTCATTCGCTCTTAGGGGGGTCCTGTAGCCTCGACCCGAGGATTCCCGAAAATCCCTTCTGCCGGATGTTTCGGCCGTTGCGCGAGCTTAGCCCGAACTTTCTTTTCCGCGCCAGGCTTGATTAAGATAACGTACAATCCGGCTTTCGGATCCGTCGTGGTCACACCATAGCTTTGGTCCACTTCCTCAGCGGTCAAACCGAACAGTTCACGTCCTTTCTCGAGCGTCGGCTTATCGCCCGCGTACTGGAACTGCAGCATCATGTCCGCCATCTTCGCACTCCTTATTCTAGGCAGAACTGGTCCTTGGACGCGTGTGCTCCGCTTGTTACTTTCAGCTGTTTCGTGCGGCTAATCCTTGGAACCGCAGCCGCAATCGCCGCCGCGATCCGCACCGCTGGGCGGATCATCCGTTTCAGTGCTGAACGTGCCGCCAAACCCGGTGCGCGAAATCAGCCTCATCTGCTGAGCATGCATTACCCCGAGAATGTAGCCGAGTTGAACAGGATCGGCTACGCCCGACCGCTGCACCAACTCGTCAATCATCTTCTCGATGAGCGCATCTTCGTCCTGACCCGGTGCGCCAGCACGCCCAAAGCGGATGACCCTCGGAACTTTGAACGGAATCTCGGGAATGTCAAACCAGCGAATCAGCGGACGCGGACCCGGCAGCTCCGGCCAGCGGAACACCCCTTTACAAATCCAGCGATGAACTTTGCAAATATCCAGCCACCAGACCTTACAGAACTTCTTGGCCAGTTCACAACCATCCACCACCCCGTGGCCATGCTTGTAGTCGTAACCGGAGGCTCCCAGGTCTTGAGCCGTCGAGGTAACCAGGCTCCGAATGGCAGCCGGAAACGTGGTCGAATCCATTGGATTGTAAGGCCGTTTGGAGCGAGTCGCGGCTACCACACCCGCCACCACCGGTGTCGCCGCACTGGTCCCGCCATCGGCCGCATATACCCCAGAACCAGCAAAGTGCGTGTAGCCGCTGATGTCCGGTTTCTTATTCGTAAGGCGGCCAGGGCCAATGGTCGAGTACCCCACCCGTTGCTTCGTCGTATCCACACCCGCCACGCACAACACCTGCGGATGGCCGTTGGCGCCATAAATGGCGTTCGTGGTTTGCCCCTGGCAGCGCATGTCCGGGCAATCGGCGCCGCAGTTGCCGGCCGCGAACAAGATATCCGCTCCGGCAACTTCGAGTGAAGCCACAGCGATATTGAACGGATGATTCGGATTATCGCTATAGTTCGCCGGATCGCCGGGCGGGAAATCCCAACTCGGATGGAACATCCCCCAACTATTGTTGACCACCATGCTGCGGAACTCACCGATTCGCCGTGGCAGAAGCATAATATTCAGCAGGTGGGCATATGCCTTGACTGCATCTGAAAGCAGAGCGGCCAGCGACGGAGCAGGCCGCAGTAGTGCGATATCCAGAATGGTGCACTTCGGGGCCGCGATGCACACATCGAACGCGCACATGGTTCCGTGATCCACCGGCATCGATCCCGGCGTTCCCGGCTGAAGCGTCCATGACCAGCCAGCGTTGAAGCTTGGGGTCTTACCTTTGCTGTTCAGGTAGGCCAGATTGACCCCGGTATCGACGATGGCAACCAACACCCCAGCACCGTCCATTCCGCACTTGTGCATCTTACTCGTGCAAAGCAGGGCTTCGACATCGTTGTGATCGCCCAGCGGCGGGCTGCCGGGGCAAATGACGCAAGGGTTGATGTAGGGGTCACTGAACACTCCAGCGACTCCGGGCTGCGCACGGACTCGATCCACATCTCCTTCCTCGATTGCCGCGCGGACAATGTATGTTGTGCTCTCCGGAGCGAGGTTCAGTTCCAGTGCCGCGCTGAGATCATTGGGATCGGTGGATGATGTGCGTGGCTTAAGCGCGTGCAATGGAACAGGAGCGTAAGCGGCATCGACGACAAGGCCAGGAATTCCGAGATCGATGGCCGCGTCGAACCGACTTGTCGGCGCCGTGGAAGATTGACTTTCGATGGTCGGACTGTAGTGTAGCGCTACAATCATATTGCGCTTTGCCATGACCTTCTCCTTTTCGATGAGATGTTGGATGTAAGAGGTGCGCGGATGCCCAGCCGACGGAAGTTTTCAGGAGACGGTTTCCAGCGACGCAATATTGATCAAGCAAGAGATGCGCCTGAGATCTAGTCAAAACATGTAGGTTGAAGGTTCAAAGGCATACAAAATGAACGGAATGCCCATGAGAGAGGCGCGGATGACAGGTGTATCAGAACTAAAATGGTGGGTTATCGAAAGAGATACATTTAACGAGTCAGTGACTCCAGACCGCTAGAGACTTGCTGAGATCAAAAGGGGTGCGAGGATTCTATAAGTAGAGGTCAGGTCCGCCAAGCGTGCACTGGAGGCAACAGGCTCGGGGAATGATAGGGAGCAGTCTGGTAATCAGGACTATACCGATTCGGCATGCTTCACTCAACAACTCACAGTAGTTGTGTACCCAGCCAACAGTCGGTCTGATAGACTCGGTTGACAGCTATCGAAACCTTCAGCAAGACAGACTCACCTCACTCTTCCTCTCATTCACCTCCGCATGCTGCGCGACCGGCTTACGAAGGAACCACAGGAGCCAGAGGCCCGGCAACGCGGCAAGGAACGTCACGAAGAAGAACGGGCCCCATCCGGCCAGTCCCACCAATTTGGCCGCAGGCCAACCGAGAAAGACGCGACCGAGCGCTTCAACAGAGGAGAGCAGCGCAAACTGGGTCGCGGTATAGCGATGGTTACAGAGCGACATGACCAGCGCCACGAAGGCCGCCGTGCCCATCCCACCGGTGAGGTTTTCCACTCCGACCGCAAAAGCCATCACGGCATAACTCTTCCCTGCCCAGGCCAGCCACATAAATGACAGGTTTGACAGCGCCTGCAATACGCCAAACACAAACAGTGAACGGAAAAGCCCTAAGCGCGGCATCAGCCCGCCGCCGATAAAGGCCCCCAGAATGGTCGCTCCCATCCCGAATGCGCGGACGACCCCGATGTCTTCCGACGAAAACTGCATGCCTCGCAGCAGAAACGACGTAGTGAGCGCGCCGGCGAATGCATCGCCGAGTTTGTACAGCACGATCAGTCCCAACAGCGCCACCGCCATGGGACGTGAAAGAAACTCCGTCAGCGGCCCCCAGACCGCTTCTGCCATCGACTTCGGGGCAACCTGCGCACCCTCGGGCTCCGGACTCATCAGAATGGTCACGACCCCCAAGGTCATCACGCCAGCCATACAGAGATAGGCCACCGACCACCCCATACGCGAGGCCAGGATTAACGCCACCGATCCGGACGCAATCATGGCGATCCGATACCCCATCACCCAAGTCGCGGCCCCCAATCCCCGTTCCTCCGGTTTGAGCACGTCGGTTCGATAAGCGTCGAAGACAATATCCTGCGAGGCGGAAAGGAAGGCCACCGCCAGGGCCAGGGCTGCGAACACCTGCGCGCCTTCTGCGGGGCCGATCAACGCCATCACGGCCAGCGCCAAAGCCAGGCCGCTTTGAGTCACGACCATCCAGCCGCGCCGCCGACCGAGCCAGGGCGGCACGATCCGGTCCATGACGGGGGCCCAGAGGAATTTCAGCGTATAGGGAAGTCCCACGTAAGCGAATAGCCCGATGGTCGTCAGATCCAACCCCGCTTCGGTCAGCCAGGCCTGCAACGTCCCGCCCGTGAGGGCAAGCGGCAGTCCCGAGGCAAAACCCAGGGGCAGCATGATGCCGAGGCGTGGAGTCAGATATGCACGAATGGATGAATGGTTCATGCGATCAGCGAGACCGGAGGCTCACGAGGTGCAGCATACCACTGCCGCATGCACTGAAGGCATCAGAATCGTGAATCCGTCTCTTGCGGTGGGAAGACTTTCAAGGCAGACTCGACCCGTCCGCCGGCGGAAGCAGGGTACGCATATGCCCATACTCCGTCAGGAGATTCGGCAGGGCTTGTTTCAGGGAGGTTTTTGCGTACCTGAACTGGTATAAGCAATGAAACGGTGGGGAACGACATGAACGTGACAAACCTAGGCCTCTCGTGGAATTCCCGCTACCTCGAACTGCAGCCGGCGGAACTTGCGGTCGCCATTGTCGCGGCACTGCTGGTAGGGGGCGCAGCCCTCTATTTTCTTCTCAAGGTGCTGCGGAGCAAACCCGTCAAGCTGCTCGGCATGATTCTGCTGTTGGCCGCAATCGGGCTCGTCGGCTGGCTGGCACTCGATCAGCATCAACAGGATGAACGCTCGCGGGTCTCCGAGATCTGGAGTCGCACCTTCGAAAACAGCGCGATCAAGGACTTCGAGTCCTGCGTCGCCAACCGGACGCCACGCAGTCCCGGCCCGCAATACCGTGTCGAAGTGGTGACGGAATGTGGCGACGTGGCGAAAGCGATTAAAGAAGGATTGGACGCCCGTTGACCTGCATCCTCGCCGCCCCGAACTCCGCATTCCGACCACTTGCAACACAAACCAGAGGATGCGCAAAAGGGCCGTCCAGCAAGGCCGCAGTGAAAGAAGAGGCAAATCGTACTCTCGCAGTACGGTGAGCCTCTGAATGATGCGAGAACGCCGCTGTCGGCCTTTTTCCGCATCCTGCCGGTCATCGGGGCTGAGAACCGGTCCTCAGATAAATGAACCAGTAGACCAGCGCCACCAGAACTGTTCCACCGATCATGTTCCCTAGCGTGACCAACGCCAGGTTGCTCACCGCGCCGGCCAGTGACAACGGCGCCGCGCCTCCAGCCGTCAGGGCGATTCCCAGCGGCAGGAAAAACATGTTCGCGACGGAATGTTCGAAGCCGCAGGCGACGAAGGCGCTGATGGGAAACAGGATCGCCAGAATCTTGTCCGCCACGCTCCGCGCACCCATACACAACCAGACGGCCAGACACACCAGCACGTTGCAGAGAATGCCGCGCGCAAATGCCGCCAGCGGATCGAGGGCGATTTTGCTGCGTGCGATACGCACCATGGTCTCGCCAACGGCCCCATCCCCCAGCAACTGAATCCCCGCCAGCAGCACGAGGACTGCCGTTCCGCAGGCCCCCAGCAGGTTCCCGAGATAGACCCAGATCCAATTCCTCACCACCTGTCGCGTCTGCACACAACCGGTGGCCCAGGCCATCGCAATCAAATTGTTTCCGGTAAAGAGTTCCGCGCCGCCGACCACCACCAGGATCAGCCCCAAGCTGAACGTGATCCCTCCGGCCAGCCGCAGCAAACCGAACGGCAGCGTCGGCCCCTCGTTTCCCACCGTGATCGTGACGGTGTAAAACAGGGCGCCCAACGAAATAAACGCACCGGCCAGGACGGCCAACGCCACCATCGTCGGCACCGCCGTGTTCACCTTGGCCAAGCCCAACTTGCACACCCGTGCGGCGATTTCAGGAGGCGGATAGGCATCGGCAACGGAGCCGGTGGCGGGAGGAAGCGGCTCGGCGGTCATGTGATCAACATCACGTGCATGGAGGGAGTGGGTGTCGCGGTCGGCAGCACTTTTTCAACCCGCACCGTCGAGACTTTATACTCAGGGCACTTGGAACTTTCGTCGGCACTCGAGGACAGCAGCACGTTCAGATCCGTATCCGGAAAGTGAAAACTCGTGAATAACTCTCCCGGCTGCACACGCTCGCTGATGAGGACGGGAAGCCGGGCCTCCCCGCGCGCACTGACCAGCCTGACCGGCTCGCCGTCACGGAGTTCCAGCCTGGCCGCGTCGTCGGCATGAATCTCCAGCACATCGGTATCGACCACCTGCATGATATCGGTGCGTCTCGTCTGCGCGCCGCAGTTGTAATGCTGCAAGATTCTCCCGGTAATCAACACCAGGGGATAGGCCTCGCTCGGCGTCTCCCCCGGCGGCAGATAATCCACCGCCACGAACTGAGCCTTCCCTTTCGGAAACGACACGTCGTGCATCAACGACGTGCCCGGATGGTCCTTTGAGGGAACGGGCCACTGCAATCCTTCCGGTGCATCCAGTCGATCAAACGACACCCCGGCAAACGTCGGCGCCAGTTGCGCAATCTCGTCCATGATCGCCGAGGGATGGGAATACTGCATCGGGTAGCCCATCCTCGCCGACACTTCACAGACGACCTGCCAGTCAGGCAACAGGCCTTCCGGCGGCTCCACGGCTTTTCTGATGCGCTGGATGCGCCGTTCGAGATTCGTAAAGGTGCCGTCCTTTTCCAGAAACGACGCACCCGGAATGATGAGATGCGCCAGTTTGGCCGTTTCGCTGAGAAACAAATCCTGCACGATGAGGAAATCCAGGCTCTTGAGCGCCGCGTGCACCTTTTTCAGGTTGGGATCGGTCTGGGCCACGTCATACCCGATGATCCACAAACTCTTGAGTGTTCCCGCCAAGGCCGCATCCCACATGTCCGGCGTCTTCATGCCCCGTGCCGTCGGCAAGGGTCGCCCGGTAACGGCCAGGTGCGCCGCCGCCAGTGCTGGATCGGTAAGGGGTTGATAGCCGGCAAAAAAAGTCGGCAGGCAGCCGACATCCGATGCACCCTGCACATTGTTCTGCCCGCGCAACGGGTTGATACCGGTACCGGGCCTCCCGATGTTACCGGTGGCAAGCGCGAGATTCACCAACGCCATCACCCCGTGGCTGCCCCACCGATGTTCGGTCATGCCCAAGCCATGCACGGCCATCGAAACGCCGCTTGTGGCATACAGGCGCGCCGCTTCGGCAATGAGATGCGCCGGCACGCCGGTCAGCTTCGATGTCAGCTCCGGCGTGCACTCCTCCACCACCTTCAACCATTCCTCGACCCCATCAGTCCGGTCACGAACAAACGCCGCGTCGGTCAGATGTTCCTTCGCGATGACATGCCCCATGCCGTTCAACAGGGCCACGTTGGTTCCCGGGTGCAGCTGCAGATGGAGATCGGCCAGTCGCGCCAGTTCCGTGCGTCGTGGGTCAACCACGATTAACGGCACCCCGCGCCGCACGGCCTGTTTGATGCGCGCGCCCAGCACCGGATGGGATTCGGTGGGATTCGCGCCGACGACCAGAATCAGCTTGGCTAGATCCAGGTCATGAATCGAGTTGGTCGCTGCGGAGGCGCCCAGGGTTTCCATCATCCCGGTCACGGTCGCGCTGTGGCACACGCGCGCACAATTGTCGATATGGTTGCTGCCGATCACGCAGCGCATGAACTTGCCGAACAGATAATTTTCTTCATTCGTGCCACGGCTGGAGGAAATCGTTGCGAGCGCATCAGGCCCGTGGACCTCCTTGATGCGGCTCCATTCCTCCGCAATCCGATCGAGGGCCGCGGACCAGGAGATTTCCTTCCACGAGTCGCCCTGCCGCAAGAGAGGCATGCGCAGCCGGTCCGGCGCATAGTTGTAGGTCCAGCCGAATCGTCCCTTCATGCAGGCATGGCCCTCATTCGAAGGCCCATCATCCGCCGGCACCATCCGGACCACCCGCCCCTCCCGCACGCCGGCTTCGAAACTGCAGCCGACACCGCAGTAGGCACAGGTGGTACGCACGGCGTGAACCGGCGCGCCCTCCTCCAACACCGTTTTCTCAATCAAAGCTCCTGTCGGACATTCCTTCACGCAGGCTCCGCAGGAGATGCAGTTCGATGAGGCAAACCCTGCCGCCTCTCCGCTCAATGCGGCGTCCCCCGCCGTCGGCCGGCTCGCGAAACCTCGATACAACATCGTCAGGGCATGCGTACCTTGAATCTCGTCGCAGGCACCCACGCAACGGGCGCATGAAATACAGGCGGCGTTGTCGAACACAAAAAACGGATTGGATCGATCGACGACAGGTTCCCTGCCGGCAGGCTGAGGATACCGGACGTGCGTCAAGCCGTACGACCTGGCCAACCACTGCAAGGGTTCCGGAGCTCGATCCCCCGCCGGTTGCTCGGAGAGATAGAGCTCGACCAGGTGTTTTCTGAGGCGATTGACTCGCCCGCTCTCCGTGTGAACGATCATGCCTTCGCGCACCGGCGTCGTGCAGGAAGCCGGAGTCCCGCTCTGGCCCTCGACCTCGCAGAGACACATCCGGCAGGAACCGAACGGCACCAGGTGGTTCGACGTACAGAGTCCGGGAATGGCAATACCGGCTTTCTTCGCCGCGGCATAAATCGTATCCCCCGGCGACGCCACGACCACTTGTCCGTTAATTTCCAGCTTCACCTGGCTTGTCCTCGTGTCTCGTCGTTCGTCTCTCGTGAAGCGTAGTTCGTATCTTGTCTTACGTTTCACCTTTGACGTTTCACGCTTCACGTTCTCAGCTTGCTGCGGAACTCGACGGGAAAATGTTCAATAGCTGTCAGCACCGGATAGGGCGCGCGCCCGCCCAGCGCGCAAAGACTCGCGAGTTTCATGGTTTCGCCCAGGTCGTCCAGCAGGGTAAGATCCTCCACGGTACCGCCGCCGGCTTGAATGCGTTCGAGGATTTCGCGGCCGCGCACCGAGCCGATGCGGCAGGGTGTGCACTTGCCGCAGGACTCGTCGGCGGTGAACGCCATAAAGTGCCGCGCCAAATCCACCATATCGGTCTCATGATCGTAGACCACGATCCCGCCATGCCCGAGCACCGCACCGGCTTTGGCGAAGGCGTCATAGCAAATCGGCAGATCCAATCCGTCGGCGGGAAAGAGACTGCCAAGCGGCCCGCCGACTTGCACCGCCTTGAACCGTGAGCCTGGCGCCATCCCTCCGCCGAACTGCTCCAACACCTGGCGCAGACTCAATCCGAACGGCACTTCGACCAAGCCCGGATGTTTCACGCGCCCGCCTAGCTGCAAGGCGATGGTGCCACGCGACTGTTCCGTACCCAGAGACGCATGCCAGGCCCCACCGCGCGACAGAATCTGCGGGATCGTCGCAAAGGTCAGCACATTACTGACGATGGTCGGCCGACCGAACAAACCCGCCTGCGCCGGATAGGGCGGCCTCGCGCGCACGACTCCCCGCTTCCCCTCCAGCGATTCCAGGAGTGCGGTCTCTTCCCCGCAGACATAGGACCCGGCTCCCTGCACGACCTCGATCGGAAACGGCTCGCCGTCCAGCTCCAACAATTCCGCTTCGTCGGCCTTTTGAATGGCTGCGCGCAAGGTGACCGCTGCTGCCGGATATTCCTGTCGACAATAGACATAGCCCCGGCTCGCGCCGATGGCCCGGGCACAAATCAACATCCCTTCCAGCAGTCGAAACGGGTCACCTTCCAGAATCATCCGATCGCAGTAGGTGCCGGCATCGCCCTCATCGGCATTGGCGACCACATACTTCGGCCCGCCTTTCGCCTGTTGCGCCACCTTCCACTTATTCCAGACAGGAAAGGCCGCGCCGCCACGCCCTCGCAACTGCGAGACGCGCAATTCCTCGATGATCGCATCCGGGGTGAGACGGAACGCCTCCTCCAGCCCTTTCAGGCCTCCGCGCGCCTGGTATTCATCGAGCGCCAAGGGTTCTGTTTCGCCGAAGTTGGCACAGGTGAAACGGGTTTGATTCGCGAGAAAGGGAATGGAGCGGACCGGTGTCCCCCCGGTGCCGGCCAGTATGGATGGGAGATCTTCCGGCTGGACATTACACCAGGCTACGCGCCCGTCCGGACTGTCGCGCTCCACCATGGGCTCAAGAAAAAAGGCCCCCCGTGAGGACAGGCGGATAAGCTGAACGTCCGGACGGGCGGCCCAGGCATCAGCCAGCAAGCCCGCTCCGGCAGCCCTGGCGGACGTGTCGTTGGAAAGATAGAGTCGCGTTGCGCTGCTCATGTTAGCGATAGCGTTCCAACATCGTCTCCACCTCCGACGGCAACACACGACCATACAGATCGCGATCGATCAGTACCGTCGGAGAGACGGCGCAGTTGCCGGCGCAGGACATGGTGTCGAGGGTAAATTTGCCTCCCGACGTCGTTTCGCCCACGTCGGTACGGAGACGATCCTGCAGGGCCCGCAAGACCCGGCCACACCCGTTCGCATAGCAGGACTCTCCCATGCAGACGCGAATGATATGGCGGCCCGGCGCGGCAACTCGAAGGTCGGGATAATAGGACAGCACTCCGGCGATGTGGGCGGTGGTTGTGCCGAGACTGTGCGCGATCTCAGGAATGGCCTCCACCGGCACATGCCCGACCTGTTCTTGAAGGGCCAGCAGCGTCTTGAGAATATTCGGCGGCTCACTGCGCACCTGCCGGTGAATCTTCTCGACCTGCTCATGCATCGGTGCACTCGGTCCACGCATGTCGTATCTCGTCGTTCGTCTCTCGTCTGTCGTGTGACGTTTTACCGTTGACGCTTCACGTTCCGACTCAGCAAAGTCCGACATGCGCCCGCAAGACATTGTAATCGAACGCCGCTCTGCCGCCGCGGAGGAGACCGAGATCACATCGTTCCATCTCATCGATGAGACCGGCCACACGATCGCGCCCGGCCGGCGTCTTGGCGACGTGCCGGGGAGTTTCGCCGCCCAGAGCCGGAGATTCCCGGTCCGCCCATTCCAGATAGACGGTTTCAAGGAAGGCTCTCAGCGACGCTCGATCCTCTTCGTCCGTCACCACCACCGTCAGCGGTTCGTGACCGGACAACTCGTCCTTCGTCACCTGCCGTACCGGCGGTTGCACGATCTCACCACGAAAGTGCAGCGAATACCCGAAGGTGGCCGCGAGCGTATGTTTGATCGCGTCCAAGCGCTCCTGTGAAGCACATTCCAGGAACAGTTCGGTGGCCGTCACCGTCACCCGCGCCGAGATTTCCGTCTTCATTCGTTGCACGAAACGACGAAGTTTCCCCGAACCGGCAGTGCCCTTCAGTTGGGGCTGCGGGTCTTCAGTCCACCCTTCGAGCTCGGTCATTCCCCCGGCGATGAAACTGAATTCGTGATGTTCGTACAGGGCCATGACATAGAAATACGGCGCACCCGCTTCAGTCCGATAGCGAATCTCGCTTACGGCTTCCAATAACGCCGCCAAGCGCATGCGCGCAAAATTCTTCAGCAGGAGATGCCCGAACCGTTTGGCAAATTCCGGCCAGTCGCCGAGCTCAAATGAGCCTCCGACCACTTCCATTTCACGCCGCTCTTCACCGGTCGTGTCATAGAGCGACCGCGCGTCCTGAGCGGACAGCAGCAACATCGGGCCGGCCGGCACCGCCAACGTACTTTCAGGATCACCCGGTTCGCGCACCAAACGGGTGAACAACACCGACCCGCTGTCGGCATCCTGGGGCAGACTCTGCGCCGGGATCTCGTACAGCCGGCCGTTGCCGATCGAGCGTAGGCCTCGCCGGGGCGCCCCGACCTGGAGCGGGAGGACTTCCACCAAATCCAGGTAGGAATGTTTCAGCGGATCGAGCCATGCACGTTCCTCTTCCGGGATGTGTTCCGTGATCACGTCGCGCAGTTGCTCGATCAAGGTCAGTTGTCCGTCTTCAGGATAGAAGTCGGCATACAGCAGGAGATCCGCCAATTCGACCTCCTCCCGCAGCGGCGACAAGGGCGACTGGTTTCCCAGTTCGACATACACTTGCAAGGCGCGTTCGAAGGCGATCCGGCGTTGTTGCGCGAACGCAGGCACAACGGACAGTTGGTCCAGTCTCGACAAGAGATTTCCAAGGTCGTTGTTGACCGGGGCCAATCGTCCGGTGCCCCGTTCATTCGCGAGCTTCATGAATCTCCTCCATCACGACCGCTTCTGCATCCAGCCAATCCTGCAGCGCATGCCCTTCACGGGAGCCTCGCTCTTTCCAGAGTTCGTAGGCCTTTTGTGAAATACGCTCCCACATCCCGTCAGGCAGTTCGATCGGATTGGCGGGAACCCGGCGGGTTATCGGAGTCATCGCACCGACGGCCGCCGCTGACTTTCTCTTTGGCTTCATGGGAGGACTCCTTCCAGGAGGGCGGACGCCTCACGTGTTTCCCTGCGGGATGACACGTGCATGGTCCGCGCCGAAGTTGAATTGGCGCACCGTGAGGACCGGACAGGGTGCGTGACGCAGCATCGCCCCGGCGATACTGCCGAGGAGGACATGGGAAATGCCTCGCCGTCCATGCGTCCCCATAATCATCACATCGAACCCCTGTTGCGAGACATACGAGACGATCGAATCGGCCGGGAGCCCAGGCTTCAGCACATGGTCGGCCTGGATTCCGTGGGCTGTCACGCAGGCGGATAACACGCTCAAACGCTTCTCCAAATAATCCCGCTGCTCTTTCCACTCTTTGGCGTGGCTCAAACTGAAATCCAAGCCGTACGCCACCGGTTCCATCGCATGGAGAATGGTGATCGCGGCGCCCAGCGGTTTGGCGAATTGCACAGCATACTCCAGCGCATCCAGCGAACAGGTCGAGAGATCGATTGGCACAACAATTCGCTTGATCGTGGTCGCTGCTTCACCGGCGCCACCCTTGTCGGCCTTGACTGCCAGGACCGGACAGGGGGAGACACGTACCACCCGCTCGGCCGTGCTGCCGACCAAGATGTGATCGAGCCCCGTTCGGCCATGCGTGCCGACCACCAGGAGGTCCGCGCCGATCGTCTGAGCCACGGTTTGAAGCGCCTCGCTGGGAATGCCGACTTCGATGCGCGTCGTAATCGGCAAACCCGCCGCCTTCGCACGGGCCTCAACGGTGACCAGTTGACGATTGGCCTCGGCGCGCAGGTTGTCCAGGTACATCTTGTTGACCGTGTAGTCCGGATCCATCCCCGGATAGAATTCCAGCACGGTCACCGCGGTCAGCTCGGCCTTCCAGGCCCCGGCAAGGCTCAGGGCATACCCCATGGCGCGATCGGCGCAGGCCGAGAAATCAGTTGCGAAAAGCATCTGCTTGATCAGAGGCGCCATGGCTTACGCCGCCTCCACATTCAAGAGCAGCAATTCTCCCTTCATGTTCTGATGGATCGAACAACGGAATTCATGCCGCCCCGGCCGTTCCATCACGAATCGAATAACGGCTGATTTTTTCCCGTCCAAAAACACCCCGCCGATACCCCGGCCATAGGACACAATGCCGCCTGATTCGACCCGCGTCGGAAGGCCCTCGAACATGGTCGACCCGAAATCATGGCGTTCCTGATCCTCGTTGATGATGGTAATCACCGTGGCTACACCCAGCCGCAGAGGGATCTGTTTCGTGACGAAGGCAAAATCCTTAATGGCGACTTCAATTCGTTGTTCCGCCTGCGCTCCCCCTTGCGAACACAGCGCCAGGACAAAACAGACTGCCAACCAGACTCGCCCTCCGCTGAGCACCGCCGACCTCTGCTTGAGACCCATAACCATGCCTCCTTATGATGTACTCTTCCCTGTCCGCGCTTTCGCCCGCTTCACGGGCAACGGAACCGTCAAGACCGGACAACCGGCCGTTCGCACCACTTTCTCCGCCGTGGTGCCGAAGAAAATCTTTTCGACCCCGCCGACCGCTCCTCCATAACTGCCCATGACGACCAAATCAACCCCTTCCACCCGCGCGGTCCTCGCAATTTCCTCGAATGGAGAGCCGTCCGCCAGGATCCGCTTGATCGAAACCCCCTTCGCCTCATCCCAGGCGAGGAGTTGGCGGGCGTTCAAACGGGCGTAGTGACGCAGCTGTTTCTTTTGTTTCGCGGCATCCGATGCAGGCGCCAACCCGAGCCGGTTCAAGGCATCCAGGCTTTTGGTATCGACGACGTGAAGCAGCAGGACGTCCGCCTGATACGACCGCGCAAATGACAAGGCGATCCGGAACGCTTCTTCGGAGCAGGGCGAAAAATCCACCGGAACCAGAATTTTTGTGAATAACCGGTCGGCCACCGGACCTCCATCATCCTCTTCTCGCTCATGACACCAGCAATCCCGATGCCATGTAAAGGGAACGCGAGAGTATTGATCCAATAGCATATAGAACCGGAAGATTACAGGCGCACCTCGGCTATCGGCCATACGCCATCGGCTCCCGCATTCTTCTGTGGGTGGTGTCCTGCTACAGGTTCCCTCTCCAGCCTGTAGCGGAACGCCACAGATTACCGAGAGCGGTTCCTTTACGAACGACTGGTCCAGCGCAACCCTTCGTCGTTCCTGCATAGACGGGATACGGCCAAATCATTCGTCATACGATGGCGCGCCTGTGCCGCCGTGATGGCACTGCTCTTGCTCGACCGAGTCTTCGAAAGGAATGCATCATGTCGCGAATTTCCTGGTGGATGATCGGGGCATTGCTGCTCGGGACGGCCGTCGCACTGTACCTGATTTTCTTCTGTCCCGCAGAATGCCATTGACCTAATCAATGGACGGCTTTCGACACGTATGAGGATGGAGAACCTTTCTCAGATCACGATCGCGGGGGACGGGGTTGCACTCGACGGCATCCTCGGACTCCCTGATCAGCCGAAGGGTGTCATTGCCTTTGCCCACGGCAGCGGCAGCGGCCGCTTCAGCCCGCGTAACCAGTTCGTCGCCCGCGTCCTGGAAACTGGCGGATTTGCCACTCTGCTCCTGGATCTTCTGACGCCCGCCGAAGCGGACGACCGGAGCAAGGTTTTCGACATCGATCTCCTGGCGGATCGCTTGCTCCTTGCCCAACGGTGGCTACAGACCCATGCCCACACCAGAAATCTTCGCGCAGGATATTTCGGCGCCAGCACGGGGGCCGGGGCTGCCCTGCAAGCAGCCGCTCGTGAGCCTGACGCGGTTGGTGCGATCGTCTCGCGCGGTGGCCGGCCCGATCTTGCCGGTCCCTACCTCAGCCGCGTCACGGCGCCGACATTGTTGCTCGTCGGGGGCGAAGACGGCCCGGTGATCGGCATGAACGAAGAGGCCCTCGCGAAACTCACCTGCCCGAAACGGTTGATGATCATCCCGGGAGCCACGCATCTCTTCGAGGAACCGGGCACGCTCGAGCAAGTCGCCCAGGCGGCGCTCCACTGGTTTCGTCGTTATCTCCATCCGGAACCGCACCAAGCAAAGGAGTCCCTGCAATGAATACGCTCCTCGCAGTCGATGGATCCGACCATTCCTATGAAGCCGTGCGCGCGCTCAAGTTTCTGCGCCGTGCGGACCAGCTGACACTCCTCCATGTCGTCGACGCCCCGCGCCCGGCCTACCCGATGATGGTGCCGGAAGTGGCCCAGGAACTCTACGCGCAATTGGAACGCAGCATGAAAGAAGACGGCGAGGAGTTGTTGACGCGGATGCAATCGCTCCTTCCCCTCCACAGCGGGCCGGTCGCCAAGTTGCTGCAGGTGGGATCACCGGCGGAGCAGATCGTGGCAGCGGCTCAATCCTGCCGTGCGGATTTGATCGTCATGGGAGCGAGAGGTCTGGGGCCGGTGAAGGAACGGCTGCTCGGCAGCGTCTCCCATCGCGTGTTGAGCATGGCTCCTTGCGCCAAATTAATTCTTCACGGCTCACTGCGCCAATTGAAACACGTCCTCCTCCCGCTCCAGGGTCCATCCGACGCCGAGGCGGCGTTGCGGTTTCTCGCCCAAAAGCCCTTTCAGGATCCGGTCAACGTGAGCCTGTTAGCCGTGCTCCCTCCCACCCGTCCACCCTGGCCGGTGGACGATTCCGCTGCCGAAAAATTGGAGGCGCAAGCGCTGCGTCACGCCAAGGACTTTGTGGAAGATGTGGCGGCCACTCTTCGCACGCAGGGTTATACGACCCGCAGTGCGAGCGTGCTGGGTACCCCGCTCACCATGATTCTCCATGAGGCGGAAAAGTTGGGCGTGGATCTCATCATGGTCGGCTCACGAGCGAGGCAAGGCGTCACCCGGTTTGTCCTGGGAAGCGTCTCCCATGCCGTACTCCACCGGGCACCCTGTCAGGTGCTGGTGTTCGAGTGAGCGGAGACGCCCAGAGCTGAAGGTGGGATCCCTGAGGGGATGAACCAGTCTGACAGCACTGAGTCCCTCTGAGACACGTCTGACGTTTTACGTCATGGCGCCATCAAGAACGCCATGAGCAAATCAGGCTGTTCAGAAAAGCCGTCCAGCCAGGCCGCAGCAAGGGAGCATGTGAGGCGTACCCTCGGCGGTACGTTGAACATGCGAGCGACGCGAGAACGCCGCTGGCGGCATTTCTGAGCAGCCTGGGCTAGCAGGGTTGGCCGTTGAACAGACACGGCTTATACCGCGCAATGTCGAACTCGACATCTTCCTGGTAGACCCGCTCGTTCCCGTTCACCCCGTCCTGATCCGGGTCGTTGAACATCGTGTGGTTCCACCAATAGAACAACGGGTATTGCTCGGTATAATAAACCGGGTTGCCGTAATTGCTTCGCGTATAGTCCTGCACCAGCCGACCCGTCACATAATCGACCTTGCCGTCACCATGCAATGAAAAGAGCATGATGAACATTCTCGACTCGTGATCGTAGAGTTCATCGAGACGGCTGTTCAGGTCGGGCTCGACCGGGAGGGGCTCCATGGACCAACCGTGAGCGACTGGAAGCAGAAGGGAGAAGAGTAGGATCACCCTCGCGGCTATGCGGAGGTTCGTCATAGTTCAGAGATCCGACTGACACCAGAGCCTACACAACGTGTGGGTCATGCTACCACCCGTATCCAGACCGTTCAAGCGCTCGCCTGACTTTTTCGAGACACTGTCACCTTGCTGATCTCATGCGCCTCCTCTTATAATCGCGCACGATGTCCTCCACCATGCCGCGCGCATCACTCCATACATTGGGTTGCCGCCTCAGCCAGTCGGAGACCGCCATGTTAGGCGACAGCCTGACACGCCAGGGGTACCGCCTGGTGGAGTATGGCGAGGAAACCGATCTGCTGGTCCTCAATACCTGCTCGGTGACTGAGAATGCCGAGAAAGATTGCCGCTACGCCGTCCGTAAGACCTTGCGCCACTCGCCCCACGCCTTCGTGGCCGTGACCGGCTGTTATGCGCAAACGGGCGCCGCGCAATTGCAGACCGTTCCCGGCATCGACCTGATCGTCGGCACACAGTTCAAGATGAATCTGCCGGACTACCTTCCGGCTCCGGCGCAGCTGCGAAAGCAGCCGGAACCGGAACTCCGGCACAGCCGGACGATCGATCGCGAAGACTTCGTCCTGCCGGGCACCGCCTATTCCGACTCCACCCGGGCGTTGCTCAAGATCCAGGATGGATGCGACTTCATGTGCAGCTTCTGCCTGATTCCGTTTGCCCGCGGACGCGAGCGCAGCCGGGTCGCCGACGATGTGTTACGCGAAGCACGCGAACTGGCCACCCATGGCTACCGCGAACTCGTGCTGACCGGCGTAAACATCGGCCAATATTCCTATCAAGGCATGGAACTGGTCGACCTGTTACAAGAACTTGAAACCATTCCCGAGGTCGTCCGGATCAGGATTTCTTCTATTGAACCGACCACGCTCCCCATGCGGCTCCTGCAGCACATGGCCGCCTCGACGAAAGTCTGCCACTATCTGCACCTTCCGCTCCAGAGCGGCGACGACGGGATTTTACAGGCGATGAACCGCCGCTACGACGTGCGCGAGTATGAAGCACTGGTCGGGCAGGCCCTGGCCCTCATGCCGGATCTCGGCCTGGGGACCGATCTCATGGTCGGCTTCCCCGGTGAGGATGAGCAAGCATTCGCAAACACCATGCACATGGCTGGGCGGCTCCCCTTCTCCTATTTCCATGTGTTTAGTTATTCCTCCCGTCCCGGTACGCCGGCGGCCCGTCTCGAACCTCACACGCCGTCCGCGGTCATCCGGGAACGGAGCAAAACTCTCGCAGAGTTGTCTCGAACCAAGGCGCTGGCGTTTTATCAGCAACAAATCGGCCGCACCGTCTCCGTGTTGTTCGAACAAGGGGAACGCGACGGCTTTCGCACCGGCACAACGGCAAACTTCACCCGCGCGGCCGTTCCGGCCGATGCCGTGGCCGCCGGCTCTATCCACCCTGTCACCATTACCGGCATTATGGACGGCCTGGCCTACGGCCACCTGGCTTCTCCACCCGTGACACCAGCACATAGGCCATTGTTATGACACCACCGAACAAGCCCCATACGGTCCATATCGAAACCTTCGGCTGCCAGATGAACGAATACGATTCTGAACTCGTCCGGACCCTGCTCCGCAAAGCGGGATTCGCATTTACCGAGGATCGCGAACGCGCCGATGTGATGCTCATGAACACCTGCGCCATTCGTGAAAACGCCCACAACAAGGTCTACGGGCATCTCGCGGAACTCAAGGCCGTGAAGGAACAACGGCCATTGGTCGTCGGCGTGCTCGGCTGCATGGCGCAAAATCTCAAAGAAGAACTGACGGAGAAGCAGCCGCTCGTGGATGTGCTGGTGGGCCCCGATGGATACCGGCAGTTGCCGAGCCTCCTGACCAACGCATTAAACGCCGAAGAGCAGGGGCTCTCGCGGCGCGGGCTGGCCGTCGATCTGTCTGAATACGAAACCTATGACGACATCCTTCCCGAACGCGACGGCGGCTGTAATGCCTGGATCGCCATCATGCGGGGCTGCGATAATTTCTGCAGTTTCTGCGTGGTGCCTTACACGCGTGGCCGCGAGCGCTCCCGGGATCCCCAGGGCATCCTGCGTGAAGTGGAAGCATCGGTGGAGGCCGGTCACACGCAGATCACGCTGCTCGGGCAAAACGTGAACTCCTACCGGTATGACGATTGGGATTTCGCCCGCCTGATTCTTGCGGTGGCCGAAGTGCCGGGCGTCCGGCGGGTCCGGTTCACCTCCCCGCATCCCAAAGATTTTCCCGCAGCCCTCTTGGATGCCGTGGCTGGGCACCCGAATATCTGCAAGCACATTCATCTGCCGTTACAGTCCGGCAACGACCGCATACTGGAACTGATGAACCGGACGTACAGCCGGAAGGAATATCTCGACCTGGCTGAAACGATCCGCCGCCGGCATCCCGGCATCGCCCTCACAACCGATATTATCTGCGGCTTCTGTTCGGAAACCGAAGACGAGTTCCTGGATACCTTTCGGGTCGTGGAGGAAGTGCAGTACCACTCCGCCTACGTCTTCAAATATTCGGAGCGGAAAAATACCATTGCGGCGCGGAAGTTCCCTGACGATGTGCCGGAGGCCGTCAAAGGCGAACGAGTCAGCCGCCTGGTGGACTTACAACGCCCGGTGACTGCGCGCATCAATCGGGAATTGATCGGCCACACTCTCCCGGTTATGGTGGAAGGCGACTCGAAACGTTCCGCGGAGCAATGGATGGGCCGCACCGACACCGGCATTTACGTCATTTGGAACAAGAGCGACGCGCCGGCCTCGCTTGGAAGCCTTCAACCAGTCACGATCCTCGATGGAAGCGCGGCCGTTCTCATGGGACGGGGCGAACCAGGTGTCACCCTCTCGTGAATCATCTCTCAGCCATTCACAAGCGGAGAGTCGATCGCCGTGTACCGGCAGGCCCGGCGAACGCGTCCCGTCGCACTGTAAATAGATCGTCCTGTGCAGGCGGAAGAGGAGATGATTGCCCAGTTCTGAACAATCCTTGCCAAATTTTAGACGCCCGCCCTCGTCAGCCTGACAATGATGAGGCAGGCTCGCACCGCTTCGGTTTGCCGCATGTCCAGGCCATCGCTCATGTCCATCACCCCCGGCCACTCAACGGAGCGTTTTCACTGCCTTGAAACATCAATAGCTTAGGCTGCCGTATTCAGCGCCTGCCCTCACGTCGCCGGTCAACATCCATCACGCACAGAGATTGAACGGAAGCGAGGAATCGTACTTCCGAAGTCTTTGGAAACAGGGCATAGCCTTTGCTTGGTCCACCTGGCAAGCACACGTACCCAAGTCCAACCACCCCGACCGAGCCAGAGGACGCCGCATCATGAAGAAAGACATCAGCCAGACCCGCATAGAAGAAGCCCCTAAGGGGATCAGCCTGGAAACCATCATCGCAGTCGGGGTCTTCGGGTGGATGGCGCTCGGTGTGGTGATGATGGGCCTGGGTATCTGGTAATCCCGATCCGTCGTTTCGCCTGTTCTCCCTGAAGCCGCTCCGCCCCTGTTCCCGACCGCCGACATGCCGAGAAGGAAGACCGCCATGCTGATTCACGGCTCCCGCTCCTTTTTGATGCACCACCTGCACTGCGGATGCCTCGGATTGACCCTGATAGGCGCCCTGGCCGCCGGCTGCTCCTCGACCGCTTCCCAGATTCAGCGGCAAGCCGCCACCCAGCCGCAAGGGTCGGTGAGGCTGGAAGAAGTCGCCGATTGGGAATTCGAAGCTTCCCATCCCAGTTCCATAGATGTCGCCACGCTCGACAGCCTGTTGCGGGCCGTCGTGATCGCGGAGGCACAGACCGATATGTCGAATCTGCCCGTGGATGGCAGCAAGCCGATGACAGTGTTCAGCGATGAGGACGTGCGTTATCTTGCTCCCCTGCTAGCCCAAGCGTTGTCCCAAGCGCAACCCGAATACGTGGTCGCTTTCCGGCTCTCCTCATCGGCAGGGTCAGGCTCTGAACCCACTGCGGGCACCCTTTACGTGAAGAACGACCGGTTGTATCTCACCCTCTCCGAGCGCAACGGCTCGCTGGCCAAGACCGGGTCCACCTGGCTTGGAGGCGGGCGACCGGCTCGAATCGTGAGCATCATGCCGGCCGCCGCCGGGCAGATCGAACAGGCGTTGCCCGCCGTCATCCAAGGGCGGCAGCACATGAAGTCCCTCGCGATCGACTATCACCAGTTTGCAAAAAAGCCTGAGCCCGCCCCCATGACGGCGGCCATCGCTGCCCCGACACCTCAGCCGGTTCAAGCCCCGGGCCTGCGAACCGCAGTCGACGTTACGACGGAACAACCGGTGAAGCACCAACCTGCCGTGCAGACACCAACCCCCGAGAAGGTGGCGGCGAACCTGCCTCCCGCGGAAGACGAACGCGTGAACGAGACGCTTCAGGAATTGCAGGACGCGAAGGACGCCATGGCCCGCAAGGACGCCAAGATCAGCGCGCTGCGCAGAGATTTAGAATCCATGCGGATGCAGTTGGAAACGAAGGATAAGGAACTTCGGGCGGTAAAAAGCACTCAGCAGACGCAACCCAAACGCGAAACCCGCAACAAGGCTGAACTCACGGTCCGCTGACCACCAGCGGACCCGGTTCAGCCCACATCGACCAATTCCGGCTTCAGCAGCACAATCTCCCGCGATATCGGCGGCCGGAAGTTCATCCGGCAATAACACCCATAGGTCACATAGGTATCCTGCAGGCAATAGAGCGCAATCTCTTTGCCCTGCCCGTCCGCCCACATCTGCGCCACCTGCGAACCGCTTCCCGATTTGCTTTCCACCTTCAAGGCCCGGGCGAGTACATCCAGCTTGACCCATCCGCGGTTATCCCAATTGCTCCAGATGGCCATGGTGTCGTAGACCGGCTCCGCGCGAAACTTGGCCAGGTTGATGTCCATGGCGGGTTTCACTTGATGGATGATCGACCGTTTCTTGATGAAGGGCAGGTCGAAATTCAGTCCGTTGTGGGTAATGAACAGCGACGGACGCGACTGGGCAAGATGGCTCCAGAATGCCCGCAGGAGTGCCTGTTCATTCGCGCCATACCAGGAGATGGCGCCCCGGGGTTCGAGGTTGTCCGTGAACTCCAGCAGACCGATGCAGACGATTTTGCTGAACGTGCCGTCGAAGGACGACTTCTCATACAGTTCATCATCTAGCCGCTGCTGAGCCTCCGCTTCCCCGACGGCAAAGAGATCCCCACCGCTTTCAGCGAAGGTGGCCGCGCCCGACGAGAGCTGCCGTCCCGCGATCCGCGCCCACTCCTCTCGGGGAGCCTGGACGGTTTCGATATCCAGCACCACTTTCATACGCCTTTACACCGTCCCCTGCTGAAGCGCCGCGATGACAGGCCGATCGGCCGGCGGAAACTCGAAGGAGGCCATTTCATGAGGATAGACCCATCGAAGTTCCGCGCAATCCATCGCGATCGCAACACCCGTCGCGATGCGGCAGCAAAAGAAATGCAGTTCCACAACCTTCTCGGGATATTCATGCCGTACGATCTGAAACGGAGTCGGGGCGCTGATACGAACATTCAACTCCTCCCACAACTCCCGATGCAGACATTCCTCCAACGTCTCGCCTGTTTCCCGTTTGCCGCCCGGAAACTCCCACAATCCGCCCAGGTGCGCACCGGCTTTGCGGCGTGCGATCAGGTAGCGTCCTTCGTGAGCAATGATGCCTGCCGCGACTTCGATCACCTGCATTGCGACCTTCCGGGCATCGGGTGGTTGCACCAGGCACCCTGCGCGCGCTGCGATTCACGTGCCCCGATCCGTTCGTCGATAACTACTTCTCCCCGAATGGATAGGTTTTGCACAGCGGTTTCATCGGGCACAGCAGACAATACGGATTCCGCGCCGTGCAGATCGTGGCGCCGAAGTCCATGATCGCTTGATTAAAATCGTACCCCTTGCCGCGCGGAATCAACGCCTCGGAGAGCTCCCAGAGCAACGCTTTCTGCCCTTTAGGATCTCCCTCCGCGATGAACACCCGATGCAACACCCGAATCACATTCGTATCCAAAATCGGCGCATCCTCGTTGAACGCAAACGAGCGAATAGCCCCCGCCGTGTAACGGCCGATGCCTTTAAACGATAACAATTCCTCCGCGTCGTTTGGCAATTGCCCGCCATACCGGGAGACGGTTTCGCGAGCGATGCTGTGCAAACGTTCGGGACGGATGTTGTAGCCCAGCGGGTACCAGGTCTGTTTGACCTCCGCCACCGGTGCCTCGGCCAGCTCGGTGAACGATGGATACCGCTCCAAAAATTCGTGATATTTCGGAATCACCCGGTCCACTTGCGTCTGTTGGAGCATCACCTCCGAGACCAGGATATGGTACGGATCCGACGTCTTCCGCCAGGGCAGGTCGCGGCCATATTCCTTGTACCACTTGAGCAGCCGGTTCTGAAATCGCTGCTTCTGCCCGCGCGCAAGCGGGACGGTGGGTGCCGACGTCTGCTTTTTGCGAGGGGAAGATTTCTGAGCGCGAGGCTTTGTAGGCATAAGGGTCCGTGAGGCGTGGCGGCATTCTAAAAGGCGGTGGATCGAAAATCAAACCGGAGGGGAAAGGAGAAACAGAAGCCGCAGGACAGGGTCTCCAGCCGGATACTCCCCGCCCTGCGACGAGTCAGTCGACTGGCAGAGCCAATGCTGCTACTGCGGCGAAGCCTGCACCTTGGTCGCCTCCTTCACGGGCGGATCGATCACAATATTCGGTCCCTGCACCTTCGGCAAAATCCCGGCTCCGGGTTTTTCCAGCAGGCGTTGGTTTTGATCGTTGATCGAAAGTTTCTGCGAGACGTGCCGATCATCAAATGCCGCAGAGCCGCTGAGCGCGGATTCCCCGCCGCCGTTGGCCCGGCCCGGATCGTTGGCAAGGACCTGGCCGTTGACCGGATCCGTCGCTTTGCCCATCGGATACCCCGGGTGCTGGGGCAGCATGGCGGGGTTGGCGAATGCCGCGCCCGCTACGAACATTCCTATCACCGCGAACCCATATATGGATAACGAGGCTTTCATACAACACCTCCTTGGCGGCGGATAAAAATAACCGCGCCCTCGGGCAACGTGCCGCAAGGGCGCACCATGGACTTCCGGAGACAACAAGAGCCGACGCTCGAAAGGGCCAGTCACCCCGGCATGACCATCGCCTCCACCTGTTCAGCTTCTTCCTCTGGAACCGCCTAGTCAAGCAGGCGAAACCGGGCTCTCCAGGCCAATTGATAGGCATGACCGGCCAGACTGGGCAGACCTCGCACACAAATTGAAGCCCATGTCGTACGGTATCCCGGGTCTCTAGTCAAGAAGACCGGGGCCGGTCCCGTGCCCTAGTGATTTTCCCACCGCCAAATGACCGGAGACATTATCCTGATCGCGCAGGCAATGAACGGCATGGTATGTCAGTGTGCCGGAACACTCGTCGCCAAGCTTGCGCCCTCCCACATCGGAGATGACGTCATAGGCTCCGACGCGGCAAGAGAATCTGTGGATTCGCGTACAAGCTTCACCTGGAGTTCGACGGTGCACCAGGGTAGCGCGATTATTCATCACACCCGAGGATGCACAGCATTACATGTCCATGACCGTTCATTACCGCGTCTCACTCTCCGCGGATTCCACAACGACAGGGGAAGGACGACTGTTAGACCTCTCGCTCGAAGGCTGCCGGATCGAATCAGACAGGCAATTGCCGGTCAACACCTACCTCTCGCTGCGCCTGAAAATCTCGCCGGATCAGATGCCGATTCTCGTAGACCTCGCCGCCGTGCGATGGTCTCGCGGGACGAATTGCGGCGTGCATTTCTTGTCTATCCAGCCATTACAATCCGCGCGGCTGCAAACCTTCCTGGCCTCCGCATCACCTCGAAAACAACCGCCGACACCCGGAGCGGGCTAAGCCCGCTGTTGCGCAAATAGGCGGAAATTGCCCCTTGCCTTTTTCCTCTCGCTCCCGCATCCTACGCACCGACCTAGAGATATGCCTAGGTAGCTTGTAGTCTATCTACTACGCGCGAGGAAAGACGTCATGAACGAGGATCATCAGAGCCGACGAATCGATGTGCTGGCAATCGGTCTATTCGGTCTGGCAGTGGGCGCGCTCACCCTGGGGGTGGCCCAACTAGGATGGATTCAGCATAAGAACATGGTGGGAGCCCTGGTGATTGCCCTGATCTTCGGCGGGATCGTCCAACTGCTGGCGGGCATCACCGATATTCGTTACAACGAGCAACTGGGCGGCACCGCACTGACGATGTACGGTTTCCTGTGGATCACACTCTGCACCGTCAAACTGGTCAGCACGAGCAGCACCTTCCAGTTCGATGCAGTGCTCTACGCGCCCATCAATCTGGTCTACGCGGTCTTTTCCGGCGTCATGATTTTTCTCACGGCCTACCGTAACCTGACCCTCAGCGCGCTGCACGTGGTGATTACCCTGACGTTTCTGGCCACCACCTTCGCCCGCCTGGACTTCATCAGCGAACTCTTGCCGGGATGGGGCCACCTTATCGTCGGCCTGATGGCCTTTTATCATGCGGTCGGCAGTTTGACTCTGGCCTTTACAGGGAGATCCATCCTCCCGCTCGGCCCGCCGCTCCTCTTTCACGCGCACAAGCCCGTGCACTCGATCGCCAAGGTGGTGTAGCGATTTTTTACCAGTCGGCGCCGAGGCGATCCACCACGAGTTGATGCACCACGGCCTGCCGACCCAGACAGGCCAAATACAGAGCGGCCTCCGCGATGTCGAACGGGTCGATTTTTTCGCCGGCCGCTCGCGCGTCAGGCGTGGCATCCACCAGTTCGTCCGCCACCCCACCTGGACAGAGGGCGCTCACTTTGATCCGATAGGCTCGCCCTTCATCCGCCAGCGACTTCGTCAGCGCCATGACGGCGTGTTTGGAGGCGCTGTACGTCCCCGTCCCGCTCCACGCCTGCACACCCGCCACACTCGACATGTTGATGATCGTCCCGCCGCCCTGTTTTTTCATGTAGCCGAAGACTGTGCGGCAGCAAAAGAACGTTCCCCGGACATTCGTGCGCATCACCTCGTCGAACGCGTCGGTGCTGGTCTCCCCAAGCCGCCGGCCGCCGAAGATGCCGGCATTGTTGACGAGGATATCCAGACGTTGGTGTCGGCGGATCGTTTCCGCCATGAGCTGCTCGACCTGCGATTCATCGGCAATATCCGTCTGCAGCGCCCACGCCCGACCACCGGCTGATTCGATCTGCGCAACCGTTTCTTCGCACTTATAGAACCGCCGTGCCGCGACAACCACCGTGGCCCCTTCCTGAGCAAAGCGCAGAGCAATCGCTTTGCCGATTCCACTGCTGCTACCTGTCACGATCGCAATTTTGCCATCCAAACGCTTCATATCGGCCCTCCCCTTACATGCGCTGTCCACACAACTTCAGACTCCTACTCGCCGCATAGAATATAGGTGAAACCCGCAGGGAGAAAGGAGTGAAAAGTAGCTCGATAGATGGAAGAGCGGGAAGCAGGAGCGCGCACTATTGAGGGTTGTGTTCGGTCGGATTGTGTACACGCGAGGTATGACTGTCCACGTTATGCCCGAGCCTGTCGCCGACCCGTCCAAAAACCATGTGCTCCGCCTCTTCGCGGGTGGCACAGGGACCGGAGTCAACGGATTCCTGGCGTCTGTTTTCTCCGACCCCGCATCGAAAGGTCGCCTCGACGGACCATTGATCACCACCAGCCTGCCGGAAAGTCAGATGCACGTCGCACCCCGCAATACGCATATCTTTGCTGTCGTGTGAGAGGGATCGATTGACCGGACTCATACCATCCGTCCTTCTATTTTCCGCCACTTGAACATACCGCGGAAGGACCGGATCGCGTACTAGTGGCGTGTAACAGGTAATTGTGGACCGATGCGCCGAGACGGATCACCGTAGTTCCACTTCACGATCGTGGGGGCCTTATTGTAGTGCCGGATGTACCGCATCAGTTTCTTCTCGAGGTCTTTGACCGAGGTAAAGACGCCCCGGGCAATCACATCGCGTTCAATCTTCGCGACCCAGAGTTCGACCTGGTTGAGCCACGACGAGTCGGTGGGGGTGAAGTGCCGATGCACATTCGCGTGCTCGGCCAGAAA
>JADYYH010000026.1 GCA_020853775.1 Nitrospira sp.
ATGTCTCCGATCGGCAGATTCTCGACCTGATAGGTCGTCGTGCGGTTGAGCGCCGTACTCAGCGCCACCGTCCAGCCGGTCGTCTGCTCGGTCCGCGTCAACTGCTTGAAGCCGCCCGCCGGGTCTTCGTCTTTGATCAGCCGGCCCTGCGCATCGTACGTGTTGGTGTGCAGGTTCCCGCGCGCATCCTTCAGGGTCGCGAGCAAGCCGTCGGCCGAGTACGTGAGTTCGACCGTTTCATTGTTCGGATTCGTGATGGACTGGAGATACCCGTTGCCTTCCAAGGTCAGCATGGTCTGCTGCCCGCCGGGGGCCACGATCGCGGTCGGCTTGCTCGCCCCGTCGCGTTGCACGGTCGTGACCTTGCCGTCGGCATCGGTCACGGTGGTGAGTAGCCCGGCGGGAGTATAGGCAAATTGATAGCGCACCGCGCCGGTCAGGGCATCGAGCGTGTGGAGATGCCGGCCGGCGCTCGTGAACACATAGAGTTCGCTCCCGTCTTCCGCCGGAATGAGCACGTCGGCCAGGGAGAATCCGGGCAGCGCCGGCGCCACGCGCCGGATCTTCTGGTTGACGTGGTTGCCGATGTACAGATTGCCGTCTGGCCCCAGACTGACCTGCGCCGGCGTGGTCAGTTGCGCGGCAGTGGCCGGGCCCTGATCGCCGCCCGACCCGAGGGCGCCGCTCCCCACGATGGTCGAAATAATGCCGTCCGGTCCCACGCGGCGGATGCGGCTGTTGCCGAAATCCCCGATATAGAGGCTCCCGTCACGGTCCACCACGGCGCTGAACGGGGAGGCGAGCATGGCGCTGATGGCCGGCCCGCCGTCGCCGCCGAAACCGGAGGTCCCGTTGCCGGCGACCGTCGTGATGAAACCGTCGGTCCTGATGCGGCGGATGCGGTGATTGCCCAAATCGGCGACATACAGGCTGCCATCGGGCCCCACCTGGACAGTACCCAGATTCGTGCCGAACTGCGCGGCGCCGGCCGGGCCGCCATCGCCGCTGAACCCCATGGTGCCAGTCCCGGCGATCGTCGTGATGAGGCCGTCGGTGCCCACCTGCCGGATGCGGAAATTTTCCTGGTCGGCGATAAACAGGCTTCCATCCGGGCCGAGGGCCAGGCCATAGGGTTCGTGGAGTTTGGCGGCCGTGGCCGGTCCGCCGTCCCCGCTCAAGCCGGCGATGCCGGTGCCGGCCACGGTGGTGATGAGGCCGGTGGGATCAATCCGGCGGACCACGTGATTCTGCTGCTCGGAGAACAAGAGCCCCCCGTCGGGCGCGATGACGAGCGAGACCGGCCGGTTGAGTTGCGCCGCCGTCGCCGGCCCGCCGTCGCCACTGTAGCCGGCCACGCCGGTGCCGGCGATGGTGGTGATCGTGCCGTCGGGAGCGACCTTGCGCACGCGGTGGTTGAGCTGGTCGGGGATGTAGAGGCTGCCGTCGGGGCCCAGCACGGCGAGATGTGGGAATTGCACTTGGGCTTGTGTCGCCGGCCCGCCGTCCCCGCTGAACCCCGCGGTGCCATTGCCGGCCACGGTGGTGATCACCGTGGTCAGGGTATCGGCCACCCGGCGCTCGCCGGTGCCGAGCCACACCATGCGGCTGCCGGAGTCGTACCGATGGTGGACGTTCAGGGACCAGGCCCCCAATTCCGTCGGGGGTGCGGGCAAGGCACCGAGCCGCTCCGCATAGGCCTGAACCAACGCCTGCTCCGTAAATGGGCCGGTTGGCACCGCCACGACCGGCCCGGTCGGGAATCGGGCAAAGGCTTGGAGCACGGTGGGATCCGTCGTCCCATAGGCGGCGTCCACGAAATAGGCGATCGTGACTACCGCCGGCTGCGGCCCGATCACGGTCCTCCCGTAGACGTCCTTGCCGTCCCAGGTCACCGTCCAAGTTTGATTGGCGAGCGGGGTGAACGTCTGGACCAATTCCCGGCCCGCGACGGCCACCTGGGCGACGATGCGCCGCAGCCCGGCCGGGACCGTGGCGCCGCTGACCGGCACCGTGAGCGAGTAGGCATCCCGGCGGCCCGGCACGCGATCGCTTCGATAATGCAGCGCGAATGGGCTCCCGACGAGCGACAGGGTCTCTCCCAATGTCTGGGTCTGGCAGAACATGAGCGATCCTGTCTGACAGTCTTCATCCCGCAGTTCGGGCTTCCCCGTGGGCGCCGGCGTGGGGACCAGCGTCTGGAGGAGCGCCCACCAGAAATTGAAATCGAACGGAGAGAAATGGGTCAGCGGCACCCGCCACAGCGTCTGGCCGGCGCTATAGAGCGCGCCCAATTGTTGGCGTTCAGCCGTCGTCATGCCCAACCCATTGTCGGCGATCCCATCGCCGTTCGTGTCCACGTCGGCGACACCGGCGGTGACGGTCAGGATTTTGATCACGTGCCCGTTGGCGGACGCGGTCCACCGGCCCTGACTGCCTGAGTAGGAGCCGGACGGCACCGCTCGGCCGATCGGCAGGTTGAGATAGTTTTCCAGGTAGGACAACACGGGTTGATTGAATTGGACGGACGTGGCGCTGGTGGCGAGGGCTTCATCCACGCTGTATTCCACCGCATAGGTATAGGCACTGGCCGGTGGGAGCAGGGCCGGCATGGCGCGGGGACCGGTCGGCCCGACCGTGTATTCCGTGGCCCGGACATTGAGGGTCGTGAGCGGCTGGGTACCGCCGCCGGGGAACGTCATCGTTGCGGTCGTGTTGGCCGGGAAGAGCACGGTGGCTTGGCGGGTGCCCGCCGCATCGGTTACGACGCTGCCGCGGGCCACTTGAATGGTTGGCGCATTCGCGGTGATGCTCGTGACCTGGGCATCCAGCGGAATCAGGATGGTCTCCGGCGCTGCCACGAAGTCCTGCCAGGGGACAGTCGTTTGTCGCTGGGCCGGGAGAAAGCCGGTTTTGCTGTAGCTGAGCGTGAGCGCCTGGCCGCCGTTGACCGCGAGGTCGAATTGCCCATCCGGCCGCGTGAGGGTCTGGCCGAATTCCGGATGATTCATCACGGTCACCGTCACGCCGGGCAGCGGAAAGCCATCGCGCGTGGACACCTTGCCGCGGAGTACTGCAGCTTGTTTGGCTTGAATGGTGCCGGCGGTCACGCCGGTTTGAATGGGATTCGCGCCGGTATACAGAAACGCGGTGCTGTCCGCCAGGGACGTGGCGGTCGTCGGATTGATCGGCGGCGCGACAGCGGATGGATCGGGCGGAAGCGGCATAGGCGACGCCGCGATGACGTGGACCTGGCCTGACCCATTGACACTGCCCAGCGTCCCGGTGATCGTGGTCGTGCCGAGGGCGACCCCTTGCGCCACACCGGTCGTGGTGACGGACGCCGTCCCAGGCGCGGCGCTGGTCCACGTTGTCTGGGTCGTGACGTCGAACGTGCTTTGGTCGGCGAACGTGGCCGTGCCGTGAAAGGGCTGCGTGGAGCCAATCGGCAGCGTGACTTGCGTGGGGGTGACGGCCAGACTGCTGACGGCGATCACTGTAAAGTTCGTGGCGCTGGTCGCAGTGCCCCCGGCAGTCGTGACGGCGATCGGCCCGGTCGTCGCGGCCACCGGCACGCTGACGATGAGTTGGCTCGGGGTGGCGGACTGCACCGACGCGGCGACGCCGCCGATCGTCACCTGATTGCTCGCTGGCACTGGCACAAAACCGGTGCCGGTCATGGTGATCAGCGTCCCGAGCCGGCCGGTAGTCGGGGTGAATTGATCTAACGTCGGAATCACGAAGAAGTCGGCGGCGCTGGTCGCGGTGCCGGCCGCATCCGTCACCGCGATCTTTCCGGTCGTGGCACCGGCCGGCACGACGGCGTTGATCGTCGTGGCGTTCAAAACGGTGAAGGTTGAAGCCGCCACCCCATTGAAGGTCACGGATTGGATGTTGATAAAGTTCGTGCCGGTGATCGCCACCGCGTCGCCGACATGGCCGCTCGTGGGCGTAAAGCTCGTGATGGTCGACGGAGGTGGAGAAACCGTGACTTGGCTCGCCGCGCTGCCGCCGTTGAGCGTGACGGTGACGGCCGTGGACCCGGAAGCCACCGCCGTAACCGGGACGGGGACGCTGGTCTGGCCGACCGTAAACGGAATGGACGCCGGCACCGTGGCGACGGCTGGATTCGCGCTGGCCGCGGCCAGCGTCCCGGCGGCGGTGGGAGCGGGAGCCAGCGTCGCGGTGAGCGTGCCGCTCGATCCAGCCAGGAGATTGAGCGGATTCGGCGTGAGGGCGGTCGGCTGGACCCCGGCGCCGGTATCCAGGACACTGATCGTGAGAAAACTGCCCGGCGCGCTGGTGAGACGAATCTCCAGCTGATTGCTCGCTTGCAGGGCGACGGTCCGGTCGATGACCGCGACGTTCTGGCCGAAGTCGTTCGGGCCGAGGATCTGCGCGCCGTTCAGCTTGATGGTGGCGGAGGAGATTCGCTTGGTGCCGTCCGCGTTACCATTGGCGATGTGGAGCGTATACGGCGGCGTGGTGCCGGCCGGCAGGGTGATGGTCGCGGTGAAGTGATTCGGGGGGCCGGCGGTGCGGGTGTATGGTGTGGGTCCGAAGAGGACGGTCTGTGCCTGGCTTGGAAGGCCCGTCACACACATGAGCACGAGGGCCATGCCCGTGATCCGAACCACCCATCCACAGACTCCCATACGCCCTCCTCAGGTTCATGGGACACCGCATCGCTGCCGGCCGATGTATTCAGTTATACGTACTTTGGCTTAACGAGCCGTCACAACCATACAAGACTCCTGCAAACTTGCCAATACGGATGGATGGCCCTATGCCGGCCTTATGACATGGCTCGGGCCGCTCCATGCCGAATCATCTCTCCCTTGACCTTGCATCGATACACTCGTCGGTTCAGTATCGCGACCCTTTGCGTCACGTCTCCTGCCCTGTGTATAAAGAAGACGATGCAGGGGTATTCATCCGGAGAGATGCGTGGATCTCGAACCGATCTGTGCGCGGTCGCGCGGCGCCGGTCGATTCCGGCCGGTCACGCTGTTCGCGCATCGGCCACAATCATCTGCCTGCTGCTGATCCTGCTGACATTCCCTTGGGTGGCGCCAGGCCTGTCAGCTCAACCACCGGCTGACCGCTCAGCGACCGCGCCTTCCCCATCCGTCACCCTCCGCTTCGTCTCCTGGAAACCGGACCATCCGCGCGTGTGGGAGAAAGCCCTCGCCGAGTTCACCCAAACTCATCCCCATATCTCGATCATCCGTGAACTCGCTCCGCATTCCTCAACGGCCTACCATGATCTCCTGACGCAAAAGCTAAAGAATCGCGATACCGCCGTCGATGTCTTTTTTATGGATGTCATCTGGGTCCCGGAGTTCGCAACAGCCGGATGGGCGCGCCCGCTCGACGACCTCTTCTCGCCGGTACTGCAACAGGACTTTCTCCCTGCCGCCGTCGACGTCGGCCGGTATGAAGCCAGCGTCTATGGCGTCCCGAGCCGGATCGATGCCGGGCTGCTCTACTATCGCCAAGACCTGCTCGCAAAATACGGGTTCAGCGCCCCGAAGACCTGGCCTGAACTCGTGCACCAGGCAGAAACCATTACGGCCGGTGAACGCCGGACCAACCCACTGTTGCAAGGCTACTCCGCGCAGTTCAAACAATACGAGGGCCTGGTCTGTAACATGCTGGAGTTTGTCGAAGGACATGGCGGAAGCCTGATGAGGACCGATGGCGCCGGTTCGACGTTATCGTCGCCTGACGCACTGGCAGCCGTACAATTTGTCCGTGATGAAGTGATCGGCCGGCTTACCTCACGCGCGGCGCTCACCTATCAGGAACCGGAATCCCTGTCCGTGTTTCTCCAAGGCCACGCGGTCTTTCACCGGAACTGGCCCTATGCCTGGGAACTCGCGAACAACCGGGCTCGCTCGACCATTGTCGGACAGGTCGGGGTGGCGCCGCTTCCCGGATTCACCCCCGGTCGAACGGCTGCGGCGCTCGGCGGCTGGTTGTACGGCATCAGCGCCTATTCCCAACACCCGGACGAGGCCTGGAGGCTCATCGAATTTCTTTCCAGCCATGCCATGCAAAAGAAGTTCTCCCGCGAAGCCGGTATCGCGCCCTCACGGGAAACACTCTTCTCCGATCCCGACATTCTGGCCCGCTCCCCCCAGCTCCGGAATCAGCTCGCCGTCCTGCAGGCCGCCACACCTCGACCGCGCTCGCCGGTCTATCCCGCTATCTCGCATTGGTTACAACGGTATTTCAGCCGCGCCCTTGCCGTGGAGGGCCTGGACCTCGCGGAAGAAGCGGCGATCACCGATGCGCACATCAATCGACTCCTGGCGCTGACAAAGGCGGCGCCATGATTCGCGTGCATACTTTTGCGCGGTACCGTGAGGGACTCGCCGCCTGGTCGATGGTGACGCCGGCACTGCTGGTCACGGTGATCTTCGCGTTATATCCCGTCGTGGATTCACTCTGGCTCAGCCTGCATCACATCTTCGTGGGAGTTCCGCAATTAGGCAGCCCGTTCGTCGGCCTGGACAACTATGTGGCGCTGCTCCGAGACCCGGTCGCCCGGCAGGCGCTAGTCGTGACCCTGGCGTTCGTTATCCTCTCGACGCTGTTGGAAGTGACCTGCGGACTGATCATCGCACTGGTGATTCATGAGCGCTTCCGCGGACGAGGGCTTGTCCGCGCCGCCATCCTGATTCCATGGGCGATTCCCACCGTGGTGGCGTCGCAACTCTGGCGGTACATCTTCAACGACCAATACGGATTTGCCAATCTGCTGCTGTTCGGCGACCGCGTCACGGAGTACATTCCCTGGCTGGCCTATCCGAGCGTGGCCTTTGCCGTCGTGGTTCTGGCCGACGTGTGGAAAACGTCTTCCTTCGCCGCCCTGCTGATCCTGGCCGGCCTCCAAGTGATTCCCAGCGATGTCTATGACGCCGCCCGCGTGGATGGCGCCACTATGTGGCAGCGGTTTTGGCACATCACCTTGCCGCTCCTGAAACCGGCGCTGTTGCTCGCGCTCCTGTTTCGCACCATGGACGCGTTTCGCGTCTTCGATCTGGTGTTTGTGATGACGCAAGGCGGACCTGGCGATGCCACGCAGGTGCTGCAGTTTTATGGCTACCAAACCCTCTTCACGGAAGGCCGCATCGGGTACGGCTCGGCCATATCCGTGGCCGTGTTCCTCATGATCCTGGTGCTGTCGCTGACGTACCTCCGCGCGATCGGATCACAGCTCCTGGAGCGCAGACGTCCATGAACCGCCGGCTTCTGCTCGCAGGCGGTATTCTCTCCACGGTGGGACTCAGTCTGCTGCCCTTTCTCTGGTTTGTCCTGACCTCGTTCAAGTCACAAACTGAAATTGAAGCCGCACCGCCCGCCTGGTGGCCCTCGGGCAGCCTGGGTTTCTATCGCACCGCGCTCTTCGACCATCACCTGTTCGACTACGTACTCAACAGCATCGTGGTCGCCGGGTCCACCACCTTGGTGGCGCTGCTGTTCGCGATCCCGGCGGCTTATGCACTGGCCCGACTCACCATTCCCGGCAAACAAGGCATTTTGGCCGTACTGCTCTGCGTCTCCATGTTTCCCCAAATGGCTATCGCGGGACCGGTCTGGCGGCTGCTCGATGCCTTGGGAGGACTCAACCACCATTGGGGCGTCGTGTTGCCCTATGTCGCGCTGACGTTGCCCTTGGCGATCTGGATCCTGGCGAGCTTTTTCAAGGAACTGCCACCTGAGTTGGAAGATGCGGCGCGAGTGGATGGCTGCGGGCCCTGGGGCACCCTGTTCCGGATCACGCTCCCACTGGCCACGCCGGGAATTTTCACGGCGGCAATTTTGATTCTGATCTATGCGTGGAACGAATTCTTCTTTGCCCTCTTGATTCTCACTCAACCGGAGCAACAGACGCTTCCCGTGGGTATCGCGCTCTTCCAGGGAGAATTCACCATGCCTTGGGGGGAACTGGCAGCGGCCTCAGTTGTGGCCACCCTGCCGTTGATTGTAGTCGTGCTGTTGTGCCAACGATGGATCGTCAGCGGGTTGTCCGCCGGAGCCGTGAAAGGTTAGCAGAATGTTGAAAAAGGGCTGCCAGCGGCGTTCTCCTTCGCACGCCTCTCTGCGACGTACCGCAAGGGTACGCCTCAGTCGCCGTGCTTCGTGCGGCCTTGCGGGATAGCCTTTTTGAACATTCTGTGAACACCGCTATTTTGCAGGAGTCTCTGTGGCTGAACTGGAACTACGCGCTGTCTCAAAATCGTTTCGCGAGCAGAGCGTCTTGCGTGACATCTCGCTCAACGTACCCGACGGAAGCTTTACCATTCTGCTCGGCCCGTCCGGCTGCGGCAAATCGACGCTCCTGCGCATCATCGCCGGGCTCGACAGTCAGACATCCGGGCAGGTGCTCATCGGCGGAAACGAGGTCGATCACCTGCCGCCGGCGGAGCGCGACATCGCGATGGTCTTCCAGCATTATGCGCTCTATCCGCACCTGTCGGTTCGCGACAATCTCGCCTTTGCGCTCACGATGCGCCGCGTATCGCGCCACGTGATCGACGATCGTATCGCGGAAGCCGCACACCTCCTGGAGATCCAGCCGCTGCTCGATCGCAAACCCAAGGACTTATCCGGAGGGCAACGGCAACGGGTCGCCATGGGACGCGCAATCGTGCGTAAGCCGAAGCTGTTCCTGTTCGATGAACCGCTGTCCAACCTGGACGCGCAGCTGCGCACGTCGATGCGAATCGAGCTCAAAAAACTGCAGCAGCGCCTTCAGGCAACGATGATTTATGTCACCCACGACCAGGTTGAAGCGATGACGCTGGGCGACCGTATCGTCGTCATCGAAGGGGGCCGCATTCGACAGGCGGATGCTCCCCAGCAGACCTACACCGCCCCGGCCGATCCTTTCGTCGCCTCCTTCATCGGCACGCCCCCGATGAACCTCTGGGAAGGTATCCTGACAGTGCAGGGCCAGGAAACCCTGTTCACAAGCGGTGACCTGACCTTCCCGTTACCGGCACCGCTGCTGCCGTCTCTACCGCCACAGGCCTCGACACTCATGCTCGGCATCCGCCCGGAAGACATTGCATGGCAGCACACTCCACCGTCTATTCAAGTGGCCGCGCAAGTGGAACTGATTGAAGATCTCGGGGCCGATCTCCTCATCCACTGCCGGGTTGGTGATCGTAAGCTGGTCGCCCGCGCCGATCGGGGCCCAGGCATCACCACAGGCATGACGGCACCGCTGTATTTTCCACTCGGCAAACTACATCTCTTTATCCACCAACGCCGTGTCGATCTACCCCGTCACCCGCGTTGATTCCCCGGCATAGCGGCTCGGAGAGACGTCGTCCCAGAGACTCATTCAGCCTTGTCGTAGTATTGCGGAACACATTGTTTCTTGGTATAGGCATCACACGATGCGAAACATGAAGGAGTCGCTGCGCGATCACTTCAGGGGCCTTCCTGCCGGATCTCGCACATGAAGCGTTCCGTCAAAACACTCGGCATAGCGGCGCTGGCGATAGTGGCCACCATCTTGCCATTTGCCGAGGGCATTCTTAAAAACGGATTACTGGAAATCGTCCTGCTCGTGCCGGTGGTCTGGCTCATGGTTGCCTCGCGTACGCGCGAACCTGCCCTGCGTTCAGTATTGGTGCTTGTCAGTCTGTGCGTCGCGCTGACTCTCTGCGATTTGCTTTTGCGGCCGTTGATCGGCGACCGGCTTCACTACTCCCCGATGAATCTTCACCAACGGCGGTTGCCGGCGTTGCCGATGTTGGGACGCTGGGACCCCGGAGTGGACTTTTCCGGAGAGGTCTATGGCGACCTCGCAGCCATGACCGGAATGCAGGCGTTCCGGGAACCACGTCTCGTGGAATTCCAGACGGATGCAAAAGGGTTTAGGAATGGCCCCCTACGGAGCCCTATTGATGCGATCGTGCTCGGCGATTCTTTCTCCGCTGGAGTCGGGGTCTCGCAAACCAAAACCTGGGCTGCTCTTCTCGGGCAGCGTTTGGGATGGTCCGTCTACAACTTGTCCTATCCAGGAGGCCCCTACGACCAGTACATCAATTTTTCGATCGAGACCCCGGAACTGCATCTCACACGGGAATCGCAGCTGATCTGGACCCTCTACACCGGCAATGACTTGGATGACACCGGCGGCGAAAAATGGGACCTCGATGCGTTACCCTGGCGCACGGGAGTCTCCGCTGCACTGGTGAACTACCGGACTTTTCGTGCTCGTTCGCCACTAAGGCAAGCGTGGGACTCGATACGCAGCCGTTGGAGCGGGATTTCTGACGATGTGGTGGTCCGTTCCCTGCCCGATGATCGCTCCATCTTGTTTTACAGGCCCCAGGAAATCTGGGGCCTGCGCGGGCGCACAGACGTTGAACGACACCCAAATTTTGCGAAACTTCAGACGACGCTCCGTGAGATGAACGCCAAGGTCGACCGGATGGGGATACGAATGACGGTCATTATTTTGCCGACGAAGGGAGAGGTGTATCGCTGGTTGTTGAATCCGGAAACACAGGACAACGCGCGATCCTCCGGATTTGCGCAAGCCGTACTGGCTGCGTGCAGGCAGATTTCGTTGACGTGTGTGGACAGCAGGGCCTATCTCGAATCAGAAGCACGGCGGATCTATGATCGTTCGCACGAACTGCTATGGTGGCGCGACGACACCCATATGAACGACCGCGGCCATGACGCGCTCGCCACCTTCGTCATCCAAGCCCTAGCAGCATCCAATTGATGGCCGCTTGATGGCCGCGGCGTACTTCACGCGCACGGTCCTGGAATAGGCGCCACGGCCTGCCGAGGCACTCCCTTGCCCCTACACTTGACTGTGGCGCCGGCTTTCTTATCTCTGTACTAACGAGCGCGCTAGGTAGCGGAGAAAAACCACCAGTTCGCTTGCAATGCGTCCGGAGACCTCGTAAGCTCCGAAAAGGATTGCACTCTTTGCCTGTGCGCCTCCCAAGACGTTCCACGGACAGACTCTGATGGCTACAGCACAACGCGGCTACTATGACATTCTCGGCGTTCAGCGCGACGCCTCTGCCGACGACATCAAGAAAGCGTTTCGCCGTCGTGCGCGCGAAATCCATCCCGACCTTCATACCGGCGCGAAAAAAACGGAGATGGAGAAGAAGTTCAAGGAATTGAACGAAGCGCATGAGGTCTTGTCGGATCCCGACAAACGCAAAAAATACGATCAGTACGGGCAGAACTGGGAACAGGCCGAAGCCTACGAAAAGGCCCGCCAGCAAGCCGGCGGCCACGCCGGACGAGGCGGCGCAGCCGGAGGAGCCGGGGGATTCAGCGGCGATTTTGGAGATATTTTCGAGACCTTCTTCGGGGGACGGGGTCGCGGCGGAAACGCCACGGGATTTGCCGTCGATGGGGAAGACCTGGAAACCGACGTGGAGCTCAGTATCCGCGACGTGGCCGCCGGCGTCAGCCGACGCATCGACCTCACGGAACGGGTCACCTGCAAAGCCTGCGGCGGAAGCGCCATTGTGCGCGGGCGCCCCTGCGTCGTGTGTGGCGGCACAGGCACCCAAGCTGAGAAACGGACGATCGAAGTACGGATTCCGGCAGGCGTGCAGCACGATACCCGTGTTCGTATCGCAGGCAAAGGCCAACCGGGCGTCAATGGAGGCAGACCGGGCGATCTTTACCTGCGCGTCCACATACAAGCCAACGGGGTCTTCCGGCAGAAGGGGTCGGACATTCACGTCACTCTCCCCGTCTGGCCCTGGGAAGCGGCGCTGGGAGCCGACGTCATGGCCCCCACGCTGGCGGAGCCGGTGAAAGTGAAAATTCCCGCTGGCAGTAAGGCCGACAGCAAACTGCGCCTGAAGGGCAAAGGTCTGCCGACCGCCGCCGGAGAACACGGAGATCTGTTCCTGAAGCTGAAAATCGTCATGCCCAGCGGCCTATCCGACGAAGAGCGGGCGCTCTACGAACAATTGAGCCAGGGCCGCCACGGCGATCCGCGAGCCGAGATCCTCGCGGCGTCAAGACGCCATTCGTCCTGATCCATCATCCCCTGACAGCGGCCCCTTCTATGACGATGGTCGAATACGCCCTCCTCGCGTTCAGCTCGTTGTTCGTGATCGTCGATCCCATTGCCGTGGTTCCGGCCTTTCTCGCCATGACCCCACGGGATTCCCTGGCGCAACGCCTCCGTACCGCGCGCGTCGCCTGCCTGGTCACGGTCGGATCACTGAGCGGATTCGCACTGTTCGGGCAGACGCTGCTGAGCCTGCTGGGCATTACGTTGCCGGCGATGCAAATCGCGGGCGGCCTGATTCTGTTATTGGTCTCGCTCGACATGTTGCGCGCCCAACGGTCCACGGTTCAGGAAACCGCCGCAGAAAAAGCCGCAGGCACCAGCAAGGACGACATCGCCATTACGCCGCTTGCCATCCCCATGCTGGCGGGACCGGCAGCGATTTCCACCGTGATCCTGCTAGAAACGCAGGCCACCACCTGGATGCTGCGGGCCGTATTGCTGGGATGCCTTGTACTGATCGGGTTGGCGAGTTACAGTATATTAGCGATCGGCGCGCGGAGCGCGAAGTGGCTCAATCCTATCGCCGAGAAAATCATCGCACGGCTGATGGGCCTGTTGCTCGCCGCGCTGGCCGTTCAATTTATGGTGAATGCCCTCACCGGGGACCGGGGTTTGTTACGTGGACTGACGGGACATTAATCGCACTCAACCAAGGAGGAACCGAATGACGACGAAACTGTTCACTCTGGCCACCGCGTCGGCCATCGCCTGCGCGCTCACGCTCTCGCCCGCCTGGGCCAATCCCGAAGGCGGGTATGGCGGTCACGGCGGCGGCTATGAAAAAGACCGCCACGGCATGGGCAAGGCGATGATGGAAATGATGATGCATGGCGGAGCGGGACACCTCATCCGTCATCTGTTGAAGCATGAGAAAGACATTGGATTGAACGCCGAGCAAGTGACCAAGCTCAAGGAATTGCAGCTCAACCTCGACAAGAGCCGGATCAAGATGGAAGCCGATATTCAAGTCGCCGAACGCGAAGTGAAAGCGCTGACCGATGACGAAAAGTCCGACATCGGCGCCATCGAAGCCAAGCTGAAACAGAGCGCGGATGTGCAAATCGGCCTCCGGGTGTTGTCGGTCAAGACCAGACGGGACGCCCTCGCGCTGCTCACTCCCGAACAACGTGCCAAGGAGCAGGCCGAGCATGAGAAGATGATGCAGCAGCACAAGGGCGCGGGTGCGCCGCACGGCAAGACTCCCCATGGTGGCAACCCGCATGGCGCGAACCCGCATGGCGAAGCGAAACCCCAGTAACCTGTTCACCCGCACAGAATCGGAGGTCACAGATGATCAAGCAGCTGGCAATTCCGGCCCTGATGGTTGGCGCACTGTGTCTCATGACGACTCCCGCGTGGAGTGACAAGGGCCACAAGGGTAAGGGCGAGAAGTGTGACGCCGCCGAGTTGGTGAAGGATGCCAAGGTCACCATCGACCAGGCAATCAAAACGGCGTTGGAGGCGGCGCCCGGTACAGCGGTCGAAGCTGAACTCGAAAAGAAGCACGACAAGACCGTTTGGGAAGTTGAGGTGCTCGGCGCCGACGGCACGATGACGGAAGTGCACATCGATGCCGCGACAGGCGCGGTCATCGACAAGGAAGCCAAGCACGAGAAACACGAGAAGAAAGAGAAGCACGGCAAGAAGGACAAGCATTAAACAGCCGCAGGCGGCAGGGTCGCATCTTCTGATGCCGCCCTGCCGCCTGTTTCCCCCCTCCCCTCATCTGCGCCCCTTCAGCACTCCAGCATCGCTATCGCCCTTTGCCGGCTTCCCCATCAGTGCCGCGGATTGACCCTCCACGCCCATCTATGCGAAAGTTTGCGATCGATCTGCGCACGCACCATGCTGACGCGTAGTTCCCGTCCCGTAACTGAAGGAGTTTCCATGACGATCGACCCTCGACACAAAAGCCACAACCTGCTCGACGGACCGGGCCGCGCACCGGCCCGCGCCATGCTGAAAGCCGTCGGATTTACCGATGCCGACCTCGAACGCCCGCTGATCGGCGTCGCGAACACATGGATTGAAGTCATGCCCTGCAATTTCCATCTGCGCCGGCTATCGGAACGGGTGAAAGCGGGCATCCGTGCAGCCGGCGGCACGCCGATCGAATACAACACCATCGCGGTCTCCGACGGCATTTCCATGGGCACGGAAGGCATGAAGGCGTCGCTCATCAGTCGCGAGGTCATCGCCGATTCCATCGAGCTCGTCGCACGCGGACATCTGTTCGACGGCGTCGTCGCCCTGTCGGGCTGCGATAAAACCATTCCCGGCACCGTCATGGCGCTCTGCCGATTGAATGTGCCGTCGCTCATGCTGTATGGCGGATCTATTATGCCGGGGCAGTTTCAGGGCCATGACGTGACCATTCAGGACGTCTTTGAAGCGGTCGGCAAACATGCCTGCGGCAAGATGACGAATGCCGAACTAAAAGACCTGGAAGACCATGCCTGCCCGGGGCCCGGCGCCTGCGGCGGCCAGTTCACCGCCAACACCATGGCCATTGCCTTCGAATTCCTGGGAATTTCGCCCATGGGTCGAAACGGGGTCCCCGCCATGGATGCGCACAAAGACGATGTGGCGTTCGAGTGCGGCAAATTAGTCATGGATCTCCTCAAGAAAGACATTCGCCCCAAACAGATCATCACGCGCCGCTCGATCGAAAATGCCATCGCGGCCGTCGCGACAACCGGCGGGTCGACGAATGCCGTCCTGCATCTGCTGGCTGTGGCGCGCGAGATGGGGGTGCGGCTCACCATCGACGACTTCGATAAGATCAACCGGAAGGTGCCGCTACTGGCCGATCTGAAGCCAGGCGGCCACTTCACCGCGGCGGATCTCTATGCGGCCGGTGGCACAACCCTGGTGGCGAAGCGCCTGATCGACGCGAAAATCCTCCACCCGGACCAGATCACCGTCAGCGGACGGACGATCGGCGAAGAGGCCAAGGCCGCCACAGAACAGCCTGATCAACAGGTATTACGCCCGCTGTCCAAGCCAATCAAGCCGACAGGCGGTTTAGTTATTCTCAAGGGCAACCTGGCGCCGGAAGGCTGTGTGGTCAAAGTCGCCGGCCATTCCATCCTGCATTTCAGCGGCCCGGCCAAGGTGTACGAGCGGGAGGAAGATGCCTTCAAGGCGGTGCAGGCCGGAAAGATCAAGGCGGGCGACGTCGTTGTCATTCGATACGAAGGACCATCCGGTGGCCCGGGCATGCGGGAAATGCTTGGCGTCACGGCCGCCATCGTCGGCGCAGGACTCGGCGATTCCGTCGCACTGCTCACAGACGGACGCTTCTCCGGCGCGACACACGGCCTGATGGCCGGACATGTCGCCCCTGAAGCCATCAAAGGCGGTCCCATCGCGGCCGTCAAGACCGGCGATGTCATTACCTTCGACATCGTGAAACGGCGGCTGGATGTCAATGTGACGCAGAAAGAACTAACCGCGCGCCTGAAGAAGGTCAAACACCCTGCTCCGCGCTATCTCTCCGGCGTGATGGGGAAATACGCCCGCCACGTCTCCTCCGCTTCCGAAGGGGCGGTCACCAGCTAGTGTAGTGCGTCATAAATAACTTGACAATTGGCCACAACGAGAGTCAGCTTATGCATCGTGAACCTTGCTCCTCCCATTGTCTTGTCCCTGAAAGAGCGCGCGACGTTGACCGCGTGGGCTC